>JAZQMA010000050.1:0-41730 GCA_045543035.1 Acutalibacteraceae bacterium | reverse complement strand
TAACGAATACTTCTTTTACTGCCTCATTACAGCCCTTATCCATAGTGAAACGTTCTCTGTCCCAGTCGCAGGAAGAACCCATCTTCTTAAGCTGGGAAACAATACGTCCACCATACTGTTTCTTCCATTCCCATGCACGTTCAAGGAATCCATCTCTTCCGATGTCTTCCTTAGATATACCTTCTTCTCTCATTGCTTCAACAATCTTAGCTTCAGTTGCAATTGAGGCATGGTCAGTTCCCGGAACCCAGAGCGCATTATAACCCTGCATTCTTTTAAATCTAATCAAAATATCCTGAAGAGTATTATCAAGAGCATGTCCCATATGAAGCTGACCTGTAATGTTGGGTGGCGGAATAACGATGGTATAGGTAGGCTTACCCTCTTCGCACTTAGCATGGAAATATTTACCATCAAGCCAGGTTTTATATATACGCTCCTCAACGTTTTTAGGATCGTACTGTTTTGCGAGTTCTTTAATCACAAAAAACTCCCCCTTAGTAAAAAATCATTCACCGTATATTATCACATATATTAAGAAGAATGTCAATGATTAACAGGTACTTTTTAACCCTATTTTTCATACATTTATATACTGTTACTAAATAACTATCTTGTTTTTCTACAACTGATGAAAAATACTTAATTGCAAAGAGTTTCAATGTGATATATAATTGAACTATAGGGGTGATATTATGGGCAAAATGTCTTTAGGTTACTTTTTTCAGAAAGAACCAAAAGCTGAAGGTTATGTTGCAAACAGAGATGTTTTGAACTATGCGGTAGGTTTAACGGGTCAAAACATTTCTTACGGTTATATCTCAGGTTGGATCAGGTATTTCTGCATCAATCTTTTAAAAATCGACCCTAAAAAAGTTGGTAATATTTTCTCACTGACTTATGTCTGGGATGCTATCAACGACCCCATTGTTGGAGCAACTATTGATAGAAGAAGACATAAGCCATACAACAAATTGCGACCATATCTTTTATATTTTCCGCCAATTATCGGTGCATTGTCAGCTTTATTATTTATGAATGTACCTTTCGACGAAAACGGAAAAATTATTTACATATTCATCGTTTATATTATCTGGGACTTTTTCTACTCTTTCCAGGATGTTGGTCTTTGGGGTATGATTGCTCTCGCCTCTCCTCATTCCAATGAAAGAGCGAGGATTGCTCAATGGGTTTCAATTGGTGCAGGTGCAGGTGGTGCAATTTGCGGATTATTCCAACAATTCAGAACAATGCTTAACAGTGCAGGTATTGATGATATGTATGTATTCATTATTTTCGGTGCTGTTTTCGGTCTTGGTGGCGAAATTCTTTCCATGAGAGCCCATAAAATTAATGAATTAGTTGAGGGAGGCGAACCTGAAGAAAGCGTTTTTAAATCTCTTACAATACTCAGGCACAACCCCACCCTTTTGCTTATTTCTCTTGCAAGATTTTCACAAGGATTTTGCCCGAAAGTGCAGAATGCATATTTCTTTGAAAATGCAATTACTTTCACAAACGGTAAATCCCTTGAGGTTCTTTTTGGTCTGCTTGCAGGTATTCCGGGTACGGCGGCTATATTTTTCGCTAACAAAATTGCAGAAAAAGTCGGAGGTATGAAAAAACTTCTTGTAATATCTCAGGTTGCCGCTATCGCAATCAGAGTTATTGCTTATTTTGTTGGTTACAACTCCTGGCCACAGTTCATTATAATGAGTGCGCTGATTTCACTTGTAAATCTCCCCGGTAGCCTTATGGACATTGCTCACAGAACACTTACAAGCAACTCCATCGATGAGGTAGAGCTTAAAACGGGTGTTCGTACTGAGGGTGTTTCTTTCTCAATGCAGAATTTCACAACAAAAATGACTACTGCTGTTACAACATTTATTGAGGGCAGAATGTTAAGCTACCTTAAATATGACAGCTCGCTCCTCCAATCAGGTATAAAACAAAATGCAAAATTTTTAAGATGGCAATGGCCTATGTTTATGTTAGGCCCTGTTGTTGGTGCAATTCTTTATCTTATTACAATTTCATTTATTAAAGACAGCAAGGAACACAGAGAAGATGTTGAACGGCAATTAAAAGAGCGAAAAGCAGCACTTGATAGTCAAAACATTGCTCATTCAAGCATATCTTCCGAAAACACTTGATTTTTATAAAAAAATATAATATACTGAATTGGTAAATAAAAACTGCTCAAAGGAGTTTTGTAAAATGAAAAATATGAAAGAAAGAAGCCTTGTTGCTTACTACCTTTTCTCATTCCTCACACTTGGTATTTATGCTCTTGTTTTCTGGGGTAAATATACTAAAGACGTTAACGCTCTTTGCGAAGGCGACGGAAAAAAGACAATGAAATTCAAATATGTTGTTCTTTTAAGCATCATCACTGTTGGTATCTTCGGTCTTGTTTGGAGATGCAAGCTTGCTAACAGACTTCAGGAAAATGCAGAACGCTACGACCTTAAGTTCAGCGAAGGCGGTGCACTCGTTGTTATCTTCTCAATCTTCGGTCTTGTTCTTGGCGATTTCATCCTTATCAAGAACTTCAACAAAATGGCTAAAGCTTACAATGATTACAACGGTCTTGCAGACCCCGATGCAGACAAGAAAACATACTTCTTTGCAGACGAAGACTGATTTTAATTATAAAATTTCAACAGGTTCACAAAAAGCTAAAACTTTTTGTGAACCTGTTTTTTTAGTTTTCTAAAGCTTTCATAGCTTTTTTAAATTGAAAATAAAAGAGTATTGCTGTAAATGTAACTGCTATAACATCAGCAACCGGTTCTGCCATATAAACGCCTATTGTTTTATTTAAAACCATCTGAGGAATTATATAAATCAAAGGAATTAACAGTACAAATTTTCTGACTACAGCAACAACAATAGAGTTAACCGCTTTTCCGAGGGATGTGAATGTCATCTGACAAGCAATCTGAATACCAAAAAGGAAAATTCCTGCAAGATAAACACGAAGAGCACGTGCGGTGAAATCAATTAGCTCCGCATCAGGAGTAAATATACCTGCAAATACTTTCGGGAACAGCATTATAAGTATCCATAAACTTACTGAATACACCAGGCAAGACACAAGTAATATCTTAAATGTCTTTTTAACTCTTCCGGGATTTTTCGCACCATAATTAAAACTCAATATTGGTTGAGCACCCTGAGCGATACCTTGAAGAGGCAACATTGCAAACTGCATTACGCTTGTTAAAATCGTCATAGCTCCTACTGCAATATCCCCACCATAACGGAGCAAGGAGGAATTAAAGCAAACTGATATAACGCTTTCACTTGACTGCATAATAAATGTTGCAGTTCCGAGAGCAACACAAGGTAAAATGATTTTTGGTGATAATTTAATATTAGAAAATTTAAGCTTGATTAGAGTCTTTTTACCGAATAAAAAGCTTACAACCCATATACAAGAAACCGCCTGAGAAAATATTGTAGCATAGGCAGCGCCTTTAACACCCATATCAAAAACAAAAATAAAAATCGGGTCAAGAATAATATTACAAACTGCACCAATTATTATTGAAATCATTGATATTTTAGTAAAGCCCTGAGCAGTAATAAAGGCGTTCATACCAAGAGTTAATTGAACAAAAATTGTACCCACTGCATAAATGCTCATATAATCTGTTGCATAGCTTATTGTGTTTTTACTTGCACCAAAGCTTAACAGCAAATCCTCGCTCCAAATCAGCAAAACAACCGTAAGAATCGCAGATAATATAATCTGTAACATAAAACAATTCCCTAAGGTTTTTTCGGCAGAATTATTATCTTTCTTGCCCATAAAAATAGAAGCACGCGGAGCACCACCTGCACTCACCAATGCAGCAAAAGCCGTGACAATCATAATAATCGGCATACAAACGCCAACACCTGTAAGAGCAAGGCTTCCCTCTTCGGGAATATGACCTATATAAATGCGGTCAACAATATTGTAAAGCATATTAATAATTTGGGCAATAACAGTGGGAATTGCTAATTTAAAAAGCAATTTTCCCACGGGAGCAGTTCCCAAAAAATTCTTGTTATCTTCCATCTGATCAACCTCATTGCAATAAAAGTAAACCCCCGTAAAACCAAAGGTTTCGGGGGTTTTGAATGTTTTGAAATAATACTGATTATCTCTTGCTGAACTGGGGAGCACGACGTGCGCCTTTGAGACCGTATTTCTTTCTTTCTTTCATTCTGGGGTCACGAGTGAGAAGACCTGCTTTCTTAAGAACGGGACGAACATCGTCTTCAGACTGAAGAAGAGCTCTTGCGATACCGTGACGGATAGCACCAGCCTGACCTGTAACGCCACCACCGTTTACGCGACAAACAACATCGTATTTTTCAAGACTCTCTGTAAGAGCGAGAGGCTGACGAACGATAAGTTTAAGAGTTTCAAGACCGAAATAATCGTCAATATCTCTGTCGTTGATTGTAACTTTACCTGTACCGGGATATACACGAACACGTGCAACGGATTTTTTTCTTCTACCTGTGCCGTAGAAATAAGCTTTACTTTCGTACATAATTAGTGCCTCCTCCCTTAAAATTCTCTAACGATAGGCTTCTGAGCTGTCTGTTCGTGTTCTGCACCTGCATATACACGAAGACGAGCCATAGCAGCTCTGCCGAGAGTGTTATCGGGAAGCATACCCTTAACAGCTTTCTGCATTGCGAACTCGGGTTTTTCTTTCATGAGAATGCCGTATTTAACGGATTTCATGTTACCAACATAGCCTGTGTGATGATAATAGATTTTGTCTTCAAGTTTGTTACCTGTGAGAACAACCTTAGCAGCATTGATGATGATAACGCTGTCGCCACAGTCTGCGTGAGGAGCGAATGTAGGTTTGTGCTTACCACGAAGAAGAACAGCAGCTTCAACAGCAACTTCGCCGAGAGTTCTGCCTTCTGCGTCAAGAACATACCACTGGCGCTCGGGTTTGCCTTTGGGCATATAAGTAGACATAACAGTTACCTCCGTAATAGTTCTGAGGGTTTTTCCCTCTTCATTGCTTTGATATATTATCATAAGGAAGTTTCAAAGTCAACACTTTTTTTACCTGATTTTAAAATAATTCTTGCTATCTCTTATTTTCTCCGTTTTTCTTTGTTTTTTATATGTTTTTCTCTTGTGGCAAATTACATTTTTCAATAAAAAACAATGTGAAATTTGCAACAAAACACAAAATCCACATTGTATAGTTTGTATATTTACTTTAATTTACTTAGCCAATTTACTATAGTCCTTCACAACCTCAACTCTTTGCTTACGACGTTTTTTGCGCTTACGCTGATTTTTAGTTCCGAACCAAAGAACGATTATAACAATTGCTACAACAAGAAGCACAACTAAGAATGCTTTTGAGGTTGCAATCCCCTCAATCCAATTGAACATTGCCCAAAGATAATTTTTCTTAACAGTCTGGAAAGCAACAAGGTCCACATCTGCAACAACAACATCCTTATACATAAGCTGAGCTTTTCCTACGCTCTCTCCTTTCTCAATTGGTGAATCAACTGTTTCGGGGAATGAATCGGAAAGCTTGACTGTTAAATCATCAATGGTTAAATCTTCGTGAATAACTGTTGCAACAGACGATTTAGGAACAAGACCAACATAATCTGCACCGCGACCGAATTTAACCCCAACCTCGCCTAAGATATAGTTATCATCGGCAATAACCTTCATTTTAACATTGTTGAATGCCCAACGAAGCATATAACGGCACATAAGAAATGCGGTGTTATAAGGCTTACCGTCAATTATCTTTTCCGTTTCACCTTTCATTGCGATGGAAATATATGTATAACCATCTTTTGTTGCGCTGGAAATAAGGCAAGCACCTGCTTTATCAGTTGTACCTGTTTTAAGACCTATTGCATCTTCGTAATAATATTCCGAATAGCTGTTAAGAAGCGGATTAGTGTTATAAAGGTATCTTATATCACTCTTATTGGTTTTAGGCATTGTTTTACCATATTTTGAAGACATTTTAACAATTGTATCATTCTGCAAAGCTTTCTTTGCAATAAGATACATATCACCTGCAGTTGTTCTGTTCTGGGTATCACTTTCAAAACCCTTAACAGATTCATCGTCAAGTCCGTGAGCATTGGCAAAATGAGTATTTTGACAACCCAATTCTTGCACAAAGGCATTCATTTTTGCAACAAAGTTCTCTGCTTTGCCATCACCGAACTCTTCTGCAAGAACTGCAGCGGCATCGTTGGCACTTGGCAAAAACAAACAGAATAAAAGCATTTCAAGAGTTGTTTTTTCACCATCCACAAGACCTGCAACAGAACTGCCTGTACCATCAAGACTATGAATGGCATCATAAGAGCAAGTGATTTTCTTCTGCAAATCATTACATTCGTTGAGAACAACCAAAGCAGTTACAATTTTAGTAAGAGAAGCAGGTGCAGTTATTTTATCAGCATTTTTACTGTATATAACTGTATCTGTATCCGCATTAACAAGAAGGGCGATACCTGTTTCATAGTCAGGTGCTTCAATATCGTAATACTCGCCCTTAGTTTTAACTTTGTCTTCCTCTGCTTCTGTTGCAAAAGCAGGTGTGCACAAAGATAGTATTAAAATCAAACAATTTATTAAAATCAGCAATTTTTTCATAGACAATCACCGTGAAATGTTATATTATAGGTTTGATAATATGGTAAAGGATTTTATTCTACGCACCTCTCGGTGCTAGAACCCTCCACCACACCAAAACAAGTTTCGGCGTGGTCCCCCTCCCTTCGCCAGGGAGGCTTGTTTAAGTATATCATTTTTCTTTACAAAATTAAATACTATTTTTCAAAAAAAGGAGAACAAAATTATGGTTTTTGTTACCGGAGATACTCACGGCGACCCTGAAAGACTTTCCAAATCAGTTTTAAAGAATTTAAACGAGGGCGATACCTTAATCGTTTGCGGTGATTTCGGCTTTATCTGGGACAAATCAAAAGCAGAACAAAAGATACTTAAAGCATTTTCAAAAAGAAAATACAATATCTGCTTTATTGACGGAACTCACGAAAACTTTGACCTCTTAAACGGCTACCCTCTCACAACCTGGAATGGTGGCAAGGTTCATCAGATTTCCGATAATATTTACCACCTTATGCGCGGTCAGGTTTTTAACATTGATGGTCTTAAAATCTTTACTATGGGTGGTGGTGAAAGTCCTGACCTTGATTCAAGGCTTGAAGATAATCCCTGGCTTAAATACGAAATCCCTTCAAAAGAAGAGCTTCTGGAAGGTGCGGAAAATCTTGAAAAGAACAACTGCAAGATTGATGTTATCATCACTCACGAGCCCTCCTCAACTATCAAAGGCTTTTTAAAGCTTGGCGAAAGCGAAGCAGTACGAGTTACAACTCTCAACGCTTATTTTGATGAGCTTTCAAAATGCAGTGAATTCCAGCGTTGGTTCTTCGGCAGCCTGCATCTTGATAAATATATCTCCAACACCTATATCGGTGTTCATAAGGCAATCGTTAACGCACATACAGGAGAAAGAGTTAAATTCTGATGTAGTATTATAAAAGAACTCGGTCATTTTTTGACCGAGTTCTTTTATGTATTTATTCATCTTTAATTCCAAACATAAGCTTAAGAAAACCTCTTAAAAACTTAGGACTGCGACATACAACAACTTTCACAAAGCACCACTCCTTATGTATTTGTTACATAATATGAATGTTTTTTAAAAGTGTTACAGTTGCCATTCCTTTAAGTCTTTAACTTCATTATACATTGCAACATAGTTATTATGTCTGCTCTGATGTATAATGCCATCTTTAAGAGCATCTAAAATGCAACAACCTTTTTCAACTGTATGAGAACAGCTTGAAAACTTGCATTTACCAAGATATTCACTGAATTCAGGAAAACAAAAAGGCAAGTTTTCTTTAACAATAATCTCACTGCTCTGCTCAATATCAAGGGAAGAGAAGCCGGGAGTATCTGCCACAAGACCATTTCCGATATGATAAAGAGTTACCTCTCTTGTGGTATGGCGACCGCGACCTAACTTATCGCTTACCTCGCCTGTTGCAAGTGAAAAACGTTCATCAATGCAATTTAAAAGAGAGGATTTTCCAACACCTGTATTACCTGTGAAAACAGTGATACCGTCCCCTATCATTTCTTTTACTTTTTCGATACCCTCGCCTGTTTTGCAACAAACAGAAGCAACATCTATACCCGCTTTTTTATATACCTTTTCAAGCTCGCTTGTATCTCCTAAATCGCTTTTTGAAAACACTACGCAAGGCTTTATTCCTTTATCAACGGCTATTGCGGTTAATTTATCAATAACAAGAAGGCTCGGAACAGGCTCTTTAACAGATGAAACTATTATAAGAGTATCAATATTAGCAACGGGAGGTCTTAAAAGAAAGTTCTTTCTCTCGTGGATTTCGTCAATTGTATTTTCTCTGTCCTGACGAACTGTGATTGTTACATTATCACCTGCAAGAGGTGTTATTTTTTTCTTTCTGAATGCTCCTCTTGCTTTGCATTCAAAAACCTCTCCGGCGGCTTCTACATAATAGAAACCGCCGATACCTTTGATTATTATTCCCTCTAAAACTTTTTCCATAAATTACTGTACCTGTAACTCTGTCTGTTCTTCTGTACTGCTTTCTTCGGGAAGAGTTGGTTGAGTAGGTTCGGTTACATCCTTTTTAGAAACAGTAAGAACAATATTAGTTGTTTTATCAAGATTAGGTGCAGTTGAATATGCAGGAGACTGGTTAATTACAGTACCCTCTTTTTCAAAGCTTTCTTCATATTTAACTGTGATATTCTTATAACCAAGGCTATTAAGAGTGTTTACAGCTTCTGTTTCGCTAAGTCCAAGAACATCAGCATAGAATGCAACATCATATGTCTTTTCTTTTGTGAATTTAGCAGGTTCTCTTGTGAAGTTAACTGTTGCTTCATAGAAAAGAGCTTCATTAAGGTAAACAGTAAGTTCTGAGTTTTCTTCGCTACCGCTTGCTGATACTACATAATTATTATTGAGCGAAGTATTAACACTTTCTGTTTTCACAACTTCACCATCAAGAGATACTTTAACCGTAACTGTTCCGACCTTAGGTAATGTCAATGTTTTCTGCGCATTCACGCAACCTGAACTAACAGTAAGAACAACAGTATCGCCCTCTCTGACAGGTGAACCATCTGCAGGAGACTGACTGAGAACATAGTCTTTTTCAACGCTACTGTCTGCACTTTCAACCTTGTAAAGCACAAGTCCGTTTTCTTCAAGTATTTCTTTTGCATCATCAAGAGATTTTCCTTCAAGCTTAGGCATTTTGAAAAGCTTATCGGAATCAGTATCTGCTGCATAATAAATAGTAACAGTTGTGCCAACTGAAACAGTAGTATTGGCTGCAGGGTCTGTTTTTATAACCTGACCGACAGTAACTGAGCTATCCTCTGTTGGAACAACAACTACCTTGAAACCTAATGTTTCTAAAGTATCGCTTGCTTCACGGAAGTTTTTGCCTGTGAAATCAGGAATAACCTGACCCTCGCCTGTTTTGGCAACATAAAGAATTACTGTTGAACCCTCGGGCAAAGATGTACCGGCTTTGGGATCCTGGTCATATACGCAACCCTCTTCAGCATCAGAGAAAGATGCGTAATAAACTTCAAAATTATATTTTTCATTATACTCTTCGTTATCTTTAATCTGAAGCTCATAGTTCATACCAACAAAGCTATCAACCTCAATATCTTTTTTACCGAAAAGCTTTGCACATAAGAGAATGATAAGGAACAAAACAACTGCAACCGCAACACCTGCAATTATTGCTTTTTTATTTATACCTTTTTTCTCAACATCCTGAACCGCTTCAATTTCATCAGCTTCTGAAATAGTTCTTACTCTTTTCTGAACCTCTGCAGAGGGAGAAACCATTAACGGCTTTTCCTGAACCTCTGCAGTTGCACTCTTTACTACGGGAATAGTACGTGTTTTCTCCTGAATTTTCCCTATAGGACGAGTTGCATCTAAATCTGCAGAATAAGTCTGATAATCAAATTTTATATTGGGATTTCTTTTTAACTCTTCTAAATCCATAAGCATTTCTGCGGCACTCTGATAACGTTCACGAGTGCTTTTCTGCATTGCTTTAACAGTAATCTGCTCAAACCCAACAGGAATGCGTGAATTAATTGAACGAGGAAGCTCAGCTTCATTATTAACCTGCATAAGCGCAACGCTCACTGCATTATCTGCATCGAAGGGCAATTTACCTGTAAGCATCTCATAAAGCATTATACCAACAGAATATAAATCTGCTTTTTCATCGGTAAGCTCACCTTTTGCTTGTTCGGGGCTTATGTAGTGAACAGAGCCGATTGCTTTTTCTGTAACGGTACGGCTTTCGCTATGGCTGAATCTTGCAATACCAAAGTCTGCAACTTTAATTGTGCCGTTTTCAAGAAGCATAATATTCTGAGGTTTAACATCTCTGTGAACAACACCCTTATCGTGAGCGTGTTGAAGAGCACGGAGAATCTGAATAATAAAGAACAATGCTTCGTTCCAATCAATAACTCCGCGTTTTTCAATATATTCTTTAAGGGTGATGCCCTCAATATATTCCATTACGATATACTGCAATCTGTCACCAAAGCTGACATCATAAACCTTAACAATGTTATTATGGGACAAAACTGCAATGGCTTTGGATTCATTTTTAAATCTGCGACGGAACTCCTCATTTGCAAGGTACTCTTCTTTAAGCACCTTTACAGCAACAATTCTGTCATCAATATTGTCGTATGCCTTGTAAACAACAGCCATACCGCCAACACCGATAACATCCTGAATTTCATATCTACCGTCAAGTCTTTTACCTACATAATTTTCCATACTTACTCTCCTTGAACATCTTCGGCTATAATGACAACTGTCACATTATCGCGACCGCCTGCATTATTTGCCGTTTCCACAAGTTTTTCGGTTGAAGAATCACCGTATTCGTTAACTATTTTTAATATATCAGCATCAGGGACATAACCATTAAGTCCGTCTGTGCAAATAAGCAATTTATCATTATTGTTAATGTCAACAATATCTATTTCCACATCAACAACGTGCTCTATACCAACTGCTCTTGTTATTACATTTCTGTCCGGGTGATTTTTTGCCTCTTCTTCGGTAATTTTCCCTGTATCAATAAGC
The DNA here is from genome assembly GCA_045543035.1 of Acutalibacteraceae bacterium. Taxonomy (GTDB): domain Bacteria; phylum Bacillota; class Clostridia; order Oscillospirales; family Acutalibacteraceae; genus DTU089. The sequence goes on along the minus strand of JAZQMA010000050.1, from coordinate 30,499 downwards.
AACTGAACAAAAGAATGGTCCTTAGTTATTGGTTTGATTTCATCTTTCAAGAGATATGCACGACTGTCACCAACATGAGCAACAACACCAATATTACCTAAAACAAGTACCGCTACAACAGTTGTGCCCATTCCTTTAAATTCATAATTTTCCTGAGATTGCTTGAACACTGCAGAGTTTGCGGCGTTAATTGCTGTTGTTAAAAGATTTTTCGCGCTACTTATGGTCATTTCATTACGATAACCGCGTTTAAGAGCTTCTGAAACCTTTTCAACACAGATTGCACTTGCTACCTGACCGCCGGAAACACCGCCCATTCCATCGCAAACAACTGCCCAACAGTTGCCATCATCAAAACTGCCAAAGGAAAAAGCGTCCTGATTAGTTTCACGAACAAGACCTATATCGGTTTTTCCCAAAATTTTCACGGTGTTTCACCCCTTTCAAGCATTATCTTCTTTCATTTTCTCCCTACGTAACTGACCGCAGGAAGCATTTATATCAGAACCGAGAGTACGGCGGATTGTTACCGTATGCCCTGCTCTTTCAAGTATATTTTTAAAATTCTGAATATCATTATCACTGCTTCTTTCGTGACCTTTTTCAGGCACTTCATTGGCAGGAATAAGGTTTATATGGCAAAGAATACCTTTTAATTTTGCTCCGAGCTCTTTTGCACATTCAGGTGTATCATTAACGCCTTTCATCATTGCATATTCAAAAGATATTCTTCTTGATGTTTTATCACCATAGATTTTGCAAGCCTTAAGAAGCTCATCAACATTCCAGCTTTTATTAACCGGCATTATTTTTGAACGGATTTCATCATTAGGTGCGTGAAGAGAAACAGATAAGGTAAGCTGTAAATCTCTTTCAAGCAAATCATATATTCTGGGTACTATTCCGCTTGTGGAAAGAGAAATATGCCTCATACCGATGTTAAGCCCTTTTTCATCGCTTACAAGCTCTAAAAAGCGCATTACATTATCGAAATTATCAAGAGGCTCTCCCATCCCCATTAAAACAATACGAGAAATTCTTAATCCCAAATCTCTTTGAGCGGCATAAATCTGCCCGAGAATTTCTGATGGTGCTAACTGACGCTTGAAGCCACCGATACCCGAAGCACAGAAAGCGCAACCCATTTTACAACCGACCTGAGTTGAAACGCATATTGTATGGCCATATTTATAATCCATAACCACACATTCAAGGTATTCCCCATCAGGCAAAGAATACAGGTATTTTACTGTATTATCATACCGCGAAACCAGCTTTTTTTCAATAGAACAGGTAAAAATGACAAAATTGTCATTTAATTTCGCTATCAAATCCTTAGAAATATTGGTCATTTCCTCAAAGGAAGCAACGCATTTTTTATGTAGCCAATCATAAACCTGAGTTGCTCTGAATTTGGGAAGTCCCATTTCTTTAAATTCTGAAGAAAGCTCTTCAAAATTCATTGAAACAATATCTTTTTTCTCCATAGTACCTTACTTTCTGTGGAAAACAGCTATAAAAAAGCCGTCACAATTATTTTTATGCGGGAAAAGGGTCAAATAGTCACCCTCATCAACTGCTCTTTCAATGTGTGGCAAAGCTTTAACAGAATAAAAATCAGGATTATCTTTTAAAAAGGCGTCACAGATTTTTCTGTTTTCATTAGGGTTAACAGAGCAGGTTGAATAAACAAGTCTGCCACCGCTTTTAACATATTTTGAAGATGTTAAAAGTATCTGCTTCTGAATTGGCAGTAAAGACTTTGTATCATCAAGCTTTTTATATTTAATTTCAGGCTTTTTACCGATTATTCCAAGACCTGAACAAGGGACATCACAAAGAACTCTGTCCATTTGTGGTAACTCTTCATTAAAAATTGTTGCATCATTCACAAAAGGTCTAACACAGTCAAGACCTAATCGCTCTGCACCGTCTTTAATTAAATCGGTCCTTTGCGAATAAATATCGCAGGAATAAAGTATTCCTTTATTTTCCATATACTGAGCGGCAGTAAAGGTTTTACCTCCGGGAGCTGCACAAACATCAACAGCAGTTGCTTCAGGAAACAATTCAAGAGCTTCAACACAAAGCTGAGATGATAAATCCTCAACGTGAAAAAGACCTTTTTTAAAGCTTTCAAGGTTATAAACCGCATTATTGATTTCTATTTTTAAAGCATTCTTTATATATGTATCGAATACTTTTACATTTTCTCTTAATAATAAAACTTTTAATTCTTCAGTTGTTGTTTTAACTGTATTAACTCTTATATAAATCTCTTTGGGTTCAAGAGATGCTTTGAGAAATTCTTCTGTATTCTCTTTTCCGTAATGGTGAATTAAAAACCTGACAGTGTCTTCAGGCATTGAATAAGTAACAGATATTTTTTCTGTTTCCGTTAAGTTATCATTTATAACAAGTCCCTTTTGACCGATTTTTCTCAAAACTGCATTAACAAGTCCTGATGCAAAGTCGCATTTATTTGCTTTTGTTAGCTTTACACTTTCATTAACTGCGGCACTTTGGGGGATTTTATCCATAAAAAGAAGCTGATATGCTCCCAATCGCAAAACCGTGAGAATTTCAGGTTTTGTTTTCTTAATAGGCTTTGAAAGATACTGCGAAATGGTGTAATCGAGGGTTATTTTTCGCTCAGTAACCCCATAAACAAGGCGGGAAATAAAAGCACAATCAGTGCTGTCAGGATTATACATCTTAACAGCACTGTCTATTGCAAGGTTGGAATAGGCATCATCAACCTGAATTTTCAAAAGTATTTCGTAGGCAATCTGCCTTGCCGATTTACTCATCTTCTGTTTCTCCTGCCACCGTAGAGTAATACTAATCTTAAAATCTGCGCTATGCTTGTTGCCAAAGCCGCAACATAAGTCATAGCAGCCATTTTCAAAACTTTTGCAGCACCGTTTTTCTCTTCAAAAGAAAGAAGTCCGTTTGATTCAATAACATTTAATGCTCTTTTACTTGCATTAAATTCAACAGGTAAGGTTATTAACTGGAAAACTGCAACAAATGAGAAAAAGCCGATACCAATCCAGATAAGCGGTTCATAACCGAAAAGAACACCTGCAATAAGCAAGGGCATTGAAAGAGTCGAACCGATATTGCAAACAGGCAAAATAAGGTTTCTTATTTTTATTGGTGCATAAGCCTCTGCATGCTGAGCCGCGTGGCCAGCTTCGTGGCAAGCAACACCAACCGCAGCAATGGAAGAACCGTTGAACACTCCGTCAGAAAGGCGGATAACCTTGCTTCTCGGGTCATAATGGTCTGAAAGCCTACCGCTTACATGTTCAATAGTAACATCGTGAATACCATAGTAACCAAGTACCATCTGAGCTGCCTGAGCACCTGTTATGTTACGTGCATTACCGATTTTAGAATATTTTGCATAAGTTGATTTTAATCTTGCCTGAATAATAAGCGAAGCAATAATTACAGGCACAATGAGAATAATATAATAATAGTCGAAATAAAAGAATGGCATTATATCAACCTCCAAAACGTAAAAATTTCTTCACTGTAATTTTATAACAATATAGTTAATCAATATAAAACATCATATTAACAATATGTTAATTATTCTAAAATTGTTCCGTCAGGAATGGGATGACCTCTTAAGAAATCTGCGGCATTCATTCGTTTTTTGCCCTCAAACTGCACCTGAGAAACAACAACTGCTTTACCGTCACCGCAGAAAATTGCAAGTCCGTTTTTAAGCGTTTTTGTTTCCCCTGCCTTACCTCCACTTAAATCCTTTGAAACTGAAGAACCGAAAAGCTTCAGGGTTTTGCCCTCAAGGTAAGTTAATGCAACGGGCCAGGGGTCAAGACCGCGGATTTGGTTATGAACCTCCTGTGCAGTTTTAGAAAAATCCACAGGTGACATTGATTTATCAAGCATTGAAGCATATGTGCTTTCTGCGTCATTCTGTTTTTGGGGAACAATTTGACCTTTTTCGAGGGCAACAAGAGTTTTTATAAGAAGCTCTGCACCCATTGGAGCAAGTCTGTCAAAAAGCTCGCCTGCAGTTTCATTTTCACCGATTTTTGTTTTTTCAACAAGGAGCATATCACCCGTATCAAGACCGACATCCATCTGCATTGAGGTAACGCCTGCATACTCTTCACCATCAAGAACGCAACGCTGAATAGGTGCGGCACCTCTGTATTTAGGAAGAATTGAACCGTGGATATTTATACAACCATATTTTGTATATTCCAAAAAATCCTTCGGTAAAATCTTTCCGTATGCAACAACTATAACTATATCGGGATTAAGTTCGCGAAGAATTTCCATTCCTTCACCGTTTTTTAGTGTTTGCGGTTGATAGACTTTTATACCAAATTCCTCTGCCTGAACTTTAACGGGCGGTGGTGTTAAAATCGCTTTTCTTCCAACAGGTTTATCAGGTTGGGTTACAACACCGCAAACATCATAGCCGTTATTTATAAGAGCTTTTAAGGGTTCAACCGCAAAATCGGGAGTTCCCATATAAAGAACTTTCATTTTATTCACCGTCGTTTCTGTAAAGTTGTTCGCCCTCATCAAGCTTATCTTTATAAAGAATACCATCAAGGTGGTCGATTTCGTGGCAGAAGCATCTTGCTTTAAGAGCTTCGCCTTTATACAAGCACCATTTACCCTCACGATTCTGTGCTTTTACTTTAACTATATTGGGTCTTGTAACAACACCATAAAGACCGGGAAGAGAAAGGCAACCCTCATTACCTGTCTGCTCGCCCTCTTCATAGGTTATTTCAGGGTTAATGAGCTCGATAAACTCATTTCTGTCCTCGCTGACATCCATTACAACAACTCTTTTGAGAACGCCGACCTGAGGTCCTGCAAGACCAACACCGCCTGAATGATACATTGTTTCTTTCATATCATCAAGCAGGTCAAAAAGTCTGTCATTAAATTCTGTTACAACTCTTGATTTTTTTCTTAAAATAGGGTCATCGTCAACCCTGATATTTCTGATTGCCATTTTTATCGTCCTTTTTTGCGGAACGGATTAATCCGTTCCCTACTATGATAGTGGATTAATATCTATTGTAACATTTGCCGTGGAATACTTTGCATTTTTCATATACTCTTTTAAAAGCTTTGACATCATTTCACGGAAACGTTTATTATTTTTACATTTAACTGTGATTACATTTCTGTATTTATTACTGATTTTTGAAACACGAGGCTGCAAGGGCCCTAAAAGATTGATTTTAACATCACTGAACTCCCCTGTTACCGCATTTTTGATCATTTCAAAAAACATTTTTGCCCCTGCAACGGATTGATTGAACTGTTCACTTGTAAAGGTAAGCGAACAAATATCGCAAAACGGTGGGTAAACCATAGCTTTCCTTATGATTTTCTCTGTTTTATAAAATGATTCATAATCCTGCTCAGCAGAAAGCTCAATAATGTCATTATCGGGAAGAACAGTCTGAATAAAGGCTCTTCCTTTGAAATCACCTCTACCCGACCTGCCAACAACCTGAGTAAGCAAATCAAAGGCTTTTTCACTGCTTCTGAAATCATCGTTATAAAGCTGATGGTCTATTGAAATAACACCAACAAGAGTAACTCTCGGGAAATCAAGTCCTTTTGCTACCATCTGAGTTCCTAAAAGAATATCATACTCACCATTTGCAAATGCGGTTAACTTGTCCTGATAGGAATATCTTGCCATTGTGGTATCTGCATCCATACGGAGAATTTTCGCACTCGGGAAAACATTCTGCAGTTCTTCTTCAATTCTCTGCGTACCAAAGCCTGCATATCTTACGGCTTTTTCGTTACATTCGGGGCAAGTGTCCGTAAACACCTGAGAATGACCGCAATAATGGCACATAAGGCGATTATTGGCGTTATGGTATGTAAGAGATATACTGCAATTAGGACAGGTTAAAACAGTCTTACAAGCACCGCAAGAGGCAAATGTATTAAAGCCTCTTCTGTTCATTAAAAGAATAGCTTGCTTATTATCTTCAAGGCATTCTTCAAGTGCAGAATAAAGCTCATTACTTATAGGGCCTTTGGTTTCGCTTATATCAACTGTTACAACTTCGGGAAGAACAGCCTTTCCGTATCTTTCCGTAAGCTTTATAAATGAATATTTGCCGTCAACTGCATTTTTATATGATTCAATTGAGGGGGTTGCAGAAGATAAAAGCAAAAGTGCGTTATTATGAGCGCATCTGAAACGAGCAACATCACGGGCATGATACCTTGGGTTCATTTCCGATTTATAAGTATGCTCTTGCTCTTCGTCAATAACAATTAACCCTAAATTGCGGAATGGGGCAAAAACTGCAGAACGGGTACCGATAGCAATTTTCGCTTCACCGTTTTTCACCCTTTTCCATTCGTCAATTCTTTCACCTGCAGAAAGAGCGCTATGAAAAACTGCTACTCTATCGCCAAAATGGGAATAGAAAATTCCTAAAGTCTGCGGTGTAAGAGCGATTTCGGGAACCATTACAATAACATCCTTACCGTCATTGATAACCTCTTCAATAAGCTTAAGGAAAACCTGAGTTTTGCCTGAACCTGTTACACCAAAGAGCAAGGATGCAGAACCTTTACCGCTTTTATACTGACTTAAAAGCTCATTAAAAGCTTTATTTTGCGAGTTTGTAAGCTCGGGTGACGGAGCTTTATCTTTAGATTTTTCGTATCTTGGCTTTCTGTAAATCTCGCTGTCATAAAGCTCGGCATAACCCTTTTTAACAATTGCATTTATAACTGCGGGAGTTACACCCGTAAAATAGCAGACCTCTTTAACTGAAGCACCGCCAATATCAAGAAGTAGGCTTACAACACTCTTTTGCTTTGGGGTAAGGGATTTTAAAATTCCCTCTGCCTCTGCTTCGCTGACTGCAAGGCGGACATTTTTAACAGTTAAATCCCCTGTTTTTCGCTTTGCATCAACATTTGTTACAAGTATTTCTTTTTTTACAAGCTTTTCAAGAATTTTACTATCTGAGGAAAGACCCAAATCACTTAAAATCTTTTCTCTTTTAACATATTTGCAATTATCTTTCAGATAATTAACAATCTGAATTTCTTCATCGTTTAGTTTATTCAAGGTTTCTTCTGAAACCTCTTTCACCATATAAGATACAACGTAATTAAGACCTATACCGGCCGGAAGCATTGTTTTTGCAGCCTCATAAAGAGTGCAAAAGGTTGTTTCTTTAAGCCAGAAAACAAGGGAAAGCATTTCTTCATCAAAAAGTGGTTCTTTATCAAGAACACTGATTACTGATTTAAGTTTTCCTGTGTTTTGGGTTTCAAGAAGCGGCTCCACAGACAATATAAGTCCTTGTTTTTTTCGGTTACCATTGCCAAAAGGCACCATAACCCTGCATCCCGAAACTGCTTTTTCTTCTAATTCCAACGGAATTTTATATGAATAAACAGCGTCGAAATGGTATGCAAGACCTTCAACGGCTACCTTGGCTAAAAGTGTACCGATACCCATAGTTAAATATGAGCGATTTCGTCGGGTTCAACGATTTTATATTCGCCTTCAAGAAGCTGATTGAGAGCATCACTAACAGGTTTTTCTGTTGTGATAACCTTATCTTCAAGGTTTTTGTCGGAAATCTCACGAGCAAGCTTTGCAGTAGCAGTTACAAGAGAGTAACGGCTGATGTGTCCTGAGAGTACTTTACTAAGATCCTGATTAAGCATAAATTATTTTCCTTTCGGTTTATTGGTTTAATATATTTTCAACAATATTACTCATTCTGCAATAACGCAATTTTTCAGATTCGAGAATCTTAACAATTTGCTCTGCACAAAGGTTAATATCATCATTAATAATAATATAATCGTATTCATTTGCTCTTGAAAGCTCGTCTTTTGCAGTTTTGAAACGTTTCTGAAAGCTTTCTTCAGTTTCCGTTCCCCTGCCTCTTAAACGTCTTTCAAGCTCTTCCATTGATGGCGGAATAATAAAAATAGAAAGTGCTTCGGGCATTGCTTTCCTTACATTACCTGCCCCCTCAACCTCTATTTTCAAAAGGATGCAACCACCTTTATTAATATGTCTTTCAACTTCGGACTTAGGTGTTCCGTAGTAATTATCATTATAAATTGTATATTCAAGGAATTCCTGATTTTTAATTTTTTCCTCGAAAGTATTTTTATCAATAAAGTAGTAATCTACTCCGTCTTTTTCACCATCGCGCATAGCTCTTGTTGTTGCAGAAATAGTTTTATCGAAAGAAAAATCACTTTCTTTCAATTTTTCTAAAACTGTGTCCTTACCTGAACCCGAGGGCCCCGAAAGAACAACAAGCATACCTTTACCCTTCAAATCCAAAGTCCCTGCCTCCTTTTTGGTCGTTGAACCTTGTGAGCAATTGCTCTGCGGACAAAAATGATAAAACAACATTGTCACTGTCAGTTATAATAACACCTTTGGTTTTTCTTCCGTGGGTGGCATCAATAAGCTGTGCTCTTTCCTTACATTCCTGAATCATTCTCTTTGCAGGTGCAGATTCGGGACTGATAATCGCAACTACTCTATCAGCATTAATAAGGTTGCCGAAACCTATGTTAACAAGCTTCATATTCTCACCTTATTCAATGTTTTGTATCTGTTCTCTGATTTTCTCAACTTCTGCTTTAATATCAATAACTCTGCGGGCAATATCAACATCCTGAGCTTTTGAGCCGATTGTATTTGCCTCGCGGTTAATTTCCTGAACAAGAAAATCAAGCTTTCTGCCGACAGCATCATTTGAATCAAGCATTGAATGAAGCTGGTCTATATGACTTCTTAATCTTACTGTTTCTTCTGCAACGGCAACCTTGTCCGCATAAATTGCAGCTTCGGTAAGTATTCTTGCTTCATCGACCTGAGTATCGCCTAAAACAGTTTTCATTCTTTCAATAAGTTTTTCGGAATATGCCTTAACTGTTTCGGGTGAACGTTCTTCTATGTAAGCAACATTATTAATAATCAAATCCGCTCTTGAAAGCACATCAGCTTTAAGCTTTTCGCCTTCAATTTCACGCATTTTAATAAACTCTGCAAGAGCTTCTTTAACTGCCACCTGGACCTTATTCCACAAATCCTCTTCATCAACAGGAGCTTTGGTTATTGAAAGAATATCGGAAAAACGAGCAAGAGAAAGTGCGGTTAAATCATTTTTTACTTCAAATTTTTCTGCAAGTTCTTCAACTGCTTTAACATAACCAACCGCAAGAGGCTCGTTAATGCTTACAATAACGCTTTCATCAGCAGTTGTTTCAATCTGCAAGGAGCATTCTACCTTACCACGAGAAATCTCGGTTGAAAGCAAGGATTTTACCTTTTCTTCAAGAAAAGAGAATGTTCGGGGCATTTTTGCATAGAAATCAAAATATCTGTTATTAACGCTTCTGATTTCAACTGTTATATTATAACCTTCAACAGAAACCTGCGCTCTGCCGAAGCCTGTCATACTTCTAATCATATATATCTCCTAATCACTGACTTTGTAAGCGATGAATCTCATCCTCTGTAAGTTCACGCCATTTACCAACTTTGAGCATACCGAGCTTTACTGAACCGATAGCATTTCTTTTAAGACGAATAACATCAAGGCTGACATTTTCGCACATTTTACGGATTTGTCGGTTTCTGCCTTCATAAATAGTTATTTCAAAAACACTTCTTTCGGCAGATTTTTCGATAATTCTTACCTGTGCAGGTAAAGTATCTCTTCCGTCACCCTCAATATCAATGCCGTTTTCAAGCTTTTCAACCTGCGCATCATTAATATTGCAACGAACAGTTACTCTGTAAGTTTTGGGAACATGTTTTCTAGGGTGCATAACCGCATTTGCAAACTCACCGTCATTAGTGAGAAGCAAAAGACCTTCGGAATCTCTGTCAAGTCTTCCTACGGGGTAAACAGTTGCACCAACATCCTGAACTAATTCGGCAACACATTTTCTGCCAAGCTCATCGCTCATAGTTGTAACATAACCACGAGGTTTGTTTAGCATTATATAGTACTTCTGTTTAACAGCAACAACCTTTTTACCGCTGACAGTAACAGTATCTTTTTTAGGGTCGATTTTATCGCCTACAACGGCAATTTTGCCGTTAACCTTAACTTTACCGGCATTAATCAATTCTTCCGATTTTCTTCGGGAAGCAACGGAACATTCCGATAAATATTTTTGTAATCTGATGAGAGCCATAATTTTTCCTATCTGTTTTTTCTTTCCAAAAGGTATTTTATTTTTTCAAATAAAGATTTTGTTTTTTCTTTTTCTGTAAAATTCATGGGAGCATTTTCTGTTGATATTAAATCACTTTCACAAAGAAGCTTTTTATCACTTGAAAACACTCTCACACAACCTACCCTATCGCCTTTTTTCACTCCTGAATAAAGAAAATTATCACAGAAAACAACTGTTTCAGGATTTTTTTCTTCATCCAGTGCGGTATAGGTAAGTTGCTTTTTAAGTTTTACACTTATTTTTTTGTTATCAGACCCAACAACATCAATTTTTATTTCTTCCGCATTGAACTCCGTTTTGTATACTCCGACCTTTTCAAAACCATATTCAAAAAGCTTTTTATGGTCATTCCAATCGTCAGGAGCTGATAGAGTTACTGCAACAAGAGTTACACCATTTTTTTGGGCGGCACTGACAAGGCAACGCCCTGATGCTTTTGTGAACCCGGTTTTAATGCCGAAAGCACCTTCAACAGAATTTAAAAGCTTATTATGATTTTTGAATGTTCTTTGATACTCGGGATTGCCATAAGAAACTCTTAAAGAGCTTAAGGAACAAATATCGCGGAATTGCTTATTTTTTATTGCATAGCTACCCAGAATAGCCATATCATAGGCAGTGGAAAAATGCCCTTCTACAGTAAGACCTGACGGATTTTCGAAATGGGTATTTTCCATTCCAATTTCTTTGGCTTTTTTGTTCATTAAAGAAACAAACTTTTCTTTGGATTTACCGATAACTCTCGCAGTCACATTTGCCGCATCGTTTCCGCTTTCAAGAAGCATTCCGCAAACAAGGGTTTCAAGAGTTATTTTATCGCCCTCTTTAAGACCTATGGAAGTGCCTTCAATGCGAACATCTTCATCTTTGGCAACAACAGTTTTCTGCAAATTTCCTCTTTCAATCGCAAGAAGGGCGGTCATTATTTTAGTTGTACTCGCCATTCCCCTTCTTTCATAAGCATTTTTTTCATAAATAACCTCATTTGTATGGGCATTTATTAAAATTGCAGATTTTGCAGAAAGAGGAATTTCTACTGCATTTACTTTTAAGCACAAAGAAAAGAATATTGAAAAAACAATAAATGTTGCTGTTAATCTTTTAAACACCTGACCACCCGCCTCAAATAATAATATGCGGGTGGAAAGAATTAAAACACTTAATTATTCTGCTACTTCTGCAGAAGCTTCATTCTTTTTGCTTGTAAGCTTTGTTACCTTATCAAACATTTCGGGAACAAGGCTGACTGCTCTTTCGATTGCATTGTCATTAGAAACGATGTGTTTAATTGTAACATCGCCATCTTTGATAACGAGGAATGCAACAGGATTAATTGTGATACCTGCACCGCCTGCACCACCGAAAAGCTCAACATTATTCTTTGAGGGGAAATCTGAGCCACCTGAAGCAAAACCGTATGTAACCTTTGATACGGGAATGATTGTAAGACCATCGGGAAGATTGATGGGTTCACCGATAATTGTGCTTACATCAACTAAATCTCTTACTTTTTCGATTGTTGTTTTGAGAATTCCGTTTGCTGATTTTTCCATAGTGGAAACACCGTCCTTATCTATAATAATTATTTATTTATATTTTCACCCTGCTCTGTTGCAGCTGTATTTACAATTTCTTTTGCAACAGTCTGGGGAATTTTTTTGCTTTTATCACTTTTCTTTTTAGAGAAAAGAATTTTAAACAGGATTTTGAATGCTAACTGCAACGCTAAAACGACTGCACCATTTGTGATTTTAATTGGTCTTAAATGAAGCCTTACAAAAGCACTTGCAGTAGATTTAGGCGCAAGGAAATCAGGACTTATATCAAAGTCATATTTCTTCACCTTGCAGGTTGAAATGAGCTTACCTAAAACAGGATAAAGCCAGGCGCAAAGTTTACCGTGTTTAATAGCAGTATCTGCCGCATCGCCACCTGCGGTAATCATTTTTATGTAAAGCTCATCAATAGTTAAGGTTTTATAAATCTTACCGAAGAAGCCACCGAGAGAGCTACCTAAATCACGAAGCATTTTTTCAAGACCTTCATATCCATGGTCAAGATAAAGCTGTTTAATAAGGCTATTGCCCTGCTTCTGAGGTTTCTCTTTTTTAGCTTTTCCATCTTTGGGTTGTTCAGCAGTTTCGCTTACTTCTCCATCTACTGTTGCCTCTTCACCATCAGTTTTGCCCTTTTTGGCTTTTTTATCTTCTTTTGGTTTCTTTTCTTTCTTAGGCTTCTTTTCCTTTTTCTCTTTTGAGGTATCAACTATTGGTACAGTGATAAAAAGGTATTTTAATTTTACAACTGTTTTCTCTCCGTAATCAACAATAACTGTTACTTTTAAAGAAAACAAAATCACAAAGAAAAGAATTATACCCAGTATTGTATATAAAACAGGCATTACATCGCCCCTTTTTCTTCAAATATTAATTAATTTTCTGTTTCGTTTGCTTGTTCCGCTTCTTCCTGAGGTTCACTGTCACCATCAAAAAGTGAAAGCTGACCATTATCAACATCGGACATTAAAACATCTCTGTCCGCAGATGGTAATTCGGGGAGTTCATCAAGAGAGCTTAAAGAAAAGCATCTTAAGAAATTAGCAGTTGTGCCGTAAAGAACGGGTCTGCCGGGAACATCAAGTCTTCCTTTTTCTTCAACAAGCTCTTTCTGACAAAGGGTATTAACAACACCCGAACAGTCAACACCGCGAATCTGCTCTATGTAAGGCTTTGTAATAGGCTGATTATATGCAATAATTGCAAGAACCTCAAATGCAGCCTGAGAAAGCGGAGCATTTCTTTTAAGGTCAAGAACTGTTCTTATTTCTTCAACAAATTCTTTTTTACTGCAAAGCTGATATTTGGTATCAAGCTGTAAAAGACAAATACCGCTATCATCACTTTCAAGCTTTTTGCCTAATTCATCAAGAACCAAAAGCATTGTTTCATCATCATAACCCAGAACATTTGCAAGTTTTGAGTATTCAATAGGTTCTGCCGCCGCAAAAAGCACTGCCTGAGTTGCGGCAATTTGTTTATTCTCTATCAAGAGTTTTCCATTCCTTCCAAAATCTCAATTTGAGCATCATCTCCGTCACCGGAAATGTAAATTGTTTTATTTTTAGCAAGCTCCAATATAGCAAGGAAAGCAGCAACCAGGTCAGAACGGGATTTTGCTTCCTTATATATATCGAAGAGCTTACGTTTTTTGCGTTTTTTAAGAGAAGATACGATTGAATCAATTTTTGAACCAACTGAAACAATCTTCTTTGTAACAATAGTTTTAAATGAATCTATGGGGGGCGGTAATCTTCTTAATTTTTTACCTGCCGCAAGAGAATATGCGCTTAAAAGCTCCGATGGTTCATGAAGTCTTTTATAAGTATTATCAGGTGATACACTTTCCTGAAAACCTCTTGCAGTATAGTTGAATCCATCTGTCATTTGTGCTAACTTACCTGCAAGAATTTTGCAATCACGATATTCAAGAAGCTCATCACGAAGTTCATTCTTAAGGTCTTCTGCCTCGTCATAAACAGGTAAAAGAGAAACTGTTTTTATATAAACAAGTCGGGCTGCCATTTCAAGGAATTCGCTGGCAACTTCCATATTCTCTTCCTGCATTTCGCGAACATACGAAGTATATTGTTCAACTAACTCTAAAATCGGAATATCGTAAATATCAAGTTTATGTTTTGTTATAAGGTGCAAAAGCAAGTCCATAGGACCTTCAAACACCTCGAGTTTGTAGTTTAATTTTTCCATATTTTTTCCTTGTTTTATTTATAATGAAAAAGGTAATGATGCTACTGCATCTAAAAGAGCTATAACCGCACTTGAAATAAAGCTCAAAGGTGTTGAAAGAATGCCTGTGAAAAGCAAAACAAACAAGCCTATCATTATATATCTTTCATACTGCATTATTTTATAATAGTATTTTGAGGGCAACAATGCGGTTGCAAGTCTTGAACCGTCAAGTGGCGGAATGGGTAAAAGATTAAACACTGCAAGATTAACGTTGATTACCGCCGCATAGAAGAAAAACATTCCCATATAAGTCATCAATATATTCTCATTTGCGGAACCGAAATAATATAAAGCATTGTATATAAACAATAACACCAAGCTCTGTAATATATTGCAAACAGGTCCTGCCAATGCAACAAGAGCCATATCTCTTTTCGGCTTTTTAAATCTTCTCATTCTCACTTCAACAGGCTTTGCATAACCGAAGCCGAAAAGGAAAATCATCAATGCCCCTCTCATATCAATATGAGCCATGGGATTTATTGTAAGTCTTCCTCTTAAACGAGGGGTATCGTCGCCGAGCTTTACTGCAATAAGAGCGTGAGCAAATTCGTGCAAAGGAGTTGCGCAGAACACAACAAACGCTATTGAACTGACATAAATGATTAAATCAACTATATCAAAATCTCCGCTTAAAATATCGCCTAAATACCTTATCATAAGAAACTCCTATCTTTTTACTGCAACAACTCTGTCAAGTCCGCTTGCATCTTTAATAACTCTTGCTTTCTCGGCTTTATTAAGGAACAAGGAAAGAACATCCTTCCCCTGATCTTCACCGATTTCCATGGCAATATAACCACCTTTATTTATGTAGGTAAACCAACCTTCTGATAAGGCGTGATAGAAAACAAGTCCGTCATCGCCTCCATCAAGAGCCATAAAGGGTTCAAAAGCTATTTCAGGTTGAAGAGTTTTAATTTCTTCGGTTTTAATATATGGTGGGTTTGAAAGTATAATATCGGGTCTTGGCAAGCCTAAAAAAGCAACAGAATCAAGAACATCAGCCTTAACGATAGTTACATTATCGGCACCTAAAAGCTCTTTATTCATTGTTGTATATTCGATTGCCTTATCAGAAAGGTCAACACTTATTACTTTTATATTCGGGAAGAGCTTTGCAACGGTAAGACCGATGCAACCGCTTCCGCAACAAAGGTCATAAACAACCTTAAAATCGTTCTTCTGTATTTTCTCTGCGGCAAATTCAACTAAAAGCTCTGTTTCGGGTCGGGGTATCAGAACACCCTCACCAACTTTGAAGCTGAAGCGGTGAAAATCCCACATTCCGATAATATATTGCAAAGGCTCGTGATTACAACGCCTTTTCACGCAATCTTCAAAGAAGAACAATTTCCCCTCTTCAATAGGACTGCCTGAATTTAAAAGCAATTGGGTTTTATTCATTCCCAAGCAGAAAGAAACTAACTGCTGAGCATCAAATTCGGGACTGTCACACCCGGCTTCAGTAAGACTTTTTATTGCTTCACGATAGACAGAATAGAGGTTTTTCAAGCTTCATCTTCCTCCGCTTTGTTTTCCTCAGTGTCAAAAAGAACTGCTTTAATTGACTCAATACCAACCTCGATAATATCATCTGTTGGTTCTTGGGTTGTAAGCCTCTGCATCCAAAGTCCCGGTGCAGAAAGAATTTTAACAAGTGCGTTATCGTGCTTTCCTGCATAACGGATGAATTCATAACCGATACCAACTGTTAACGGAACAATTAAAAGCTTAATTGCCATCCATACTGCGCGAACCTCGTCAATACCCGGGAAAGCTACAACAAGAACCGATGAAATAAGAATACTGATAATAAGAATTACGAAAATAAAGCTTGTACCGCAACGGGGATGGAAACGCTGTTGCTTTCTTACGTTTTCAACTGTAAGCTCAAGACCCTGCTCGTAGCAGAAAATTGATTTATGCTCCGCACCGTGGTACATAAACACTCTTTTAATATCGGGGATTTTTGAAACGAGCCAGATATAAGTTACAAATATTATCATTCTCATTATACCCTCAAAAAGAGGATGAAGGTTTGCCAAAGCATCTTTAAAAAGATATTTATCAACTGTATCAACAAGGAAAGTTGGTAAATAGAAGAAAAGCACAAATGCAAGACCGCAACCTAAAACCATTGAGATACCTGTAATAACAGCCATCATTTTAGGACCGAAATGGTCAGAAATCCATTTATCAAGCTTGGACATATTCTCAGGGTCTGTATCATCGTCAAGACCTGCTTTTTCTGCAGATTTTTCCATACACTTAAAACCAAAAAGCAAGGATTCAACCATATTGAAAACACCTCTGATTAAGGGCCATCCTGCAGGTTTGAATTTATCTTTAATATGTTTAACCTCAAGCTTTTCCGTATCAATTGTACCATCAGGAAGCCTTACAGACATTGCCGCACCTTTTGGTCCCTGCATCATAATACCTTCAATAAGTGCTTGTCCGCCAACGGAAACCTTAGGACAGCATTTTTCTTTTTTACTCATCAACTTCTACCTTCAATTCTTCAATAATCGGAACAACGGGGTCAACTGCAACCTTTTCAACTGGGAAAACAACCGTTACTGTTGTGCCCACACCAAGTTCACTGTTTATTTCAAATGCACCATTATGGAGCTTTACAATCTCATCAACAACTGCAAGTCCGATGCCTGAACCGCGAACCTGCAGATTTGCTTTATAAAATTTCTTTTTAATATTCGGTAAATCCTCTTCTGCAATACCGCAACCATTGTCAGCAAAATGAATAATCAAGGTGCCGTCATCAACAATTGCAACAACATTAACAAGACCGCCCTGTTCGGAATATTTAAAAGCGTTATCAAGTATATTAACAAAAACCTGTTTAATTCTGTTTGGGTCTGCCATCATTGGTGCAGGTACTTCGGGAACAGAATATGTTAACTCAATACCGTCACGCTTTGAACGTTCTTTAAACACGAAAATAGCTTCATCAAGCTCTGCAAGAACATCTATTTTTTCAAGTCTTAAAGTCATACTTCCGCTCTGAATACGAGAGAAATCAAGAAGCTCTTCAACAAGCTTTGAAAGTCTTTCGGATTCATTGATGATAACTTCCGTACCCCTGCGGGCAATTTCTCTGTCCTCACCATCAAGTTCTTTGAGCATTTCTCCCCAACCCTTGATAGCGGTAAGAGGTGTTCTCAGCTCGTGAGAAACAGTTGAAATAAAGTCATTTTTTAATTTATCTGTTGCGGCAACCTCCGCAATCATTCCGTTAATAGAATCTGCAAGTTCAGTGATTTCGTCGTCATCTCTGCCATCAGACTCAATTCGCACATCGAACTCACCTTCTGAAAACTTTCGGGCAACATCGTTGATTTTACGAACAGGAGTAACAATTGTCTGAATAAAGAACACACCTGAAAGAGCCACGAAAAACAAAGCTATAAAATAAACAATCAGAATTAAAACAATCAATCCTATAATCTGCTTATCAATCGCCCTTAGGGATGTTATAAAACGAACCGCACCTGTAAATTCATCGTTCGGGCGAGGCAAAATCATTGAAACTGCCATAATGTGCTCGCCATTACTGTTAAACCCTGACCATTTACTTATACCGCTGGACGCTTCCAGCGCTTCCATAACATCGTCCATCTCCTCAACAGTTTCACTTACACCAAAACCCGAAGAAGAGAACGAAACCTTACCGTGACGGTTTACAACCTGAACTTCCATTCGGCTCTTATCAGAAAAGCTATCAACAAATTCTTTTGCTTTCTGATTAAAAATCTCATCACTACCTTCAACATAAGGCGAGAAAAAGGTTGTTACATTTTCATTGGCATAACCTGAAAGATAGTTTGTTACATAGTTTCTGTAATAGCTGACAACAAAAACCACACAAACAGAAAGAAGAACAAATAAAATGAGAGCAGTTATAAGCAATGTATTTGTTGCCCATCTTTTTGTAATACCTTTGATTTTCACTACTCTCACCTCTTTCTGCATTTTAATTATCTAAATCAAAGCCATTTATAACCCATACCCCAAACAGTAACAAGGTGTTTGGGAATTGAGGGTTCATCTTCTATTTTCATTCTCAATCGTCTGATATTAACATCAACAACTTTTTCATCACCGAAATAGGATTCGCCCCAGACTTCTTTTAAAATATCAGTTCTGCTTAAAGCTTTTCCGGCATTGGTAAAGAAAAATTCAATAATCTGGAATTCAACCTGAGTTAATTCAATCTGAACACCATTTTTATAAAGGGTTCTGTTTCTTAAATTGAGTTCAAAGGGTTCATGAGTAATTTTATCTATTCTTGTTGGTTGGATATTAGTCTGATTATTCAAAGCAACTCTGCGGTATACGCTATCAACTCTCGCCATAAGCTCAGAGGGTGAAAAAGGTTTTGTTATGTAATCATCAGCACCCATAAGAAGTCCTGAAACCTTGTCCATTTCCTGAGTTTTTGCAGTAAGCATAATTATACCGACAGTACCGCTGACACTTCTTAATCTTTTGCAAACCTCAAGGCCATCAACATTGGGCATCATAATATCAAGCAGAACCACATCAAATTCGCCGTTTTTCTCGCTATATAAATCCAATGCCTGTTGACCATCACAAGCTTCTGTTACCTCATAACCCGCTCTGCGCAAGGTTATGCCGATAATCTCTCTGATAGCAGATTCATCTTCAGCAATAAGAACTTTTTTCATAATTAATCTCACTTTCTGAATTATACTCAGTTGATTATTAATTGATTATAATAAATGAGGACTTTACGCCTTCATCAGTAATACCAAAATCTTCACCGTAACCGGTAATATTGTAATAAAATGTTCCTAACTCATTTTTCAAAAGCTTTTTGCCTTTTACTTCGCTTTCATCACTTTCTGCTCTGAATGCAATTGATAAAAGTTCATCTTTTATAAGTTTTTCTTCATTGTCCCACAGGCAGAATTTTAATGCCTGAGCTAAAGAATCGTAATAAACGGTTACATCATTCACTCTCGTCACTCTGTAAAGATAGCTGTCAATGGGGTTAAAAAGAGTGTTGATACTGCCTTCGCTTTTATCACCAACGCAATTAAGCCATTCCAACATAGTAAATGTAAATTGGGCACCTGATTTTTTTATTTTTAAAGAATTTTCGTCACCATTAAGCTTTGTATTGGAAGGGATTTCCAGAAGTCCGTCCCCATCAATATCACGGCAATATATTTTTGAGCTTCTCAAGGTGGAGGATACAGGATTTTTTATATCTCTAACGATTTTCAAATCTTCATAATCCCAATAAAGTATTTCTGTGAACATTGAAGTTTCAGTTTTTATGCAATCGATAAAAACACGTTTGCAAGACTCACCGCCACGACGAACTGTATCGTATTGAATTTTAGAAACCGAACTTATATGATTATCTAATTTTACATCACTGTACTTTACAAACTCATTGTTTTTTGATAATGAAAAGCAACGGAAATATGATTTTTGAGTTTCGCCTGTATCATCAAGATAAACAAGAACCAAATCATCTTTTTCATCACCGTTGAAATCGGTTATTGACTTGAAGTTATAATACTCATTTCCCAATGTATTAAGTGTAAAAACACCTTTTTCGCCAACAGAGACCTCATATATACTTGCAATCTTAGCAGTTTTGGTATCAAACAAAGTCCAACCAACTAAAACTTCATAAACTCCATCATTATCCATATCGGAAAAGGAAACATCAAAAACCCCGCTTCCTGCACCTTTAACATCCGCAGAAATCACCCAAGTATCGTTAATACATTCCATAAAAGTCATTCTTACAGATGTATCTATTGCAGAATCGGTGTAAAAAACGATAGCTTCTTCCTGCTCGTCACCATTAACATCAAACAAAACGAAAGAGGTCTGATAGTCTCCGCTTTGAGGTGTGCATAACTGAATTGTTTTCTCTGCCATAAGCTTTTTGAAGGCTTCCTGCACCTCACCGTTTTTGCCCGATTGAGATGGTGGACTCATTAAACTTTCAACAGAGAAGAAATTAAGAGAGCAACCGGAACTCAACAAAAGCATTGCAACGCACAAAGCTATTGATAGAACTTTTTTCAAATTCATAAGATTGCCCTCCTTTCAAATCACAAACTAACTTCTACAAAATATGTGCCGTAAATCCAGCAACCTGCGTTATCAACAGTTATAACCGCAGGTACGGTCACAGACTGACCTTCGCTTATATCTAACTCAGATAAGTCGATTTCAACTTTGATATTATCCGTTGTTATTGATTCAAGCTCTTTCTCAGCACCAACAACCACTACCGACTTATTAAGATCTGAAATTTTATAATCTTTTTTATCGGGATTATTCACATCGAAATCATCAGATGAATAAGTTATATATTCCTGGCTTATTCCCGACATATCAACATTAACTGTAAACTCTTCTGTTTTGCTGTCTTCAGCAACAGCAATATCATCCGAAAGGAATGTGAATACATGGTTTGAGGGAGAAAGAGTTTTAAAATCAATTGTACCTACTGTGAAATCTACGGTTTTATCATAATCATCTACCGATATATCAAACAAATCTTTTTCGGGTGAAATTGTATATTCCAACGGTGTTACAACGAAATTATCCGGTGCATTTTTAAATGCAACAATGGTTTTTAATTCCTTTGTTCTGAGAACCGGAATAGTCAGAACAACTTTATCAATATTCATTGAAACATATTTGAAATCTGTTCTGTTCTTATCACTAAGCAAAATAATCTCCGCATCTGCAGATTTATTTGATGAAAGTGATTTTTCAAGAACAAGCTTTGCAACAACTTTGTCAATTCTGTTAATTTCCGTTGAAGGACCTGTTACAGTTACGGATGTATCTGATAAATTAATGTTACCGCTTGTAAATCCTTCTTCAACTATGGGGAAACCGTCAGTTTCAACCTGAGGTTCAATAACCATCTGCACTGTTTTGGAGGTATCAAAATAAACATCAATGGTTTTTGAGGAGATTGTTGTTATTTTATAATCCGCACCCTCAGGAATTTCGGGTTTTAACTGAAGGGTTCTGTTACCTGCGGAATCAACATTATTGGTCTGAGCTGTAATAACAATATCTTCTGCAGAAAGCGCAGCGGACGAAATCTGATATTTTTTACCTTCAACAGTTACATCAACCGTAAAATCTTTTTCGCCAAAAACCTCAAGACCGAATTGGGAGGGTACTGTTGAATCAATATTAACCTTTACGCCTTGTATAACTCTTGTTGTTGGCTCGCTGACATTCACCACAACCATTAACCAGATAAACAATGCCGCCAAAAGAGAAAAAACGAAAACGAACAAGTCATTATTAAAGAGGTCATTAAGTTTGAATTTAGTTTTCATCCTTGTTACCTCCCGAATTCTGCTTTTTATTTTTTCTGAATAATTTACGTTTTTTGTTATTTTCATCTTCTGCGTTATGAGGAATCAGCTCGCTCAAAAGCATTTCACGGAGTTTACCCGTTGTAACATCTCTTGTAAGAGTGCCGTTTACTGCCACAGAGATTGCACCGGTTTCTTCCGAAACCACAACTACTACAGCATCACTCTGTTCACTTAAGCCTATTGCGGCTCTGTGACGAGTTCCCAATTCACTGTCGAGAGTATTGTTCTGAGTAAGAGGTAAAATACATCCTGCGGCATAAATTCTGCTGTCACGAACAACAACTGCACCATCGTGAAGAGCAGAGTTTTTGAAGAACAATCCGTTGAAAAGCTCCGGTGATGATTGAGCATCAAGAACTGTTCCTGATTTAATGATTTCCTGAAGAGGTGCATCTTTTTCAAAAACTACAAGCGCACCGGTCTGAGTTTCGCTTAAGTCCCCTGCCGCTTTGCAAAAGTTGTTAACAGTTAAGGTAACTTCTTTTTCAAGTGTTTCTCCGTTTCTGAAATTGAAGAATGAAAAATCTGAAATTGAACGTCTGCCGAATTTTTCAAGAATATTACGAAGCTCGGGAGAGAACAAAACAACCAGAATTATAAGACCGTTCTGGAACAAGGTTGACATAATGAATTCCGAAGCTTCCATATTTAACAGCTTAACAAAACCAAAAACAACGCCAAGAAACGCTATACCCTTGATAAGCTGAAAGGTTCTTGAACCTCTGATTAGTTTAATTCCCTCAAATATAATAAAAGCAACAAAAAGAATATCAAGGAAATCGGAAAGGAAGTTAAAGCTCAGAAGAGCATCAACGATTTTCTCAAGATAATTCAAAATTGAAGTCATTACATCACCGCTTCCGAAAGTTTTTGAACGATTTTACCCAATATATTGTATATAATATCATATATTTCTATAAAATGCAATTTTTCTGACTAAATTTAACAGATTTTTTATATCTTTTTCTCCGTTAAAAATTGAGGGTGAAATTCTCACTGCACCCTGACTTTGAGTTTGGTTTGAAATATGAGCTAAAGGTGCACAATGGAAACCGCCCCGAACTGCAATTCCGTGTTCATTCAGGTAAGCGGAAACTTGTTCACTGTGCAAATTTTCAACATTAAAACTTATCAACGGAGCATAATCCGAACTATTGTAATTTTCCTGATAAAGCATTACCTGTGGCATATGTTTTAAACCTTCGAATATTTCTTCAGAAATTCTTTTTTCTTTCGCAAAAATTCTGTTAACACCCGTTTTTTCAACTATCTCTATACCCTTTCTCAAACCACATATACAAGGCACATTCAATGTACCGCTTTCAAGCCTTTCGGGATAGGTTTCAGGTTGAGAAAAATCAAAAGAAGCAGAACCCGTTCCACCCTCGATAATTGTTGAAAAATCAAGGTTTTTGTGAAGTAAAGCACCTGTTCCCATAGGTCCCAGAAGCCCCTTATGACCGGGCACACAAAGACAATCAATTCCCTGCTTTTTCATATCAAGTTCAACAACACCTGCACCCTGCGCCCCATCAACAAAAAAATACGCTCCGTTCTCGCGAGCAATAGCCGACAAATCCTTTAACGGCAAGACATTACCAAACACATTTGAAACCGCAGTCACAACACATAATCTGGTGTTGTTTTTAAAAGATTTTCTAAAATTTTCAATTGTTTCTTCCTTTGTTTTACCCACTTTAAAAATGCTGTAATCCGCAACATTTTCATCCTTTAATTTATGAACAGGTCTTAAAACCGAATTGTGTTCCAATGATGAAATTATTATATGCTCACCATTTTTAATAATCCCTTTAATTGCAACATTCAGAGCATAAGTGCAATTAGGGAAAAATGATACAAATTCTTCACCGAAACCATTGAAAAATCTATTAAGTGCCTCGCGACACAAATACACTTGATTAGCTGCAGAAATGGACATATTATGCCCACTTCTGCCGGGGTTTGCACCATATAAATTAAACGCAGAATTAACTGTTCTTATAACCTCTGCAGGCTTTGGATAAGAGGTTGCGGCATTATCAAAATAAATCATAAAACCTCACCTAAATCCACAACTCCAAGCACCTTAATTCCGTTTGATTTCAACACAGAAAAGCAACGTTTATCAATATTGCTTACATAAATAACATACCCGCACCCCTCGTCTGCTTCAGGCTGAGGATTGCGGGTCAGATACGCTTTATAGCCATTTTTTTGCAAAAGGTCACGCCCTTTCATAGCGTAGGTCAAAGAGCCGACCTTGATACCTTTTTTAATCATAAAAAGACCCTTCCATATTAAGTTAAGGCATAGCCTTGTACATAATATGAAAAGGTCATAGTTTTAGTTACTTTTCAATAAGGCAAACACAATGAGCAGAGATACCCTCTTTGCGCCCGGTGAAGCCTAATTTTTCTTCAGTTGTTGCTTTAACGCTGACAAAATCAACATCAATATTCAAAGCCTTTGCTATATTTTCACGCATTGAAATAATATAAGGCGCAAGCTTTGGAACTTGTGCAATAACAGTTGCATCAATATTAACAACTTTATAGCCTTTTTCTTCAATGAGTTTAACAACACAAGAAAGAAGCTTTAAGCTGTCTGCACCTTTATATTCAGGGTCAGTATCAGGGAAATGCTTGCCAATATCACCTAAAGCTGCCGCACCTAAAATACTATCGGAAATGGCGTGAAGCAACACATCTGCATCAGAATGACCCATAAGACCTTTTTCATAGGGAACTTCTACTCCGCCGATAATACATTTTCTGTTATCAGCGAAAGCGTGAACATCATAACCATGGCCTATTCTTATCATATAATCACCTATTTAGTTTGAATACATTCACTCTACAAGATTTTCAAGACAAGCGAGTTTAACGGATGTTGTAAGAACTTTTACTGCTTTTGATAGCACTTCGGGTGTTGGGAAAGTGGGAGCAATACGGATGTTGCTGTCTGTGGGGTCCTTGCCATAAGGGTAAGTTGCACCAACATTAGTAAGTGTAACGCCTGCTTCTTTGCAAAGGACACCTACTCTTGATGCACTGCCTCCTGTTACATCAAGACTGATGAAATAACCGCCGTTGGGATTTACCCATTCTGCAATTCCAAGACCGGAGAGGTCTGCTTCAAGTGTATCAATAACTGCCTCAAACTTGGGTTTAAGGATTTTTGCGTGAAGCTGCATATGGTTCTTTATACCGTCAACATTCTTAAAGAATTTAACGTGACGAAGCATATTAACTTTATCATAGCTGATAGCCTGAACAGTAAGTCTTTTAAGAATTTCTTTAATATTTTCAACAGAAGTTGCAATGCAGGAAACACCTGCACCGGGGTAAGAAATTTTTGATGTTGAAGCAACCTCAACAACCATATTCTTGTTCTTTTCGGGAAGAACATCAAAGATATTGAGAAGCTCATCTGTTGTATCAGTAAGGTCATGAACACAGTAAGCATTATCCCAGATAATTCTGAAATCCTTTGCCGCAGTATCAAGATTTGCAATTCTTCTAACAGTTTCTGCAGAGAATGTGATACCCTGAGGGTTTGAATACTTGGGAACGCAGAACATACCTTTAACAGAGCTATCCTTAACAGCTTCTTCAATAACGGCCATATCGGGACCGTCTTCTGTCATAGGAACATTTATCATTTCAATTCCGAGATATTCGCAGATTGCAAAATGTCTGTCATAACCGGGGCAAGGGCAAAGGAATTTAACCTTCCCCTGCTGAGACCAGGGAGCAAAGCCTGCACCCATATACATACACTGAGAAACATAATCAAACATCAATGAAAGGCTTGAGTTACCGCCTACGATAATATTTTCAGGCTTAACCTCAAGCAAATCTGCAAAAAGCTTTTTGCATTCGGGAATGCCGTCAAGAACACCGTAGTTTCTTACATCAAGACCATTTTCACATTTGAAATTACCGTCAGCAAGAACATCAAGCATACCATCGGAAATATCAAGCTGGTCTGCACCGGGCTTACCGCGGGACATATCAATAGAAAGACCCTGCGCCTTAAGATTTTCATACTCTGCCTTTACAGAATTATATTCATTCAACAATTCTTCTTTTGTCATTGAAAGATATGATTTAGACATAATTTTCTCCTATCAAAATAAACTGCACAGTATTATATCAAAAAAACTCTTCTTTGTAAACCTCTTTCTGTCACAAAACGGATTTTTGTCAAGCCACAAAAAATATTATTGTTTTTTACTATTACTATTGTAAGTTTTGATAAATTATAATATAATATTGTGCTGTAAAAACTGATTGAGGAGGGATTTTTTGAAAAGACTTGCTATTATCGGTGCGGGTGCATCAGGACTTTGCGCAGCTATTGAAGCAAAGAAAGCAAATCCTCATATTCAAATCATAATTTTTGAGAGAATGCAAAAATCGGCAAAAAAAATTCTTGCCACAGGTAACGGCAGATGCAATTTCACCAACAATGACCTCTCTATAAACCATTTTTACGGCAAAAAAGATTTTCTGAAAAGCATTTTATCAAGTGATTATTCGAATATTAAGGATTTTTTCAAAAAACTTGGTGTTCTTCCTTATGAAGAGGAAAGACGGATTTACCCTCGCTCCCAACAAGCATCCACCATTAAAGATGCGCTTTTAAAAAGTGCTGAAAGTGAAAATGTAACAATTAAAACAGATTGCCATATAAACCAAATAAAAAAAGCAAAAAATGGTTTTTCAATTAATGGAGAATACTTTGACAGCGTTATAATCTGCGGTGGCGGTAAAGCGGCTTCAGTTCACGGCTCTGACGGTTCTTGCTATAAACTTGCTGAAAGCTTCGGGCATACTTTAACTCCTCTCTACCCTGCCCTTTGCGGACTTGTTATAAACGATAAAGACCTGAATTTGCTTAAAGGTGTTCGTGCCGAAAGTGAAGCTAAGCTTTATTCGGGAAACACTCTTTTAGGCAGTGAAGCCGGAGAAATTCAGTTTACCGATAAAGCAATTTCGGGTATTCCGGTTATGAACCTTTCTCACCTTTGTGAGAACAAAAAGAACTTAAAAATCAACCTTGATTTATGCCCTGAAATTAATGAAAATCATTTGTTCAACCACATAAAGCAAGGTGTTAACAGTTCGCCTGATATTGAATTTGAAACAGTTCTGAACGGTATTGTTAATTTAAAGCTCGGGTTCGCAATTATGAACAGAAGCGGTATAAAACCGCAAACAAAATGCAAATCCGTTAAAGATTGGCAGATTAACGAAGCTGTCAAGCATCTGAAATGCTTTGAAATTAATATCAAATCCGCAAAAGGTTTTGATAATGCTCAGATTACAAGGGGCGGAATTGACACAAATGAAATTTCACCAATCACAATGATGTCCAAAAAAGCAGACGGACTTTTCCTTTGCGGTGAAATTCTTGATATACACGGTGACTGCGGTGGTTATAATCTGCATCTTGCTTTCACAACAGGCAGAATTGCAGGTAGCAACGCAGGAAATTTTTTAAAATAAGGACTTAAAATGATACGGATTAATGAAATAAAAATGCCTTTGGGTTCAACAGAGGAAGAAGTAAAGCTTGCTACTGCAAAGGCATTGAAAATCAAAGAAAATGATATAAAATCATTCACTCTTGCAAGGCGTTCCATTGACTCCCGCAAGAAAGATAACATAATACTTGTTTATTCTGTGGAAATCGAAACAGACCTTGACGAAGAGAAAATTGTTGCCCCTTTTCCACAAAACAAGGCTTTTGTTACACAGAAATATGAATATGCAATCCCTGAGGCAAAAAGAAACTTCCCTTTAAGACCCGTTGTTGTTGGCTTTGGTCCTGCAGGTATGTTTGCCGCTTTAACTCTTGCAAAAGCAGGTCTTAACCCCATCATCTTAGAGCGTGGTTCTGCAGTTGAGGAAAGAACAAAAGAGGTTAACCGCTTCTGGACAGAACGTGTTCTTAACACAGATTCCAACGTTCAGTTCGGTGAGGGCGGTGCAGGTACTTTTTCAGACGGTAAGCTTACAACAGGAATTAAAGACGGCAGATGCAGAGAGGTTTTCCTGCGCTTTGCAGAGTTTGGCGCACCTGAAGAAATTCTTTATTCCGCAACTCCGCATATCGGCACAGATAAACTTAAAACAGTTGTTAAAAATCTTCGTAATGAGGTTATCCGCTTAGGTGGTGAAATCAAGTTCAACACACAGTTGGTTGATATTATAACCGCCAACGGATTTGTTCAGGGTATCACTTATAAAAACCCTGACGGCACAACAACTGATATTGAAACCGATGCCCTCATTCTTGCAATCGGTCACTCTGCAAGAGATACTTTTGAACTTGTTTACAGAAAGGGTCTTGAAATTATTCAGAAGCCATTTTCTGTGGGCACAAGAATCGAGCATCCACAAGAGCATATCAATAAGGCTCAATATGGCTCTTTATGGAATTCTCCTCTGCTCCCTGCGGCAGATTATAAGCTTGCCTGCCACCCCAAACACGGCAGAGGTCTTTACACCTTCTGTATGTGCCCAGGTGGTATAGTTGTTGCCGCATCTTCGGAAGAAGGCGGAATGGTTGTTAACGGAATGAGCGAATATGCCCGTGACAAAGAAAATGCAAACTGTGCTTTGCTTGTTGGAATTGAACCACCCTTTGAAAGTGATCACCCTCTTGCAGGTATGTATCTTCAGAGAGAAATTGAGCAAAAGGCATTCAAGCTTGGCGGTGGTGATTACACCGCTCCCGCACAGCTTTTAGGCGACTTTTTAAAAGACACGCCCTCAACAAAGCTTGGTGCAGTTAACCCATCCTGCCCTACAGGCGTTACAATGACAGATATAAGAAAGGTTCTTCCGAAAAAAGTTACCGATACAATTGCCGGTGCAATTCAGGATTTTGATAATAAGCTTCACGGCTTCAATTTATATGACGCCGTACTTACTGCTCCCGAATCAAGAAGCTCATCCCCCATAAGAATTATTCGTGATGAATTCTATCAGTCAACAAGGCTTCGCGGTCTTTACCCTTGCGGTGAAGGTGCAGGTTACGCAGGCGGTATTGTTTCCGCAGGTGTTGACGGAATTCGTTGCGCAGAAGCAGTTTTAAGCGGTGAATATTAATATTAATGTTACCCCGGGAATATAATTTCTCGGGGTGATTTTTTTGAAATTTAAAGTTATCAGAATAAGTTCAGTATTTATGATTTTCGCACTTCTTACTATCACAATTATTTCTACTGTCACTATCTCACATATAGGCACAACGGTCAGCAACTCCTTAAGGAAATTACCGATTTATTCCGTTGCTACTGATGAGAAGAAAATCGCTATAACTTTTGATGCGGCATGGAGCGCAGAAGACACAGACAAGCTGATTGAAATACTGAAAAAGCACAAGGCAAAAGCAACAGTTTTTGCAGTTGGTGATTGGGTTGATAAAAATCCCGAAGCGGTAAAGAAATTTCATAAAAACGGTCACGAAATGGCAAATCATTCCAACACCCACGCTGCTTTCAGTAAAATAAGCAGAGAGGAAATCAAGCAAGAAATTCTTAACTGCAACAAAAAAATTGAAGCAATAACAGGTGTTTCTCCAAAGCTTGTGAGAGCACCAAGCGGTGATTATGATAACAAGAGCATTGAGGTTGCAGAAAACCTTGATATGAAGATGATACAATGGGATTGTGACAGCTTGGACTGGAAACTACTTTCAGTTGAGGAAATGTATTCACGAGTTACAAGTAAAGTTCAGAACGGCTCGATTGTTTTGTTTCATAATGGGGTTGAAAACACCCCAAAAGCACTTGATAAAATTCTCACTAAATTAGAAAAAGACGGCTACGAATTCGTAACCGTCAGTGAGCTTATTTATTGGGATAATTATGAGATTGACCATGCGGGAAGGCAGAAACCAAACAATATATACACAACCTCTTGATAAAACGCTTGATTTATGGTATATTAATAAAAAATGTGAGGTGATTATGTGTCTATTGATAAAGCTATTGATAACGCGGCTGCATCCGTTGAAATGGAAGGATTTTATATTGAAGAACAGTGCAAAGATTGGTGCAGAATGCTTTTAAACAATGAAATATCAATGGAGCAATATATCTCACTGGTTAAGCAATCGGCAGGTGTTACTGCATAATGAGTTACAGCATATCACCCATATCTGATGACTGTTATAAAGATACAACTTGTTTGATAAATAAATTCAATATACAGAACGAAGAACAACTTGCAAAAGTTGAAGCAAGTATTACATTAGCAAAAACCGCCGAGTTAGAAAGAAATCCGATATACAACAGTTTTGACTTTGAACACTATAAGCAGATACACAAATATCTGTTTGAAGATTTATATGAATGGGCAGGAAAAATAAGAACCGTTGATATATCTAAAAAAGGTACAAATTTTACTTCTGTTGATAATATTGAATCTGTTGCTGAAGCTTGTTTTAGCCGGTTAAAATCTTGCAATTATTTTAAAAACCTTGATTTTGATGTTTTTGTAGATAATCTTGTTGATTTCTATTGCACAACAAATATCCTCCACCCTTTTCGTGAAGGTAACGGCAGAACTCAAAGAATTTTTATTTCACAACTTATACGATTCTGCGGTTATGATATTAACTTTTCTGAAATAGATACTGATGAGCTTATGGTTGCAACAATACATTCTGCAAATGGTGTTACTGATTACCTGAAAGAAACATTCAAAAATCATATTAAACATTGAACTTAACTCTACATTTATTTGTAGAGTTAATTTTTTACCTTCATTAGAAAAGACGGCTACGAATTCGTAACCGTCAGTGAATTGATTTATTGGGATAATTATGAAATTGACCTTGCGGGGAGGCAGAAAAAAATCAAACATACACAGTAGCTCCGGTAAACAATATCTTTGTTGTATCTTTTTCAATGTAGAAAATTACTTCACAATTCTCTCCATCGTTCATATCTTCCAAATATATAGAATCTGTTCTTAAAATTGTTCCATTGCTATCGTAAAATTT
>JAZQMA010000049.1:0-6351 GCA_045543035.1 Acutalibacteraceae bacterium | reverse complement strand
TTATTACCCATTCTTGTGTTTTCAGCTGAAATCTTCTCGCGGTACTCGTCATTCATTTCGAAGACTTCGCCGTTTATATCGATGTGGCTGCACTTCTTGAGAATTTCGTCGGGAGCACCCTTTGTGAACTGCACGATACCGTCAGCTGAATTGTGAACAGTTGACATCATCTTTCTGCCTGAGTCGAAGGGCACCTCACCAATTCTGGGGTACTTTTCCATAAGAGCAGCCTTGGGAAGTTCGAGAGTCTTTGCATAGTTGATAAGTGCAACCTCATCAGGCTCGCCTGTACCCTTGCCGTCTTCATCAACTTCAGCGTTGGTGCAAAGTGCCATAGCTGTTGCAAGCTGCTTTTCATCGGGAGCATAGTGGTCAACAACAGTCATTACATTCTGTGTAAGAGTACCTGTCTTATCTGAACAGATTATCTGAGTACAGCCGAGGGTTTCAACTGCATTCATCTTACGGATAATCGCATTCTTCTTTGACATGTTTGTTACGCCTATGGAAAGGACGATAGTCATAACTGCAACAAGACCTTCGAGGATAGCAGCAACTGCAAGCGCAATAGCAGTGATAAATGAATCAAGAGCTACCTCGTAGAACAGGCCCTGTGAGCCGCCTACAAAATACATAGCAATGTTATAACCGAAGATTACAACGCAAACACCGAGAACAAGCTTTGTGAGGATTTTTGAAAGCTGCTCAAGCTTGATTTCAAGAGGAGTCTTGCCTTCCTCTGCAAGTGAAATAGCGTTGGCAATTTTACCCATTTCGGTATCCATACCTGTTGCTACAACAACAGCTTTACCACGGCCGTAAACGAGGGTTGAACCCATGTATGCCATGTTTTTGCGATCACCGAGAGCAACTTCATCGTTTTCCTTCTTGCCCATAAGAGCATTAACAAGCTTTGTAACGGGAACAGACTCACCTGTAAGAGCTGCTTCCTCAATTTTCATACTTGCACATTCAAAGATACGGCAGTCTGCAGGAATAGCGTCACCTGCATCAAGAAGAATAACATCACCAACAACGAGATCCTCGCTCTTGATGTTTTCAACTTTACCGTCACGGAGCGTTTTAGTTGTTGCCGCAGACATTTTCTGCAAAGCTTCAACAGCTTTTTCTGCCTTGTTTTCCTGAACAACACCGAGAACAGCATTGATAAGAACAACAACAAGAATGATAATAGAGTCTGTAGGTGGAACAAAGCCGCCCGCTTCAATCATTTCTGTAGCTGCGGAAATAACAGCAGCAACAAGAAGAATGATAATCATCGGGTCTTTCATCTGGTCAAAGAATTTTTTGAGGGTGGAATCCTTTTTTGCTTCTGCAAGCTTATTTTTACCATTTTTTTCAAGTCTTGCAGCAGCTTCTGCAGAAGATAAACCGTTTTCGTTGGAATTTACTTCCTGAAATACGGCTTCAGCAGATTCGAGATAATGCTTCATTTAGAGTATCCCTTCCTTTTCTTATTTCAAAATCAGAGCAACAAAAAACAAAAGACCTCTACCGCGCCCTGCGGTAAAAGTCTCACTCTTTAAGATATTGGCGGGCAAGTTTTGCCGGGATTGACGCCAACACCACGCTATGCGCGAGTTACTCCCTTTTGTTACAGAAAATTATATACTATTCTAACAAATTTGTAAATAGTTTTTCTGCTAATTTGTTAAAAACACATTTAAATAACAAATAAAATCTTGAAAAAACAAAATATATATGTTATTATTTCATCAGGAATATAATTCAAAGGAGATATAAATATGAAAAAAATCGTAGCAATTGTTCTCTGTGTTGCTTTATTGGCAGCAGTAATGGCAGTTTCTGTAAGTGCTCTTGAAGCTTCAAACACAAACACAAGCGTAACTTACCTTCCCGTTTTTGAAGATTTCTTCAATTTTGACAATATCTTTGCTTTCTTTGAGAGAATCTTCAATATTTTTGGCTTCACAAGCAATCTTTACGAACCCATTATGTAAATTAAATTTTTATCACCCCTGATGAGAGCTTTCATCAGGGGTGATTTTTATTTAGGCTCAATTACAATCGGTTGCAATTGCTCACCTTTCAATGCACACTCAAGCGCATCAGGAAGAAGAGAAAAATCAGCAACCATTGATGTCGGCTTATTTTTAAAGCTATCCTGACCAAAAGGAACAAAATAGATGTTTTTATAATTCAGAAGCGAACCTATATTCTTTCCTGCATTACTTAAAGCATCGTTTGTTGATGGTGCAATAAGAAGAGGTCTGCCGTTTCTCAAATGTGCCTTCGCTGCAAGTGTAACACAAGTATCTGTTACACCACTCGAAAGCTTTGCGAGAGTGTTTCCCGTGCAGGGTGCGATAACAAGTGCATCAAGCAGTTTTTTAGGACCTATGGGCTCTGCTTGCGGAATGGTATGAACAATCGTTTTACCTGTAATTTCTCTGAACATTTCTCTCCAATGGGAAGCATCCCCAAAACGAGTATCAAGATTATAAGAGTTTTCCGACATAATCGGAACTATATCATAACCTATATTCTTAAGTTTTTTCACTTCTTCAAAAACAATTTTGAATGTACAAAAAGAACCACAAATGGCAAATCCTATTGTCACAAATTTACCTCCTTTATCATAGGAAGAATTGAGCGACCGATTATTTCTCCTGCAGTTTTGGGAGCGACCTTACCCGGAAGCGAACCCGCCTTGACCACCTTGAATGCCTTTTCTTTTGCCGATTGAAAATCAATTCCAAAAGGCGCGGATGCCACCTCTACCAGAACGCATTCAGAATTCAGTTTTGAAAGCTGTGCACTGCCCAGAACCTTAACAGGCACTGTATTAATAACAGCATCAAAATCGTTGACTTCTGTTGTAAGGTCTTCAAATTGCTTATATTTCATAGAAGCTGCATAAATTTCTGCAAACGCACTTTGCTTTCTTGCAAATACTGTTACATCTGCGCCTAAAGAAGATAGAGTCTCTGCAAGAACCTTTCCCACTCTTCCGTATCCTAAAACAGCACATTTCATTCCGTGGATTGTTATAGGCAACTCCTCAATAAGCACCTGCACAACGCCCTCCGCAGTAGGCACAGCATTATAAATTGCCAATTCATCAAGAAGGAAATAGTCGCAGTAGGAGCAATTTCTTGACTCTAATTCCTCACAAAAGCTTTTAGGCAATTGTCCGCCAAACACCATTTTCTTGTTTGATAACAATGCAAGTATATCGCTGATTAAAACCACCTCATCAAATAAAGGTGTATTCAGTGTCAATCTGTCTCTTGTAAAAGGCAACGGTAAAACAATTACATCAGATAAATTCATAGCTTCTTCTAAAGAGTTATAGCATTCTGTATGATTAAAGGCATAGTAGCAAACCTTAAAGCCTTGATTTTCCAGATATTCCCCAAGGTACAAGGAGCGGTTGTCACCGCCTAATATTAAAAATGTATTATCTTTCATTAATAATCAATCCTCTCGGTATATCATATTCCAAATAATAAAGAATGTGAAAAAGAACAACCCAAAACAAAATTTGAGTTGTTCTTTGTTTTTATATTCCGATTGTAATAATTTCAAAGGGCTTGTATTCAATTGTATCTGTTTCTCTTTCAATATCCTCAAGCATATTGAGAAGTTTTATTTTTGGCGAAAGCTTAATTGAGCCTCGTTTTCCGTCCTGCTCGCAAAGTCTGATAACAGTCATTTTGCCATCTTCACTCTTTTTTACTGCTTGTAAATACAATGGTGCAAAGGTAGGTAAGGTCCATTCGCAATCTGCTTTAACCAAAGGAGAATTATATTGCAAAGCAAGCTTGTTTATACCTGCGGTAACTGCATCACTTTCGTGAGGAACAATCATATAACAAAAGCTGTGTTTACCTATATCAGAAGTTACATCCGGGCGCTCTGTTGCACGAAGAAGAGAAAGACTCATTGAATTATCAAGGAAACCAACACCATATTTACCATCATTTATGAGGGCAACACCACCACCGGATTCCGACATATCGCACCATTTATGATGACAAGTTTCAAAACGAGCTTGTTGCCAGGTTGTGTTGCGGTGGGTTTCTCTTTCTATAAAACCTGCGGATGTATCACAAAGAGCTTTTCTTGTGAGAATATTGCATTGAAATTCTGTTTTTGCAAGCTTGTGGTTTTCATTCCAATCAACATTATTTTCCACTTCAATTCCGCGACTTCTTCTGAAAAATCTTATTCTCATTTCCCAAGTAGATTTTTGAGTTGACAGAGTTACAGAGAATGTTGCACATTCGCCATCGCTTTCAATAAGAGAAACAGGCTTTGCAACGTCAACCTCAATTTCTTTTTCACGATAATTGGGAAGAATATCCCAAGCATCATAGTTACCCGGGCAATCAACATATATTTTAAGCTTATTGAAATCACCCTTAACCCATTCTCTCGAAAGTTTTTTGTCATAAAGAGAAGATATGGAGCCATCATTATTAAGCTCAACTGTATAGAAAGGGGTTTCAACTGTATTATTTTTAACAGTAAACCATTCACCCGAAAAAACAGTTTTTCTCAGATTTGCCGAAGAGAGTGCAGGAATATTCGGAACAAGCCAATTACCCTTTTTGCCGTAACGGGTAGAGCTTCCTTTTTTATTTTCAACAAAGGTAATTGCATCACGTCTGAAATTAAGCGTATTAAAATATTTGCTGCCTGTACCGATTATTTCATCAAGACCTTTTTCAACCTCTCTGTAATCCTCCATAGCATCAAGATAAACAGGGTGAATATGAGACCCGGGAAGAATATCATGAAACTGATTTATAAGGAATTTTTTATAAAGCTCGGTTATTTTTTCTCTTTTATCCTCACCGTGCATTACAGTAAGCATTTCTGCAGTTCTGAATTTTTCTTCAAGACGGCGGTTCGCTCTTTTAATATAGCTTTTTGTTGTAAATGTACCGCGGTGCATCTCAAGATAAAGTTCGCCATCCCAAACCTGAAGATTTTTATTATCCTTAAGATTTCTTTCGAGAAATTCCGCACCGCTTGTATGAGTACATTTTGGCATAACAGAAAGCTTCTCAAAACGGTTCATCATTTCAATCATTTCTTCCGTACAACCTGACCCGCCATCGCCATAACCAAACATATTAAGTGTTTGTCCACCCTGGTCTTTATCAATATATGCTTCCCAGTTAGCCTGAATCTGGCTGGGCATATTCCAGGTTATAAAATGAGTAGGTGGAACGCAGGCATAAACATCGCTTCCGTCAATACCACGCCAAATGAAGTTGTTATGGGGGAAACGATTTGTATCATTCCATGTTGACATTTTGTTTGAAACGAAATAGTCAACACCGCTCTTTTTTAGAATCTGAGGAAGAATCCAGCTATTTCCGAAAACATCAGGAAGCCAGGCATTGTTAACACGCTTTCCAAACATTCTCTCATAGGTTTTCTGTCCGTAAAGGCATTGTCTTATAAGACTTTCTGCATTGGGAACATTGCAGTCAGGCTCAACATACATTGCCCCCACAGGCTCAAACTGTCCGTTCTTAACCTTTTCTTTTAACTCCTCAAAAACATCGGGGTAATATTTTTCAAGAGTTTCATAAGTATACGGTTGAGTGTGAGCATATTTAAAATGCGGGTATCTGTCCATAAGACGAAGCTGAATAAGAACAGTTCTGAGATTTTTCTGAACCGCGTGAATTCTGCGCCAATAATATGCAATATCAAGGTGGGAATGAGCAACAAGCGCAACGTTGCCGCTTCCTTTGTAATTCTTATTAGAAAAAATATTCTTATCAATATATTCCGCAGCCGCTCTGACGTCATCATCTCTCACGTCGTCAAAATCAATAAGGTTCAGTGCAAGGTCAAGTTCACGGATAACAAATGCCGAAAACTCCTCGCTGAACACCTCGCTCAAAGCGGCATCAAGCAACATTTCAATATCATAAACAAGGGATTGCACAGCTTCATTGACAACGGAAATATATCCGCCCTCAAAAATCTGTCTGCACCCTCTTACACTGAGGCTTTCGGGATTGCGTTCATCATCGGGCTTTGAGCGGTTATATCCCATAATTTCAAAGCTGAGCTTTGTTCCGTTAACGTAATCCGAAAGGTCAAGTCTTTCTCTGTTAGGGTCAATGCCTCCGACATAAACACCGTTGACCTTAACTATCATTTCAGCAGCCGTTTTAAGTGAAAAGCAATACTTTTTGCCCTCAAGATGCGCAGGCAATTCATACTCTGCTTTGATGAACGCCGTGCCGTCGGGGGTAAAATACATATCGCCCTTTTTCAGCGGTCTGTAATCATCGTCATAATATTCAAAATTCATTTCGGACACCTGACGGGCATCCTTAATCA
>JAZQMA010000048.1:0-51982 GCA_045543035.1 Acutalibacteraceae bacterium | reverse complement strand
CAAAAATAAACAGCCGCTCGTGAGCGGCTGCTTGAGATTGTAATGCGGTGCTAAACTTTCAGTGCCCCTTCGAGGGGCTAAGCCAGCATTCGCCCCTTATAGGGGCAGAGCAAACCACCAGTTTACTGGTGGTTATGATTTTAAACGCAAAGTGAAAAGTCACCAGATGCCAGATGCGGTTAAGCGGTTAGCAAATAGCAGTTAGCTGTTAGCAGTTGTGGCAACTCTGAGCCTGCCTTTGAAGGAAGGCACAAGGAGTATCAGCTTTGTCGCTTTATCTTTATAAAGGGAAGGAGTGAAGTTTCTACCCACAACCGCTAATGTGGTCCATTGGTTATAATACTTTTACTACTTCTGTAACTGTGTACCACCCACCGCTAACGCGGTCCCCCCTCCTTTTTCGTAAAACGAAAAAAGAGGGAAAGAAAATCGCAATACTTTTACTAATTGGTAATTGCTATTTACTATTTGCTAATCGCTAATTGCTAACTGCTAACAGCTCTACTGGTGGCTGGTAGCTGGCGACTGGTGGCTTGTATGTTGATAAATCTTCCCATTTTTCATTGCAATACAACGCCTTTTATGTTACAATGAACTGTAAAAATAAAATGAGTATAGTTTGTCAAAACGCTAGAAGCGTTTCGCAAAAGCCGATATTATCGGCTTTTGGCAAAATTGAATTTTTAAATTCAATTTCGCACTATGCTCATTGCAAGGATTATAGTCGAATTTTCTTTGAAAATTCGCTACCAAATCAAGGTTTGGTAGCGAAACAGTGTAGTTATACACTGTTTCGACTAACTATAATCGTTTAAATAGGGTGATTTTTTGAATCGAAAGAAATGGGTCGTTTCTCCTTGCGACAGAGATGCGGCGGCAACCATTGCAGAAAACTGCGGTGTTGAGCCATTTGCGGCATTTCTTCTTTGCTCCAGAGGAATGACGGACGAATTTGAAATTGAAAGCTTTTTATATGATACGGATTTAATTGACCCCTACACCTTGCCCGATATGGAAAAGGCAGTTGAAAGAGTAAATCAGGCTCTTGAAGATGGTGAAAGAATCACTGTTTTCGGTGACTATGATTGCGACGGTGTTACATCGACAGCTCTTTTATATTCCTATCTTTCTTCCCGCGGTGCAAATGTGGATTATTATATTCCTGACCGCTCGGGCGAGGGGTACGGAATGAATCTGGGTGCAATTGACATTTTAAAAAGCAGAGGAACAAATGTAATTATAACAGTTGATAACGGTATCAGTGCCGTTGAAGAAATTGCTTATGCAAAAGCTCTCGGTATTGATGTTGTTGTTACGGACCATCACCGCGTTGGCGAGATTTTACCCGATGCGGTTGCAGTTGTTGACCCCCACAGAGAAGATTCTCTTTGCGAGTTTTCTGACTGGGCAGGTGTTGGTGTTGCCTTTAAGTTTGTCAGCGCTCTTGATGAGAGCGAGGGCTATGAGCTTTTAGAACAGTATGGCGATATTATTGCTTTGGGTACTGTTGCAGATATTGTTTCTCTTAAAGGTGAAAACAGAATAATTGTAAGAAGCGGAATTGCATTTATGAATGCCGCTCTGGAAGATGGTACTTTAAGATTAGGATTAAAAGCTCTTCTTGATGCAAGCGGTTCAACAGGCGCGTTGGATTCTTCTTCCGTTGCCTACAGAATTGCGCCCCGCGTTAATGCGGCAGGTCGTATGGGTTCTGCTGAAAGAGCATTGAAGCTCCTTTTAACAGATGATGTAAATGAAGCAAAAGAAATTGCCCAAGAGGTTTCAGATGCAAATGCTCAACGTCAGGCAACAGAAACTGAAATAACAGCAAGCGCTATTGAATATATTGAAAATGCACCGGAAATTAAGCATAGACGTGTGATTGTGGTTGAGGGCGATGACTGGCATCAGGGCGTTATCGGTATAGTTGCCTCCCGCCTTGTTGAAAAATACGGAAAACCTTGTATCGTTATTTCTAAAAATGGCGATGTGGCAAAGGGTAGCGGCAGAAGTATTGATGGGTTCAGTCTTTATGATGCCCTTTCATATTGCAGT
This sequence comes from Acutalibacteraceae bacterium, assembly GCA_045543035.1. GTDB lineage: Bacteria > Bacillota > Clostridia > Oscillospirales > Acutalibacteraceae > DTU089. The sequence goes on along the minus strand of JAZQMA010000048.1, from coordinate 49,927 downwards.
GATATTCTTGTTCAGTATGGCGGTCACGTTCTTGCGGCAGGCTTAACTGTTGACAGCGATAAAATTGATGCTTTCAGAGAAAAAATCAACGAATATGCTGATAAAACAGATACCGCAGTTCCCACCCTTAAAATTGACTGTAAATTAAATCCCTCTTCAATAAATGTTGATATGTTCTCTTCTCTTCAGGTGCTTGAGCCCTACGGAGCAGAAAATCCTCAGCCTCTTTTCGGGCTTTATAATATGGAAATAACCGCTATTCAGCCTGTTGGAGCGGGTAAGCATTTAAGAATAACCGTAAAAAGAAAGAACAGTATGGTTACGGTTATTATGTTCTCTGTAACTCTTGAAGAGTTTCCGTATAAAGTGGGCGATACTGTGGATTTGGCGGTAAAGCTCAGCGAAAATGAATTTCAGGGTAAGGTTCAGGTGAGCATCCAGGCGAAGGCAATAAAGCTCAGCGGTGTTGATGATGACGAAGCAATAGCTTCAATTCACGCTTATGAGGATTTTTGCGCACAAGAAACAATTCCTCAGGAATTGAAATCAAATATTTCTGTGAACAGAGAGCTTTGCGGTAATGTTTATAAATTTGTGAAAGCAAACAGCGGTTGGAATTTTTCTTCGGAAGTGCTTTGCTACAGATTAGGTCTTTCTCCGAAACAAATTGCCGCTTGTCAGATTTCTCTTGATGCTCTCACAGAATTAGGTATATTAATTTTAAAAGACGGAAAATATACTATTCCGGAACAAACTGTTAAAAATCCTTTGGAAAACAGTAAGATTTTTCAAAAAATAATATAAAATATGACTTTAAGGAAATAAGGAGGTGACTTGAATGGATGAAAATATGTCAGTAGAGCTTATGTATGATGAGCTTAAAGAGCAGGCAGTAGCTACTTTCGGAGCGGAAGAGGCAAAGATTATAGATAAGGCGTTTGAAATTGCAAACGCTCATCACGAAGGTCAGAAGCGTTCTTCAGGCGAACCCTATATCATCCATCCTGTCGCCGTTGCTAAAATTGTTTTAGAATACGGAATGGACTGTCAGTCTGTAGCTGCGGCTATGCTTCATGATACTGTTGAAGATACCGATATGACTCTTGAAGATGTAAAAAAAGAGTTTGGTGCAGAAATCTGCGCTCTTGTTGACGGACTTACAAAATTGGGCAAAGTGCCCCTTGATATTAAAGATAAAGAAGAGCAACAAGCAGAGAATGTACGAAAAATGCTTCTTGCTATGTCCGAGGATATCAGGGTTATTATCATTAAGCTTGCCGACAGACTTCATAATATCAGAACTCTTAACTTTATGCCTCCTCAGAAGCGCAGAGATAAAGCGGTGGAAACCCTTGAAATTTATGCGCCCATTGCTCACCGTTTAGGTATCAGAGCAATTAAGGAGGAGCTTGAAGATAAAGCAATCAGTTACCTTGACCCCATTGCATACAAAGAAATTGAAGATGCGCTTTCAAGTCAGGGTAAATCTCATAAAGAGTTCCTTGAAACTATAAAGAAACAAATTTCAGATAGGGTTCGTGAGGTTGTGCCCGAGGCAAAGCTTGAGGGCAGAATTAAAAGTGTTCACGGCATTTACAGAAAAATGTATATGCAGAACAGAAACTTTGACGAAATTTATGATATTTATGCCGTAAGAATTATTGTTGATAACACCATTCAGTGTTATGACTGTCTTGGTATAATTCACGATATGTTTACCCCCATTCCCGGCAGATTTAAAGATTATATATCCACTCCCAAGCCAAATATGTATCAATCTTTGCATACAACTGTTCTTGGTAAAGCGGGTATTCCTTTTGAGGTTCAGATAAGAACCTGGGAAATGCACCATACCGCAGAATTCGGTATTGCGGCACACTGGAAATATAAATTAGGTCTTAACGGAACGCAACGCTTTGAAGAGCGTCTTGCCTGGATTCGTCAGCTTCTTGAAACTCAGAAAGAAGCTGATGATGTTAAAGATATTGTTACCACAATTAAAAGCGACCTTGTTCCCGAAGAGGTATTTGTTTTCACTCCAAAAGGTGATGTTATAAATCTTCCTATGGGTGCAACGGTTATTGACTTTGCTTATGCTATTCACTCTGCTGTTGGTACTAAAATGGTTGGTGCAAAGGTTGGAGGAAGAATTGTTCCTCTTGATTATAAAGTGCAGACAGGTGAAATTGTTGAGGTTCTTACTTCTTCTCAGCAGGGCAAAGGTCCTTCAAGAGACTGGCTCAATATTGTAAAAACCAGCTCTGCAAAAACAAAAATCCGTGCCTGGTTCAAAAAAGAACGCAGAGAAGAGAACATTGTTGAGGGTAGAGCGGAACTTGAAAGAGAAATCCGCAGGAATAAGATTCGCTTTACCGATGAGGAGTTTGAAGCACTTATTAAAACTCTTTCAGAGCGTCAGCATTGCACAACGGTTGATGATTTCTATGCTGCTCTCGGTTATGGCGGTATTCCTATATCAAGGGTAATTCCTTTCATAAGAGATGAATACCACCGCATTGTTACCTCTCGTCAACCTGCTAAGATTAAAATTTCTGAGGATAATAAGCCGACAAAGCATTCTGCAGGTGAGGGTGTCATTGTTGACGGAATTGACAACTGCCTTATTAAGCTTTCGCGTTGCTGTGCTCCCATCCCCGGTGATGAAATTATCGGTTTCATAACCCGCGGTCACGGTGTTTCTGTTCATAAAAGGGATTGCACCAATGTTCCTGTTGATATTACCAATTGTGAAGAGCCTAACAGATGGCTCAGTGCTCGTTGGCAAAGCGGAACAGAAGAAAAAGAGTTTAAAGCAAGCCTTGCCATTGAATGTGAATCCCGTGTTGCTATGATGGCAGATGTTGCTAATGTTCTTGCGGATATGCGCGTTATGATAAATGCCATCAATACAAGGGATGCTAAAAACGGCAATACATTTATTTATCTTACAATTACTGTAAAAAGCACAGATTTCCTTAATGTTGTTATTTCAAAATTAAAGGGAATAAGCGGTGTTGAAAATGTTACAAGGAGCAAAAACTGATGAGAGCGGTAATTCAGAGAGTTCTTGAAAGCTCAGTTTGTGTTGACGGCAAAATTGTTGGTCAATCAGGCAAGGGGTATATGGTTCTTTTAGGTGTTGTTAAAGGCGATACCGAAAAAGAAGCAGAGCTTCTTGCAAGAAAAACCGCATCATTAAGGGTTTTTGAGGACGAAAACGGAAAAATGAATAAATCTGTTCTCGATATAGATGGCGAAATTCTTGCAATTTCTCAATTTACCCTTTGTGCTGATTGTAAAAAAGGCAACAGACCATCTTTTACAGATAGCGAAGAACCTGAAAATGCAAATCGCCTTTATGAGCTTTATTGCGACGAACTTAAAAAGAATGGCGTAAGAAAAGTTGAAAAAGGCATTTTTGCGGCAGATATGAAGGTTTCTCTTATAAATGATGGCCCTGTTACAATTTGTTTTGATACAGATATCTGGAGTGGAAAATAATGATTCTTGATTGTGTGCCTGTGGGCGAGCTTGAAGCTAATTGCTTTATAATTTGCGATGAAGAAACAAAAATCGGCGCAGTTATTGACCCGGGTGAATATACCGAGCGTGTAAAAGCTGCTATTATGAAATCGGGTATGACCGAGCTTAAGTATATTCTTTGCACCCATGGTCATTTTGACCATATTTCAGGTGTTTCCAAGATTAAAAAAGATTACCCCGATGCAAAGGTTTGCATAGGAGAAGAAGATAGTCCTTATTTAGAAAACGGCAGACTTGCAATGGCAAACTTTTTCAAAACGGATTTCGAACCTTGCCCGCCCGATGTAACCTTTTCTCACGGAGATTGTTTTTCAATAGGTAATATAAATGTGGAAATACATTCTGCTCCCGGTCATACTCCCGGTGGAGTTTTATATGTTCTCAAGGACAAAAAATGTATTTTTACGGGAGATACACTTTTCCGCGGAAGTGTAGGAACTCCTCGTTTCAAAGGCGGAAATGCCAAAGAACTTTTAGCTACACTCAGAGGAATGAAGGATTTTCCTGATGATTATGTTATTTTTACAGGTCATGGTGAAAGCTCCACAATGGGCGATGAAAAAAGAACTAATATATATTTAAAATGAATTTATATTATATTAATCATAATTACAGATACGAGGCGGAAAAGCTTTTGCGTTTGTTTTTCCCTCTCGAAAAAATAATTGAATACACTCAGTTTGTTGAAACGGAAGAGGAATATCTTTTAACCCGTATTGATGGTGAAGAAATTCTTACTCTTACTGCAGAGCTTTCTCTTAACGGAGAAACTGAAAGTAAAGTGAAAACAGTGAATAAATCGGAATGTGAAGACCTGGAGCTTGAATTATTGCTTCTGGCATTCGATTTGCTCTGTGATATGTGCGGTTTTACACCCAAATGGGGAATACTTACAGGTGTAAGACCATCTAAGCTTATAGTGAAACGCCTTTCTCTTTATGGGGAAGAAAATGCAAGAGGTTGGTTTCTCAATACCTATAAGGTTTCACCTGAAAAAACCGAGCTTGCAATAAATGTTGCAAAAACTGAGCTTAAAATAATTGAAAAAGCAGTGGATAAATCCTTTAGCTTATATATCAGTATTCCGTTTTGTCCCACAAGGTGCAGTTATTGCTCATTTGTTTCTCATTCAATTAATTCCGAAAAGGCAAAAAGCCTTATCCCTGATTATATAGAGAAACTTCTGGAAGAGCTTACTTTTACTGCTGAAATGGCAAAGCAGAATAATTTACGGCTTACAAGCGTTTATTGGGGTGGTGGCACTCCAACAACTTTAGAAAAAGAACAATTGGATTTAATCCTTACTCATATTGAAAATGTTTTTGATTTATCGGATTGCCTTGAATATACAGTTGAAGCAGGTCGCCCCGATACAATTACAAGAGGAAAATTAGAGGTTCTCAAAAAGCATAATGTTGGAAGAATAAGCATAAATCCGCAGACATTTTCTGACAGTGTTTTAAATGCCATCGGAAGAAAGCATACGACCGCACAGACAGAAGAAAAATTTCTTCTTGCTAAAGAGATTGGCTTTGATGCTGTTAATATGGATTTGATTGCAGGTCTTCCTACCGATACTGTTGAAAGCTTTAAAAACAGCGTGAACAGAGCAATTGAGCTTGGTGCAGATAATATAACCGTTCATACTTTAGCTTTGAAACGTTCATCAACTATTGTTACTGAAAACGAAAGCGATTCCGTTACTGATAAAGATATAATGGAAATGCTGGACTATGCAGGGAGAACCCTTACAGAAAACGGATTTTATCCGTATTATATGTACCGTCAAAGTAAATCTTTAGGTAATCTGGAAAATGTCGGTTGGTGCAAAAAAGATAAGGAATGCTTTTATAATGTTCTTATGATGGAAGAATATCAGAGCATTTTCTCCGTTGGTGCAGGTGCGGTAACAAAGCTTCGTACTGAAGACGGAAGCACAATTGAAAGAATTTTCAATTTCAAATACCCGTTTGAATACATATCAAGGTTTGATGAAATAATAGATAAAAAAGAACGAATGAAGAGTTTTTATAGTGAGGAGTTAAAAGTGAGGAGTTAGGAGTGACGGGACCTGCGGTCGGCAATAATAAAACTCTGACTGCGGTTCTATCTTTCTGAATTTTTCACTCTAAGAAAAAGTAAATTGTGTAGAAAAAGTATCAGTTATTGAAGCTTTTATAATTATTGGAAGCAACGCTTCCCCAACACTCCTCACTCCTCATTCCTCACTCCTAACTTTTTAACGAATAACTAAAATGTTGGGAAATAATATATTAATAGGCGGTGAAATGATGGCTAATGTAAATAACACCTTGGAATATATTGTTGAAAATGCAGTAACCCCCGAAAAATTCATTTCGGAATGTGAGAAAAAGTATAATAACAAAATAAAGAAAATAGCAAAGGATATTGCCGATAGCGAGAAAACGGAAATTGTTATGCTTGCAGGACCAAGCTCTTCAGGTAAAACAACCACTGCTAAAAAGCTTTGTCAGGCACTTTCCCAATTAGGTGTGAAAAGCCATACTGTTTCACTTGATGATTTTTATCTGAACAATTGTGATTCGCCTCGTTTTCCTGACGGTACACCCGATTATGAAACTGTTGAAGCGTTAGATATACCTTGCTTTGAGAAAACAATGGCAACTCTTATTGAAAAGGGTTGCGCATTAATGCCGGAGTTTGATTTTCTCACAGGTACGAGAAAAGAAAAATATAACGAGCTTAAATTAGGAGAAAAGGATGTTATTATTGTTGAAGGTCTTCACGCATTAAATCCCGTAATAACAGAGCATCTTCCTAAAGAGCGACTTTTAAAAATATATATCAGCGTTTCTTCAAGAATTTACGATAAAAAGAAGAATATCGTTCTTAACAAACGAAATATGAGATTTATTCGCCGTATGGTCAGAGATTATAAATTTCGTGGTAATTCCGTTGAAGATACCTTTAAAATGTGGATTACCGTCCGTTACGGTGAGGATGCTTATCTTTTCCCTTTTAAAGATAATGCGGATATAAAAATCAACACAATTCACCTTTATGAAACCTGCATTTTAAAGGATTTAGCGGCTGATTTGCTGATGCAGGTAAATAAAGATTCGGAATTTTATAAGGAATCTCAAAGACTTATTCGATCCTTGTATAAATTCCCGAAAATAGATTCATCGCTTGTACCTGAAGACTCTCTTTTAAGAGAGTTCATTGGAAAGGAGTAAAAAATGTCCGATAAATCAGTAAAAAAACAAAATGTTCTTAACGGAGCAATGGTGCTTGTTGTTGCAACTGCTCTTGTTAAAATTATTGGTGCGGTTTATAAAATCCCCCTTACAAGTATAATCGGTTCTTTGGGTAGAGGTTATTTTGCTTCTGCTTATAACATCTACACTCCCGTTTATGCAATTTCTATGGCGGGTCTTCCTGTTGCAGTTTCTGCAATAGTATCTAAAAATGCCGCTTTGGGAAAATATCGTGATGTTAAGCAGGTTTTAAAGCTTACTTTCCCTCTTTTCCTTGGATTAGGTATTGTGGGTACAGGTGCACTTTTAATTGCGGCGAAGCCCTATGTTGATTCTGTTGGTTCACCCCTTGCAATTTACAGCGTTTTTGCAATTGCCCCCTCAATTCTTTTCTGTTGCATTATGAGTACATATCGTGGCTATTATGAGGGCTTAAGTAATATGTACCCAACGGCAATTTCTCAGGTTATTGAGTCATTGGGTAAGTTGGTTTTCGGTCTTGTTTTCTCCTATGCAATGCTTGATTATGCCAATGCTCAGATTGCTCTTAACGGCTCTGTTTTCGGCTTTAAGGTTGAAACAGAAGCAGATGGTGCAATTGTTTATGCTCTTGCGGCAGCAGGTGCAATTTTAGGTGTTACTCTTGGTACTGTGTTAGGTGCTATTTATACATTTTTGCGCCATAAATTAAAAAAAGACGGAATTAATAAGGAAATGCTTATTAATTCACCTCTTGCTTCACCTAAGAAAACAACAATTAAAGAAATTATTGCAATTGCAGTTCCTACTGCGGCAAGCTCATTGGTGCTCAATATAACAAACTTTATTGACACATTTATGATTCAGAACCGCCTTGAAAGTGTTGTTGCAAATAACTATGACACAATTATGGGTATTTATGGCGAATCAATTAATGCGGCAAATATTGCAAAGGAAAACATACACACCTTCCTTTACGGTGCTTATGATACAACTCTTGATTTCAGAAATCTTGTTCCTACGGTTATGATGACTTTGGGTGTCAGTGCAATTCCTATTATCTCTGCCGCAGTTGCCAAAAAAGATTTCAAAACAGTTAACGGAACTGTTAACACTGTTTTCAGAATAACAATGCTTATTGCTCTCCCTGCAGGCGCAGGCTTCTTTGCTCTTTCTGAGCCTATTATGAACTTGCTTTATAAGGGAACAGAAAACGAAGCAGGTATTGCAATTGCTGCTCCTGTTTTAGGACTATATGGTCTTATGATGGCAATTCTCACCTTGTCATCCCCTTTAACAAATATTCTTCAGGCAATCGGTAGAGCTGATGTTCCTGCAAAAGCACTTGCATTAGGTTGTGTTTTCAAAATCGGTCTTAACTATATTCTTATCGGTATTCCCGAAATTAATGTTAAAGGTGCGGTTTTCGGTACGGCTTTCTTCTACCTTCTCTGCATTTTCTATAACTATGCAGTATTGAGAAAAGAGACAGGTGTAAGAATTGATATGAAGACTGTTATCGTAAAACCACTTATTGCGGCAGTGCTTTGCGGTGGTGCGGCATACGGCTCTTATGCAGTTTTATGTAATGTTTTAACCTTTGGTGATATGAACAGCAGACTTAACGGACAGTCACTTGCTTGTCTTCTTTCTATCGGTGTTGCGGTGCTGGTTTATGCAATTTCGGTACTTTTGATGAAAACATTGGTAAAAGATGACATTTTAATGCTTCCAAAAGGGGAAAAATTGGCAAAAATACTTGAAAAATATAAGCTTATCGGTTAAAATAGAGGGTGTAAATTATGGCAGTTGATTTTAATTTCAAGGAAAAATATCAGTTCAATGACCTTGTTGATATTGTGAGAATTCTTCGTGAACCGGGTGGCTGTCCCTGGGATATGGAGCAGACTCATCAGTCAATAAGAGAAAATTTTCTCGAAGAGACCTATGAGGTTATTGAAGCCATTGATACAAATAATAAAGAACTTATGCAAGAAGAATTGGGCGATGTGCTTCTGCAGGTTCTGATGCATTCCGATATGGCGCGCACAGATGGTTGGTTCACAATTGACGATGTTGCCAACGATATTTGTCAGAAGCTTATTATCAGGCATCCTCATGTTTTCGGTGATGTTTCCGTCAGTTCAACAGGTGAAGTTCTTAAAAATTGGGATGATATAAAACGTCAGACCAAAAAACAAAAAAGTCAGAGTGAAGCGATGGCGGCAATCCCTGCAACATATCCCGCTCTTATGAAAGCACAGAAGGTTCAGGAAAAAGCCAAAAAAGCAGGCTTCGATTGGCGCGATTCTCAAGGTGCTTTTGATAAAATCGCTGAAGAAAGCAAAGAACTTCAGGAGGTTCTTGCAACAGGCGATAAAGAAAAAATTGAAGATGAATTGGGTGACCTTTTCTTCTCAGTTGTCAATACCGCTCGTTTCTGCGGTTGCGATGCAGAAACTGCTCTTGAAAAAGCAACTCAGAAATTTATGAAACGCTTTACTTTTACTGAAAAATTAGCAGCAGAAAAAGGTATTAATATGAAAGATGCTTCAATAGAGGTTCTTGATGAGCTTTGGGATGAGGCAAAAAAGCAAAATTAATTTGTCCAAATTGAACCGTTAAATCGGTTTAGGAAATATAAAAAATTATTTTTGGAGGATTTTAAAATGAATAAGACAGAACTCGTTGCAGCAGTAGCTGCAAAAGCAGAAATTTCAAAAAAAGCAGCTGATGCAGCAGTAGCAGCAGTTTTCGGTGAAATCGAAGGCGCTCTTGCTAAAGGTGAAAAAGTTCAGCTTATCGGCTTCGGTACATTTGAAGTTCGTGAAAGAGCAGCTAAAGAAGGCCGCAACCCCAAAACAGGCGAAAAAATCACAATCGCTGCTTCTAAAGTTCCTGCGTTCAAGGCAGGCGCAGCTCTTAAAGACGCTGTTAAATAATTAATTTTGTGCAGAACACCCCTGACTTGTATAAGTCAGGGGTTAGTCATTTTTTGGCCCGCTCGCAGTATTTTTATACAGCTTCGGGGCAAAGAAAAAGCCTTCTGCAGCAAAATTGAATTGTGTGAGCAGAACACCCCTGACTTGTATAAGTCGGGGGTTAGTCTTTTTTTGCCACTCGCAGTATTTTATACAAAACCTATGAAAAAAAGTGAATTTCGAAACCACTTCTCAAATTTAGGTTTGAGGAGTGGTTTGTTATTTAAAGTAATCAAAAATTAAAAATGATAAAATTTCATATTTAGGGTTGACTTTTTAAAATGAATGTTGTATAAATATTCCGTATTGGTAATAGATTGTATTACCAATACGGAATACCGATTTATAAAGGAGCGTAGAATTTGAATAAGACAGATTGTTTTTTAGAATGTATAGAGGAAGTTAAAAAGCGCGAAATACCGACTAATGTATATCAACGTGCAAAATTAGCACTGCTTGATTATATTGGTGTAACAATTGCAGGATTAAAGGAACAAAGCTCTAAAATTGAATGTTTAACAGAATCATTCAGCGATGAAGGTGGAAAAATTCGTCCTGTTGGCTTGCAAAACACTATGAGTATGAATAATGCGGTGTTTTTGAATGGTTTGAATGGTCACGCTTTGGATTTTGATGATGGCACAAATGCGGGAATCATTCATTTAGGTTCACCGATTTTTTCTGTTTTACTTCCCCTTGCACAGAAATATCATTTTGATGGTGAAACATTGTTGCGAGCTGCAATAATCGGTTATGAAGCATCATTTACAATGGCAAGAACAATTCAACCATCTCATAAAAAACGTGGCTATCATGCAACAGGTACTTGCGGTCTGTTAGGTATTGCTGTTGCGGTTTCAGAAGCACTTAAATATTCTCATAAGCAAACAAAAGATGCTTTTTCAACAGCAGCAGTATCAGCAACGGGAACATTGAAGGTTTTGGAAGATGGGTCTCAGTTGAAGCCGTACAATGTTGGAAAAACTGCTCTTTTAGGCTTAATTGCAACTCAGATGGCAAGGGCAGGGTTTGATACACCGGATGATGCTTTATCGGGAACAGCCGGATATTTGTGCCAATTATACGGTACAGATGAGATTGAGTTTGTTCCAACATTATTGGACGGCACTTATGCTATTGAAAAAGCGTACATAAAGCCCTATGCTGCTTGTCGTTATACTCATCCGTCTATTGATATTGCCAAGGATTTGAGAAAAGATAATGTGATTGATGTATCAGAGATTGATTATGTGAAAATTAAAACATATTCTCTTGCGGTTAAAAAACATGACCATACTGATATTAAGGGTTCCGCTTCAGCAAAAATGAGTATTCCATATAATTTTGCTGTTACATATGTTCTTGGTAAAACCGGTATGGAAGCGTTTACAGAGGATGCTTTAAACAATTCTCAGGTTCAGGCATTGACTAAGAAGATTATTGTTGAAGAAGATTCAGAAATGACTGCAGCTTTTCCTGAAAAAACAATTGCTACTGCAGAAATTGTATTAAAAGATGGTAGTGTATTGAGAGGGGAAAGTGTTCTTCCCAAAGGCGAACCTGAAAATCCGCTTTCCTTGGAAGAAGTTATCGAGAAGTTTTCTGCGTTGGCTTCTTACGGAGGAAAAACAGAAGAGCAAATTTCTCAGATAGTAGATGCAGTTCTTAATGTTGAAGAGAAATTGGATTTATTGAATACATTAATATGAGAAAGGAAGTTAATTATGCCTATTGAATTTTTATATTTAGGAATAATTCTAGTTGTGGCGGTTATAGGCTTTTCAGTGCTGAAACGCCCCTTGCACGAATGTATGCTTGCAGCATTTATCGTTTTGCTTGTTGTAACAAATACCTGGTCTCAGCTTGGTCAATTTATTTTGGATGCTTTGGTAGAACCGAGTATGTATGCCATAATAATGTTTATGATTTCAGCAGAGCTGTTGTCAAAAACCTCTATTATTGATGATTGCATTGCTATTATTTTGTCTGTTTTCGGAAGAATTCCGGGTGGTGCAGGCTTTGTAGCAATCATCGGTAGTGCATATATGGGTTCGTTATCAGGCTCCGGTCCCGGTAATGTTGCAACTACAGGTGTTTTCACAATTCCTGCTATGAAAAAAGCGGGATTCCCGCCTCATTTGGCAGCAAATGTTGAAGCTCATGCAAGTACAATGGGTAATATGATACCACCTGCAGGTATGATTGCCGTTGCTTTTGCTACATTGGATAAATTATATCCCAATACTTACACTATTTCACAATATTGGATGTTGTTATGGGTTATTGCCATTTATTTTGTGATTCAAAGAATTGTAACTTTGATGGCTATGTGTAAATTCTATAAAGTGAGACCTATGGAAAAAGCTGACATTCCCGGTTTCAGAAGTTCCTTGAAAAAAGGTTGGAGAGCAATATTCCTTCCGATTATAGTTTTTACTCCCTTCTTTATTACAAACCAATTCGGAGATTTCTTCTCAACCCAGTTAGGTGAAGGTGCTTCTACTTTCTCGAACAGTATATTGTTGTTCTTACCTGCACTTATCGTAATTTGCAGTATTTTGCTTTCAGGAAAAAATGTTATTAAAGAACGTTCCTTAAAAGCAATGACAAAGGATATTACTGTAAGCGTAAAAAAGGTTGTACCTACCGCTTCACTGGTTTTGTTTGCATATTTTATCAGCAACTTATTAGAGACACTTAAAATTGAAAATGCTATCGGCGGATTTTTTGAATCTCTTAATATGGGACTTGTAGGTCTTGCGTTTATACTTCCTTTGTTTACTGCGATTCTGGGTATGTTCCTTCCCGGTTCAACCCAGGTTAAAATTTTCGGCGGTATAATTATCACAATCTTAGCCGCTGCAGGTTGCAACCCCTTGTTAGCTTGCGGTATGCTTCCTTGTATATGTGGTGCTATGCATGGTGTTACTCCTCCTTATTGTGCTTGTGTATATATGGGTATGGGTATAGCGAAGGCTGAACTTGCCCCGACTATCAAAAACAATATGATTTGGATTACTATACATTATTTGTTGTCCGTATTGTTTATTTTAGGTTTAATTCCTATGTTCGGTTTAGCATAAGGAGGTCAGAGTTATGAAAAAATTTAATGATACATTAGGTAAAATTTATGGTATTATGATGACAGTATCCTTTTTCGGAGGAATTTTACCATTAATTCCTTTTATAATTGCATTGTTCGTTGGTGGCAATTTTGGTGAAACTGTATCACTTTTTATTTATAATAAGTTTTATCCGTGGGTAATTGCTATAGGTTCTGTTGCAGTTCTTGTAGGCTTAGTGCATACTTATATAAGTGATTATTCAGAAAAACGTGCTAACAAGCAAGAAGAGAAAAAAGCAGAATAATGAGAGGTGTAGAAATGCAGGAAATAACAGCTAAGCTTAGTCGTTATGTGGCGGAATTAAAATATGAAGATTTACCTGATTCGGTTGTTGAGCAAACGAAATTATTTATTGCTGATTACTTTGCCGCATGCTTTGCCGGCTATCGTATAAACAAACCTTTAAATGATGTTATGCTTCCGCTTTTATTGGAAATGGGCGGAAAAAGTGAATCTACGGTGTTGTTTTCAGAAGAGAAGCTACCTGCTGCAAACTCTGCGTTTATGAATGCCATTTATGCTCACGGTGCAGATATGGATGACGGAAACAGAAAATCCGCAGGTCATATCGGTGCACATGTAATGTCTGCGGTTTTTGCCTTGGCAGAGGTGTTGAATTCAACCTGGAGTGAAGTAATAACTGCAATAGTGGCAGGTTATGATGTTTTCAACCGTGTGGCAGGTGCCGCCCAGCCTGATTTATATAATAAGGGGTTTCATTCAACGGGTGTAGGCGGAAGCTTGGCTTGTGCCGCGGCTTGTGCAAAGCTTTTAAACCTTGATAGCGAAGGTGTTTATAATGCTATATCTCTTAGTGCTATTCAGTCCAGCGGATTAATTATTATTGATGAAAGCGGTCAATGCTGTAAGCCAATTAATCCTGCAAACGGTGCTCGCACAGGCTTATTATCAGCTAAATTAGCCGGGGCAGGTTTAGTAAGCTCAAGAAATCCTTTGGAAAGTAAAAAAGGTTGGTTCAATGCCTTTGGAAATGAAATAGATCAGGAAACCTTGTTTGATGGTTTGGGTGAAATCTTCACAATTTCTGAAAGCTACCTCAAGCTTTATCCCGCCTGTCGACATACCCATTGTTGTATTGATGGTGCATTGGAATTGCGTTCTCGTATGCTTAAAGAGGGGATAGAATTATCTGATATAGAGAAGATAACTATAACAATTTATCCCAGTGCAATTAAATCTGCAGGAAATATACTGTATCCAAAAACTGCGGATGAAGCAAAGTTTTCCATACATTATGCAGTTGCGGTTGCTTTGGATAAGGGTTCATTCGGATTAGAGGAACTGAATGTTGATTCTTGTTACTCAGCAAATGAAATTATTCCAAAAATTGAGCTTGTACCCGATTCAACTTTGGAAAATCGCAAAGCGGGTATCAGAGGAGCTAAACTGCAAATCAAAACTGCAAAAGGTATATTTGAAGAAACTGTTCTTATACCTAAAGGTGAGGCGAAAAAACCGCTTCTGTGGGATGATATAGAAATAAAACTGCGCCAATGTGCAGGAGATTTATGTGATGCTGACGTACAGAGGTCTGCTATTGAAGAACTTAAGATGTTAGATCCACATTCGCCATTTTCGATGTTGTTTAAATAGATAGAAAATCCAACACAGAAATTTCTGTGTTGGATTTTTTTATCCTGCAACTATATTATTTAACCATACTTTCTTTTTTACAAGAATAATTCCAATTATAACCTTTAATATATCAATACATTGAACAATAACGAAGGTGTACCATATAGGTAACTTAAATATATAATAAAGTGAAAATGCAATTGGCACACTTACGCACATTATAAATACGCTGTCCATAAGGAAAGTAACAAGAGTTTTTCCGCCGCTTCTTATGGTGAAATAGGTTGCATTTGCAAAAGAATGTACGGGAATGAAGAGTGAGCAAACTTTAATAAAATAGCCTGCTAATTCTTTTGATTCCTCTGTGGTGTTATAAAGAAGAGGTATTTTATCGCCTATAAGGAAGACGAATATACCGATAACTGCGCTTAAAAAGGCAGAGAAAGCGATTAGCTTGCGGTCTGTGTCAACTGCTTCTTTAAATTTATTTGCACCTAACTGTTTGCCTACAATAATACCGATACTGCTTCCGAGAGAAATGAAAGCAATATTTGCAAGGTTCATAACAGTTGATGAAATACTGTAGCCTGCAACAACAGAAATGCCGTAAAGGCTGTATGCCATACTTAAAAGTGACATTCCTAAGGACCAGAAAAATTCGTTGAATAACAAGGGCGTACCCTTCAATGTAATATCCTTGAAAACCTTTTTTGGCATTGAAAAGCTTCTGAATGCACCCTTGAAATATGGGAAGCGGTATTTCTTTTTTATGATAAATATAATGATTACCGCACATTCAACGTATCTTGAAATTACAGTTGCGGTAGCTGCTCCGACAACGCCTAAAGCAGGGAAACCTAATTTACCGAAAATCAGAACCCAGTTAAAAGCACAGTTGGTTAAAACTGCAATAAATCCTGCCACCATTGGTGCAACAGTTTCTCCTGTCTCGCGAAGAGTACTTGAAAAAATCTGTGCAATACAGAATGGTAAAAGACCCCAAAGAATAACTTTAAGGTAGTCTTTGGCATAATTAAGGGTGAGCGCAATATCACCTGAATCATCGCTTTCGTGAAGATAAAGGTTTATAAGAAAGTCATCAAATAATAGAAAAACACCTAAAGCAACAATAAAAAGCAGGACTGAAACTATCAGCTTATATCTCAGGGTAAAACGTATGCCGTCATTATCATCTTTTCCGTAGAATTGGGCGGTAAAAATTCCTGCACCGCTCAAAGCACCGAAAATTGCAAGGCTGAAAACAAATATCAACTGATTGACAATGGAAACTCCCGACATCTGTTCGGTGCCGAGAGAACCAACCATTAAATTGTCAAGCATACTGACAAAGTTTGTTATAAAGTTTTGAATCATAATGGGGACTGCAACCGCAAGGGTCATTTTATAGAACGCTTTGTCCCCGATAAATTTTTTAATAGTAGACATATTATTTAATTAAGTCGTGTTCCTTGATAAATTTGATTGTTTCGTCAACTGTTGTGAATGCAAGTCCAACAACAGTATCTGCACCACCATAGTAGATAGCGATTTTACCGCTTTCAGCATCTGCAAGAGCTGCGCAAGGGAACACAACGTTGGGCACGTCGCCAACAAATTCGTAAGTTTCACGAGGAGAAAGAAGATAGCAATCTGCTCTGTGAAGAACCTTCCACGGTTCGTTAATGTCTGTAATCATTGCACCCATACTGTAAGAGAAACCGTTACAGCTTGTGATAACACCGTGGTAGAAGCAAAGCCAACCTTCATCTGTTTCAATAGGAGTGGGACCTGCGCCTACCTTTGTCATTTCCCAGTTTTGTTCGGGTTTAATAACAAAGCGATGCTTTCCCCAATAAGTAAGGTCGGGGCTATGACTTAAGAAAATATCACCATAAGGTGTGTGACCTTTATCGCAAGGACGGGTGAAAATCATATATTCTCCGTTAACTTTTCTGGGGAAAAGTACACCGTTTCTTGAAACAGGAAGAACTGCATTTTCGTATCTTTCCCAGCTTTCGAAATCTGTTGTTGCGGCAATACCGATTGAAGTACCTCTGTCAGTATGGCAAACCCAGGAAAGATAATATTTACCATCAATTTCGCAAAGACGAGGGTCATAACCACGGAAGATTTTTTCATCGTTTAATTTCCAATGAATACCATCATCGCTGAAGCCGGTTACAAGATATTGCTCACGAGTAATATCATCCATTCTGAAAACACCTGCAAAGCCGTTTTTATAAGGAACAACTGCAGAGTTGAAAATGCTGTTTGCTTCTTTTACGAAAGAACGGTCAATGATGGGGTTTTCTGTATATCTCCAGACAGGGTCTGTGCAGTTGGCAGGCTTATCCTGCCAGGGAATATTTTTTACTGTTGAGTTTAAAATTTTTGCCATAATAATACCTCATCCGTCATAGTAATTTAATGTTTCTATAACAAGTCCGCCTACATCGGAAATTGCTTTTTTGCTTACATTTTGCAGTTTGTCTGAATTTGCGGAAATTGTTTTTGAAATGTGTTTTTTTGATGTGCCCAAAGAACAAGCGGGAAAATCATTTTTAGAAAATGGAGTATAAGCGCTTGAACCTAAAAGTGAAGTTTCCTTTTTTATATTTATATTTAAGTTTTCTGCTGCTTCGCCTATAACGGAAGCGACCTCTGAGCTACCTTTTGTACCGCTCCCGTCCTTGAAAAATACTGCGAGATTTCTTGATGTAGTGATTTCTTCAAGGGGAATAAAAACTGTCGGAATATCTGTGTAAAGCCTTTTATGCCTTTTGGCGAAATTATAAGCACCTGCACGAGAAGAATATTCACTGCCAACTATAAGACAACAAACTTCAGTTTTTTCATATCTGAAGGCATTATCGTGCAATTGCTTCATAACGCTTAAAAGAATTGAAGAGGGAACAATGCTTGAGCTTATGCCCGATGCCACTTTGTGATTATTTATAAGGAAAATTGACATTACATAAAAAGGTACAAAACCAAAGCAGACAATTGATAAAAATGAGAAAAATCCCATTTGCTGCGGTGCTCCAAAAAACAAGAATAACAAACCACTGCAAAAAAGAATGGTGTTTCCGATTAGAGAGCAAACGCTTAAAATAAAAGGTGATTTATTACCGTTAAGGTGGGCTCTCATACTTTGAGGCGCATCTGAACGGGCAACAAGCACAACTCTGTTTAAGGTTTCTCCTCGGCTGTAACGGATACCTAAAAGATTTCTACTTGTTTTAGCGGGAGTGATAAAATCAAGCTTTGTGCCGTCAAAAATGAATTTGTATGAAAAAATACTAAAGATAACAAGGCTTGTTAAAAGAGATACTGATGCTTTTAAAACAGAGCCTGTATTTACTGCTGAGTAAAAAAGAATTGCACAAAGTATTAAAAGGGCACACAATACTTTTTCTGCCAATGTACCTGCACCCGGGTGAGTTCTGAACTGTTCCTGATGAGTTTCATCGCAGAATTTTTTCAGCTCGTTCATAAAAATATGTTGTGCCTGTTCTTCTCCTACAGAACCTGCTCTGCGTTCTTTTGAAGAAGAGAGAACAAGCTCTGCTGTATCAAGAACATATTCTACATTTTTTGTTTCTAAACTTGGTGAAGCCGTCATAAAAGAAGTCTCCCAAATTATTTATTGATAATGTTTTTGAAATTTTCGTAAGCTTTTTCCCATTCTGCATTGTTCTTGGGTTCATAAAGCTTGAGATTTTCACCTTTAGCGATTATTTTTCTTGCTTCTTTAATATCTTTGATAGCACCCGTTGACATAAGCTGGATTGCAACATTACCCAAAGCGGTAGCTTCAATAGGACCGCCGTAAACATTCACATTACAGCTCTGAGCAGTCATCTGAAGAAGAAGCTTATCCTTTGTTCCGCCACCCATAACGTGAATTCTGTCATAGTCTTTTCCGGTACACTCTTTAATGCCGTCAAATGTATAGCGGTATTTAAGAGCAAGGCTTTCATATATGCAACGAATAATTTCGCCCACTGTCTGAGGAACATACTGACCTGTTTTTTCGCAGTATTCCTTAACTCTTCGGGGGAGATTTCCCATCGGTGCAAATTCGGGAGCATCAGGGTCAATAAAGCATTTGAAGGGTTCACATTCCAATGCAAGCTTTTCAAGCTCTGCATAAGAATATTCTTTTCCTTCTCTAATCCATTGACGGCGACTTTCCTGAATAAGCCAGAGACCGCAGATGTTTTTAAGAAAGGCGGTTGTATAATCATAGCCACCTTCATTTGTAACATTAAGCTTTTTAGAAGCTTCGTTTATGATGGGCTCTTTAACCTCTGTACCGAATAAGGACCAGGTTCCGCAACTGATAAATGCAAAGTCATCAAATTCACAGGGAGTTGCAGTAATTGCGCTCTGTGTATCATGAGCGGCGACACTTACAATATCAGCTTTTGCTACTCCAAGCTCTTCGCAGATTTCATCGGAAAGCTGACCGATAACCGCACCTGTGGGAGCAATATCTGTAAGAAGATTTTTGTTGATACCGAAAGTGTCAAGAATTTCTTCTGACCAGTTATTTGTTTTTAAATCCACCATCTGTGAGGTGGTAGCAATAGAAAATTCAGTTGATTTAACCCCTGAAAGCATATAGTTGAGAAGGTCGGGCATAAAGAGAAGCTTATCTGCTTCCTCTAATATGTAAGGGCGATTCTCTTTAAGAGAAAGAAGCTGGAAGATAGTGTTGAAATCCATAAACTGAATTCCTGTAATATCGTACATTCTTTCCTTTGACATATATTTGGTTGCTTTTTCAACCATACCGTCATTTCTTGCATCGCGGTAATGAACAGGGTTTTCAACTAAAGTTCCGTCTTTACGAAGAAGACCGAAGCCAACACCCCAAGTATCAATACCGATGGAATCAAAACCGCCTGCTTCTTTTGCTTTGAGGATACCTTGCTTGATTTCAAAGAAAAGTCTTTGAACATCCCAATAAACAGTACCGTTGATTTTTACTGGGTCATTGGAGAAACGATGAACCTCCTGAAGCTCAATTTTTTTACCGTCAAATATACCGAGAATTGCTCTGCCACTTGATGCGCCAAAGTCGAATGCTAAAACTCTTTTCATACTTTATCACCTTAAAAATTCTAATAACTCTAAATCAACTTAAGAAACAGTTGATAATAATTTCTTCTGCTTCCTCTTCGGTTTTGCCGAGAGTTTGAAGTTTTAAAAGCTGGTCGTTATTTATTCTGCCGATAGCAGCTTCGTGAACTATATTTGCTTCACAATGGTTTGCCGCAATTTCGGGAATTGAACGGATATGGGCATTACCCATAATAATGGAGTCGCATTGAACATGAGCTTTACATTTTGCGTTGCCGACTGCACGGGGATAGAAAACCTGTTCGGAATTGTCCTTTGCAACGGAGCGAGAAATGATTTGTGAAGAAGCATCTTCGCCATTAAGCTCGATAACCATATCAGAATGGGCAACCTGATTTCCGTGGGTCATAAGTTTTTCAAGAATCACAAGACGGGCACCTGCTTCTAATTTTGCAAAGGTATCGCGTTTTGTTGAGTCAACACCTTTAATCTGAACGCTTTCCATTTCACAGAATGAATTTTCATCCATATAGATTTCGGTTGTGGGATTAAGAATTCTGTCGCCCTTGCCGTCACCTTCACCATAATGCTTTTCAACATATTTTATATGGGCATTTTTCCCGATGTGGAAGCGATGGATACCATCGTGCTCACTGCTTTGGTCGCCCGAATTATGAATTCCGCAACCTGCAACTATAAGCACATCTGCATCCTCTTCAATGTAAAAATCATTGTAAACAAGGTCATTCACGCCCGCTTCGGTAATGATAACGGGAATATGAACGCTTTCGTTTTTTGTTCCCGCTTTTACGGTTATATCAATACCCGGCTTATCTTTTTTTTGTTCAATTATAATATTTGCGCTTGAACGCCTTTCGGCACTTTCACCGTTTTTTCTTAAACTGAAAGCACCCTGAGGGATTTCGTGTAAATCCGCAACCGCTTCAAGCATTTTTTTATCTACATTATTCATAAATTTACTAATCCTTTATCTAAATGTGCAAGTGTTGTCAAATTGTGACATAAGCTCAGGGAAAATTTCCTCTGCAGGACCTCTTTTGGAAACAACACCATTTGCAATAACTGCAATTTCGTCTGCTATTTTCATAATTCTTTCCTGATGGGAAATGATTATCATACTTTCTTTACGGCTCTTTGAAATGCCTTTAAAGCTTTCAACAAGCATATTGAAGCTCCATAAATCAATACCTGCTTCAGGTTCATCATAAATTGCAAGTTTTAAATCTCTTGCCATAAGAGTAGCAATTTCAATTCTCTTTATTTCGCCACCTGAAAGAGAAGAATCAACCTCACGGTTAAGATAATCTTTTGAGCAAAGACCAACATTTGTAAGGTAAGCGCAGCATTGGTCCTCGGGTAAATCTTCTCCGTGAGCAAGGCTTAAAAGTCCGCGAACGGAAAGACCTTTGAAGCGGGGAGGGTGCTGGAAAGCATAGCCTATACCAAGCTTTGCTCTTTCAGTTATGGACATATTGGTAATATCAATACCGTTCCAGAGAATCTGTCCTCCGGTGGGCTTCTGAATACCCATAATTATTTTTGCCAAAGTGGATTTACCGCCACCGTTAGGGCCTGTTACCACAAGAAATTTTCCGTCCTTAAGAGTGAGAGAAACATCTGTAAGAATTTCTTTTTCTCCCAATTCATCGGACACATTAAATGAAATGTTTTTTAATTCGAGCATATTGTTCTCCGATAATATATTTTAGTTTTTTGTTTGCATAGAGTGATAAGGAATTATCATAATATCTCAATTATGAATTATATACAAATTTATATGTTTATTCAAGTCTTTTTGAAAAATCCTTGTTAAAAGTTAAGGGTTATGTTATATTAAATTTAATAATTCTTTGGGAGGTCTTGATATGCAACGATTTGGTGGCGAATATGAAGCAAATATGTCAAGAGAAACTCTTGAAACAGTGCTTAAAGAATCTGTAACAGGTATAGCAATTGTTTCTCCTCATCCTGATGGAGTTAAGCTTATCTATACAAATGATGGTTTTTTTGAAATTTTCGGTTATACCCGTGAAGAATATGAAAGCGTTGGAGATGTTGTTCGACTTAATCTTTTCAATCAGAATGATTTTATGAACATCATTACCAAAATCAATTCTGATTATACTCCCGGTGAAGTTGTACGATTTGAATGCAGAATAAATAAAAAAGGCGGTGAGCAGAAATGGGTGCTTATTACCACCCGCAAGCCTCATAACGCCGATAAAAATGACCAGACATTTATTTGCAATATCGTTGATATAGACAGTACTAAAAATTTGCAGATGCAGCTTCAGAAAGAGAAAAAACGTTATGAGATTATAGAGGAACTTTCCGATAACATAATTTTCAACTATGATGTTGCAAATGATGTTTTTGAAGCTTCTGCTAAAATACTTCGTGCGATGGGTAGAAGAACTAAAATTACAAATGCAATTGAGAATATAACCTATGGTGATATTCTTGACCATAGAGATGTTCCCGCGTTTATCGGAGCATTGAGTAATGCCCTTTCAGGACAAAGAAGAAACAGCTTTGATGCAAGAATAATCAATAATCGTGGTGATGGTGTATGGCACAGAATTAAATTTACGGTTATTTATGATGAAGATGGTAATGCGTCGCAGTTTATCGGAACTCTGACTGATATAGATAAAGAAAAGAAAGAGAAATCCCGACTTATTGTTCAGGCGGAAACAGACCAGCTGACAGGCTTCCTCAACAAAATTTCAACCGCCCTTAAAATCAACGAAATTCTCAGGGATGAAGAAGAGCAGGGTACATTGTTTCTTTTTGATATTGATGATTTTAAAAAACTTAATGATACATACGGTCATCATGTAGGCGATTTGTTCCTTAAGGAGTTTGCAAAAAAGCTTTCTCTGTCATTCCGTTCCTCAGATATTTTAGGCAGAGTTGGCGGAGAAGAATTTGTTTTGTATCTTAGTGGTGTTGGAGATAATCAGCACTACATAGAAGAAAAAGCACAACAGATTTTAAATATCTGTAACAGTATAAGCGTTGAAAACGGACCGGAAGAACAAGTTTCCTGCAGTATCGGTATTGCAAGATACCCCATTGACGGAAAAACATATACCGAGCTTTATGAGAAAGTGGATGAAGCTATGTATTCCGTAAAGAAAAACGGTAAAAACAATTTTGCATTTGTTGAGTAGGAGATACACTTGTATGTCACAGATAATAGAATATATCAAAAATAAAAAAGTTCTTATTCTCGGTATGGGAAGAGAGGGTAAGTCCACTCTGGCATATATAAGAAAACACCTTCCTGAAAAGCATTTAACCATTTCCGATAAAAACGGATTTGAAACAGAGGATAAAAATATAACTGTAATTTCAGGAGAAGGTTATTTGAAATCTCTCGGTGAGTTTGATATTGTTTTCAAAAGTCCGGGTATTGCATTTCTCGATGATGTTTTTTACCCGGAAACAACTGAAATTACCTGTCAGACAGATATGTTTCTGCGCTTTTGTAAGCCTACTGTTGTTGGAATTACAGGTTCAAAAGGGAAAACCACTACATCAACTCTTATTTATGAAATGCTTAAAGCAGGAGGACTTAATACTTGTCTTATAGGTAATATCGGTGTTCCTGTTTTTGAAAAAGCAGATGAGGACGAAAGCCTTGTGGCAGTTATTGAAATGTCTTCTCATCAGCTTGAATTTACAAAAGCATCACCCCACGTGGCTGTTCTTGTTAATATTTATCAGGAGCATCTCGACCACTATAAAACAGGTTTTAAGGGTTATGTTGAAGCAAAGCTTAATATTGCGGTTCATCAAAAGGAAAGCGATTTCCTGATTTATAATCCCGAACAAGACCTTGAGGGTGTTATTGATTGGAAAAAGGTTATTAAGAGTAACCCAAGATCCGTAACATTTACTGATGCTAAAAACGATGCTTTTGTCAATGAACTTTGGAATTCAACAGAGCATCTTAAAGGCGAACATAACAGACAAGATATTGCCTATGCTTTAGCAGTTGCAAGAATTTTCGGTGTAAGTGATGATGCGGTAAGAAATGCAATAAAATCCTTTGGCGGAATTGAGCACAGAATGGAATATGTTGGAATTATTAACGGCATCAATTGGTATAACGATAGTATTGCAACAATACCAACAGCAGTTATGGGTGCAGTAAAGGCTCTCGGAAATGTTGATACACTTCTTTTTGGTGGTCTTGACAGAGGTATTGATTATACAGACTTTATAAAGTTTTTGTCGGATTGCAATATTTCTAATCTTGTCGGTCTTCCTGAAACAGGCCATAACATAATAAGAGCTCTTAAAGAAAAGGGTGTAATCAAAAACTTGGTTTGTGCCGTAAATATGGAAGATGCAGTGAAAAAATGCTCTGAGATAACCGAAAAAGGAAAAAGCTGTTTGTTTTCACCTGCTGCGGCAAGCTATAACTATTATAAAAATTTCGAAGAAAAGGGCAGACACTTTAAATCGGAAATTAATAAATTGACAAAATAAAGAAAAGGTAATATACTTATAGCATAAATTACCAAATTTAAAGGAGATAGAAAGATGAAAAAAGTAATTTCTGTTGTTCTTGCAGTTTGTATGCTTTTCTCACTTGTAACAATGAGCTTTGCAGGTTACAAGGATGATGCAAAGCTTCAGTTCAACAAAAACGGCAAATTCAAAATTCTTTGCCTTGCAGACGTTCAGGACGATTATCCCATGGAGCCTGCAGTTCTTCAGTTCATCCGTGAAGCTCTTGATTTCGCTGCTCCCGACCTTGTTGTTTTCGTTGGTGACAATGTTGTTGGCGAGGATATCAGAGCTATTGATGAAATGATTGCACCTCTTGATGAGAGAGATATTCCCTTTACCTTCGTTTTCGGTAACCATGATGATGAAGGCGGTATGGTTAAGGAAGATCAGCTTGTAGCATACCAGAAATACGATGAGTGTATGGCTTATGATGCAGACCCTGCGCTTCACGGTTGCGCAACACACAATCTTCCCATTCTTTCAAGCGATGGCAGTAAGGTTGCATTCAATGTTTGGTGCTTTGACAGTGGCGGAAGCATTCATGATGAAAACGGCAAATGGCTTGGTTATGACCATGTTCACGCTGACCAGATTGAATGGTACAACACAACTCGTGATGCAATGACAGCAGAAAACGGCGGTGAGGTTGTTCCTGCTATGGCATTCCAGCACATTATTCCTCAGGAACCCTGCGAAATGATTTACTATGAAGGTGCTATTGCTCTCGGCGAAGCAACTATCAATTTCGCTGACGGTACAACTTATACGCCCATTCCTGATATTACAAAATATGACGGCGTTATTTTTGAGAAGAGCTGTCCCAGCTATGGTAATGACGGTCAGTGGGATGCAATGGTTGAAGGCGGAGATGTTCTTGGTCTTGTTGTTGGTCACGACCATGTAAACAACTTTGTTGCACATTGTGGCGGTATGGACCTTATTCAGACTCCCGGTTGCACATATAATTCATATTATAACAATATGTATCAGGGTGCGAGAGTTATTGAGCTTAATGAGGCTGACCTTACAACCTATGAAACTTATAACCTTACATCAAGTTCACTTGCTCAGAGAGATGACTCTCAGTTAGGCGATATGGGTGGAAGAAATAATTATGATTTCTTCTATACAATTGAAAAACTTTTCTCAACAATTTATAATTTCTTTGTTGATTTCTTTAAAGGTTTTTAATTGAAAAAATGGTTTGGATTCAATTGAATCCAAACCATTTTTTATACCCCGAAAAGTATATGAGTGTTTCTTAAATCTCCGTCTTTAATAAAATCATTAACGGAATAGGCGTGCTTTTCCAAATCATTGCAGGTGGCTTTTGTTATTTCCTTTTGTTTTAGGATGCTGATTATTTTTTCAGCAACACTGTTTATGATTTCATTTTTTATATCGGCATTTTCTGCTCCGTTATCTGTAGAAATAAGAAATTCAAGAGAATCTGCAATAAATTGACCATAAGGTAAATTTCTTAATGCTCTGAATTGCCATTTATAATAGGGCATATATTTTCCATTTATAAGGAAATAGCATTTCATAGCGGCATTTGAAAATTCAAAAAGAGAAAGCTGTGCAGATGCGGTTTCACCACGATTTAAAATACGAGGGTAATTATATTGTCCGCTTTGTGCCATTATAAGAAGATTACCTGCAAGTTTTTTAAGAAGAATATCATCGGGCATATTTTTAAGCTTGTTGCGGATTTCGGTAAATTCTCCGAAATCATCTTTAAAAATTTCACCATTTGTTGCTTCTGCTAAAGCATAATCGGGAAGAGAAAACCATTGTTCGTAAGTCAGTTCGCCATCCGGTGAGCCGATTTTTTTGTTATAAAAATCCTTGGTTCTGAAAACTCCGTTTCTGCTTCCGCCAACGGGTTTTACAAGGCTTCGCTTATAACCGCAAAATTCTTTAGGGAGCTTACTATAGGCTCTTTCTAAATTAAAAAAAGTTTTTTCATCAATAATATTTTCATCAGGAAGAAACAGACAAAAACCCGGTTCAAAATCGTGGTCATGAGAAATATCGTCATCATAACCATAGCAGTCAGAACCGCTACCAACAAGACCAACTGCAATAAAATGCTCTATTTCAGAGAATTGTTCTTGTAGCATAGGTTTGCCGTATTCTTCATAGTATTTTTTTGAAAGCTCAAGTCCTTTCATAAATAACCCTCGCTCTTTCTTTTAATTCGTTTTCATATAAAAATCTGCCATAATAACCAAAAGTAGAAGCGCATTTTTCACAAACAAAAGCATAGTTGCCGTCTGTTTCGGAGTATTTTTCATCAAGCACCTTTTGAGCCTTATCTAATAAAATATCAATTTCTTCACAGGCATTTTCAAGGCCTTTTTTTGCTTCAACAGCATTTGCCATATTAAGATAACTTACCGCTTGTTCTAAATTGAATCTGGGATTTTTGTTTAAAACAGCAATTGCTTTTTGATAAAGTGCCAATGCTTTTTCATATTCTTTTAAATCAACAAGTGAAAGAGCAAAGTTATTGTATAATCCTGCAAGTTTAGGGTCGTTTAGGGGTAAAAGAGTTTCATATAAAGTAACTGCTTTTTCAAAAAGTGAAATACTTTTTTCAGCTTTACCGAAAGCTTTGTAAGCTGTTGCACAATTTATAAATGCGGTTGCACCTGTTACTGTGTTTTCAATATTCAACACCTTTAACAAATCAAGTGCTTTTTGACAATATTTGTAGCAGTTTTCTTTATCACCGATTTTTCTGTAAAGACCGATACATTCGTTGCATAAAGAAAATAATGATTTATTATCATTCCGGTTTTGAGCAATATCTACCCATTTTTCAAGAAAATCTCGGGCAGAATTATAATCATTTGTGCTTAAAAGATGGTCAAGTTCAGAAATGAGACTATTGATATTAATAGGATTTTCAAAATTATTCATATAAAAACCTCGTCAGATTTATATAGATATTTTAGCATAAAATAGAGTTTTTTACAATGAGAATATGTACCTGTTCAAATATTCAGTTTGCTTTAGCGCGTTAAAGTGGTAAAGTTGCATAAAAGAATGGAATATTGAATGTTAGTCTAGGGCAAAACATACAAAATAAAAGAATTTCAAGAAAAACCCTTTACTTTACTGCGCTAAAGTGCTAAAATAACCCCACAAAATAAAAGGTGATTACACCTATGGAGGAAAAATTATGAAAAAAGTATTAGCTTTAGTAATGAGCCTTGTTCTCGTTATTGGTATCGTTTGCGCTTTCGCATCTTGCGGTGGCAAAGATTCTATCGTTGTTGGTTACACAATTTATGAACCTATGAACTATCTTGATGAAAACAATGAACTCGTTGGTTTCGATACAGAGCTTGCAAAAGCTGTTTTTGAAAATCTTGGTTATGAAGTTATCTTCACTGAAATTAACTGGGATAGCAAATATACAGACCTTGATTCTGGCACAATTGACTGCGTATGGAACGGCTTCACAGCAAACACAGCAGATGATGACGGCGTTCTCCGTTCAGAAAAGGTTGACTTCTCTTACAACTATATGGAAAACCGTCAGGTAGTTGTTGTTGCTAAGGATTCAGGCATAAAAGTAGCAAAAGACCTTAAAGGCAAATTAGGTATTGCTGAAAGTGGTTCCGCTGGTGAAGCTTATGCAAAAGGCTTCAAAGGTGCAAGCTACAAAGGCTTCACAAAGCAGACAGATTGCTTACTTGAAATCGTAGCAGATACTGCAGATTTCGCAGTAGTTGACGCTCAGCTTGCTAAGAGCTATGTTGGTAACGGCGATTATAAAGACCTTATGATTGTTGATGCTCTTTCAAGTGATGTTGAATACTATGCAATCGGCTTCAAAAAAGGTAGCGAGCTTACAGCAAAAGTTAACGAACAGCTTGAAGCTTTAGGTGCAGACGGCACTATCGAAGAGCTCGCAAAGAAATATGGCGTTGAAACAACAGCTATTAAAGATTTCGCAGACCAGAAATAAAAATAATCCATACGGAGTTAAAGTATGTCTTTTTTAGAAGTTACATCTTTCTTACTTGACGGCTTTAAAATTTCATTATTAATCTTTGGGGTGACTCTATTATTAGGGGCACCCCTTGGGTTGCCTATAGCCTTTGGTTCTATGAGCAAGTTCAAGCCCGTCAAATATACATTCAAAGTTATTGTCTGGATTGTTCGAGGAATTCCCTTGATGCTTCAGATATTTATAATCTATTATCTTCCCGGTTTGTTGTTTAATTTTCAGCTTTTCGGACAAGTTGACAGATTTTTCCTTATAGAATATGGAATTATGGATGCCGGCAGAATTATGGCGGTATTGATTGCATTTACTGTCAATTATGCTTGTTATTTCTCTGAAATTTACAGAGGTGGTATTGAAAGTATTTCCAAAGGTCAGTATGAAGCAGGTATTGTTCTTGGTATGACTAAATCCCAGATTTTTAAGAAAATTATTCTCAAACAGGTTATTCAGAGAATTGTTCCACCAATGTCCAATGAAATCATAACCCTTATTAAGGATACCGCTCTTGCAAACTGTATTATGGTTTGCGAGGTTATCAAGCAGGCTAAAGAGCTTGCCGCAACAAAGGCTATGATCTGGCCATTGTTCTATACAGGTTTATTCTATTTGTTGTTTGTTGGACTTCTTACCATCATTCTCGGTAAGGGTGAAAAGAAACTGAGTTATTTCAGGAGTTAAACTATGGCAATTTTAGAAGTAAAAGATTTAAAAAAGAATTTCGGGAAAACTCAGGTTTTAAAAGGTGTCAGCTTTACAGTTGAAGAAGGCGAGGTTTTAAGCATTATCGGTTCCTCCGGTAGCGGTAAAACAACAATTCTTCGTTGCGTTAATCAGCTTGAAACACCCGATTCAGGTTATATAGCTGTTGATGGTCAGGTCTTTTTTAATGGTAAAGTAGAGAAAGAAAGTGATGAAGAACGAAGAAGACGTCAGCTTCTAGTTGGTCTTGTTTTTCAGGATTTCCACCTTTTTCCCCAGTATAATGTTCTTAAAAATGTAACTCTTGCTCCTGAACTTTTAGCAGAAGAGCGAGAGGATTACAAGCATAATAAAAAACAGATCCACGAGGAAATTGAAGCAAAAGCAAAAGAAATTCTTCGCAAAGTTGGTCTTTCCGATAAATTGGAAAACTATCCTTGTGAGCTTTCAGGTGGTCAGAAGCAACGAGTTTCAATTGCAAGAGCATTGATGCTTGAACCCAAGGTTCTGTTTTTTGATGAACCCACATCCGCTCTTGACCCTGAGCTTACAGGTGAAATTCTTAAGGTTATCAAAGGACTTGCGGAAGAGAAAACCACAATGGTTATTGTTACTCACGAAATGTCCTTTGCAAAAGCCGTTTCCACAAAGGTTATCTTTATGGATGATGGTGTTATTGCAGAAGAGGGTACACCCGAAGAGGTTTTCGATAATCCGAAATCAGAGCGTACAAGAGCCTTTATTTCCAAGTTCGATGATTGATTAAGCGCATAAGTTGATTTGGCTCACTCGGCGTACCTTTGTACGCGGTCGCTCACCAAATCTGCCTTCTGCATCTTAATCCGAGAAATTTATTAACATAACACCGCTGACAAGCATAGTATAAAGTAAATTAGCACTATGCCGTCAGCGGTGTTTTTTCAGGTGGCGACGAGAAAAGCTTTTTGTCGTCCATGAATTGCCTGAAAAATCTGTGCAAAAAATAACCGCCTACGATTTTTTCGCAGGCGGTAAATTTTTTAAAGCTTTTCAAGAATTTTCAATACAATATCAGAAAATGCAGTAACATCAGAAACAACTGAGTTTGTATATTCGCTGACGGAAACATCATCTGCATTATCGGAAATTTTTCTTACACTTACAAAGGGTACATTCAAAAAATAGCAAACTGCACCTAAAGCACCGCTTTCCATATCAAAAGCATTTATGTTGAAAATTTCTTTATATTTCTGTCCTAATTCTTTGTTGGTAAGGAAGAAATCACCTGTACCCAGGTTTCCATGCTTGAAGCCTTCAACTGAACAAGCCGCTTTATAAAGGTCGTTATCACATTTGTATATGTAATCCTCTTGTCCCGGTTTCTGACCGGGAAGTCTGCCGATGGGAGTTAAGTCAAAGTCACATTCAACGCAGGAATCAGAAACGATAATATCACCCTTGAAAACTCCTGAAACTGCACCGCTCCAGCCTGTGTTGATAACTCCGTCAAAGCTATCATAATTAAGACCAAGTGCTGCACCTAAAGCTGCATTAACCTTGCCTATACCGAAGCAAACTACTGTGCAGTCGTGGTTATTGTATGAAAAATCAAAAGCAGGCAGATGATTGATTTTATATTCCTTTTCAACAAGCTCGCCAAGACTTGCTTTGCAGGGGTTGAATTCATCAATATCAGCAATTAAAATAAGATATTTCATTTTATTTTTCCTCGCTTTCAAGTGCATTTTTGATTGCTTTTGCAAGCTGGTCAGGACAGGATGTGGATTTAAAACCACAACGGATTCCTGCAACTGCATTAATAATTTCTTCTGCAGGTTTACCCTCGCAAAGAGCAGCAATACCTTGAAGATTGCCGTGGCAACCGCCTTGAAATTTAACATTTTTAACAATGCCGTTTTCAATATCAAAGGTAAGATTTCTTGAGCAAACGCCCTGTGGTTTATATTCAAATGTCATTTTTAACTTCCTCGCTTTTCAACAAATTAAATGCTTCTTCTAAAGTATCAAGTGGTGATTGACCACTTGATTTTTTCACTGTTATATATGGTTTAGGACCTCTTGAAACAAGAATTCTGCCTCTCATTCCTTTAACAAGGAGAGCCACCTTTTGCATATCAATTTCCTCAACATATAAAAGAAGACTGTTATTATTCTGTCCGATTTCATAAATGCCCATTGCGGCAGCGGTGTTTCTAAGAAGAGCGACCTTAACAAGTCCCTCAACACCTGCAGGCGGTTCACCGAAACGGTCAATAAGCTCGTCAATAACATCGCAAGCATCTTCCTCGGTCTTAATATCTGCAATTCGTTTATAAATTGAAAGTCTTTGAGGCAGACTTTCAATATAGGTTTCGGGAATGTGAGCATCAATGCGAATGTCAATAAGGCATTCTTTTTGATTGATTTTTATATCTTCGCCCTTTTCTTCAATAACCGCTTCGGAAAGGAGCTTCATATACATATCGTAACCAACCGCTTCCATATGACCGTGTTGCTCCGAGCCTAAAAGGTTACCTGCACCACGGATTTCAAGGTCGCGCATAGCGATTTTAAAGCCTGAACCGAATTCGGTATATTCACGGATTGCAGTAAGTCGTTTTTGAGCGATTTCCGTTAATTCTCGGTTGCGGTTAAAGGTAAGATAAGCAAAGCCTCGCCTTGCAGAACGGCCAACTCGACCTCTTATCTGATGAAGCTGAGCAAGTCCCAGATGGTCTGCGTTTTCAATTATCAAAGTATTGGCATTTGGTACGTCAACACCTGTTTCAATAATGGTGGTGCAGACTAATATATCAATTTCACCCTCCAAAAGCTGACGCCATACTTCCGATAGCTCATCCTCGCTCATTTTTCCGTGAGCAATTCCGATATTGGCATCGGGTAAAAATTCGTGGATTGTTGCGGCGGTTTTATCAATGGTGTTCACTTTATTATGAAGATAGTAAACCTGACCGCCACGACGGATTTCTTTTGCCATAGCTTCTGTGATAACTTCCCAATCATGCTCCAAAACATAGGTCTGAACGGGGAAACGGTCCTGGGGAGCTTCCTCAATAACGGACATATCACGAATGCCTGACATCGCCATATTCATTGTTCGGGGAATGGGGGTTGCAGAAAGGGTAAGGCAGTCAACATCAGGATACATTTCCTTAAGCTTTTCTTTCTGTCCAACACCAAATCGCTGTTCCTCGTCAACTATTATAAGCCCTAAATCCTTAAAGACAATATCTTTTGAAATAAGGCGGTGAGTACCAACAACAATATCAATTGCACCTCGTTTGAGCGCTTTGATAATTCTTGTTTGCTCTTTTGGTGTTCTGAAACGTGAAAGCATATCCGCTTCAATGGGGAACCCTTCAAAACGGCGGAGAATTGTGTTGTAATGCTGAAGAGCAAGAATTGTTGTGGGAACAAGAATTGCACATTGTTTGCCATCTGCAATACATTTGAAAGCCGCTCTTAAAGCAACCTCGGTTTTGCCGAAACCAACGTCACCGCAAAGAAGTCTGTCCATTGGATGAGGCTTTTCCATATCTTTTTTAATTTCATTGATACTGCGAAGCTGGTCTTCTGTTTCATCATATTCAAAACGTCTTTCAAAATCGTTTTGCATATCAATATCGGGGGAGAAAGCAAAGCCTGCAGTTTTCATTCTCTTAGAATAAAGCTCAATAAGCTCTTTTGCCATATTTTTGGCAGAGGCTTTAACACGAGCTTTCATTTTCTCCCAATCGTTACCGCCTAAACGGGAAAGCTTTAGGGTTTTTGTATCGTCTTTGGGACCGATATATTTTGAAACAAGGTCAAGCTGGGTAACAGGAACATATAAAGCATCACCTTTTGCATAGGTGATTTTTATAAAATCCTTTGTAAGTCCGGATACCTCCAGCTTTTGAATACCGTCAAAAATACCGATACCGTGAACGGAATGAACAACATAATCGCCTCTTGAAAGCTCTTCAAGACTTTGAATTGCATCAGCGGCTTTATAGTTCTTTTTGCGTTTCTGGGTGGATTTATGAACACCTTTACCGTAAGAAAAAATGTTGAATTTTTCGTTTGGATAATGGAAACCGCCCGATAAACCACCCGATAAAACGCTTACAGTGTTTTTAGGAAACTGTGCAGGGGGAACAGGGAAAAACATGGCTTTAATATCTTCCGTTTCTAAAGCTTCCACAAGAGCATTCGCGCTTTTTTCCGTACCTGCAAAAATAATGCAGGTTTCTTTTTTTGAAAGTGATGGCTTTAAATCATCAAGGAGTACCTCTAATGAGCCGTTCCAGAGAGGGTTTTGCTGAACATTAAAGGTTGTAAGACTTTTAACCGGAGTATCAAAACTGCCCCGAGTAAAGTTATCTATATAAATCGCTTTCTTTTTTTCGTAAATTAAAAGTAATTCGGGGAATGTTAAAGAAAAACGGTCAAGACCTTTTGTCAGAACGCCACTTTCAAACTGTGCTTTGATTTCCTGCAAAAGAAGCTTTGAAGAGTTCTGAACCTTATCTTTAACGCTTGCGCTTTCGCAAACAAAAAGGAAAGCATCATCCATATAATCAAAAATTGAAGCAGGGTTTTCATAGGCGAGAGAAAGATATTTATCAACAGATTGAAGCTTAACCCCTGAATTCAGCATTTCAATATCTTTATTTAATTGCTCTTTTGCCTTTTTTGAGCCTTTGCCTGAAACAGTCGAAATAAAGTATTCAATTTTATTTTTTAAAGCTTCTTCATTATCAAAAACGATTTCTGTTGATGGAGTGATTTCACAAAAATCAAGGTTTTCTGTTCTTCTTTGGGTTGAAACATCAAAAAGTGAAATGGTGTCAACCTCATCGCCCCAAAGCTCAATTCTCACAGGTTGAGGTGAATCGGGTGGGAAAAAGTCAATAATACCGCCTCTTACGGCAAACTGCCCTGCACCCTCAACACTTTCCGCTCTTTTAAAGCCTGCGGAAATGAGGGTTTCAGTAACCTTTTCGGTTGATACTTCGGTGTTGAAATCTATTTTGAATGTACGCTTTTTAAGTTCTTCGGGAGGGATTGTCAGTTGCAAAGCAGATTCTGCTGAGCAGACAACAAGCTTATATTCATTTTTTAAAATTCCGCACAAGGTTTTAATTCTTAATTGCTCGTATTCTCTTGACTGACCTTGTGAAGAGTTAAAGGAGAAATCTCTTGCAGGGTAAAATCCTGCAATTTCTTTGTTACCGATTAATTCATTTATATCTGCGGTGAATTTTCGGGCACTGCTTTCATCGGGCAAAACAACAATAGCTCTGCGAGAAAATTCCTCGCAAAGCGAAAAAACAAGATGTGCTTTTGGTGCAGGTGGTAAACCAACAATTCCTGAGGGACACAAATCTGCACCGATGTAACGCACAACATCCTGGTATTGAGTTGAATTATTAAGAAGTTGTTTATAGCCTGACATACACTCACTCTAACCGTTATATTTTGACATTGCACCCTCGAAATCGCCTTTTACGAGCATTTCAAGAGCATTTGCTCCGTCTTCAATAGCATTTCTTACAGCAGGAATATCTTTCTTAGGAAAGTTTGCAAGTACCCAATCGGCTAAATCATAATCAGGGTGTGGCTTTGCACCAACTCCGATTTTAATTCTGGGGAAATTTTCCGAGCCTAAATGAGCAATAAGACTTTTTATTCCGTTATGACCGCCGGCACTTCCTTTTCTTCTGATGCGCAGCTTACCGGGTTCTAGTGAAATATCATCAAAAACAACTATGATATTTTCTACGGGGATTTTATAGAATTTTGCACATTCTGCCACCGCAGTACCGCTATTGTTCATCATAGTCTGCGGTTTCATAAAAAGAACCTTACTGCTTCCGATTTTAGCATCGCCTATAAGAGCGTGAAATTTCAATTTTTTAGCTTTGAAATTCAATTTGTCTTCAAGATAAGTAATGAAAAGAAAACCTGCATTGTGCCGTGTAGTTTCATATTTTGTTCCGGGGTTTCCAAGACCTACAACTAAAAAGTCATAGGTAGAATTACCGCACTCTTTTTTAAACTTGTTAAACATTGTAATTTTATTTCTCCGATTATTTATTATGTTGCCTTTTATAAGGCTTTTTTATATTAACCCAATCTTTTTTTACTGTCTGTCTGTTTCTTGCAACTGCAAGTGCATTGTCGGGAACATCCTCTGTTATTGTTGAACCTGCGGCGGTGAAAGCGTTTTCACCAACTGTAACGGGAGCAACAAGATTAGTGTTACATCCGATGAAAGCACCGTCTTTAACAGTTGTTCGGGATTTGTTTCTTCCGTCATAATTTACTGTTACACAACCGCAACCGAAGTTAACATCCTTACCAACATCAGAGTCGCCAACATAAAGAAGATGGGGGAGCTTACTGCCTTCATCAACTGTTGAGTTTTTAACCTCAACAAAGTTGCCGATATGAACATTATCCGCAATTTTGCAGTTGGGTCTTATATGAACAAAAGGTCCTGCAGTAACACCTGAGCCTATTTCTGAATTGAAGCTCTGGGTGTTGTTAAGTTTAGTGTTGTCACCGATGATTGTATCGCAAATATATGAGTTTGGCCCGATTACACAATCTTTACCGATTTCAGTTTCACCCATAATAACTGTGTTGGGGAGAACAATAGTACCATCTTTGATTTTTACATTCTCTTCAATAACTACTCCGTCGGGACAGGGAATTTCAACGCCTGCACCAAGCAGTTTTTCAATAATCGCTGTTCTTTGAGTATTGTTAATCATATTGATTTTCTCCTTTGCGATATTTCTCTAATTTAATATCTTATCATATATTATGTATATTTTCAAGAATTTATAAAAGTATATAACCTTGATTTATTTATTGTTGGTGGTATAATTTAAAAAAGAAATTTATTCAGGTGATAAAATGAAATATGCTTTTATTATTTTGGGTTTTGCAATTCTGATTTTTATTTGCATTTTGCTTTTCAATGCAATTAAAGTGAAAATTAAATCCCGTAAGCTAACAGCGGAAATTATACATAAAACCAAAGAAGAAGAAACTGAATATGCTCATAAATTAGGTGAGATGCTTCGTTGCGAAACCATTTCAAAAAAAGATGAGTATAATGATACGGAGTTTAAAAAGTTAAGAGAAACAGTTGAAAAACTCTTTCCTTTGGTCCACGAAAAATGCGAGAGAATGATTTTTTCTGATGACTGCTGGATTTATAAGCTTAAAGGTAAGGATGAAAGCAGAAATATTATGGTTATGTCCCACCACGATGTTGTTGAGGCAAAGGGTGAGTGGCTTCATCCCGGTTTCTGCGGTGAAATCTTTGATGATGCTTTATGGGGCAGAGGCGCAGTTGATACCAAAACACCACTTTTTGCAGAATTTCAAGCCCTTGAAGAGTTGCTGAGCGAAGGTTTTGTACCCGAAACTAACCTTTATATTGGCTCTTCTCATAATGAAGAAATATCGGGTGACGGAATACCCACAGCACTTAAATATTTTGAAGAGAAGGGTATAACCTTTGAAACAATTCTTGATGAAGGTGGTGCAATAATTGACCCGCCACTTGCAGGAATGAAATGTAAATGTGCTATGATGGCAGTTCACGAAAAAGGTATTCACCGTCTTATATGTACAGCCAATGAAGGTAATTCTCATACTGGACTTGCGGCAAATGTTAATACCCCGGTTGCAAGAATGTCTGCTTTTATAGCAGAGGTCAATTCGAAAAATATTTTCATTCGCCGTCTTTATCCCGAAGTAAAAGCCATGTTTGAAAACCTTTGTCCGTACACACCATTTGTTATGACAATTCTTTTCAGTAACCTTTGGTGCTTTGGCGGTCTTCTTAAATGGGCGATGCCTAAGATTAATGCACAAGCAGGAGCAATGATAGGGACATCTTGTTCATTCAACGAAATTTCAGGCTCAAGAGATGATAAAAAATGCACCGCAAAATCCATGCTCAGATGCGTTAATGATGAGGATTTGAAAAAAGATATTGAGGCAATAAAGAAAATTGCAGAAAAATACGGAATAGAAATTGAAGATGGAGAAAAAAATGAGTATCACAAGCCTGCTGATATGAAAAAACCTGCATTCACATATACAAAAAAGTGTATTGCAGAAATTTTCCCGAATGTTGCAAGCGCGGCATATATTCTCCCTGCAGGAACTGATGCAAGGCATTTAAGCGATATTTGTGATTGTGTAATAAGATTTGCCCCCATTGAAATGGATTCTCAACAATTTGCAAGTGTCCATAGTGAGAATGAAAATATATCATTAAAGGCTATAGGTAATGCGGTGGTTTTTTATAAACACTATATGAAAAACTATAAATAAAAACTTTTTCGGTCTGTTGGAATTTTATTTCACAGACCGAATTTTTATTCTCGAAAAGGTTTCGATAATTTCACAAATGTATATTGATTTATTCCCTTTTGTAAGCTATAATTATTTATAATAATACGGGAGAAAAGAGGGGATAGCTTGGTTAAGGGGATTACTGAAAAATTCAAACGCAATTTAATTGTTTTTTTTGCTGTTCTTCTTACATTAATAGTAGGACTATCTTTGCCTTTCTTTTCCACACTTTTACCTGATTTAATCAACAAAGTTAATATAAATTCTGCAACGGCAGATATGAGCAAATACAATCTTGATAATGGAGAATCTGTATATTTATCAGGTGAATGGGAGTTCTTCTGGGGTAAACATATAATTTCGGATGGCTTGAAAAATCTTGAAGCAGATGCTTTTGTTCAGGTTCCGTCTTCGTGGACTACATATAATATTAACGGAGAAAAGCTTTCTAATGGTGGTAGAGCGAGTTATAGAATAAATTTAAAAAATATAACTGCAACCCAACCTTTTGTTGTAAGTGTGCCCAATCTTTCAGGCGAGTGCAAAATTTTTATCAATGGCGAATGTGTTTTTTCAAATCGCAGTATACCGGGAACATCGTATAAAACAGTAGCAGAGTCTTATGCAATTCCTTTCAGTTTTGAAGGGAATGAAAATGAGTATTGTGAAATTGTAATTGAAATGACTTGCAATTTTTCCAGCGGTCTGACATCTGTACCTACGCTTTCTACCTATGAAAGCTTTCGTTCAAGGGAGATGGGAACTCTTGCTCAGAGATATTTCTATATCGGTATTGTAATATTTATAACCATTGCGGTAATGCTTCTTGGTATATTGAATAAAGATATAGGCGGTCAGTTCTGGTTGTTCGTTCTTTGTTTTGCTTTTGCATTCAGAATGCTTATAACTAATGAGGGGTATATGGTTTCCCACGGTCTTTTCGGAGATTTGAATTATGAAATAATGACCTCTCTGATATATGTATCTACATATATAATCAAATTATCAATGCTTATGCATCTGATAAATGTTCTTGGTATCAGAATGAAGCAAGTAAGCCTTGTGCTTTTATCGGCTTTATTCCTTGTTTGTGCATTTGTGCCCTATGTTTTATATGACTATATTTATATGGCAACATCATATATGTGGCTTCAATCGGTTACATATCTGCTTGATATAATTCTTATATATAAAATTGCAGAAAAAATCATAGCTCATAAAAAGTTTGCGATATTGTATCTTGTGGTTTACTGTGCGACATCTGCAGGAATTGTAATTGAGAACTTTTATATAAACGGCTATATTTCTCAAAATGTTTCCTATATAATGCCTATGGCATGTATGGTGTTTATATCAAGTGTTGTTTTTGTTCATTTCGGAGATACGGTTGAAGCTTTTAAACAGGCGAGAAGAACAGCGGAATTGCAAAAAGAGCTTGGTGATATGAATATGACACTTATGCTCAGTCAGATTCAACCCCATTTTATGTATAACGCCCTTAACACAATTAAATATCTTACTAAGAAAGACCCTAAATCTGCAGAAACTGCAATAGTAAAGTTTTCAAATTATTTAAGAGCGAATATGGATTCTCTTACTCAAAAAGAACCCATTCCTTTTAAAAAAGAAATGGAGCACGTTCAGAATTATATTCATATTGAAAGTTTGCGTTTTGGTGACAGGTTAAAGGTTGAGTATGATATTGAATATGATGATTTTCTTATACCACCTTTGACAATTCAGCCTATTGCAGAAAATGCAATTAAGCATGGAATAAATCAAAAGGTTGATGGCGGAACTCTTAAAATATCAACCTGTGAGGAAAATAATAAAATATTTATAACTATAGAAGACGATGGCGTTGGCTTTGATGTTAACGAAGAGAAAAATGATGGCCGTTCCCATATCGGAATGACAAATATAAAAACCCGACTTAAAGAAATGTTGAATGCACGGGTTGAAGTTACCAGTGTTCAGGGTGTGGGTACAAAGGTGACAATAATAATTCCCAAGGAGGAAAAAACACAATGAGAATAATGGCTGTGGATGATGAGGTTCTCGCTCTTGAGGATTTTGAAGATACCTGCAGAGATTTAGGCATAACAGATGAAATTGTTAAATTTAATAACCCTCTTGATGCTTTGGGTTTTGTTGCAACCAATAAGGTTGACATTGCATTTCTTGATATAGAAATGCCTGTTATAAAAGGAATTGAGCTTGCAAAAAGAATTAAGGCAATAAATCCGAATATCCGCGTGATTTTTGCAACAAGCTACGGCAACTATGCTCTTGAGGC
Organism: Acutalibacteraceae bacterium; assembly: GCA_045543035.1. GTDB lineage: Bacteria > Bacillota > Clostridia > Oscillospirales > Acutalibacteraceae > DTU089. The sequence goes on along the minus strand of JAZQMA010000048.1, from coordinate 10,463 downwards.
ATTCGGTGTTGATGCAGTTGATTATGTTATGAAGCCTTATGAACCTGAAGATATTAAAAAAGCCTATGAAAAAGCTCTGCTTATTAAAGATGCAGTAACGGAAAACAAGGTGTTTATAAAAACCTTCGGTTATTTTGACGTGTTTGTTGACGGAAAATCCGTGTCATTCCCAAGTGCCAAAAGTAAAGAACTTCTTGCAATTCTTGTAGACAGAAACGGCGGTGTTGTTAATACCGAACAAGCTATTTCAGTTCTCTGGGAAGGCAGAAATTATGATGAAACTGTTCAGTCCCTTTTCAGAAAGGTTTTGAAATCTTTAAGAACCTCTCTTGAAGAAGCAGGAATTCTTGATATTCTTGTTGATAACAGAAATCAAAGAAGTATAGATAAAAGTAAATTTGCCTGCGATTACTATGATTTTCTTGAAAAAGGAAAAACAGAAAACACCAAGTATTTCGGTAAATATATGGAACAGTATGAATGGGCGAAAAGAACTGAAAAGCAGATTAATGAGATGATGTGAAGCAAAATGAGAGGTAATTTAAAGCCTCTCATTTTTTGTCGTTTTATCTAAATTAACAATGTGTTTGTTGTTCAATTAGTAGAATATATTAAAAATCAGATTTTTTTGTGAAATATTGTGCCTTTTTAGTCATATATAGATGAGAAGAAAAATATAAATAGTGTTTTTTCTCATAAAAATGATTAGGAGGTAAAATAATGAGAACGAGTAAAAAATTATTAGCGGTATTGCTGACAATTGCAACAATTATCGGTATATTCTCTTGCGCAACAACAGTTTTTGCGGAAGAATATAACGAATACACCGATAATAAAGCATATCAGGAAAACCTGCTGACAGAAGCAGTAGAAACCGAAAGAGAGCAAGCGGAAATTGTTTGCGAAATCCCTGAAAAAAGGGATGAATTTTCAAAAACATATAAAAGAGCAGACGGTTCATTTACCTCTGTTGTTTCAAAAACGCCTATTCACAAGCTTGAAAACGGGGAATGGGAGGAAATCAACAACACATTAGAAACAAAGAGCGAAGCTATCAGCAATATTGATGGCGCGTTTGATGTCGAGTTTCCTGAAACCATAACAGAAAATGAACAAATAACAGTTTCGAATAATGGCGAAAGCATTGCGTTTTCTGTTAACGGAATAGATAACGCAACAGGTGTTGTCACAGAGAACGAAACAACAGAAACAGATGTGATAAAACAGGATTTGGAAAAAACTGTTTCACAGATTACTTATGAAAATGTTGATGAAAACACGGATATTCAATATGTTGTTTCCTCGAATTACGTTAAAGAAAACATTATTGTAAGTAATAAGGAAAGCCTGAAAGAAAAATATTCCTTTGATATTGAAAAAGGAAATCTTTCAGCAGAGCTTGATGATGAAAACAACCTCATTTTCAAGAATAATAAAAATGAAATAGTCTTTACAATTCCTGCACCTGTTATGACAGATGCACAAAATGCTGTTTCCTATGATATTGATGTATCTGTTAAAAATGCGGACAAGTCTGTGCTCACCTTAACCTATACACCGTCAAAGGAATGGCTCAATAGTAGCGAAAGAACGTATCCTGTTGTTATCGACCCGTTAATTAAGTTACCAAGTGGCGCAGATGTTATTATAGAAGATACAATGATTTATAGCACATCTGGTGACCCTGAAGAAAAAAACACCAATTATTCTGATTTTCCTCTGGGATTAATTGCAAATCATGGAACAGTAGGAACGGAGGATTTTGCTAAAGGTGAAGTTCTAGTTAAATTTGATATTGATGCATTTAAAGCGTTTATGGTATCCGGCTTAACAATAACCTCAATTAAATATATGACAGACGGAAATGTTGTTGGGGGAAATCTTTTAGCAAAACCTATAAATGAGCCTTGGAACAGCAAAACAATAACATACGAGGATGTTTATCCAACGGATGATAGTGAACCATTAATAACATACGATACAGAAATTCTTGATTATTACACAGGAGCACCATTGAGTTCAACAGTTGATGACGCAGAACTTGTGAATTTTGATGTTACAGAAATATTTTATCAATGGTTAAACGGTGAAAAAGAAAATAACGGATTTGCTATAGTAGCTGATAATACAGAAATGACTGCTATGCTTATGTTGGGCGGTTTTGTTGAGTCGATCAACACAGGAGCAAAAACCTATTTTGATTCATATGTTGCAATTGATTATGTTGATACCAATTGCACAAATGACAGCTTTGAATATCTTACTCAGGAAGTAGGCAGAGCAGGAACAATAAATGTTAATACATTTTCAAGGTCAGTTTCATTGATGCGTTCTGATTTATCAATGGATGGCCTGAGAATGCCTGTTACCATAGGTAATAATTATAATTCTTCTTTCGATACATTTTTTGAAATGTTCAGCGGTTTAATAGGGGACCCTGAGATAGCAAATGAGCTTTTTAACTTTCCATACGGAAAAAATTGGAAACCGTCTGCCCTGATGGGACTTTTTGCAGTTTCAGAAAATCAATATCAATTATTTACAGGTGAAGGAACAATTGTTACCTTTAACCAAAAAACCGAAACAACAGAAGACACAACAGAAATCATATTTGAACCCGATGAAACAAGTGACGGTGGTTATTCACTTGAATTAATTGACCAAACCGCAGATATAAGCGATTCTAATTTGAAAATCACTACTCCTAATGGAGAAGAAATGTATCTTAACAGCGCAGGAATGGTAGGGGAAATCCGCGAAGAAGAGCCTAATGCTGACGGAACTTATGATAAAATCTCAATAGTATATGACAACGATAATGATTATAAAATTGACTATGTAACTGATGGCATTGGCAGAAAATATGATTTTATATATAATTCCGAAACAGATTTGCTTTCTGAAATAAAATGCCTTACTGCTGATGGAACCCCCATAAAAGCAGGAACAACCAATACCGATTTAAAGGTTACTTATGGCTACGATAGTAATAACAATTTAACAAGTGTAACCTATCCCGATGGTGAAACGGTAAGCTATACCTATGACAGTAACGGAAGCCTTGTTAAAGCGCAGAATATTGATAGCTACAACATTCAATATACCTACGATAATTTAGGTAAGGTTACTCATATTGCTGAATATGCAGGCAATACCCCGGGTAATACAATTGACCTTGTTCAGCTTTCAAACCGTCAGGTAAAGGTTGTTGACAGCTTCAACGGAACTGAAACCTATCAGTTCGGTAAGGATGGCAGGCTTCATTATACCTTTGATGAAAAAGGCAATTATCTGAAATCAGAATATGCAACTGCAAATGATGAAAACGTATATTCCTCAAACGATTGGTCAATTTCTTCTCAGAATCTTTTGAAGAATGGTAGTTTTGAAGAAATTCGCAGTGCAAAAGCACTTAACTGGAGCAATTCTTTTAATGTTGAAGATATTGAAACAAGCGAAGTATTAACCGACTATGCCTGCAGAGTATCTTCGCTTGAAGAAACAACCGAATTTCAAAGTCAGACTGTTGCGGTTAACGGTGGTAAAAATTATACTTTTTCATTCTATGCAAAAAATGCATCCGAAGCTTCAGCAAACGAAAAGCTTTGGGTTGAAATTTCCGCAAAAGATTCGAGCGGTAATAAAACAACTGAATCCAGAGGCTTTGATTTAACGGATGAATTTGAACAATATAGTATCACTGTATCAAAAACAACAGAAATTACATCTGTAACAGTTAAATTCGGTTTTGATGAATCAACAGGCGATTTTTACGTTAACAATGCCCAGCTTGAAAATGGTTACGGAACTGCACCTTTTAATTATATAAAAAACGGCAGTTTTAATAGCACCGATGATAATTGGACAACTGCAACAATTGTTGATGAAACATTAAATTCAGAATCAGTTAAAGCAGTTAAATTAACAGGCGGTTTACCCCAATACAATGTAGGGGACGGTCTTGACCGTCCCGCAGATACCTTGTACCTTGAAGACCATATTTCCGCAACAACGCAGAATGTCAAAATCAACGGTAAAAAAGGTGATACCTATTCAATAGGCGGTTGGTTTAAGGGTGAGTTTGATGATGATTATACTGCAGTAAAAGGTGCAGAAGAAAGTGAACTTGCAACCTATTTTACACAATTAGCAACTAGCTCTGCTCAGATTAAGGTTACATATTCATACCTTGATGAAGCTCGGCAAACCGTTACCGAAAACTTTACAGTCGATTTTCAACCACATAATGAAGCTTGGCAATATGCAACAGATACCTTTGCTCTTAAAGGTGATACAGAATCTGTTGATGTAACAGTTTTGGCAAAGAATGTTCTTGGGGATTGTTTTGCAACTGATATCGAGTTGGTATTTAATGAATCTTCATATATACTAGAAGATGAAGAACTTGTTACAGAGGATTTACAGGCAGAAGACGAACCTGTTTACTATTCAGATAGTGAAACAGAAAACACAGAAGAATGTATCTGTGAAAATTGTGAAGAGTTTAATTGTTCTTGCAGATGTGCAAGCGAAATCCTTTGTAACTGTGTTCAGTGTAAACGATTAACTACAAAAGAATACGATAATTACGGAAATGTTGTTTCTACTGTTAAAACAGATGGTGTTTCAACAATGGAAACCGAAACAATCTATTCAACAGACGGTAACTCACTTGCAGGCGCAAAGGATGAAAACGAGGTTGTTTCAACCTTTACTGAAAGCGCAGATAAAGATACTGCTTTACCTTTACAGGTTTCTGTTGCAGGAAGAACCTCGGATTATACCTTTAATTCAGGAACCCATCTTGAAACAGTGAATAAAACAGTAAGCGGTCTTTCTTCCGGTAATCAAATGCAGGTTGCATATTCTTATGATAATGACAGAATTACAAAGGTTACAACAAACGGCTATTCATATAACTTTGAATACGATAAATGGGGAAATATTGCCACTGAAAAAGTAGGTAATCAAACAATTGCAAACTATTATTACGGTTCAAATCAATATAGTAAGCAGTTAGACCATATTCTTTATGAAAACGGTCAGTCTGTAAGATATGGTTATGATGCTCTCGGTAATATTAATGCAATTAAATATTCAAATGATACTGATTGGCGTTTTACCTTTGATTATAATAATTCGGAAACAACAACAATTATCGATAATGTTCAGAATTATAGAAAAGAAATAACAGAAAAAGGGTTAATAATAACTGATTTAATAACAGACCGAGTTGTTTACTCAAAAACAGATACAACAGAAAACTTTAATGGTGCTGAATATACTAAAATACCAAATGATGAAGTATATGAACAAACAGACGGAAGCACATTGCAAAGCTATGTTTTATCAGGTATTGCAAATTCAACAAAAACTCTGGGCTTTTCAAAGCTTATAGATTGGTTCGGCAGAGAAGCAAAGAAAACGGTTTCTGTTAATGGTTCGTCTGTTTCTCTTGAAAAAGAGTTTAAGTATAAAAATGGCTTAGAGCCGAATTCAACAACCAAATATGTTGAGGAAATTTCAAATAGTATAAAAATTAACGATACAGTTAATTCTGCCGAAACCTTGAAATATACTTATGATATTCACGGAAATGTTAAAACAGTTTCAAATTGCGTAAACGATGTTACAACAATGCAATATGAATATTACTATGATGAAGCAGGTCAGATTGTTCGCGTTGATGATTATATTAATGATATAACAACAACTTATCAGTATGATATGGGCGGTAACATTGTTTCTGCAAAGGAATTTGACAGAGAAACATATTCTGCAGAAAGTGTTGCTTTGAAAGAAGATGTTTATGTTTACGATATTGCTTGGAAAGATAAGGTTTTAAGTGTAAACGGTAAAGCTATGACCTATGATTTAATAGGCAACCTTTTAACTTATGACGGAAAAACTCATACGTGGATTGCAGGCAGAAAGCTTGAAACATTCCAAAATGCAGATTATTCTCTTTCCTTTACCTATGATGAAAATGGTTTGAGAAGCAGTAAGACAGTAAACCATAACGGCACAAGTAAAACCATTAAATATACTTGGGCAGATGAAAAATTAATCGGTCAGACAGACGGAACAGATACCTTGCGTTTCGTTTATGATGGTTCGGAAGAGATTGTTGGTTTCATCAAAAATGACAGTGAAATTTACCTTTATATCAAGAACATTTTTGGTGATATAATTGGCATAGTTGACGAAAACGGTTCTCTTGTGGTAGAATATGAGTATGATGTATGGGGAAAAATCCTCTCCGTTTCAGGTTCACTTGCAGAAACTTTAGGTCAGCTTAACCCCATTCGTTACAGAGGTTACTATTATGATTCCGAATCAGGCTATTATTATCTTCAGTCAAGGTACTATGACCCTGAATTAAGAAGATTCATAAATGCCGATAAATTAGAAGGCTTGCGTTCACCTAAAAACACATACCTTTATGCTGATAGTGTTAATACTTTCGCATACTGCGCTAACTCTCCTGTTAATATGGTTGACTATTCGGGGGAGAAGGAGGCGAGTAATAGCACAACCTATGCAATTTATGGTTTTTTGTTTGTAGTTACTTTAGCTGCATTTGAAACGGAAATAACTATCAAGTCAGATGCAGGCAAAAGCGGAATATATAAAAAATCAAAAAAAGGTATAATAGAAATTGAATTAGAAACAGAAAAACAAGCAGAAAACAATAAAATTAAAGACACTTTTTCCGATGTTTTGTTTGATTTTTATGAATTATTAGATGATAAAGTTTTTGATGCGTTAGGTATTTTGTCACTTGAAAAGTTTTATAACGATTTCAAAGAAGTACATAATAACGCTTATGAAAATGATAAAACCAAGCAAAGAGAGTTTTTGTTCAGTGACAAGTGTGTTATCCAAGAAATTAAACATCATTGTTTAGGATATTGGTATGTTGAGGGTTTAATACCATTAAAAAAGACTTCTTATAGATTATTGATAGGAACTTTTGGTAATAAAACAAAAATGAAAAAATCATGCCGAAAAATTGATATTGCCGAACAAGATGTTTTTGAAAAAAAACAAAGTTTAGCATTTAGATATTGTTATGGTATTCGCGATTGTTATTTACTTACAATGGCTGATCCTTATTGGTATGGTGAGTACGAAAGGTATGAAACGCCAAGGAGTGATTGGAAAAACAAAAAAATTCCGTGGAACGCTAAACCGTTGGAGTGGAAATGAAGTTATGAAAAATAGCACTAGAATATTTGTCTGCGTAATTCTTATAATTTCCTTTTTTGTTATTTGTATTTACACAGGAATACAAAACAGAAATAAATGTGAAGCAACATATATAAAGGAGTCTGATGGCGGTATAATAGGGGTTTCATATAAAGGCAGAAATTATCTTGAATTGGATTATATGACATCCTTCGGCTTTTTTGAACATGAAGACACTTTAACATATGAAGGTTATCCGTATGACTTGATTGTATGTGAAGACGAAAAAAACTCTAAAAATATTTACATTGAGCAAGATTCGTTCTTAGCCTATATTTTTCATTTTGATAACTATTTTTCTTTTTTTTCTGAAAAGCATGATAATGGCAAAGATTTTATAATTGTAGATTTTGGTTACGGTTTGCCAGAAATATGTGTTGATGAAAATTTTGTTTTTCCTACAATAGAAAATAATGTAGTTGACGAAGTTTGGATGTCTCGATCTTCAGATGATGAAGATAATATTAAAGAGAAAGAAATAGTAAATAAAATAGTCGAATGTGCAAAAAGTAATGGGAAAATCGAGTTGGATAAAGAAATTGTTGATTATATTAAAAAATACTCGTGGGATCATCATTGTTTCTACTTGAAATATGAAGGTTATCCAATAGTTGAAGAGTTTCAAATAGAAGAAACCGAAGATGGAAGATATATCGTCAGCCAATACGATATAGAAGAATATTATAAACTTTCTAGGGAAGACGAAGCTCATCAATAATCATTAACTTTAACGGCGGTTAAACCGCAATTTAATCGCCGTTATTTAAACAACACCTTCACCTATGGCAAAACCATCGGCACTCAAACCCTTTCCGATTGGTTCGGCAGAAATGAAGCAGTTTCCGTTATGACAAAAGACCCTGTTGACACAACTTCTGACTTTGCTTCAATTTCTTCTCAGTATAGCTATGTTACAAATGAAAATGTTACAACAAACCTTATTTCATCAGTAACAAATACTATTACAGGCGAAGAAGAAAACAACGTAAATTATACTTACACTTATGATTCAAACGGAAGAATTGTAAATACGGCTTCTGTTTCAAGTGTTCCAAATTTAAGCGGTGCAAGTCAGTATGTTTATGATGAAGCAGGGCAGTTAATCAGAGAAATTACAGGCTCAGAAACTTATGAATATGCTTATAATTCAAAAGGCAATATTTCAACTCGTAAGCATTACTCAAACGGAACTCTTTCTAAAACCGATACCTTTACCTATGCTTCTGATACTTGGGAAGACAGATTAACCGGCTACAACAATCAGTCCATAACCTATGACAGCATAGGCAATCCAACAAGCTACCGAGGTGCAGCTCTCAGTTGGCGAGGCAGAGAGCTTGCAAGCTATACCAAAGGAAATAAACAGATTTCCTATAGCTATGATGTTGATGGAATGAGATACAGAAAGGTTGTTACAGAAGATAATAAAACAAAAACCTATGACTATGTTTATTCAGACGGAACTCTCATTCTTTTAACCTACACCGAAAATGGAGTGCATAATACTGCAAGATTTGTTTATGATTCTTGGGGTGAACCTCGTGGCTTTATGCTCAATGATACTGCAACTTACCTTTACCTGAAAAATGCTCAGGGTGATATAACAGGTATTGTGGATGAGAACGGTGCAGTTCTTCTTACTTATTCCTACACCGCGTGGGGTGAGGTAAGCTTTACTGCAACCGACATGCAGAATCTTATTCTTGCAGGTACTCTTTCCAACGTGAATCCCTTTACATATCGTGGTTATTGCTATGACTATGATATTGGTATGTATTATCTTCAATCAAGATACTATGACCCTGAAATCTGCAGATTTATCAATGCGGATAGTACTGATTATCTCGGAGCAACAGGCACACTTCTTTCTTACAATCTTTTCGCTTATTGTGAGAATGATGGGGTGAATTTTGTTGATGAGACGGGGTGTGTGAAAAAGAAAGAGATAGTTGTCTCTAGAGGTATTCCTAATTGGGAAAATCCTTTTAAAAATGCTGATAATATGTTTTATAACCCCAATGCTATTCCGTACGAAACCGATTTCGCAAATTTATATGTTTGGGCAACATTAGTGGAAAAGGTAGAAAACCTTTATCCTGATGGAGCTGCTTTTTACAGATACTTTTTGAGTAGTAAAAATGTTGGAATATATCTTTATGATTACACTAAAGCATTTAAACAGGATTTAAGGATAAAAAGTGCTGTGAATAAAATAATAAAACAATTAAAAAAATATGCAAAGACATTAAAAGAACAAAATGACGAGTGGTATACAATATCAACATCGTTAGTTTTTGTGGAAACCATTTCGATGAATTGGTCGTTAGCATTAGGTGGACATTGGATTGGTGCAGTTGCAGATGTTATATATAATTCTAAAAAAAGAAAATATACAATGGAATATTGGATAATTGCAATTGATAGATATAATTTTGATAAAAATAAAGATTTTTTTGGAATTCCAGATGCTTGGAATGGACGATTTGTTGAATTAGGTTGGGCAAAATTTTTCACATCTATTGGAATAATGGGAGGAACAAAAATATGGCGAAAATAAAACCCACATTCTCCAAATGCTTTAAAATTATAATAGTTTTAATCATTATTTTTTCAATATTTACACATTGCATCAAATTAAAGTTTGGTACACTTAGTGAATATATATCAGAACTTGAGGTTGTTTATACTCCTAATACTTATGCAAGCAGATTTCATCAAGCTTTATCGATAGATACTTTTGAATATTGGGTGTTTAAATTAAGTGATTCTGAAAAAGTGGAGATAAGCAAAGATATTGAAAACGGTAATTGGGAAAAGTTGAATTCTAATCATATTGAAAGACTTGATTCTTTTACTCGTTATTATAAAGTATTGGGTTTTTTATACAAAAAACATGATTGTTACATATGTATATATGATCGTAATAATGATGTAATTATTACCAACAGCGAAAACTTAATTTATCTTGATACAAGTAGCTGGATTATTTTTCTTTATGATACAGAAACAGGAAAATACTATTGCATACATCAAACAGCCTAATGAGACAAAGCGAGACAGGGGACGGTTAGGGGCCAATCAGGGGACGGTTCGAAACCACTGAAAAAGTGAGGTTTTAAGCGGTCACAACAGTCAAAAACCCGTCCTGTAATTGTTCAAAAATTCTGTTTAAAAAAACTCTCATAAAAAGAGAATAAATTGACGAGTTTAGCGGT
>JAZQMA010000047.1:0-46145 GCA_045543035.1 Acutalibacteraceae bacterium | reverse complement strand
CCTGTTATTGCACAGAACTCCCCTTTTTCAAATTCCAATGACACATCGTTAAGTGCCACAACTGTATTTTCACCGCTTAAATATTCCTTTGTGAGATTTTTGCATTCGATAATATTCATAGAAAACTCTCCTTTGAATTTGATTTTGAGAACACTAATCCTCTATGTTGACTTTAGTATAAAACACCAATCTTAATTTTAAGTGACTTTTATCTTAAGATTTCGTAAGATTATAAAAACTCTCTCTTTGCAAAATCAAAGAGAGAGTTTTTTCTCGTGCCGTAAGGCACATATCGCACCGAAGGTATATCGCATCGCCAGATATATCGCAAATCCGCCAGGATTTATATCGCCATGCTATTTATTTTTGATTATTTTTTGCAGTCGTTATTGATGCTATAAGCTTTCTGCGAATTGTACCACATTTACTATTAAGATTCTTATATACTTCAGCATCTAACGATTTAACTTTATAAAGTACTTCAAGCCAATACTCAGTTTCATATGTTTCTTTTAAAGCAATTTCCATTTTATGTATGAAATCAGCACGGCTTTGAGCGTATTTGGCTTCGTGAGAATTTGCACCTATAGATGAACACGCCCTTAAAAGCTGATTAACATACACACTTCGTCCTTTTATGTTATCGCAAACAGCAGTTATTTCAACTGTTAACTCTATTGCTAATTCTTTGATTGTTTTGTTATTCATAAATTTCCCTTTCTGCGATATATTTTGTTTACACAAAATGCGATATAATCGACATATTGCCGATTGCGATATATTTGCCTTGCAAATGCGATATGATATAAATCCTTATCTCTCGTGCCGTAAGGCACATATCGCACCGAAGGTATATCGCATCGTCAGATATATCGCAAATCCGCCAGGATTTATATCGCTGCCAAGTTATACTTGGCAATCAAATAGCCTGATACCCATCAATATGCGGAAAGCACATTATAATATCAAGTCCCGTTGCAGTATTTACGGCACTTATTGTTCCGTGGTGCTTTTCAACAATGGCTTTGGTAATTGCAAGACCGATTCCTGCACTCTGAGGTTTGGCATTTTTAGCTCTGTGGAATCTCTTGAAGAGCTTACCAACATCGTCTTTATCAACGCCACCACCGTTATCGGAAACCGTAACAATTGTAGAGCGTTCATTTTCTTCAATAATTATATTGATTTCGCCATTGTTATCGGTATGCTCGCAGGCGTTTTTAATAACATTTCCCAAAGCTTCAGTTAACCATTCCTTATCGCATCTCATTCGACTTTTGCCAACAATACCGAACTGCTTTTCAGGAAAAATATGTTTCATATCGAGAACGATACTTTTAAGGATTTCGCTGATTTCATAAAATTGGAAATCCATAGCATATGTATCACTTTTAATCTTTTCAAGGCGTAAAAGCTTTGCAACAAGCTCTTCAGTTTTCTCCACAAGCTGAAGCTCTTTTTCTGTATGCTCTGTAGGATTCTGAGCATTATCCATTTCAAGATAAAGGCGAAGTCCTGCTAACGGAGTTTTTAACTGGTGAGAAACATCTGCAATAAAATCTGTATTCTTTTTAGTTTCGGACTCGGTGTTTTGCTTTTGCACCTCAAGAGCATTTTCCAAATCGCAAACTGCATTCTGAAGAGGTGCAAAGTTATCATCCTTGGTGCTGAATTTTGTCAGTTCACCTTTTTCAAGATATTTATTGATGCTTTTAGTAAGCTTTTTCACGTTTCTTTTGTTTTTGGTAAGCAAAAGGCTCAAAACAAGAACAATAAAAAGTAATAAGCAAACAGAAATAATCAAACAGATCTCCAAGGGACTCATTTGCCGTCCTCCCATCTGTAACCGATACCCCTGACAGTAACGATATGCTCAGGACCGATTTTCTCACGAAGTCGGCTGATATGAACGGAAAGAGTGTTGTCATCAATAAATGAGCCACCCTCATCCCATATATTTTCTAACAAAATTGCTCTTGTAACAATAACACCGCTGTTTCTTATAAGAGCTGAAAGAATCTGAAACTCAGTTGGAGTAACAAAAACATTTTCTCCGTCCTTTTTAACAGTCATTGTGTTTATATCAATAACAATATTCTCGCAACTGTAAACTGTTGATTTGTTTCTTCTTAAAAGAGCACGGATTCTTGAAAGCAATTCAAGAAGCTTGAAAGGTTTAGTAACATAGTCATCTGCACCTGCATCAAGACCACGGACAACCTGAACCTCGTCATCGCAAGCAGTTAAGAATAATATCGGAACATCTTCATTCTTAGAACGAATAAAACCACACATATCAAAGCCGTTACCATCAGGAAGCATAACATCAAGAATTATAAGATTAAAGTTTTCTTTCAAAAAACTTGCCTTTGCATCCTCTATTGTCCCTGCTGCAACAACGTCATAGCCTTCCTTCTTGAGCATTTCGCAAAGCCCGTCACGAAGGAACACATCATCTTCAGTTACAAGAATTTTCACTGCCATATTTATCACCATTCAAATGATAACATACAGCAGTGAATAAATCAAATTAAGATTTTGTAAGATTGTTTTAATGAATATTACTCAACTGTCACACTTTTGGCAAGATTTTTTGGTCTGTCTATATCGCAACCTAAGTTTTTAGCGGTATAGTAGCTTAAAAGCTGTAAGGGTAAAACCAAAAGAGAATTCTGAAATTCCTTGAGGGTTTCGGGTACTGTAACAGTAATTTCTGCAGTAACCTTACAATCCGTTTCGCTTTCATCAGTTATTAAAATAACATTAGCGCCTCTTGCCTGAACCTCAGAAATATTGCTGACTGTCTTTGAAAAAACTTTACTTTTTCCTGCCACTGCAACAACAATTGTACCCTCTTCAATTAATGAAATTGTGCCGTGCTTCAATTCTCCTGCAGGATAGCTTTGAGAATTGATATAGCTTATTTCTTTCATTTTCAAAGAACCCTCAGCAGCAGTAGCATAATCATTTAACCGACCAATAAAGAAAATATCCTTTTTCTGATAAATTTTCTCGGCAAGTTCTTTCATTTTCTCTGTGTTATAATTTACTGTCTTTTCTATTTTTTCGGGCAAATTATTTAATTCCTTAATAAGATTTTTATATTTTTCTTCTTCAATATTACCCTTTATTTTACCCATATAAAGTGCAAGAGCATAAAGGGAAACAAGCTGTGCACTATAAGCTTTTGTTGTGGCAACTGCCACCTCGCGACCTGCTTTTGTATATATAACATTTTCACTTTCTTCACTTATTGCACTACCCGTTACATTAACAATGGAAAGAATTTTTGCCCCTTTCTTTTTTGAAAGGCGCAGTGCCGCCAAGGTATCCGCAGTTTCACCGCTCTGACTTATAAAAATCCCTAAAGTATTTTCATTTATAAAAGCTTCTCCGTATCTGAACTCCGAAGCAATTTCAACAGAGCAAGGAATTTTGCAAAAACTTTCAATTATACTTTTACCCACAAGTCCTGCATGATATGCCGAACCGCAAGCAACAATGATGATTTTATCTAATTTTTCTTTAATAAAATTATCGTATAATTTCACATTCGGGAAAATAATTTCATTTTCTTTTAAGAAAGAATTTATTGTATCTTTCACCGCTCTTGGTTGCTCAAAGATTTCTTTAAGCATAAAGTGGTCAAAATTTCCTTTATCAAAAGCAGAACAAGAGAACTCTGCTTTTTCAGGAAATTTTTCAATAGGTTTTCCCGACGGATTAAAAAATTTAATACTATTCTCTGTCAAAGCGCATATTTCGCCATCTGTAAGCCTGAAAACCTCTTCAGCCTCTTCTCCTACTGCGCAAAAATCCGAAGCGATAAAGCAACCTGTTTCACTTTTTACTATCAGAAGAGGACTACTCTGACCTACTGCATAAAGTGTGTCAGGGGTATCCTGGCAAAGAATACCGAAAGCAAAGCTACCTGTTAAGGCTTTACAGGTTTCGCTTATGGCAGATATAACATCACCATTATAAAAAAGTCCCATTAACTGAACAACAATTTCCGTATCTGTCTGGGACGAAAGGTTTATTTTCCCCTCCAAAAAGCTCTTTTTCAGTTCTTCTGCATTTTCAATTATGCCATTGTGAACAAGAACAAATTTACCGTTATCACTTATATGAGGATGAGCATTTTCCTTTGTGGGACTACCATGAGTTGCCCATCGGGTATGCCCAATTCCGATAAAGCTTTCAGGCTTTGCTTTTTGAATTTCTTTCTCTAAATTAGATATTCTTCCCTCTTGCCTGAAACGAACGATTTTATTATCAATAATACCTGCCACTCCTGCGGAATCATACCCACGGTATTCTAAAGCATCAAGCCCCTTTAAAAGCTCGGGAAAAACATTTCCAACTCCAACCTTACCAATAATTCCGCACATATTTCTATCTCCCTAAAAAACAAAATTCTATATCTTTATTTTGCTGAAAAATGGGAGAAATATGCAAAAAAGTTAGGAGCGAGCAATGAGGAGTGAGGAATGTTGGGGAAGCTTCGCTTCCAAACATTATATTAGGTATTCGTAACCAAAACTAATTTCATTTAATTAACTTATCTTTCAACAAAAAAATTTAGAACTATAAATTTGTTTTTCTGTAATTTTATGATTGCGTCGCAGACCCGACATTCCTAACTCCTCACTCCTAACTCCACACTAAAAAAGGCATCGCCGAAGCGATGCCTTTAATAAATTAATTATACACGAACAACAGTAATTGTTACTTTCTCACCATTGATGTCCCATTCTTTTCCGTTTGTGCCATCACCTTCGGTTATAGAATCGGAAAGAACAACAGTTGAAATTGTTGTTTCGTTAGCTTTTGCAATTTCAAAAAGCTTAGCGTTACCCGTGAGAGTAACATTAATTCTGTCCATAACATTGAAGTCAGAATCTTTTCTCATTGTCTGAATTTTACTGATAAGCTCTTTTACGAAGCCTTCTTCAATAAGTTCGGGAGTAAGCTCTGTGTCAAGAGCAACTGTAACGCCTCTGTCAGAAACAGTGAACACGCCCTCTTTCTGCTTTGTTTCAAGAAGAATGTCATCGGGAGTAAGTTCAACATCACCGCTTGCGAGATTGAGAACAAGCTTTCCATCCGCATCGAGAGTTGCTTTCGCGGAAGAATCAAGCTCAGCCATTGCTGCTCTGATTTCGCCTAACTGCTTGCCGTATTTCGGACCGAGAGTCTTAAGCTGAGGCTTGAAGATATAGGAAACGAAGCCTGAAGCATCATCAACGAAATCAACATTCTTAACATTAAGCTCTTCACGGATAATATCAGTAAAGTAGCCCTCTACCTTTTTATCGCTCTGAACATACATTGTGTTAAGAGGCTGACGGTTTTTGATGTTTGAACCATTTCTTGCAGCTCTGCCGAGAACAACAATGCTTACAACCTCATCCATATTCTTTTCAAGCTCTGCATCAATGAGATTTTCCTGAACAACAGGGAATTCGCAAAGATGAACACTTTCGGGAGCGGTAGAGTCAACATTGCAAACGAGGTTTCTGTAAATTGCTTCTGCCATAAAAGGAATCATGGGAGCAGCAGTTTTTGCAGTTGTAACAAGAGCGGTATAAAGAGTCATATATGCAGCAGTTTTATCTTCTGTGATACCCTGTACCCAATAACGCTCTCTGCCACGGCGAACATACCAGTTACTCATTTCATCGGTAAATTCCTGAAGTGCCTTTGCAGCTTCCGGAATACGATAGTTAGCAAGGTTATTGTCAACTGTTTTAACCATTGAATTGAGCTTTGAAAGAAGCCATTTATCCATTACGGAAAGCTTGCAATCTTCGATATTGTATTTTGTTGGGTCAAATTTATCAATATTTGCATAAAGCACATAGAAGGAATAAGTATTCCAGAGTGTGCTCATAAATTTACGCTGACCCTCAACCACTGCTTTACCGTGGAAACGGTTAGGAAGCCAGGGAGCAGAGTTAGTATAGAAATACCAACGGATTGCGTCTGCACCGTAACTCTGAAGTGCATCAAACGGGTCAACTGCATTACCCTTGGATTTACTCATTTTCTGACCGTTTTCATCCTGAACGTGACCGAGAACAATAACATTTTTATAAGGTGCTTTGTTGAAAATGAGAGTAGAAATAGCGAGAAGAGAATAGAACCAACCACGAGTCTGGTCAACTGCTTCAGAAATGAAGTCTGCAGGGAACTGAGCCTCGAAAAGCTGTTTATTCTCAAAGGGATAGTGATGCTGAGCAAAGGGCATTGCGCCAGAGTCAAACCAGCAGTCAATTACCTCGGGAACGCGGTGCATTTCCTTACCGCAATCAGGACATTTAATAGTAACTGCATCAATGAAGGGTCTGTGAAGCTCAATATCCTCGGGGCAGTTATCGCTCATTGATTTAAGCTCTTCAATTGAACCAATAGAATGACGACAACCGCATTCACATTCCCAGATGTTAAGAGGTGTGCCCCAATATCTGTTACGGGAAATACCCCAGTCCTGAACATTCTGGAGCCAGTCGCCGAAACGACCTTTACCGATGCTTTCGGGAATCCAGTTAATAGTATTGTTATTTCTGATAAGATCGTCCTTAACCTCTGTCATTTTGATGAACCAGGACTCTCTTGCATAGTAGATAAGAGGAGTGTTACATCTCCAGCAATGAGGATATTCGTGCTCAAATTTGGGAGCATCGAAAAGAAGCCCTGCTTTTTCAAGGTCAATAAGAACTAATTTATCTGCATCCTTAACGAATGTACCTGCATAGGGTGTAGGCTCTGCCATTTCACCTTTACCGTCAACGAGCTGAACAAAGGGAAGGTCATATCTTCTGCCAACCTTAGCGTCATCTTCACCGAATGCAGGAGCAATATGAACGATACCTGTACCGTCTGTCATTGTAACGTAGTTATCCGCAGTAATGAAGAAGCCTTTTTTATTCTGCTTATCGCAGATAGGTTTAACATAGTCAAAGAGAGGCTCATACTCCTTGCCTTCAAGGTCAATACCCTTGTAGCTTTCAAGAATTTCATAAGCAGGTGCGTCTTCTGTTGCAAGCTTGCCGAGAACCTTATCAAGAAGAGCTTCTGCCATATAATATGTGAAGCCATCTGCTGCTTTAACCTTAACATAAACATCATTGGGGTTTACACAAAGAGCAACGTTTGAGGGAAGAGTCCAGGGAGTTGTTGTCCAAGCGAGGAAGAAAGCATCTTCATCTGTAACTTTAAAACGAACAACTGCTGAACGTTCTTTAACTGTTTTATAACCTTGTGCCACCTCGTGAGAAGAAAGAGGAGTTCCGCAACGAGGGCAATAGGGAACGATTTTGAAGCCTTTATAGAGAAGATTTTTCTCATAAATCTGCTTAAGTGCCCACCACTCTGATTCGATGAATTCATTATGATATGTTACATAAGGGTCATCCATATCTGCCCAGAAACCAACTGTGCGTGAGAAATCCTCCCACATACCTTTGTATTTCCAAACGCTTTCTTTACAGTGACCGATAAAGGGTTCAAGACCATATTCTTCAATCTGCTCTTTGCCATCAAGACCGAGCATTTTTTCAACCTCAAGCTCAACGGGAAGACCGTGAGTATCCCAACCTGCTTTTCTGGGAACCATACAGCCTTTCATTGTGCGGTAACGGGGAATCATATCTTTAATAACGCGGGTAAGAACGTGACCGATATGGGGTTTTCCGTTAGCAGTAGGAGGACCATCATAGAACACATAAGGTGTTCCGTCTTTTCTGTCCTCAATGCTCTTTTCGAAGATTTTATGTTCTCTCCAGAACTCTTCAATCTTCTTTTCCTGCTCAACGAAATTCACGTTGGGGGAAATAGGATCGTACATTAACTTTACCTCCAAAAAAATAATATAGAATTTAACAATTAACTTTCCTGTATAAATGCAGAATGCAGAATTGAGAATGCAGAATTTTCGGGTCTGCGACGCTTATTATTAATGTTTGGAAGCAACGCTTCCCCTATAATTTTGCATTTTGCATTCATCATTTTGCATTAAAAAAGCTTTGCCCTGTAATACAGGACAAAGACATACTTTGCAACCACCTATATTAACCGTACTATCATACGTTGTTCCGTAACGGTGAACTACCGGAGAAGCTTACTGAAAATTTCAGCTCTCAGCTCGGGAGTGATTTTCGACATCCTTGCATCCTATCGGGCTTCCACCATCCCCGACTCGCTTATTTCAGCAAAAGAGCTACTGTCTCCGTCAATGCCTTTTCATACAGAAAGTATAATAACACGAACTGTTAAATATTGCAAGTGTTTTTTTAGTTGGGAGTGAGGAATGAGGAGTGAGGAGTGTTGGGGAAGCTTCGCTTCCAAACATTTATAATAGCGTCGCAGACCCTTAATTTGCCACTTTCCTCTTACAATTTTTAATTTAATAACCACAATCCCCCTACCCTAATAAACGAGTAGAGGGACAGTGATTTTGTGTCGCAACAAACGAAGCCGTGCTCCACATGTACTTTAGACGATTTTCGAGTATTTGTCAATAGTCACTTTTCGTCTGTGTAAAATATTTTTGAGGTGAGTTATAATGAATTTTAACGAAAGAATTCGTGCATTGAGAGAAGACTGTGATAAAACACAAACAGAAATTGCTCAAATCCTTAACACAAACCAAAAGAAAATATCAAGACTTGAAACCGGTGAATGCGAACCCAATCTTAATGATATAAAGCAGTTGTGCGAATATTATAATTTATCTGCTGACTATATTCTCGGTTTCACAGACACTCCCACCCCACTACCTAAAAAATAAACATTATATATCCGGTATCTTTTATAATGCCGTGCGCAGCACCCTACATTCCGCATTCCGCACTCCGCATTCCGCATTCCGCATTAAAAATATAAAAAATATCGTATTTTCTATTGGCATATCATAATTTTTATATTATAATATTTTTAATTGTATAATAAAGGAGGAGTTGTTTTGAGCGGTAAATATTCCGTCCCTCTCAGAAAGGTTATTAAAACCCATTCTTTTGAAACAATATATATGCCCGATAAACCCGATTCGGAGCTTGTTATTCGTTCTCAGGATGTTAACAGACCCGGTCTTCTTTTCGCAGGCTACGAAAAATATTTTGACCCCGAACGAGTTGAATTTATCGGTCTTGCAGAAATGAGTTATCTTGAAGAGCTTGATGAGCAGACCCAAAAAGAGCGCCTTGAGCTTTTCTTCTCTCTCAAGCCTCCTGCCGCAATAATCACCCGTAACATTGATTATCCGGAAGTTATGCTTGAACTTGCGCAAAAATATGAAGTTCCTCTTTTAAGAACAGCGGAGATTACATCACAGATTACCGCAACTCTTATTTCATATTTAGGAACCGAGCTTGCAGAGCGCATAACCCGTCATGGCGTTATGGTCGAGGTTTATGGTGAAGGTATTCTCATTTTAGGTGACAGCGGTGTTGGTAAAAGTGAAACCGCAGTTGAACTTATAAAACGTGGTCACCGTCTTATTGCGGATGATGCAGTTGAAATAAAAAGAGTTTCTTCAAAAACTCTTGTGGGATCTGCCCCCGATAACATCCGTCACTTTATGGAGCTTCGCGGTATCGGTATCGTGAACGCCCGTAATATCTTCGGTGTTGGTGCGGTTAAGCTTACAGAAAAAATCGATATGGTTATTCAGCTTGAACATTGGGACTCTCAGAAAGCCTACGACCGTCTCGGACTTGATGATGAATACATATCAATTTTAGGCATTAAAGTTCCTGCAACAACTGTTCCCGTTAAACCGGGACGAAACCTTGCAATTATTATTGAAATTGCCGCAATGAATAACCGTCAGAAAAAGCTGGGTTATAATGCAGCAAGAGAGCTTATGCAACAGCTTGGTATGGAAGATTTTGACGCACCCTCCAAAGAGGTTGATTCATGGAACTAAAATAAATTCGGAATTCGAAATTTGAAATTCGGAATGAATGCATTCTGCATTAAACTAATAAAACAAATCAAAGGAGATATAATTATGTACAGAATCGGTGTTGACCTTGGCGGTACAAATATCGCTGTAGGTGTTATTGATGAAAATTATAAAATAATTGGCAGAGGTAAGGTAAAAACCCGCGCTCCCCGTCCTGCAGAAGAAATTTTTGATTCAATCAAAGAAGCTGCTGATTTAGCTATTGCTGATGCAGGTGTATCTTATAACGACGTTATTTCCGTTGGTATCGGTACTCCCGGCTCAGTGAACAAGGACACAGGCGCAATCGAATTTTCAAACAACCTTAAATTCCACAATGTTCCTGCAAAGCAGATGCTTGAAGAGAGATTCAATAAGCCCGTTTATCTTGAAAACGATGCAAACGCTGCTGCTCTCGGCGAAGCAGTTGCAGGTTGCGGTAATGGTGTTAAAAACTTTGTTGCAGTAACTCTCGGAACAGGTGTTGGCAGCGGTATTATCATTGACGGCAAAATTTATCGTGGCAGTAACTTCTGTGGCGGTGAAATGGGTCATATGGTTATTAATGTAGACGGTATCCCCTGCAACTGTGGCAGAAAGGGCTGTTGGGAAAAATATGCTTCCGCAACTGCACTCGTTTCACAAGCAGTTGAAGCTATGGAGGGTAATAAAGACAGTCTTCTCTGGAAAACCTGCGAAGGTGATCTTAACAAGGTTGACGGAAAATCCATTTTCGATGCTCTTGATATGGGTGACGAAATTGCAAAAGCAGTTGTTGAAAGATATCTTTACTATGTTTCAATCGGTCTTGCAAATGTTATCAATGCTCTCCAGCCTGAAGCAGTTTGCATCGGCGGTGGTATCAGCGGTCAGGGTGAAAAAATCCTTAAGCCCATCCGTGACACAGTAAAAGCAGAGCGTTACAGCGTTTATGCAGATAAACAAGCAGCTATCATTCCCGCTGCTTTAGGCAACGATGCAGGTATTATCGGTGCCGCATTACTTGATGATTGACGGTGATTAAAATTAACACTGAAACAATAAACCTGCTTTTTAATTCGGCAATTGAAATGGGTTGCAAAGCATATAAGGATGAAAAGCTCTGCAACCATATTTCCTTTAAGGTTGGCGGACCTTGTCCCCTTTTAATTGAGCCGAAAAACGAAAAGCAATTAACAGATATTCTCAGATTAATAAAAGAAACCAAAACACCTTATACTATTCTCGGCAACGGCACCAACGTTCTCGTTCTTGATGAGGGTCTTAACAAAGTAGTAGTTAAAATCGGTGACGAAATGACATCACTTTCCATTGAGGGTGACAATGTTATTTGTTGCTCTGCCGGTACAAAGGTTGTAACCCTTTGCAAATTCGCTTTGGAAAATTCTCTTTCGGGACTTGAATTTGCTTATGGTATTCCCGGTACTTGTGGTGGCGCGGTATTTATGAATGCAGGTGCTTATGGTGGCGAAGTTAAAGATGTTATCAGCGAAATAACATACCTTACTCCCGATTTGGAGCTTGAAACAATGCCTGTAGAGGAAGCAAAGCTTTCCTATCGTCATTCAGTTTTCAAGGAAAATAATTGCATTGTGGTTTCCGCAAAATTCAAAATGAAGAAAGCACCCCAAGAGGAAATCAAAGCGGCTATGAATGATTTTCTTTCACGCAGGAAAGATAAGCAACCTCTTGAATACCCAAGCGCAGGCAGTACCTTTAAGCGTCCTGAGGGTTATTTCGCAGGTGCACTTATTGAACAATGCGGTTTCAAAGGAAAATCCTTAGGCGGAGCGCAAATCAGCGATAAACACGCAGGCTTTCTTATTAATAAAAATAACGCTACCGCAAAAGATATTCTTGACCTTATAAACCTTACACAAGAAACAGTAAAAAAAGAAACCGGTGTCACATTGGAACCGGAAGTTATCATACTGAGGTAATTATGTCATTCTCTTCGGACGTTAAAACAGAATTAACCGGACTTATACCCTCCGCCTGTTGCTCAAAGGCGGAGGCTTTCGGTATGCTCATTTTCGGCAGAGCTTTTTCTCTTTCTGAAATTTCACTTATGACGGAAATTCAGGCAGTTGCCGAGCATTATTGCACAAGTATTCGTGACCTTACAGGTGTAACTCCCCAACTCACCTGCTCAAAAGCAGGGAATTTTAAAATAAATATTCCAACAAGAGCAGACCGCCTTAAAGTTTTGGAATATTTCGGCTATACAGGTAAAGAAATCACCTTGAGAGTTAATCTTTCAAACCTTGAACAATCAAATGAAGACTGTTGTTCAAAGGCATTTTTAAGAGGTGCTTTCCTCGTTTGCGGAAGTGTTACAGATCCCCAAAAAGATTATCACATTGAATTCAGCGTAACAAAAGCAAAGCTTTGCGAGGATTTAATGCAGATTATCGGCGACCTTGGACTTCGTTGCAAAAAGATTGTAAGAAACAACAGCTATGTTGTTTATGCAAAGGAAGCAGAATCTATTGAAGATTATATCGGCACAATGGGTGCAAACAACGCCTTTTTAGAGGTTATGCAGACCCGTGCTATGAAAGATATAAAGAATCAGATTAACCGCCGTTCAAATTTTGAATCGGCAAATATGAGCCGTTCAATTGAAGCAGGTTTGAAGCAAGTCACACTTATTGAGGAAGTGCTTTCAAAAATCAAGCTTTCCGATATGACAAAGGATTTGGAAGAGCTTTGCTCATTAAGGCTTGAAAACCCCGACATTTCTTTGGACGAGCTTGGGAAAATGATGAACCCGGAACTTTCACGCTCTGCAGTAAGCAGACGTTTCAAAAAGCTTGAAAAAATTGCCGCGGAGTTGAAAACAAAGTGAAAGAATTTTATATAAATAAAAACGATGCAGGGCAAAGGCTTGATAAATATATTACAAAATCAGTCCCTCTGCTCCCGCAATCGCTTATGTATAAATACATAAGAAGCAAAAGAATTAAAGTTAATAACAAAAGGTCGGAAATTTCTTACAGACTTAAAGAAAACGACCTCGTTTCAATGTATATTAATGACGAATTCTTTGAAATCACGAAGCCTAAATATGATTTTTTAAATGCAGGTAAAAGTCTTAATATTGTTTATGAGGATGAAAATATTATTCTCATAGATAAACCAACAGGACTTCTCTCCCACCCTGATGAAGACAATTATACCGATACTGCCATAACAAGAGTTAAGCGTTATCTTTATGAAAAAGGCGATTACAAGCCCGATGAAGAAAACTCCTTCGCTCCTGCTCTTGTTAACAGAATTGACCGTAACACTTCAGGTATTATAATCGGTGCTAAAAATGCAGAAAGTCTTCGCATTCTCAACGAAAAGCTTAAGAACAGAGAAATGCATAAGCTTTATCTTTGCGTTGTAATCGGTAAACTCAAAAATGAAAGCGGACTGATTGAAGGTTTCCTTGAAAAGAATGAAAAACAAAATAAAGTTTATGTCAGCGAAAAAGGTAATGACAAAACCAAGCATATTTCCACCAAGTATAAAGTTTTAGGCCATAAGGACGGACTTTCGCTTTTAGAGGTCGAGCTTTTAACAGGTAGAACTCATCAGATAAGAGCACATTTCTCATATTTGGGTCATCCCCTTTTAGGTGACGGCAAATACGGAACAAATGCACAGAATAAAAATTTCGGGAATTATAAAAAACAATTTTTATATTCCTATAAATTAAAATTCGATTTCCGGAGCGATGCAGGAATTCTTAACTACCTTAACCAGAGGGAATTTGAGGTTCAGGATGTATGGTTCAAAAAAGCATTCTATGACGGGACTATATAAAATTACCGACAGTATCAAAAATACTGTCGGTGATTTTTTATAATTCTTTTTCCTCTTTTATTTCTATATCTTCCATTTTAATTTCGTTATTTGTTCTCGGCTTGTTAACATAACCGATTTTAAAGAAGAACACAGGGAACAAGGATGAAATAATCATTGTAGGAACTGCAATATACATAACTGTATCTGCGAAAAGGGAGTAATAAAGGTATGATGGTGCATTTATCAAGCGATATGTTTCAAGAAGTGAGGGTGAGAAAAATGAAACAATACCCAGAATGCTCACCGCAATATTCATTACAAGCAACGAAATAAGAATGAGCTTTTTACTGCCCTTCTTTTTGCAAAGTCGCCCTGCAACATAATAAAAAAACGGACCTGCTAGGAATGCTATCATAAGCATTACCCAATATAAAATTCCTTGAAACTTTTCCTGAAAATTAAATTCTGTAGAAAAATATGTGTAGTTATAAAGAGCGCACAAAAGAGCGTGAACCGCACACAAAAATACCACAACAAAAAAAGAGTGTCTTATTTTTTTCATATATAAAAACCTGACTTAATTTAAAATAAACTGCATCTTAATGCTATTAAATGATACCATAATAAAAGCACTCTTTCAAGCCTTTCGACGAAATGTAACTTTTATTTAACAAATAAAATAAAAAGATATTAATGCCAGTCCTCCCACGGCAATGTTTCTTTAGCTGTTTCAACTTCTTTAATTACATCATCTTCACAAATCCAGGTTTCACCATTATATTCAAAAATAATTTTGCCCACATCGCCTGTATCAACAACAATATCATTACTCTTATCAGCAAAATAAATTCCGTGCAAATCTTTGGTTCTCCAACCGCCATCGGAAACAAAAACAATTTCACCTTTCTTATTTTCAATATGAAAGCACATCATTTCTATACCATCTGCTTCCATAAGGTTAGTTTTCAACACAAATTCTCCGTTGTCTTCAACTGTCTCCTCTGCAAACAAACCTTTACCCGAAGGTGAACCGCCATGGTAATATTGATACCTTATTTCTAAACCAATAACTGCAACAACCAAAACCGAAAAAATTATTAAAACAGCCACTAAAATTTTCTTTTTCATAATACCACCTAAATACAATTTATGCCAATATTGTAACATCGCATTCTAACAGTTTCAACATTTTATAAATTTCTTTATAATTACTTAATAAAAAATTCAAAAAATAGTGAGTTAGGGCAGTAAAAAAGGTACCCTCTACAAAGAGGATACCTAAATTACAAGTATATTTTTGTGCAGAGTGCGTCAGGTTTGTGATTTATTCGCCCCGAAGCGTACAAGGGTGCGCGAGTTTGGGCGGAGAAATCGCAAAGATGATGTGCTATGCGCCAAAAGATTAGTCTGCTGTGTAGGGAAGGAGGGCAATCTGTCTTGCTCTCTTGATAGCGGTAGTAAGCTCTCTCTGATGATAAGCGCAAGTACCGGTTACACGGCGGGGAAGGATTTTAGCTCTGTCAGATGTGTATCTGCTGAGCTTAGCTGTATCTTTGTAATCAATTGCTTCAACCTTCTCAACGCAGAAAGCGCAAACTTTTTTGCGGCCTCTTTTGTTGGGACGGCGATCGTTTTTATCGTATGCCATTGTAAATTTACCTCCTATTAGAATCAGAATGGTAAGTCGTCATCGTCAGCCATTGCTGCGAAATCGTCTAAACCACCATTTGAGAAAGACGGTGCAGCTGTAGAAGCTGTTGTTGAGGGCGCACCGTTTGTTCCGGTCTCACTCTTTGAACCGCAGAAGCTTACATTATCAGCACTGATTTCTACAGTATAGCGTTTAACGCCATCCTTTTCATAGGAACCTGTCTGAATAGAACCCTGAACGGCAATCATTGAGCCCTTCTGGAAATATCTTGAAACGAATTCTGCTGTTTGTCTCCAAGCAACAACATTAATAAAATCTGCTTTTCTTTCTTCGCCTGCTTTAACATAGCCTCTGTCAACTGCAACAGTAAATCTTGTAACAGAAACGCCTGAGGGAGTCTGGCGAAGCTCGGGGTCAGCTGTAAGGCGACCCATTATAACTGCACAATTAAGCATCTTTCACACCTCTTATTTTTTAATAACCAAAGAACGAAGAACACCATCTGTGATTTTGAGAACACGGCTGAGCTCAGCGGGGAAATCAGCATCACAAGTGTGGTTGTAAAGAACATAGTAACCGTTGTCTTCATCGTTGATAAGGTATGCAAGCTTACGCTTACCCCATTCGTCAACGCTGTCAACTGTACCGTTCGCTGCCATCATCGCCTCGAATTTTGCATGAAGCTCTTTTGCAGCTTCTTCGCCATTAGCGAGTGAATAGACGATAATTGTCTCATAACTGTTTGACATCGTTTGCACCTCCTTATGGACTCCGGCTCTCATTTACCTATTTGAGAGCAAGGAAATTTATGCGGTCAAATCTCAACGGACATACCGCAACAGTTACGGATTATAACATCTTTCCCACAATAAGTCAAGAAGAATTTTCAAGTTAGGAGTTTGTTTTTGCGTATTTTTAATTATTGAATAAATATGTAAGTCCCATTTCTTTCATAATGGCTGCAATCCAATTATAGAAGAACTCGATAAAATTAATTAAACCAAAGAACTCGAGTTTTTCTGTTGCTTCCTCATCTATAACTCCGTCAATTCCGATTACATAATCTGCGGAAACCAAAGGATTTTCATAATTATATTCTATAGGTCCGCCGTTCATAATCATAAAATTAAAGGTTTTTGTTCCCATTGGTGTTAAAGCTCTGTCCTCACAATAATAATCAATTTGCAGTTGCATATTCTGCCTGCTTACCGCAGGAAGCTTACCGGATACGGGAATACTCACGGATTGACCCGGTGCAAGCGCCTTTATACCCGCAGAGAGAGCTATAAATTCCGAACCTGCAAAAGTAACTGATGTTATTTTAACAGAATATTTTTCTGAAATATTTGTAACAGTCAAATAATTATCTGCGTCCGAAACATAACCTACGGGACTTTTATCAAACTTTGCAAAAACAGTATTACACGCATTTGTGGATGAATAGAACTGAGGGTACGCAGGATCAGAATAAATATCAATTATATCATCTGTTAAAAGAGTTTTCAAAGCAAGAGCTCTTGAATACTTGTCATTGAATGTCATTCCGTGGAAAAGCTCTTCTACATACCAAGTATTTTCTGGAAGATATGCAGCAGATGCATCCACTTCAAAGGACGGTGAAACGTGGTCGTGGGTAGTATCTGAGCAAACAGCCCCACAACCTGTATAGCCATCGTTAAAACGTTGTCCGTAAGGGGCACAGTACGCACCCGTTGCATCATTAACACCAATAATGGCATCAGATTGCTCTTGCGCACCTGTAACGGCAGGAACGCCGTAACCTGCAATAATTGAAATATTCATTCCGTACTCATTAATGCATTTTTGGAGATTTTCCGCCATATTCGGCATTATTTCGTAATGAACAATATCACTTTTGGCAATTATACCTGCATTTTCAACAGGGTCAAGCTCTTTTGCTTTTAATTCATCATAATACTCTTCGGGTATAAAATCCCAGATACTTCCGAAATGCCTAATAAAATCTTTTATAGGTGGAAGAATTGCAGCAATAAGATCATCAAAAAAACCTAACTGCTCTGCTTGAAGAAGCCACTTATAATCATCTTCTGAAATGAATCCGTGTTCAAGGAAATATATAAGATTATATTCATCAAGAGCTACGCTTTCATTCATAATATCGTAAGCAAGCAACGCACCACCTATTGCAGGAACGGTAAGAACTGCATTATCAACATCCTGCTTATAGCCATAAAGAGAAAGGTATGTTGCGGTTACTTGACCGCCATGTGAAACTGCTATGATATTAACCTTATCTTTTCCGGAAAACTCTTTTACCATTTGAATGTAACTGTCAAGCCTTGCGGCACAGTCGAGAACGCTCATTCGCCAATCCGATTGGAAAAAGAAACAGTTCTCTTCACCTATAACAGCAGAAATCTCCTCAAACAAATCAACTTCACCGATAACTTCATCATTGAGTCCATTTTCATGAATATAGCCCATATTTGTAACAGCGGCATTATCGTAAACTATCTTTAAATTTTTAACACTTGAGCCATCAGGGTTACATCTCATATTTCCCAAAAGTTGATTTAACCCGTTTTCAAATTTTAATGTAAAAAGCGTTGGATCGCCATTTGCATACTCAATTATACCTTTTGAAAATTCCGCAATATCGTTAAGCACCAAGGTTAGAATATTCATCATATCAAAATGCCATACACGTTCTGTTGTTCCGTCAGCATTTACCATATCAAGCTCAGAACCACTATAACCTGGAACAAGTATCACAGGATATTCTGAATAATCGCTATATTCCGTATCAACAGCCGTAACCCCTACACTCATAACAGAGAAAAGCATAGTAAGGCAAAGAATAAGTGATATAAATTTTTTAGTCACAAAAAACACTCCTTTTTAACTTTTTTCTCTTTATTTAAAAATTATAACATTACATTATTTTGTTTGCAATTATCAAAAGTAAAAATCATTCACAATATTCAAAAATAATTTTTGTGAAATAAAAAAACTTGACTTTAATCAAAAAAACTATATAATACATAATATATATTATTAAATCGACTACGATGCAAGATGATTTGCTGATACGGTATTCAGAGAGGAAACGGTTGCTGAAAGTTTCTTACCGCCTTTAAATTTGCTACTTGTGGAGTCTTACTGAAAACAGTACGTTGACGGGCGTTAACCGTCAATTTGAGTGGTGCGTTTTGCACAATTCGGGTGGTACCGCGGTTAATTCCGTCCCGTGTTGTAAAAAAGCGCGCTTTTTTATTTAGTGCAAAGTGCAAAACGCAAAACGCAAAGTGGCGAAAAAGCCGATTATATAATTGCCGTGCGCAGCACCATTTAATTTTGCATTTTGCATTTTGCATTTTGAATTTTTATGAACGGAGTGAAATAATTATGCAGTGGACAGGCCTTAACGAATTAAGAGAAAAATATCTTAAATTCTTTGAAAGTAAAGACCATTTAAGACTTCCCAGCTTCCCCTTAGTACCTCAGGGCGATAAGAGCATTCTTCTTATTAATGCAGGTATGACCCCTATGAAAAAATACTTTACAGGTGAGGAAACTCCCCCCAGAAAGAGAGTTACAACCTGCCAGAAATGTATTCGTACACCTGATATTGAAAGAGTTGGTATCACCGCTCGTCACGGAACATATTTCGAGATGCTCGGTAACTTCTCCTTCGGTGACTATTTCAAAAAAGAGGTTATTCCGTGGGCATGGGAATTCTGTACTGAAGTTATGGAAATGGACCCCGATAAAATCTACTGCAGTGTTTATCTTGAAGATGACGAGGCTTATGATATCTGGACAAAGGATGTTGGCGTAAAGCCCGACCATATGGTTCGCTTCGGCAAGGAGGATAACTTCTGGGAGCATGGCCAGGGTCCTTGCGGTCCCTGCTCAGAGCTTTACTATGACCGTGGCGAAAAATACGGTTGCGGTAGCCCTGATTGTAAGGTTGGTTGCGAATGTGACCGTTATGTTGAATTCTGGAACCTTGTTTTCACACAGTTTGAAAACGACGGTAAGAATAACTACACACCTCTTGCAAATCCTAATATTGACACAGGTATGGGTCTTGAAAGACTTGCTTGCATCGCTCAGGATGTTAACAACATTTTCGAGGTTGATACCGTTCAGAACATTATGAAGCACATAATGGAAATTGCAGGTGTTAAATACCACGAAAACGAAAAGAGTGATATTTCTCTTCGTGTTATCACTGACCACATTCGTTCAACAACCTTTATGATTGGTGACGGTGTTATTCCCTCTAATGTTGGCAGAGGTTATGTTCTCCGCCGACTTCTCAGAAGAGCTGCTCGTCACGGCAGACTTTTAGGTATCGACAGACCTTTCCTTGCAGAGGTTTGCGAAACTGTTATTAAAGAAAACGAAAATGCTTACCCTATTCTTCGCGAAAAGCAAGATTATATCATCAAGGTTATTTCAATGGAAGAAAACAGCTTCTATAAAACCATTGACAGCGGTCTTGAGCTTCTTAACGAAATGATTAAGAAAACTGAAGGAACTGTTCTTTCAGGTGCAGACGCTTTCAAACTTCAGGATACTTACGGTTTCCCCATTGACCTGACCCGCGAAATTGCAGAAGAAAACGGCTACACAGTTAACAACGAAGAATTTGAAAAATATCTCGCAGATGCAAAAGCACTTGCAAAATCCTCACGTAAGGTTGCAGGTACAGAGGGTTGGAAATCTTCCGACATTTCATTTAAAGAATGCAATGCAACTGAGTTCACAGGCTATTCTGTAACAGAAGAAGACGGTAAGGTTCTTGCAATTGCATCAAACGGTGAAAAGGTTGACTTTATCGGCATTGATACTGATGCAGTTATCGTACTCGATAAATCTGCATTCTATGCTGAAAGCGGTGGTCAGGTAGGTGACACAGGTACACTCACAGTTAACGGCTCCGTTTTCACAGTTACAAACACAACAAAAACTGCAGAAGGCGTAATTCTTCACCATGGTACTCTTACAGAGGGTGACTCAATCAATGTTGGTGACACCGTAAGCGGTCAGGTAAACAAATCCCGCCGTCAGGCTATTATGAGAAACCATACTGCCGCTCACCTTCTTCAGGCAGCTCTCCGTGAAGCTCTCGGTACTCACGTTGAACAGGCAGGTCAGCTTGTAAATGAAAATGCAGTTCGTTTTGACTTTTCTCATTTCTCTGCTCTTACTGCAGAAGAAATCGTAAAAATTGAAAACAGAGTTAATGAAATCGTTCTTTCTGCCCTTCCTGTTGTTACAGAAGAAATGAGCATTGATGATGCAAAGAAAAAAGGTGCAATGGCACTCTTCGGTGAAAAATATGGTGACACAGTACGCGTTGTTTCTGCAGGCGAT
Source organism: Acutalibacteraceae bacterium (assembly GCA_045543035.1). Classification (GTDB taxonomy): domain Bacteria; phylum Bacillota; class Clostridia; order Oscillospirales; family Acutalibacteraceae; genus DTU089. Next base: position 25,392 of record JAZQMA010000047.1, on the reverse strand, counting down.
TTCTCGACAGAGCTTTGCGGTGGTACTCATGTTTCAAACACTGGTAACATCGGTCTTTTCCGTATCATTTCCGAATCCTCTGTTGCGGCAGGTGTAAGAAGAATTGAAGGTGTAACAGGACTTGGTGTTCTTGCCCATCTTGATAAACAGGAAAAGCTTATTCACGATACTGCTAATGCTCTTAAGCTTGCAAATTATAATGACCTTTGCAACAAGGCAACTGCAGTTGCTAATGAGCTTAAAGAAAAAGAAAAAGAACTCTCTGACCTTAAAGCAGAAATTGCAAAGGCAAAAGCAGGCGAGCTTTTCGATAACTTTGTTGAAATCAATGGCGTTAAGCTTATTACAGCTCCTTTAGGCGAGGCAGATGCAAAGGAACTTCGTTCAATGCTTGACTCTTCAAAGGACAAAGGCGACAATATCATTGTTATTCTTGCAGCAGAGCAGAATGAAAAAGGAACTTGCTCATTCGGTTGCTTCTGCGGAAAAGATGCAATCGCAAAAGGCGCTCATGCAGGTAACATTGTAAGAGAAGTTGCTAAAGTTGCAGGCGGTGCAGGTGGCGGTAAGCCTGATTCTGCTATGGCAGGCGGTAAAGAAATCGCAAAAATCCCCGATGCGCTCAAAGCTGCAGAAGAAATAGTTAAAACATTTGTAAAGGAGTAATCTTTATGGACTGTATTTTTTGTAAAATCGCTAACGGTGAAATCCCTGCAACAAAGGTTTATGAGGATGATACAGTTGTTGCTTTTAATGACCTTGAACCTCAGGCACCAACACATATTCTCGTAATCCCAAAAGCACATATTTCTTCCGTTGCTGATATTAATGAAGAAAACAGCGCAGTAATCTCCCATATTTTTGAAGTTATTGCAAAGCTTTCAAAAGACCTTGATATGACAAATGGTTTCCGTGTTGTTAACAACTGCGGTGACTCCGCAGGTCAAACAGTTAAGCATATCCATTTCCATGTTATGTCCGGAAGAAAATTCACTTGGCCCGCAGGCTAATATAAGTAATAATGAATAGTGAAGAGTGAAGAAGTAAAATTTTTCAGTTTTCCAAATGAGGTAATACTATGAAAAGACCGATGCTTGTTTCAGGTACAGCAATTGGGTTCGGCACCGCATTCCTTGTTCTTTTTGGAATGGGTGCTCTCCCCTTTATGCTACTTGGCGCAGTATCGGTCTTTGTTATTTATTTTATAAAACCCTTTAAATTAAGAGAAAAAATTATTATACCAACAATTTGCATATCAGTTATTATTTCTTGCCTTTCCTTTGGCATTTATAATTTAACTAAAATCGCCCCTGCAACTAAGCTTGATAACACTACTACTGATATTTCGGGTAAAATTATTACAACTCCGCAAGAAACTGCCAACGGCACAGAATTTATATTAAAAGCCGATAAAATCGGCAACGATAGCAAATCAACAAAAATTCAGGTACTTCTTAACAATGAAAATAACATTGATTTAAAGCTCTATGATTACATATCTCTCCCGGATACAGAATTAAAGATTGTTCGTAATGAATATAACAAACCCGACCCCAACTCTATCAGTGATGATATTATTCTTGAAGCTCAAACAAAATATTGCAATTACCTTTGGGAAAGTGAAAAAACACCATACTACTACTGCTTACGATTTAAAGAAATTATAACAGAGCAAATCAACTCATATCTTCCCGAATATAACGCAGGATTTCTTCTTGGGATGCTCTTTGGTGATAAAGCAGAGCTTGATGCTGATATAATAAATGATTTTCGGGCAACGGGAATTGCACATTTGCTTGCAGTTTCAGGTCTTCACACAAGCACCTGGTGCGCGTACATAATTTTATTTTTAAAGCTATTTAAGATAAAAGAGAAAGCACGAAACATTTTCTGTCTTTTATTTCTTGCTTTATTATGTATTGTTTCAGCATTTACACCATCAGTTTTGAGAGCATCAATTATGATGGCGGTTATTCTTTTCGCACCCTTTTTCAATGAGAGACAAGACCCTTTAAACTCTTTAGGCTTTTCGGTTGCAATTTTAACCTTGCATAATCCTTATATAATAACCTCTGCAAGTTTTCTGCTTTCTGTTTCTGCAACATCGGGTGTTCTTGCCTCACTTTATCTATATAAAAAAGTTCAACACATCCTTTTAAAAATCAAGAATACACCTGTAAGGAAATTCACCGAATATTTTTCATCATCTTTACTCACCACCACTTTTGCAGGTCTATTCACCCTACCTTTCTCAGCATATTTCTTCGGAGTGTTCAGTACTGTTTCGCCTTTGGCGAATATACTTTGCGTTAAACCTGCATTCTGGAGTTTGATTTCAGGAGTAATTGCAACCGGACTTTCTTTTGTTCCTCAAAACATCCCCCAACTGATTGCGATTTTCATTTTTAAAATATCAACTATATTTGCAAACTTTGTAACAAAAATTGCAGATACTCTGGAAAACTTTCATTTCTGCACCTTGCCTATTCATAAAGAATATTTCCTTTTTGGGCTTATTTTAATTTCATTTATTGTATTTTCCGCTTTTCTTATTTTTAAAGTGCAGAAAAAGAAAGTAGCTAAAATGATTATTATATCTTTAGCTATTATTATTTTCGCATCTTGTATTATCTTACCTTGCACTAATATTGCACCTGCAACACTTTATGTAACATATGTTGGAAATGGTGTTAACATAACTTTGCGACAAGGTCTTAAATATGCTCATTTCAACTTCGGAGCTTCTGACAGTCGCCTTTATTTCCAATCACTCCCCAAAGCAAAATGCGAAACACTTGATTTTCTTTATATAGATAACTCCACCCAAACCACAAACGATATAACCGAACATTTAATTTCATACAACCCCCGAACTACTGTTATAAATGAATTCGCAAAAGACGGTTTAAATGAAAGTAAAATTGATTTTCCTCAGAATACAATTATTTCAAATTCATATACTCATAACTTTAATAATGAAATTACTGTTCAGGTTGTTGACACATACCCTGCCTCTTGTGTTATAATGAAAGGTAATGAAAAGACAGTTTATATTTCTTATGGTAACAACAGCGATTTAAAATCAATTTTTGAAACCTACGACAATCCCGATATTCTTATTCTTTCTGAGGATTTGCCCTATAAATTACCCGAAGATATTGAAACATTAATAATCAGTAGTGATAGTGATATTATTTTAAACAAAAATCTCTTTACACTTAAAAATCAATGTAAAAACTATTACATCACCGCAGAAGATGGTGATATAAAGATTATCTTGTAAAGGAGTAAAACAATGCTTTTAAATGAAGAAACCTTAAAAAAACAAATAAAAAGCGGTGAATTTTCTAACCTTTATCTCCTTTACGGTAACGAGGGTTATTTAAAGCAGTTTTATGCCAATCAGATTTGCAACAAATCTGTAACCAAGGATTTTGCAGATTTCAACTTAAAGAAATTAGATGGTAAATATACAAATCTTAATGAGATTTACGATTGCACAACCTCTTTTCCTATGATGGATAACTTCACCTGCACTCTTGTTAAGGATTTTCCTTTAAACACCTATATTGGCGACAGAGGCAAGATGGATGAAGAGCTCCATACAATTCTTGCAGATATTCCCGAAACCTCAATTCTCGTTTTTTGGATGGACACTATTGAGGTAGATGAAAAAAACAGTAAATGGGTAAAAATCGTTAAGACTTTTGATGAAATGGGTGCAAGTGCAAAAATTGACAAGCGAACCCGTTCCGCTCTTGAAAAGTTACTTGTAACCTCCGCGGCAAAAAAGGATTGCACTCTTTCCCGCGATACCGCAGGTTATATGATTAACCTTGTTGGTGAAGATATGAGCACTCTCCAGAACGAGCTTAATAAGGTCTGCGCTTTTGCAGGTTCGGGAGAAATAACAAGAAAGCATATTGACGAAACTGTTATTGTCAGCGTTGAAGCAAAAATTTTCAATCTTTCAAGAATGATTGCCAAAGGCGAAGCCGACCAGGCATTTGAAACTCTCGGTAATCTTTTCAAGCTCCGTGAAGAGCCTGTTATGATTTTAGCGGTACTTTCAAAAGCATTTGTTGATATGTATCGAGTTAAAGCCGCAAAGGAAAAAGGTGTTTCCTACACTGCTCTTGCAGACGCGTTCCCCTCAACCTATAAGGGCAGAGGCTTTATTCTCGATAATGCTGCTCGTGACGGCGCAAATTATTCCGTAACTCAATTAAAGAAAGCGCTTAATATTCTTTCAGACACAGACCGACGTTTGAAATCCACAAATGAAGACGGCAGAATCGTACTTGAAGAGCTTATTTTAAGGTTGTTGAGAGTTTAATGATAAAAATTGACAGAGTTGTGATTGTAGAGGGACGTTATGATAAAATCAAGCTTTCCTCTGTAATTGACGGAATAATTATAGAAACCGACGGCTTCGGTATTTTCAATAATAAAGAAAAACAGAAGCTGATAAGAAAGCTTGCGGAAACTAAAGGTCTTTTAATACTTACCGATAGCGATTCTGCAGGATTTAAAATCCGTTCCTTTATTCGCGGAATTGTTCCTGCAGAGCAAATCAAACATGCCTATATTCCCGATATTTTCGGAAAAGAAAAGCGAAAAACCGAACCCTCCAAAGAAGGCAAATTAGGTGTTGAGGGAGTAAAGGTCCAGGTTATAATTGATGCTCTGGAAAAAGCAGGTGTTCTCTGCGAAGAAACTGAAAAAACAGAGCGAAGAGAAATCACCAAGCTTGATTTATATGAAGACGGACTTTCAGGGAAACCCGATAGCGATGCTTTAAGAAAAAAGCTTCTAAAGCACCTTGATTTACCCGAAAGACTTACATCAAATGCACTTGTTCAAATATTGAACACATTTCTTACTTTTGAAGAATACAAAACTGCTATTGAGGAAATAACTAATGGTTAACAAAAACGATGAATTCAAATTGAATATAACCGGCTACACCTCCGAGGGTGGCGGTGTGGGTAAATTCGACGGACAAGCAATTTTCGTTGAAAATACCGCCGTTGGTGATGAAATCCTCTGCCATATTATTAAAGCAAAGAAAACCTATGCAATTGGTAAAGCCCTTAAGATAATCAAGCCTTCAAAAAGCAGAATTGAGCCCTCCTGCGATGCTTTCAAAAGCTGTGGCGGTTGCTCATTCGGTCATATCAAATATGAAGAAGAGCTTAAATATAAAGCACAAAAGGTTGAAGATGCTTTTAAACGAATAGGCGGTCTTTCCCCTGTTTTCAAACCAATTATTTCTTCTCCCGAAACTACTCGTTACCGCAACAAGGCTCAGTATCCCGTAAGGAGAGAAAACGGTATTTTAAATATCGGCTTTTATGCTAAGAAAAGTCACCGTGTTATCGATGGTGGCGATTGTCTTTTACAACCTGAGGATTTTACAAAGATCATTGAAATATTTAAAAACTGGATTAACGAAAATAATATTACAGTTTATAACGAAGAAATCGGTATTGGTCTTCTTCGCCATATTTATTTAAGAAAAGCTTTTGCAACAGGCGAAATTATGGTCTGTGCCGTGATTAACGGAGTAACTCTTCCCAATAGCGAAGAGCTTTTAGAAAAGCTTAAATCAGTTGACGGATTTAAAACATTAGTAGTAAATATCAACCAAGAAAAAACCAATGTGGTTCTCGGTGAAAAATGCCTTAACCTTTATGGTGACGGCTATATTACCGATATTCTCTGCGGTGTTAAAATCAAGCTTTCTCCCCTGTCCTTTTATCAGGTCAACAGAAACGGTGCAGAGCTTCTTTATAAAAAAGCTGCAGAATATGTTGCACCCACCCCCCACCAGACTGTTCTTGACCTTTACTGCGGCACAGGTACAATCGGTCTTTCAATGGCAAATTCTGTTAAAGAATTAGTTGGTGTTGAAATCATTCCCGAAGCTATTGAAGATGCAAAGGTAAATGCAGAGCTTAACGGCATTGAAAACGCCCGTTTCATTTGCGGTGATGCAAGCATTGCGGCAGAAGAACTTAAAAATGAGGGTATCAAGCCTGACACTGTTATTCTCGACCCACCAAGAAAGGGTTGTGCAGAAGAACTTTTAAAAACTGTTGCAGAAATTAATCCGCAGAAAATAGTTTATGTTTCCTGCGACCCCGCAACCCTCGCCCGAGACTGCGCAAGACTTTTGGATTCAGGATATGTAGTACAAGAAGTTACGCCTGTTGATATGTTTCCTAGGACACATCATGTGGAGTGCGTGGCTCTGCTAACCTGCGCCTCGATATAAATCCTTACGGATTTTCGATATATCTTTCGATTCGATATACCTGCGGTTCGATATGTGCCGTTGGCACGAGATTATAAGGATTTATATCATATCGAATTCAGCAACGCTGAATATATCGAATTATGTCATACAAAATATATCGAACAAGCTTGCTTGTATATCTACAAAAAAGAGTTATAAACATGGAACAAAATAAAAAATCAAAAATGGTGTATTTATGAATAAAGCAATTGAAGAAAACTTCGTAAATAGTTATATTATAAAAAATAAGCGTGACCGTCTACTTTTCGAACTGTGTGGCAAAAAGCGCAGAGATTGTATTGGCAGATTTTCTCACTGTACAGACACTCTTCTCATTGAAGCGAAAATCAAATTAAAAGGCCAATACATTTCAGAAGATTTACAACACGCTGTTGCCAAAGCAAATAACTGCAAGTGTTATGTCATTTCCTATTCTCAAGAGTTGGACGGAAAAGAACTCAACAAAGAAGAGGTACTAGACCTTATTTCAAACTGCGGAATGCCATCAATTGTTATTTTTGACAATTTTGCAATCATCCAAACAGAACAGGAACAAGGACCGGCACTCAAATATTTGCTTCAAAATTAATAAGTTTTTTACTCGCAAAGAAAGGAAAATGAATATGGTACAAGGACTCACACGCAGAGAGCGTGAAATCACTGATTTAGAAGAAATTATAAAAATTCTCGAAAAAGAAAACATTATACATATTGGCCTTGTTGATGGTGACGAGCCCTATGTTATTCCTATGAACTATGGGTTTACAATGGAAGAGGGCAAACTCACCCTTTATCTCCACGGTGCAACAGAGGGCAAGAAGCTTGATTTAATGAGAGCTAACCCAAAGGTTTTCTTTTCAATTGAAAGTGGAATAACCGCTTTTTCAGGCGGCAACATTGCTTGTCAATACGGCACATCTTATTCTTCAATTATGGGTAAAGGTATTGCAGAAATCCTCGAAAATCCCGAAGATAAAATGACAGGACTTTCAATATTTATGAAATCCCAGACAGGTCTTGATTTTGAGTTTAACGAAAGAATGGTAAGTGCCGTTGCGGTTATAAAAATTGATGTTTCAGAATATACTGCAAAGCACAGACCAATTCCGATTCAAAACCAAAAGCAATTAGAGAAATAAAAACATCACCCTTGAGTTTCCAAAGGAAACCCAAGGGTGATTTCATATTAACTTATCGCTCAATTGATTTAGCTGTGATGATATTACCCTCTGCGGATTTATAAGAAATTTTAACTTTATCGCCTGTGTTGAGGATTACAACTGAATCATCATCAGAAGCGGAAATTGCATAGTAAGTTTTGTTGCCGTCAAGAGCAATATAGTAAACACTGTTGCCATTAACAACTGCGGAGCGAATATCTGTAATAACACCCTTTACGCTTTCAAGCTTTGCAGGTTCTTTGTTTTCTGTTTCACCGCTTGATTCTCCGCCTGATAAAGCATCGGGAAGAACTGCATCATAGGTAATTTCAAGAACCTTTTTGGTGCTCGCTTTAACCTTTGCAACATAAGATTTAAGACAAGCTTCAAGGTCAGGGTTAGCGTCGTCCTCACTTCTTACAGCATCCTGAACACGTTCAACGCTTACCATTGCATAGCTCTTAACAACGTCGTTGTCTTTAAGAGCCATAAAGTAAGTTGCTTCGCCATCAAGGTTAAGAAGAACAGGGAAGGTTGCTTTCCAGCCCTTATCGGAAACGATACCTTCAGCTGAAGTCTGAGCACCTTTTTCTGTTGTACCTGAAATTCTCTGGAACACAGCTTCTTTTGTACGCTGGTTGATAATTGCAAAGCCTACGATAGAGTCATCGTTTGTAACGGATGTAACACCTGTGTAAAGCCAAACGTCATCACCGCTTGCGATATAGCTTGAGCCTGTTGTTGTTGAAACAACACCGCTCTGACCGATATATCCGTTGATGAAACCGCCTGAATATTTACCATAGTAGTTATACTGCTGAACAAGAAGGTCATCAGAATAAATCTGGTCAATCCACTGAATTTCTTCATTTGTTTTGATTTCGTCAAGGTCATAGTATTTAATGTTGTTTTTATCACAAGCATCAACAAGAACAACACCTATAACATCAGTACCGCCGATAAGACCAACGGTTTTATCTACTCTTTCACAAACCCACCAAGGATGTCCGTTTTCATCAATTTCGAGTGAGGGTGTACCGAACATATATGTGGGATATGCAAAACGAAGAACACGGGAAAGCTTTTCATTAAAGTATTCACTCGTTGAAACCTTAATGTTAGGAAGGCTCATATCTTTAAGAACAACTGCATTTGCTTCCTGAGTATACATATTAACTGCAAGATAAGCAGGAAGACCGTCACGGGTATTCTTCAACCATTTGAAAACATCGCCATATTTGAGAGGGAAAATTCTGTAAGGATTGCCCTTATAGTTAATCTGAGTTGAATAAGCCTCGTCAATAACGAACTGAGAAACCCATTCAGAAAGGTCACCGAGCTTTTTGTTTGCAAGGTTGAGAGCAACATCCTTATCAACCATAGGAACACTGCTGAAATCCTTAAGGCTTGTGATAGTTGTGATACTATCTTCACTTTCACCGAAATCCTCAGTTTTAACCTCGATAATTTCGCTATAATCTTTAGCACGGAAAAGTGCTGCAGATGTAAGATAACCGATACCGAGAATAAGAGCAAACACAAGACCGATTGCTACAGGCACAATTGACTGCCTTTTAACATAGGTAATGTATTCAGGCTTAATGAATGCCTTTGAGGTAAGAAAAATCATACCAACATAAATTGCAATAACAACTGCAATAAAGTAGTAAAAATCAAGGGATTTGAAGTTCAATGCAGGAAGCATCATATAATAAGCAACTGCACCGCCGATGATTGTTACAATAAGGCTGATTATAATTTTGAGAACTTTTCTGTCCGGAGGGATGACAACCTCTTTAGGTCTGCCTTTACCGGAGAAATCCACTTTAATAGGATCCATTCTGACAACTCCTTTAAAAGTTTATACAACATATAATTATATCTTATTACATCACTAAATACAAGTGTTATTTTCTTAATATATTATTGCTTTTCAGGCATTTTCCAGTCGGAAACCGATGAATAAAGACTATCACCGTCACCAACACCTGTAATATTCGGATTTACTGATACAATCGCATTTCTGTAAAAAAGCGGAAGAAAAGGTACTTTGGCGCTGAAATTTTCAACAAAAGTCTTTGTATTACTTTCACCGTTTTTTAACATTGAATAAATTTCAAATGTTTCTTCCTTGATGCCGTAATTAAGCTTGCCCTCTTCCGAGAAAAACTCTGAAAGATCACAGTTATTTGTCAACTGCACTTCACCAATGTAAAAACTGTAGTGTCCTTCATCCAAAGCAAGAATAAAATCTTCACTTTTTTTGTATTCTCGTATCTTAACTCCAAAACCTAATTTCTCAAGCTGAGTTTTAAAATTCTCTGCAACATTAAGCTTATATGGTTTTTCAGTACAAACAAGAACATCAACTATTAAAGATGTTGAACCGTTTGAACGAACCCCTTCAGAATTTACTTGGTTATAACCATTACGTTCAAGAATGTCAATTGCTTTTTCAAGATTACCGCTTTCTCCGATTAATTCCATTCCTTCTAATTCATAGAAGCCTTTTTTAAATGGAGTTACGGTAGCTGAAGCCTGCCCCAAGTATGAAGAAGATGCAATTATATTTCTGTCAATACCGATATTAACCGCCTGACGAACCCAGTCAATTGATGTAACAGTTCCTGCCCATTGGGAATTTACACCAACATAAACCAAATTATTAAGACCAACCGAAACAGTTTTTGAAGAAAGATTGATATATTCTTCGGAGGTTAAGCTGTTTTTATAAACAGTGATTTTATTGGCTTTAAATGGGTAAATAGGGCTTGAAATTCCTGCCATATCATATAAAGCAATTTTTTCGTTCCAGCTTTTTTTATAATCCCTGTGATTTTTATTAACCTGAAGATAAGTAGTATCGTTAGATTTTTCTATAGTGTATTTCCCTGTTCCGATATATGAACTGTTGTTGCTTTTAGCAATAGGAAAATCCAAGGTATTAAATGCCATAGGGTCAGCGCTCTGCAAGGTGAATTTTATTGTAAAATTATCAACAAGAGTAATTGAACTGATGTTTGAAAGCTGTGCCTTGTAAAAATTACTGTTTTTAGCTTTTTCGTAAGAAGATTTAACGTGAGAAGAAATAAATTCTCCGCCATCGCTGAATTTAATTCCCTGCAAAAGCTTTACTGTAACAGTTTTCCCATCAATTTCACCACTTGCGGCAAGCTGGGGCTTACCTTTTCCGTTATCGGTTGCGGTGAAAAGGCTTTCATACATTATCGGTAACAAATCTCTGTTGAGAGAGCTTTCTGTTTTATATGGGTTAAATCCTGCGGCACTTGTATATGGCAAAGAAATATTCGATGTAACAACAGGTGTTGGCAAAACATAGTTTTCATCAGTTGTTGTTTCATCACCGGTATTGTTACTGTCACAAGAACAGAATGCAAACAAAAGAGCAAGAATAAGAAGTATTGAAATAAATTTCCTCATCTTATATTCACCCTTTCTATTGATTTTGCTTTACCTGTTTTCTCGTCAATATCAATTAAGCAGCCCTCTATGGAATATTCCCCTTTTGCATTTTCAAATCTTACAGGAAGATTGCTTCTGAATTTCTTTATAGTAAGCTCGGGCTCAATACCAAGAACTGATTGAACAGGACCGCACATTCCCAAATCTGTAATATATGCTGTACCCTTTGGTAAAATCTGTTCGTCCGCAGTCTGCACGTGGGTATGAGTGCCAACAACTGCAGTAACCTTTCCGTCAAGATAAAATCCTATTGCCCGTTTTTCTGCAGTGGCTTCTGCATGGAAATCAACAATGATAGTTTTGCAACCGTCAGTTTCTTCCAAAGCCTTGTCAATTTCCCAAAAAGGATTGCCGAGAGGGTCGGAATAGACCGTTCCCTGCATATTGATTACTGCAACCCGAAATCTGCCCTTATCAATTATTCCAACGCCTCTACCGGGTGCACCTTCAGGGAAATTATATGGTCTTATTACAGGTACATTTTTATCGAGGTATTCCATTATTTCGGGTCTTTTGAAGGTATGATTACCCAGAGTTATAAAATCAACACCGCTTGAAAAAACCATATCGCAGGATTTGGGCGTTACTCCGTTACCTTGAGCAGAATTTTCGCCATTTGCAATACACACATCAATATTATTTTTTCTTTTATAGTCAGGAAGCTTTTTCATTAAAAAATCGCAACCACCCTGACCAACAACATCGCCTAAAAAAAGTAAGCGCATAGCTTTACCATCGTTTCTATATATAAATTCAAGAAAAAGCGAAACCCACCGTAGCGGGAGGGTTTCGCCAAAAATTCATTTAATTATTTCGCAAATTCAATTGCTCTGCTTTCTCTGATTACGTTAACCTTAATCTGACCGGGATATTCAAGGTCATTTTCGATTTTCTTAACAATATCTCTTGCAAGAAGAACCATCTGGTCATCGTTAACAGCATCGGGTTTAACCATAATGCGAACTTCACGACCTGCCTGAATAGCAAATGAATTATCAACACCGGGGAAGGAATTTGTAATCTCTTCAAGCTTCTGCAAACGCTGAATATAAGATTCAATGTTTTCACGTCTTGCACCGGGACGAGCGGCAGAAATAGCATCAGCAGCCTGAACAAGACAAGCAATAACTGTTTTTGCCTCAACATCACCGTGATGAGCCTGAATAGCGTGAATAACCTGTTCGTTTTCTCTGTTCTTTTTAGCAACCTCAACACCAAGCTCGATGTGAGTACCCTCTTTTTCGTGGTCAAGAGCTTTACCTATATCGTGGAGAAGACCTGCACGTTTTGCAAGCTTAACATCTGCGCCCATTTCAGCCGCCATAAGACCTGCAAGGTAAGAAACCTCAAGAGAGTGGTTAAGAACATTCTGACCGTAACTTGTACGGTATTTAAGCTTACCGAGAAGCTTAACAAGTTCACCGTGAAGACCGTTAACGCCTGCATCAATAACAGCTTTTTCACCAGTCTGCTTAATGGTCTGTTCAACCTCGCGTTTTGATTTTTCATACATTTCCTCAACGCGGGCAGGATGAATTCTGCCGTCGGAAACAAGCTTTTCAAGTGTAAGTCTTGCAATTTCACGCCTTACAGGCTCGAAGCAGGAAACTGTGATTGCTTCAGGAGTATCGTCGATAATAAGGTCAACGCCTGTAATTGTTTCAATTGTTCTGATATTTCTACCCTCACGGCCGATTATACGACCTTTCATTTCATCATTGGGAATTGTAACAACAGAAACTGTTGCCTCGGCAGCGTGGTCAGCAGCGCAACGCTGAATTGCACCTGAAATAATCTCACCTGCCAGAATATCCATATCATCTTTAAGCTGCTGTTCATAATCAAAGATTTTAGCAGCTTTTTCATGAGTAAGCTGTTCTTCAAGAGTTTTAAGAATAACCTCTTTAGCCTGCTCTTTTGTGTAACCGGAAATTCTTTCAAGGATTTCAAGCTGGCTCTTCTTAAGAGATTCAACTTCCTGCTCTTTAGCTTCCAAATCTTTAACCTTCTGAGCTAAAGCTTCCTCTTTCTTTTCCTGGTTTTCAATTTTCTTGTCAAGACTTTCTTCTTTCTGAATAAGTCTTCTTTCCTGGCGCTGAACTTCTGCTCTTCTTTCACGCAAATCCTGTTCAGTTTCAGATCTTAATTTGTGAATTTCATCTTTGGCTTCAAGAATTGTTTCTTTCTTTTTCTGCTCTGCCTCTGTCATTGCATTATTAACAATTCGAGCGGCTTCTTCTGTAGCAGAGCCAATGGCAGCTTCCGCAACTTTTTTACGGTGAGCGCCGCCGACAACAAAGCCCACAACGCCGAACACTACGGCAGCAACAACAATAAGCACTATTGCAATGGGTTCCATTTTATCGGTGCTCCTTTCATAAATAAATAAAATAGAAAAACAAAAATGACCGAAAATGCAAAAGCACTTTCCGTCATCGAAATTGCGATAAAAGAAATAAAAATCCAATTATCGCCTATAATAAAAGTTTTGTCACAGGAATTCACATTCGTGCGGGACATATCTATATTAGGGAATATAAAAACAACTAATAAATACACAAAAATTTTACATAAAAAGTTAAAATATATGTAATTTTCAGAATATCTATTAAGAAAAAATATATAAAAATATAAATAACAAAACGATTATCATATCATACGGATAGTGCATTATTAATTAAAATAACACATCATCTCGTATATTATAATAAAAAATATACCAATAGTCAAGAAAAAAACTTCACCATTTTAAAAGTTTTTTGTAAAATTTTGTCACTATAAATCTTTTTAAAAGCTACTTTTTATACCAAAACAAAAAAATAGCTGAAAATTGTTCAACATATACATTTTTTCGTTTTTATGCACAAAAAACAGCCTTTCAAATTTGCTTGAAATATATATTATATTATAGTATAATTATAGTGGTTTTTCGTATTCATTCGAAAGCTTTACAAATAACCAAAAAATCAAAGAGGAGAGATACTATGGTTAAGAATTGGCGACTCAGAATTCTTGCATGTGTAATTGCAATTCAATTTGTGTTCAGTGCAAGTCCATTCGCTTATGCGCTAACTACTGGCACTTCACACGAAAACGCGGTTTTTGTTGAGAAGACTGCCAGAACAACTAATACCAAATCTACCAAGAAAACTGCTTTAAAAATCACAAAGCAGCCTTCTTCAGTTACCAAACAAAAAGGAAAAACTGCGAAAGTTACTTTTTCTGCTGTTGGTGACGGCTTAAAATACTATTGGTATTACAAAAATGCAGGTGACAAAAAATACACCCGCACAACCTCATTCAAATCAAACACATATTCTGTCACTATGAGTAAAGAGCGTAGCGGCCGCAAAGTTTACTGCGTAGTTAAGGACAAATACGGCAACTCAGTTAAAACTGATGTTGTAACTCTTTATATGGGTAACCCTTTGAAGATTACAAAACAGCCCGTATCTGTTGCTGCTGCAAACGGAAAAACTGCAAAAGTAAGCTTTACTGCAAGCGGTGACGGACTTAAATACTATTGGTACTATAAAAATCCCGGTGACAGTAAATTCACCCGTACAAAATCATTTAAGTCAAATACTTATTCCGTAACTATGAGTAATCAGCGCAAGGGTCGCCAGGTTTACTGTGTAGTTAAGGACAAATACGGCAGTTCAGTTAAAACTGATGTTGTAACCTTATTCAAGGGTGCAGTATTGAAAATCACAAAGCAACCATCATCAGTCAGCGTTCACAATGGTGAAACTGCAAAGGTAAGCTTTACTGCAAGCGGTAATGGTCTTAAATACAGATGGTACTATAAAGATGCAAGCAAAACATCTTTCTCAAGAACCAAATCCTTCACCAAAAACTATTACAATGTAGAAATGAATTACAAGAGGGACGGCAGAAAGATTTATTGTGTAGTAGAAGATAAATATGGCAACACAGTAAAAACAAACACTGTTACCATTTCATCAAGTCATAAAATGGGTGCTTGGGAAATCTTCAGAGAAGCAACCGCAGAAAAAGAAGGTATAGAGAGAAGATTCTGCAGTAAATGCAGTTATTACGATGACCGCGCTATAGCTAAGCTTCCCGCAGTTTATTATATTACTGTAAAACTCGGTTCATCAGACAGTTACAAGTTCGGTGTACCAAAAAGCGGAAAATACAAGCTTGACTACCCTTCTAAAGATGGTTACACATTCGAAGGCTTTAAAGATACAAACGGCAACGATTTCCCCATAGAAGGAACAATCAACAAAAATGTTACAATCAATGCCGTATGGGGTCTTGATGGTACTAATACATTACAACAGCTTATCAACCGAACCAATGCAGGTGTTGAAACTATTGTAATCACATCAGACATCGTTTTAAACAAACCCATTTTTATCTCCTATAACACTACAATATATTCAGACGGAAACCACTCTATCACCCGTGCTCCCGACTATACAGGCGATATGTTCGTAGTTGGTATTACAAAAGACGGCAAGAGTGCTACATCGCTCCACCGCGAAGCTCAATTAACCTTGGGTGGCGGTAACGGTATGCTTACAATTGACGGTAACAGAGATAATGTAACCGGTGAAGTAAAAGGCAGTGCTGTATTCGTTTGCGAAAGCTCCACACTTAATCTGTATGATGGCGTAAGCATCATCAATAATAATAAATCAGGAAATGAACGAGCTTTCAAATTCAGCGACTATATCAGCAACTCAACCGCTGAGCGTGCAGGCGGTGCAGGTATCTTAAATATCAATGCAACCGTAAATATGTATGGTGGTCTTATTGACAACAACCGCATTTCAACAGAGCATACTATAGTTAAGAACGAAGATGGTACTGAAACCTGGTATGAAATAAATGGTTGCGGTGCCGGAGTTTATAACCGCGGTTTATTCTATATGTATGGCGGTACAATTTCAAATAGCGAAGGCTTGCGTGGTGGCGGCTTCTATAATGACAGAATAGCCTACCTTGTTTCAGGTACTATTTCTGACAACATCTCTCATTATTACGGCGCGGCTGTTGCCTCTTCTTCAAACCAGAACTCCGAGTTGTATATCGGTAGCGAAGGCGAAGGTGAAACAATGCTCTTCAAGGGCAACCACTCTATAAGAGCAGGCGGTGCGCTTTATTCAAACACAAGTAGTCCTATCATTATTTATGGTAATACAGAGTTTGTAAACAACAGTACCGAATCAAGCGGTGGTGCTATTTATACTGCAGGTCCTCTTACAATTTCAGACACATTGTTCGAAGGAAACTCCTGTACATATAGCGGCGGTGCTATTTACCACTTCTATACAAAAGCTGAATTCACTCGCCGTTTATTGACCCTTACAGACTGCGAATTCCGTAAAAACAGCGGTAACCTTGGCGGTGCAGTAATTTTAAGCGCATCCGATACTGTTTCTGATACCGGTATGGGAACATACGCAACAATTACGAACTGCAAATTCGAAGAGAACAAAGCAAAATCTCTTGAAACTGCTAACGGAAATGGTGGCGCACTCTACATTACAAGAAAGAGCGAAGCTGTCATTGATGGTTGTACTTTCAATAAAAACAGTGCAGATGTTAATGCAGGTGCTGTTGCAATCCACAGTAATTCAAAAGTTAATATGACTAACTGTGAATTCAACGAAAACAGTGCAAACCTTGGCGGTGCTATGTACACCTCTTCAAATGCAACTGTTGATATGAAAAACATTAAATTTAATTCAAACAATGCAAAGCTTGATGCTAAAGGCAGTGGCGGTAACGGTGGTGCCCACTATTTATACGAAGCTAACGTAACATATGATAATGTTGACTTCACAGGCAACCATTCAGAAAACCATGCAGGTGCTGTTTACCTTGGTGTCAGCGAGCTTACAGTTGATTCAAGCTGTGAATTCACCGAAAACAGTGCTGATAATCACGGTGGTGCATTCTATCTTACTTACAAAACCCTTGCTGACAAAACAAGACAAGGTGCAATTCTTAACCTTACTGATGTTTCCTTTAAAAACAACTCTGCTATGGCCGGCGGTGCTATCAGCATCCGTTCAAGCTGTGAAGCAAAAATCAATGGCGGTGAATTCATCGGCAACAGCGCAGCAGGTTACTTAGACAAAAACGATGGTGACGGCGAAGGCGGCGGTGCTATATATGTAGGTTATGGTAAGTTAACACTTACAGATGTAACCGCAACTGATAACAGTGCGTCCGACTTTGGTGGCTTTGTTGATTCAGCAGGTTCAACTGTTGTTATCAACGGCGGTACATTCACAAACAATAAAACCTTCTCAGGTGGTGTACTTTTCGCAACATCAACCTCAGATGTTACAATCACAAACGCTACCTTAACAGGAAATGAATCCATCTACGAAAACACCGATTATAATTCAGCCATAGGTGGCGGTGCTCTTTATCAGAACGGCGGTTCACTTAAAGTCAGCAACTGTGTGCTTGACGGCAACAAGAGTGACTACTACGGCGGCGCAATTTATACAGCAAAGGCTCAGGTTACAATAAACGAAAACACAGTTATCAAAAATTCTCAGGGTGCAACAGGTGCTGCTCTTTACTTCAAAAACACAACAACTGCAAACCTTGACAATATTGAAATCACAGGTACTGTTTCAGATGGTAATGGTGTTGTTTATGTAAACAACAGTACACTCAATATGACAAATGTTACTGCAACTAAGAACAAAGCCTATCAAGGTGGCGTTATCTATAGCAGTAATGCAAATACAAAGGTTAACATTACCAACTGCACAATAACAGAAAACAATGCAACAAACGGTGGTGTTGTTTACTTCGACAGCGCAACAGTAACCTTTAATGGTGGCACATTCACAGGTAACACTGCAAAGAATGGTGCAGTTGCATATTCATCAAAGGGTAATTTAATAATTAACCCCTGTGAGATAAACACCAATAGTGCAACCGGTAACGGTGGTGCAATTTACACGTTAGAAGGTACTGCCACTATCAAAAACATCAACTTCCATAACAACCATGCAAATTCAAATGGTGGTGCATTGTATCTCAACCAATCAACAGTAACTCTTGATAATGTTAAATTCAACAAGAACAGTGCTAACAGCAACGGTGGTGCTGTTGATGTTGTTGGTGCAAATGTTACTGCAATCAACAATTGCGAATTCAACGAAAACACTGCAGTTAACCACGCAGGTGCAGTTTATGTAGTTTATACCAAACCTGAAGGCGCAACAGAAAATGTAAACGGCTTCTTTGATATGACAGGTGGTTCATTCACCAAAAACACTGCTCTTGGTGGTGGTGCAGCAAGTATTCGTACAGGTTGCGAAGCAGTATTTAACGGAACAACCTTTACCGAAAACAGTGTATCAGGCTATGCAGATAAAAATGATGGTAATGGCGAAGGCGGCGGTGCTATCTATGTAGGTTATGGTAAATTAACTCTTACAGATGTAACCGCAACCAATAACACTGCATCAGATTTCGGTGGTGGTGTTGATGCAGTAGATGCAGATGTAATTATCAGCGGCGGTACATTCTCCGGAAATACAACCATTTCAGGTGGTGCAATTTATGCTGTAACTAAATCAGCGCTTACAATTGATAATGCTACATTCACCGGAAATGATGCATCCTACGGTGGTGCAATAGTCCTTAATTCCTCGAATGCCGATATTACAAAGTCTACATTCAGTAATAACTCTTCTTATCTCGGTGGTGCTATTCAGAACACTAAAGGTATTCTTAATATTGCTGATTCTGTTTTCACCGAAAACAAATCCGAAAAAGACACAAACGGTTCAAATGGTAACGGTGGTGCAATTATCAATACTGCAGGTACAGTTACAATTACAGGCAACACAACCTTTACAAAGAACACCTCTCAGAACCATGGTGGTGCTATCTATGTATCATATACAAGCAATGCTGATGGCACAAAGAACTCCGGTATTCTTAATGTAACAGGCGGTCTCTTCGAGGAGAACTCTGCTGTTGCAGGTGGTGCTATCAGCGAAAGAACAGCTTGTGAAGTTACTCTTAACGGAACTGTCCTTAAGAAGAACTCTGCATCAGGTACAACAACCAACGAAGGCGGCGGTGCTATCTATGCAGGCTACAGTAATTCCCTTACACTTACAGGTGTAACACTTGAAGAAAACTCAACAGGCTACTATGGTGGTGCAGTTAATGCGCCCGGTACAAATGCTACAATAAACGGCAAATCAGTTATTAATAATAACGCAGGTATTACCGGTGTAGCCCTTTATTTCCGTGATGGTGGCACATGTGTACTTGACGATACAACTGTTACAAACAATGCAGCAATATCTGACGGAAGCGGCGTAATTTATATTACAGGCGCAGGTTCTCTTACAATCAACGCTCTTACCGCAACAGGCAACTACAACAACAATGGTGGCGTTATCTATGCAAGCGGTAGCGCAAAGTTGAATGTTTCCAATTCTAACTTAAGTAATAACACAGCAAAATCATTTGGTGGTGCTATAGACTTCCGTTCAAGCGGAAAATCATCAATAACAGACACCATTATTGAAGGCAACACCGCTAAAAAAGGTGCTGCAATCAATGTAGCAGGAACAGGCGAACTTTCTATTAATGGATGCACCATAAAGAACAACATTGCCAGTGAAAAAGGCGGTGCAATCTTTACAGAGAACAAATCAAAAATCAATGTAGCTGAAAACACAGTATTTGAAGGCAACTCTGCTCTTACAGGTGGCTCAGTTTACCTTGATGGTGGTGCTAAGTTCACAACCGATAATTCCACATTTGATGCAAACACTGCAACAGGTGGCGAAGGCGGTGCAATAATGGTTGCTGATTCAACTGAAGATGAAAAAGCAGGCACAACACTTATTGCAACCAAAACAACCTTCAAAAACAATACAGCATCAACAAAGGGCGGTGCAATTTCTACCGATACCGCAAGTGCTACTCTTGTTATCAACGTCAGTGATTGTACCTTTGAGAAAAACTCCGCATTAGGTGCAGGCGGTGGCGCAGTTGAAATCCAGAATGCTAACCAGACCAATGCAACAGACCCCACCGAACTTAAAATAGTATTTACCAACTGTACTTTTACAGGTAACTCTGCAAAAACAACCGGTGGTGCTATTGAAATAAGAACAAGCAGTGCGGCAAAAATTGATTCAATTACTGCAACCAATAATACATCAAAAGATAACGGCGGTGTTATCTATGTAACATCAAACTTCTCAAGACTTTATCTTACAGGTACAGTAAATGCAAGTGGTAACACTGCTAAATCAGGTAATTTTGCATACTTGTATAACAACAAATATACAAATCCTCCAAAAATTTACACAACTCATAACAATAGCGCAGCATGGTATAGCGATGTTAAGGGCAACAGCTCAAATGTAGCTTTTGACTTAACTACTATGCCCTGATGATGAGGTGATAAAATGAAAAGAATAAAATCAATAATCAGTTGCCTCCTTGTAGGCGTTATTCTGCTGGGTCTTTTTCCTGTAACCTCTGTTGCAGCAAATGCATTCCCAAGTGAAACCGACCCGTTTGTTGAAAACTTCTATATTGATGAAACAAATCAGAAAAAGCCATTCTTTGATTCGGTTCTACCTGAAATTGAAAAGAACATCAAAGAAAACAACAAACATTCAATTTCTCCCTATTATGATAAAATGCCCGTAGCCAATAACCCTGAAAACTTTCAGGGTTTAGGCTCCACCACTTATGCTAATATCAATGGCAAAACAGTAACTGCCGAAGCATTTTACAGACTTACCAACGAGTCGCTTTGCGACCCAAACAATGGTATGGGACTTCTCATATACCAATGTATTCAGTACAAACGCAAACACCCAACCGAAGATGTTAAGATTACATTTTCATCTTACAGAACATCTGTAACTGCAGCAGTTTGCGTTATTCCTACAAGTAAATACTATGGTTATATGCGCTCTCTCTATGGCACAAACTATGATGAGCACGGCTTTGTCCGTATCTCATATATGCTTACAGAGGCAGCAAGAATGGGTATTGAGGTTACAATGGTAAACCAACTCAATTCCTACGGTGTAAAGCAGTACAACCCCAACACAAAATCTCGCAAAACCAGGTCAAACCTTGACCATTACACATACTTTACAAAAGCACTCGAAACAGATTGCTACGATACTTATGCTCCTGGTAAAAAGGTTTCCGACTTTATGGATTACACAAAAGTTGGTTGGACAATAAATGACAAAACCTCAGATATGCAACACGTTAAGAGCGCAACAGTTTCTCATTACCTTGCAACTGACGGCACAGAGCATAAGGATGCTATATTCTTCAGTAGCGCAAACCTTGATGAAAACAACTATATCGGCGCAAATGGTAACAACTGCGCTCAGTCAGGTGTTATTGTTTCCGACCATAGCGAGCTTTATCGCGTAGCATATAACTATATGCGCTTGATGTATGACTACCGCGGACAAGAAGAAATGTTTGAGCTTCGCAAATATGTAAACCAGGCTAACGAAGAGCAAATCGCGCTTATTAACAGTGGCAGAGAAAACGAAATCCCAAAAGATAAACAGATTGTTTATCTCGGTGGCAAAAATGATAGCGTTTTCGAGCTTTATTTCACTCCCTTCGGTGGTGGCGGAGATTCCTGGAATGCAGTTACTAACCCTATTTGCAAATATGCTGAAAAGCTTCCAAAATCCAAAGACTATATTGAAGTTATATGGAATGAATATGGTTACGGTGATTGCCTTGTTGGTGAAAGATTGTCAGATATGTTTGAACAAGCATTCTGCAACAATCCCAACCCCAAAAACAAATTTTCAATGCGTGTTACAGGATTTGATACTGAAGCAATTGAAAAGCTTGCTCTTGGTAGCGAAATCGGATACCGCAGTATAAAGAGCGGTAAAAATGTCCATGCCAAAGACTTTTTGTTCAGCTATGAAGAAAACGGAAAGCGTCACAGAGTTGCTCTGATGACCTCCTGCAACTTCTATATGATAGCTTTCAATTATCGTACTAATTCCCTTCTTGTTATAAATGAAACCGAGGAAAGCGGTGGAAACTTCTATAACATTTTCGGTGAAAAATATTCCTATGGTATGATTGACAATGACCTTATGGTCGATACTCCCAATTTAGCTCTTGAACCCGGTGACAGCTATAAGGTCAAAGCAACTTATTCAGGCAAAAAAGACCTTACCTGGAAAACCAGCGACAGCTCTGTTGCAAAGGTTTCAAACGGCAAAATTACTGCTGTAAAATCAGGTAAAGCAACAATTACAGTTACCGATGGTACACACAAAGCAACCGTTAAGGTTACAGTTACCGACTGTCTCCCCTGCTACAACGGCGGAAAAGGCTTGACCTTCAACACAGACGAGCAATACTCATTAAGCCAGAAATACAAGAGTATGCCTCTCACCTTTGAATCTACATTCTCAGTTAAACAGGATGACCTTACAGGCACAACTGCTCTTTTAGGCAGTGACGGAACATTCGACCCTGCGCTTGTTTTCTCATTAAACAAATCAGGTAACCCACGTATTGCAATCCGGGATAAAGCAGATTATTCCAAACAATCAGTTTACATTTTCAAGAATGTAAATGTTGCAACAGGCGAAAAAGTACATCTTTCATTAGTAATTGATACTGCAAACAAAAAGCTACATTGCTATGTTAACGGCAAGCTTGAACAATCACTTAAATTATCATCCTTTAAGCCCTTTGAAGAAAAGCACAAAGCTGTTATTGGCGGAGACCACAGAAACGGTAATGCAACCTACTTCAAAGGAACAATGTACGATGTATCAATCTGGTCCGATGTAAGAACAGCAAAAGAAATTGAAAGTGATTTCACAAAAGGAATTGACTTCACTGACAAAAAACTTATGGCATCATACGACTTCAACCTTTGCAAAAAATGTATGATGAAAGACCGTTCTCTTACAGGCAATAACCTTGAACACACTGTTTTCTGGTTAAACGAAAAAGATGTGGCTCCTGTAGGTGATTATGAATATTCCTTTGCTGTTATAGGCGATACACAAACCATAAACGAAACAGACCCGGATGCAATGGAATCAATCTATGACTGGCTTGTTGCCAATAAAGATGACCATAAAATCGAGTATGTTATCGGTTTAGGTGATATTACCGATGATAGTACCGATATTGAATGGGAAAATGCAAACAACTATATCGGTAAATTAAATGGTGTAATCCCCTATGCTCTCACACGAGGCAACCACGATGACTGGGATGACTTTAACAGACATCTTCATAATGGTTATTATGAAACAACCGTTAACGGAATGATGAATCCCGGAACAATCTCTCTCACTGATATAAATCAACCGGGGCTTATCAAGAAAACCTTAGAAGACGGCACAGTTATTTATGAAACAAGAGAAGGCGATATTCCCGAAGGCGGAGATGTTCAGGGCGATTTAACAAACTCTTATCGTTACTTTAACATTCAGGGTACAGATTACCTTATTATGACACTTGACTTTGCTCCCAATGAAAAAACTCTTGAATGGGCAAACAAGGTTATAGAAGCTCATCCCAACCACAAGGTTATCGCAGTTACCCATGCTTATATGTATCGTGACGGCACCACAATTGACGATGGCGACTGCTATCCCCCTACCTATTACAGCGGTTATACTAACGCCCAGAACGGTGACGATATGTGGGAGAAATGCTTCTCCAAGCACGATAATGTTTTAATGGTACTTTCAGGTCACGACCCGTGGCAGCATATTGTTTACAGACAGGATAAAGGTAAAAACGGAAACCTTGTAACCCAGATGCTTATTGACCCGCAGTATGTTGACCTTAACAATGGTTCAACTGCAATGGTTGCAATGTTCTATTTCTCAAATGACGGCAACACCCTTACTGTTCGTTACTATTCAGTAGAAAAAGGTTGCTATGGTTCTCCCCTTAGCCAGTTTACCATTAATTTGAATAATCACACTCATACTTACAAGGACGAGGAAATCACTCCTGCAACCCTTGATAAAAACGGTAAAGTTAAATCAGTATGTACCACTTGTGGCAACACTAAAACAACAACAGTCTACTCTCCAAAAAAAGTTAAACTTTCAACTACTGAATATGTTAACAATGGTTCTGTAAGAACACCTTCTGTAACAGTTAAGGATTCAAAAGGAAAGACCCTCAAAAGAGGCGTAGACTATGTAGTAAGCTACGAAGATGGTAGAAATACTCCCGGTAAATATACCGTTAAGATTACTTTCAAGGGAAAGTATGAAGGCGTTAAGAGAGTTTACTTTAACATTATCCCTGCAAAAGCTTCAAAGATTACTGCAACCCAAACTACTAAATCCATCACATTGAAATGGAATAAAGTAGAAGGTGTTTCAGGTTACAGAATATATCAGTATAATTCTAAAACGAAAGAATATAAGCATATCGGTTCTGTAACAAAGGGGACATCTTATAAGGTTTCAAAACTCAAACCCGGCACAAAATACAAATTCAAGGTAAGAGCTTATAAGAAAGATGATGGCACAATTTGGGGCGACTATTCCAAAACATTTGAAACCGCAACAAAATGCTCAACACCTAAGATTTCAAGTATCACCTCAACATCTAAGGGAAAAGCAAACCTTACCTGGTCCAATGTAACAGGTGAAAGCGGTTATCAGGTTTATTATGCAACCAAAAAGAACGGCGATTACAAAAAAGTATCTGGTTATAAAACAGATACATTAAGCGGTTCAAAGAGTAAGCTTACAAGTAATAAAACATATTATTTTAAAGTAAGAGCTTATAAGAAAACCGATAGCGGAACTGTTTACGGCTCCTTCAGCGATGTAAAGAGTATTAAAATCAAATAACTTTCATCAACTCACAAAAATCCCGCAGAGAAAATCAACTTCCTCTGCGGGATTGATATTTTTGTAATATTCTTTTATTCATTTTTTGTTGCTTTTTATTCCAACTTGTGATACAATTCATTAAGTCACTTGTCGAGTGACAAAATAAGACTTCACTTCTTCACTATTCATTCTTACTTCTTAACTAATTATGCGGGCGTGGCGGAATTGGTAGCATTGAGCCCGCACACCGCCTGTGGCGGATGCAGTAAGGGCGAAATGGCGCAGCGGTCAAAATTGTGCGAAGCGAACAGCAAGCAAACAATTTTGGGTACCGCAAGTGTCCTTCCCATAAAGTTCTTTTTTCAATAAAGTTTTTGAGTGACATAATAATACTTCACTTCTTCATTATTCACTTTTGACTAAATATGCGGGTGTGGCGGAATTGGCAGACGCGCCAGATTTAGGTTCTGGTGGCACCCCCGTGCAGGTTCAAGTCCTGTCACCCGCACCAATAACGAAAGAGTCACTTACGTGGCTCTTTTGTTATTTTATGAGAAAAGTAATTGGACTTGAACCTGCCCTCGGCGAAGCCGAACATAAT
>JAZQMA010000046.1:0-8392 GCA_045543035.1 Acutalibacteraceae bacterium | reverse complement strand
AGCTGCTTCAACAACAGTGTGAAAGCCCATCTTTTTAAGTCCTGTTATAACCTGACCTAATTTTGCATAAGAGAACTGACTTGAAATTGAGGGAGCAACAACTGCATAAAGCTTGTAGTTTCTGCCTTGTTCGCTTTTCTTAATAAGGTCAACAACATTGAGAATATATGACTTATCAGAAATCGCACCGAAGGGGCATTGATAAACACAAGCACCACAAGCAGTACATTTATCGTTGTCGATAGATGCAGCATTATCTTCGTTAATTGAAATTGCCTTCACCTTGCAGGCAATCTGACAAGGTCTTTTGCGGTTAACAATTGCTGAATAAGGGCAAACCTTTGCACACTGACCGCATTCCACACATTTTGATTTATCAATATGAGCAACATGGTTATGGTCAAATGAAATTGCACCGCGCTTGCACACATCTTCACAGCGGTGAGCAAGGCAACCTCTGCAGGAATCTGTTACTTCATATCCTGCGGCAGGACATTCATCACAAGCAATATCAATAACCTGAATAACATTGGGGTTTTCAGGGTCACCGCCCATAGCAATTTTAACGCGCTCTGAAAGAATAGCACGTTCTTTGTAAACGCAGCATCTCATTGTGGAGGTTTTACCGGGAACTATTTTTTTAGGTATGTCAATGAGGTTTTCGAGAAGCGTATCATTCCACGCCTCTCTTGCAACCTCTCTTAATACCTTGTATTTAAGATATTGTACTTTTGTATCAAATTTTCTTATATTACTCATAATTAAAAATAACTCACTTTAATTCTTTTACCCATTTGCTTCAAGCACTTTGAAAGTTCTTCCACAAGGTTCATTTTTATATTGAAGTTTATGGGAAGGTCCGGGTTCTGATGAGCAGGGTTGATTGCTCTACCCACATAAAAGTTTATATCTGTTGCTTCTTCAAAAAGCAAACGGCTTATAAGTGAAGCACCGTCCTTTTTGAAATTCCAATGCTCATAGTGTTTGTTTTCACCGAGATAATCTTGTGCGTACTCTACAACTTTATTGACTGTGATAACACCTTCGGTAACAAGGTCAACGCCTTCAATTTCCGCAATAGGCGGAACATCACTGCTTTCAAAATTAAGAGATGGCTTTAAAGGTTTTCTCAAGAATTTAGATGCAATAGATGATGTTGTACCACCACAGATAATGTGCTTTCCTTCTTTTGAGAAGAAAAGGCTCATCATTCGGTCTGCATCATTTCTGTTTGAGGGCGGTCCGAAAAGCATATTCATGGGAACTCTCTTACGGATTTTAACAACACAAGCGGTTGCATCGTCACCGGGCTTGTAATCATAAAGCTTATCACACTCATCAATGAGCATTGTTGATAAATTCTTTGCAGTATAACCAACAGGAGCAAGAGTTTCAAGAAAGCTTGCAATATCTTCACGCTTCCAACCGAAGTTATATGCAGTACCAATACCTGCATGAGGGCAACCATCACTCATAGCAATAAAAATATCGTTTTCCTGAAGCTGAATAACAGATTTGAAAATTTTCTTTCCGCCAATATTCATTTCGGTTTTCGGATAATCCCAATTTTTTTCGTTTCTTATTATTATGGTGTGTGGGTTATCGTATTGAATCAGCTCTGCAGTTTCATTATTCTTAAGATGAATAATGGTGAATGTGGAATAAGCAACGCCACGCACCGAGCAAACAGGAAGAGTTGCAGCAATCGTTTCAACACACTCCTCAAGGGAAAGACCTTCTGCAAGCATTGTTGAAATGATTTTTGAAGTAAGTGTTGAAAGAATACTTGCTTTAACACCGCTACCGAGACCATCGGAAAGAACAACCACAGTTGAATCCTCATCGGGCTCAACTATATCAATATGATCTCCGCAAAGCTGTTCACCGTAATGGTTTATACTTTTGTAACCGATATCTGCACATAAATCATTCATCAGAAATCGACTCCTTTAATTTTGCAAGGGCGATTTTTGTTTCTGCGGCAGTTTCACCCAAAAGTGAAGCAATCTCCTGAACAATTCGCATTTGCTTATCAACAACCTTATCGGCAACCTCAATTGTCTGACGGCTGATATTTTCTTTTCTTTCTCTTTGTTCCTCTTCGGCAGTAACATCTCTCATAATGCCGATAAGAAGATGTGAATCTCTGTCATAAACAACAGTTTGTTCAACATATCTTTTGTATTCTGCAAGGTAAACTCTCTGGTTACTCACACCTCTGCCGGTTTTAAGAACAGTTTCAAAAACCGTAGGATCAAGAATACGGATAACATAATCGCCGAGAACATCAGAAGCATAACGTATGTTCATAATTTCTCTTGCGGCTTTATTAATTTGCTGAACTTCTAAATTCTCGTTAAGAACAATAAGTCCGTTGGGAGAACTATTAACAATAGTATCTGAGAAGCTTTCTGCCTTTTCCTTAAGGAAAGGAAGACACATTGAAATCTCCGCTTTACCCTGACAAATTGCAGCAGCTTTTTCACGACAAGTATTGTAACCGCAAGAACCGCAATTGAGCTCATGAGCAGGTTTGAATTTACCCATCTGACGAAGAACAGCGTTAATTTCCATTTCTGATGGTTTAGGATATCTGTGTTCGATATATTCAAATTGCTTCCTCAACTCTCCGGATTTAGGCTGAGAAACCTCAAAATCCTTTTTACCTGCATAATTTGCTATAGTAAGGTAATCGGTAATGGTTTCTGTGTGGTGATATTTTTCCATAACCGGACCACCCATACAGCTACCGACACAAGCAGACATTTCAATAAAGCATTTATGAACCTTTCCGCTTTCAATATCCTTGAGTGCTGCTATACAGTTTTCAACACCATCGAGTGCGATATATGTATAGTCAGGTGTATCCTGAGCCATTGTTTTAAGCACACCACCTGTTGTAGGAAAGAAACGCGCACGACTGAAATCATCGTTGTCTTTTTCAACTTCAAGCTCTATATTTTCACTTTTGAGCCAATTTGTAAGTTCTTCAAATGTAAGGACTGCATCAACAATACCTTCGTAATGCTCAGCTTCATCTTTTTTTGAAACGCAAGGTCCTATGAAAACTGTTTTTGCATCAGGATAGCGTTTCTTTATATCCATACAGTGAGCCTGCATAGGTGAAACAACATCTGCAAGATACTCCAATTCTGCAGGAAAATGTTTCTGAATAAGTAAGTTTATAGAATGGCAACAAGAAGTTATAATAATGTCTCTATCATCCTCTTTGAGCATTCTCTCATATTCGTTTTTAACAATTGTTGCGCCGATAGCGGTTTCTTCAACATCATAAAAGCCCAACTTTTTTAGAGCTTTTCTCATTGAATTTATTCCAACACCATCGTAGTTTGCAATAAACGAGGGAGCAAGGCTCACTATAACCTTTTCCCTTGCCTGCAAAAATACTTTTACTTTTTCGGTTTCATCAACAATTTCTTTTGCATTCTGAGGGCAAACAACAAAACACTGACCGCAAAGAATACACTCGTTTCCTATAATATGAGCCTGATTTCCCGAAAAGCGTATTGCCTTAACGGGACAATGGCGAATACATTTGTAACAGTTTTTACAGTTGGATTTTTTTAATGTTAAACAATTAGGCATTTCCCGTTACACCCTTTCAATTTTTGTTAAAACGTTTTCCTTGAAAAATTCTTTAAAATTTTCTCTTGTAATACCGGTGTGAATATCATCATCTACCTGAACAGTTACGCCCACACGATTACACTTGCCGATACAAAAGCTACCGGCAAGTGTTATTTCGTTTTCTAAATGATTTTCTTCAACGGCTTTCTGGAAAAGCTCAACAATCTCTGCAGAACCTTTCAAGTGACATGAACTGCCAACACAAACCTGAATTATCATTTTATACTTTTCCTTTTACATTATCGTTGAAAAATTCTTCAACTGTTTCGGGTGTTACTGAGAAGAAAGCGTCGTCAACAGTTACGCAAACTCCCTGCTGGCATTTACCCATACAAAATGTGCCGCCTAATTCTACTTTATCTCCTAAATTATTTTCTTTAATAAGGTACTGAAGCTGTTCAACAACTTGACGAGAACCTTTAATATGGCAGGAACTACCGATACAAACTGTAACTTTCATTTCTTTAACTCCTTATCTGATTATTCGTAATCAACAACATTTACCCAAGAAAGAAGGAATTCTCTTTCTTTCTCATTGCCCTTAACTGACTGAGAAGCGGCAACGATAGGCATCCATTTTTGAACATACTGTTTAGCTGTATTGCTCTTTTGACAGAACAAATCAAGATATTTCTTAGCACCTTCAATATCACCATTAAGCCAGAAAAGAAGATATGTTCTTGCGGCATCTGCAGAAGCATTACCTTGAGTAGCATGTGACCAGTCAAGAATATATGCTGTGCCGTCTTCTGAAATGATAATATTTGAGGGATTGAAGTCACCGTGACAAACCTTGTTGTGCTTGGGCATACCTTCAAGTCTTGTGTGAAGGTCATAACGTGTTGTCGCATCAAGCTCTGAAGAACTGATTTTGCGATTCATTTTATCTTTGAGTTTGTTAAGGAGAGGGCAAACCTTTGAATGAACCTGGAGCTGAAGGTCAACAAGTAATTCGATATATTCATCTTTCTTCTCAGCATCCTCGTCCATAAGCTGCTGAAGTGTTTTGCCTTTTATGAATTCAGAAACGATAGCCCATTTCCCTTCAACCATTGTTACTTCAATAATTTTAGGAATATTAAGACCTGTTTCTTCAATTCTTGCCTGATTTAATGCTTCGTTAAGAACATCTGCTTTTGAATAATCAGTATCAAAAACCTTAACGCATTTATCACCGTCACGGTAAATAGTTTTATTATTTCTTACTGCAATAACTCTATCAAGTTTCATTTTAGTATCTCCTCTCTCTTACGCTTTTTTACCTTTTGTGTAGGGTGTTTTAACTGCATTTGCAGTCATACCTGTTGCAACATCAGCTGCAGTAGGCATTGCTTTTTCTGTGAAATGCTTGCCATAGTAAGCATTGAGATACATTTCTTTGATTTCGCTCATAAGAGGATAACGGGGGTTAGCACCTGTGCACTGGTCATCAAATGCCTGTTCAACCATTTCATCAAGGTTGTCAAGGAATACTTTTTCATCAACGCCATAATCTTTGATTGTGTTTTTGATGCCAACTGTTGCTTTAAGGTCGTTTATAGCTTTAATAAGATTTTCAAGCTTTTCTGAGTCAGTTGTACCACCAAGACCGAGATAATCTGCGATTTCAGCGTATCGAGCAAGAGTGTGAGGGTGGTCATACTGTGAGAATGTACCCATTTTTGCAGGTGCTTCGCTTGCATTGAAGCGGAGAACCTCTTCAATCATAAGTGCGTTTGCAACACCGTGAGGAAGGTGGTGGAATGCACCGAGCTTATGTGCCATTGAGTGACAAACACCAAGGAATGCATTTGCGAATGCCATACCTGCCATTGTTGCGGCATTTGCCATTTTTTCTCTTGCTTCAATATCTGTCTGACCGTTTTCATAAGCACGGGGAAGATATTTGAAAATGTTTTTGAGAGCCTGAAGTGCAAGACCATCTGTATAGTCTGTTGCAAGCATTGCAGCGTAAGCTTCAACTGCGTGAGTTACAGCATCGATACCTGATGCAGCTGTAAGACCCTTGGGAGCTGACATATGGAAATCAGTATCAATGATTGCCATGTTAGGAAGAAGCTCATAGTCTGCAAGAGGATATTTAACGCCTGTCTGTTCATCAGTAATAACTGCAAAAGGTGTTACCTCAGAGCCTGTACCTGCAGAGGTGGGAACTGCAATGAAGTATGCTTTTTCACCCATTTTTGGGAATGTATAAACTCTCTTACGGATATCAATGAAACGCATTGCCATATCCATAAAGTCTGCTTCGGGATGCTCATAAAGAACCCACATAATCTTTGCAGCATCCATTGCAGAACCACCACCGAGAGCGATAATTGTATCAGGCTTGAATGCTGCCATCTGTGCTGCACCACTCTTTGCATTTTTAAGAGTGGGGTCGGGCTGAACATCAAAGAATGTTGTGTGAGCTATACCCATTTCGTCAAGCTTGTCTGTAATGGGTTTTGTATAACCATTTTCATAAAGGAAGGTATCTGTTACGATGAATGCTTTCTTTGCACCACGAACTGTGCGAAGCTCGTCAAGAGCAACAGGAAGACAACCTTTCTTGATATAAACCTTTTCGGGTGCACGGAACCAAAGCATATTTTCCCTTCTTTCTGCAACTGTTTTAATATTTAAAAGGTGTTTAACACCAACGTTTTCGGAAACTGAGTTACCGCCCCAGGAACCGCAACCGAGAGTAAGTGAGGGAGCGAGTTTGAAATTGTAAAGGTCACCGATACCGCCGTGTGATGAAGGTGTGTTAACAAGAATACGGCAGGTTTTCATTCTTGCAGCAAATTCGTTGAGCTTTTCTGTTTCTGTTACTTCGTTAAGATATACGGAAGAGGTATGACCGTAACCGCCGTCTGCAACAAGCTGTTCTGCTTTATCAAGTGCATCTGCAAAAGATGTTGCTTTGTACATTGCAAGAACGGGAGAAAGCTTTTCGTGAGCGAATTCCTCACTAATATCAACGCTTTCAACTTCACCGATAAGGATTTTTGTTCCTTCGGGAACTGTTACACCTGAAAGCTCTGCAATTTTTGCAGCAGACTGACCAACGATTTTCGCATTAAGAGCACCGTTGATAATGATTGTCTTTCTTACCTTTTCTGTTTCTGTATCATTAAGGAAGTAGCAACCACGACTTGCGAACTCTGTCTTAACTGCGTCATAGATATTTTCAAGAACAATAACTGACTGTTCAGAAGCACAAATCATACCGTTGTCAAATGTTTTTGAGTGAATGATTGAGTTAACAGCAAGAAGAATATCTGCAGATTCATCAATGATTGCGGGGGTGTTACCTGCACCAACGCCGAGAGCAGGCTTACCGCTGGAGTAAGCAGCCTTAACCATACCGGGACCACCTGTTGCAAGGATGATATCTGCTTCTTTCATTACTGTGTTTGTCATTTCAAGAGAAGGAACATCAATCCAATCGATAATACCTTCCGGAGCACCTGCCTGAACTGCAGCTTCAAGAACAAGCTTTGCAGCAGCGATTGTGCAGTTCTTTGCTCTGGGGTGGGGAGAGATAATGATAGCATTTCTTGTTTTAAGAGCAAGAAGACATTTGAAAATTGCAGTTGATGTAGGGTTGGTTGTGGGAATAACCGCAGCAACAACACCGATGGGCTCTGCAATCTTCTTTGTACCGAACGCTTTATCTTCTTCAATAATACCGCAGGTCTTTGCATCTTTATATGCATTGTAGATGTATTCGGAAGCATAGTTATTTTTAATAACCTTATCCTCTACAATACCCATACCTGTTTCTTCAACAGCCATTTTAGCAAGAGGAATTCTTGCTTTATTTGCGGCGGATGCGGCAGCAAGGAAAATTTTATCTACCTGCTCCTGAGTGTAGGTAGCAAATTTCTTCTGCGCCTCTCTTGTGCGCTCAATAGCTTCCTGAAGCTTTTCAACGCAATCAACAATTTCGTAGTTCATGTTCATTATATCCTCCTAATAATAATTACGTTGTTGGGGTGGGCTTAGTTCGCACTTCGCCCTCGCTAACTTTGTTATTATTTTAACAACCTTTGTAGGATTATGGAATTCTTAAAACATATAAGCGGTATTATCAAAAATGATAACACTCAAAGGAATAAAAAAACCGACTTGAGTACAATATACTCAAATCGGTAAAAAACATTGATATAGAATTTTATTTTTTCAGATATTTTCTCTTGGATTCACACAATGAAGTAATAAATTGGCGATCAAGCTTTGTAAGCTTATATCCGTCTTTATAAATTAAAACGTCTTTGTATACCTTCTTGTTATCGCCACATTCCTTTTGAACTAAATTATATCGTTCAAGAAGACTTTGAGGTGCAGGAGAAACCCACATAAATGTTTCAGGATTCATTGACAGCAAATCAAACTGACTTGCTCTTTCGAAAATAAAAATTCTTCTGTTGATGTTGTCAGGCAATTCTTCTTTAACAACCTTTGAAAGTGGCATTGAGGGAACATAAGGGTCTGCGTGGGCAATTTCTATATAGTCCTTTAAGTCGTCATAGGAAATATTTTCTTTTTTTGCCAACGGATTATCTGCGCTCATAATAAGAGAATATGTAAATTCCGTTACTAACTCATACTGAAATCCTTTTTCTTCAAGCATTGATTTAAAATATTTATCATAGTTTTCAGCATAACGTATTATACCTAATTTATAATCATGCTCAAGCATATTGCGGATTGTTCGCTGGGAGTTGGTTTCTTTATAAAATATTTCCGCTGCATCACC
>JAZQMA010000045.1:0-54363 GCA_045543035.1 Acutalibacteraceae bacterium | reverse complement strand
CGAGCAATGGAAACACGCTGCTGCTCACCACCTGAAAGCTGAGCCGGGAAGTTATTAAGTCTTTCGCCTAAGCCTACTCTTTCGAGAACCTTTGCCGGGTTAAGTGCTTTTGTACCAATCTGGGTTGCAAGCTCAACGTTCTCAAGAGCTGTAAGATTTGGAACAAGATTATAAAACTGGAAAACGAAGCCAACATCATATCGTCTGTATTCGATAAGGCGCTTGCTGTCATATTCGTTAACAAGGTCACCTGCAACACGTACCTTACCGTCATCGCAATCATCCATACCGCCTAATATATTAAGGACTGTTGTTTTACCTGCACCGCTGGCACCAACGATTACACAAAACTCGCCCTGCTCAACATTAAAAGTTACACCATCGGCGGCATTGATAACAATTTCGCCCATTTTATATCTTTTGTAAACGGAATCAAATTCTATAAAGCTCATTTATTTCAACCTTTCGGATTTTATAAATTTCTACATATTTTTCACTGAATTATTATTTTACTATATATAGCACAACAAGTCAATAAATTTAAATTTGAAAAATCTGTAAATTATGCAATTGATTTAAAAACACTTTCCATAACCGATGAAGCAATCGGCAATGCAGCAGATGAACCCCATCCGCCATTCTCCACCACAACAACTATTGCAACGGGGCAAGAGGGATTTTCAGAAAAACCTACAAACCAGGAATGTGGTTCTTCTTCATCGGAAATTTCTGCAGTACCTGTTTTACCGCACATCTGAAGCCCTTTAAAACGCCAGTCGCCATAATTATCTTCAACAGTAAAGCGCATCAATTCTTTAATCTGCTTTGCAACATCAGGGGAAATATATTCACGCGTTACTGCAGTTGCTTCTTCAACAATTCTACCCTCGGGAGTTGCAACAATTGAAACTGCATAAGGCAAAACTGCAGTACCATTATTAGCAACAGAACCCACAAGGGTTAACATATGATATGGATTAACAAGAGTTGTATATTGCCCTACTCCTGCCCAGGCAATATCACCTTTCTCGGCATCACTTAAATCAATTCTGCTTTTTTCTGTTTCCCCTTTACCAAACGAGAAGCTTTCACCAAATCCGAATTCATTGGCAGTTGCAGTAAGCTTTTCTTTACCTAAATCTGCGCTTAGTTGTGCAAAAGCGCAGTTGCAAGAATTAGAAAAAGCTGTTTTGAAAGTAAGCTTTCCGTGAGAATGAGGGCAAGTCACTTTAACTCCGTCGATAACAGTTTCGCCCTCACAGGTATATTCCCAATCGTTTATATTTTTCTTGTTTTCAATTGTACTTGCGGCAGTAACTATTTTGAAGGTTGAACCGGGTGTATAAAGTCCGTCAATAAGTCGGTTCATATAAATACCGTCATACTGTCCGTTTTTATTCTCTGCAATTTCTTCAGGACTTGGTTTATTGCGTATATCATAGTTACCGCTTGAAACAGAGCAAAGAAGCTCGCCCGTTTCATAGTTATAAGCCGCAACAACACCTTTTCTGCCGTTCAGCTTATCGTAGGCTACTGCACAAAGCTCGCTATCAAGGGTTAATTTAACATCATTTCCCCTGCCGTTTTTTACCAGTGAATGAAGACCTGTTATACGGTTATAGCCAATTAACTGAGTTTTATATGCAGTCTGAACACCCGAGGAAATATAACCTTCGGTATCACCCACAATATGAAGAGTTGAACGTCTTATTCTTTCGGAATCGTTATAAACTCTTTCGTTATTTTCGGTTTTCGCAAGAATTTCGCCATTTCTGTCTGTTATATGCCCTGCGGCAATAAAGCTACCATTCTCTGTTAAATGTTCATTGGCACGAAGAGTTGCCCAATTTTCACCATTTACTGCAAGCTTATAGCCTAAAAAGCCTAAACCTGCCACCACCGCAACAACTAAAAGCAAAACAACAAAGCTACGTCTTGAGGTCATCTTCATTCTTCTGCACCTCCTGATTTTGCTCTTTGTTTTTTCGTTACTTTCTGAGGTCTTCGGGTATCAGGCTTAAAGCTTGCATAGGTTCTTGTATCAATAACCTTGATAAAGGCAAGCAGACAGAAGCAACTGATTATACTTGAACCGCCTTTGCTTACAAAAGGCAAGGTAACACCTGTAAGAGGCAAAAGATCCGTTATTCCGAAAACATTGAGCATCGTCTGAAAAAGCATCATAGCACTTGCGGCAACGCCCACTATTGAATAGAAGGTTGATTTTGCTTTGCCTGAATTCACTACCACCCATACTGCAATAATGCAATAAGTCAAAGGAATTAAAAATCCCATTATCATACCGAATTCTTCGCAGACAACACCGAAAACCAAATCCTCTGCGGCGGCAAAAATATTGCGGAGCTGACCTTTACCGAGGCCAAGACCGAAAAGTCCGCCTGATGCTGTATATATAAGGGTTCTGGTCTGTTGGAAGCCACCCTCATCCATATACTCCCAAACGTGAAGATATGTTGAAAAACGACTTGCAACATAGGGCTTGAAAACAAGAATAAGACCTGCACCCAAAGCTGCAACCATACAGATAAGCACAAGGGTTCTCACATCACCCGAGCGCATAAAAGCAATTACGATAAAAGTAAAGAAAAAGATTAAGGCAGCACCGAAATCATACATCAGGAAAAGCTCGCCCACGCAAATTGCCGCAAACACAATATACATTGTCAGGTGCCTTATGGACTGCAGTTTTTCAAGGGTAACCGCACCTGCAAAAATAAAGGCAACTTTAACAAGCTCAGAGGGTTGAATTGAAATCCCGCCTAAAGAAAGCCAGCTTAATGCACCGTTTGTTGGTTCAGCAATTGCAAGAGTAATTCCCAGAAGACCGATAGCACAAAAAGCCACCATCCAACGAAGAGTTTTAACAGTGCTGATAAATCTCATAAACATAAGAAGCGCACAGTACAGCACAACACCTAAAACAATTGCAAGAAACTGCTTTAAAACAGTTTCAGGGTACATACTGCCAACTATGGCAAGTCCGATTGAGGCGAACATAAACCCTATCATTTCAAGCTCGAAATTATTTATTCGCATTACAAAGGAAGCGAATGCAAAATAAATCCATTGTAAAGCGATAAATCCCAGATAAACAAGCAAAATTTCACCATTGAATTCGCCTTTTGGGAAGAGATTGAGAAGCATTGAAAAAACATTAAATACAGCAAGTAAAATGAGAATTACACCATACGAAGCTCGTCCTGCCGCACCGCTTTTATCTTTGATATATTTATATTTCGCTTCTTTGAGGGTATATTCAAGTCCCCCCATTCCGATAACATCGCCATCATAAATATGACTTTTTCCGTTTATTTTTTCGCCGTTAACAGTAACACCTGTTTTTGAAAAAGTATCAAATATGACAAAACCTTTATTACGATACGCAATAACCGCGTGAAGACGGGAAATTGTTTCAAAAGGAAGAACAATATCGCATTTTTTATTTCTGCCAAGAGAAACCTCTCTGTCATAAAGAGGCAGACCCTCACCTGTTATGGAGTTAATAAGCTTTGCTCTTACAGGGTCAGTTGTCTTTTTACAGAAAAGAGCCACTAACATTCTTATTACAACAAAAAGAACAATACCCAGCATAGCATATCTTAATGCAGGGGCAACAGCAGTAATTAATTCCACAGACAACCTCTCCCTTCAATACAAATTATTAATTCATTATACCATATACTACCACAATAATCAACGAATTAAAGCAATTGAAGTGTTAACCTTTTGATAATTTTATGTTAATTTATTCCTTTATGCCGTTTCAACTTGACTTTATACCCGTTTATATAGTATATTTATATATTAGAGAATTACTGCTATGGAGGTATAAAAATGTCTGTTACAAAGAACATATACGGCATTACAAACGGCAAAGAGGTTAATGCTTTTATTATTGAAAACAAAAATGGTTTAAAGGCTCAGCTTATTGAAAAGGGCGCTACCCTTGACAAGCTTTTTATAAAAGATAAAAATGGTAACTTAATTGATATTCTTATCGGCTTTGATTCTCTCAAAGACCACCTTACACAAGGTGACTATCAGGGTGTTATTGTTGGTCAGTATGCTAACCGCATCAAAGACGGAAAATTCACCATTAACGGCACAGAATATAATGTAACTCTCAACGAAAAAGGTATCACCTCTCTTCACGGCGGTGCAGAATATTCTTCTGAAATCTGGCAGGGTGAAATTGTTGGTGATAATGCAGTTAAATTTACATATCACAGTCCCGATGGCAGAGAAGGTTTTCCAGGTAACGTTGATGTTCAGGTTACATACACATTCAATGATAATGATGAGCTTGTCCTTGATTACAAAGCAGTTTCCGATAAAAAGACTGTAATAAACCTTACAAATCACGCTTTCTTTAACCTTAACGGTTTTGACAGCGGCGATGTGCTTGACCATATTTTAACTATCAATGCAGACCGCTACACTCCTATTGATGAAATCAGCATTCCCACAGGTGAACTTCCTGAAGTTTCCGGAACACCCTTTGATTTCACAACTCCTAAAACTATCGGCAGAGATATTAATGAAGATCATATTCAGCTTAAAAACGGCAATGGTTATGACCATAATTTCTGCATTAAGGATTTTGACGGAACATTGAAATTTGCCGCATCCGCAATTGGAGATAAGAGCGGAATTAAAATGGAAGTTAAAACAGATTTACCCGGTATTCAGCTTTATACAGGTAATTTCCTTGACGGTTCACTTATCGGTAAAGCGGGTCTTCCTGTTCATTTCAGAAATGCATTCTGTTATGAAACACAGGTATTCCCCGATTCACCCAACCACCCAGAATGGTGCAAATGCATTTATGATGCAGGTGAAGAATACAAGACAACAACAGTATTTTCATTTTCAGTTAACAAATAAGGTACTTTTTAACAATTAGTTCATTGACCTTATAAAATTTATTTGATATAATTCAAAAGTTGCAATTTACTATTTCAGGAAAGGAGACGAGATTATGAAAAGCTTTTCAAAAGCAATTGCTTCTGTTATTGCCGTTATTATGGCTTTAGCTGTTGTTTGTCCGTCTGCTTTCGCAAGAGAGTTCGCCCCTGTTATTGATGCAACGAATATTGGTGTAAATACCCAATACAAATATGAGGAAAACGACCCCTCATGGCTCCGCCAACTCGTTATAAAAGAGGATATGCTTTCCACAAGCGGTCTTATCAATGAGGAAATACTGCATCCTGTTTGCGCTTACCCTTATACAACAGATGCGCCTCATTTCAAAGCTCAGGTTGAGGAATACATTGAGCTTTATACCCTTGATGATAATTCCCAGAGAGCTGCTTATCTTTATCTTCTTGAGCAATTAGGTGCTCTTGATATAATCGCAAACCCCGAAACAAGCGACAAATCAAAAGCAGATTGGTTAAGAGAGCACGGCATAGTAATCACCGAAGAGGATGAAAAAGACCCCGATAAAAAGCTTATGATAAGCGCATTATATGCTTTGATGCAGAATGATTTTTACTATGTTATAAAAGGTGAAAGACTTGATATTCCTGAGGGAACTCCTCTTGAAGAAGCAGTTGTTATGTACCTTATGGCTCTTTCCGGAGAGGGTTCACAGCTTACTGAATTTGTTCTCAAATATTTTGGCTCTGCCTCTGTGGGAAACCTTGAAGATTATATTTATTACACTTCATTGATGGCGTTATATACTCAGGGTTATGTTTCACCTTTAGAAATACCCACAATTTCACGTGACGAGGTTTACAGACGCGTTGCAATTATGACAATCCGCACGGCAGGTATTGCTATTGATGCAGAAACTGCTACCACCGAAGAAATCCGTCACAAATACCTTGCCGCAATGATGGGCTCACAGTATTCCGTTACTGTTGACCCTGCTGCTTTGAAAAAGGCTTTAGACAAAAAGAATGTTCCTTATTACATACTTCAGCGTATGGCTTACGAGGATGCGAAGGTTACAATTTCTGCAACCAAATACAGCTATGATGAATGCTTTAAATTAGTTCTTCAGAAAACCCACCGCTTTGATTTAGAAGATGAATTTTATTCAGACATTTTCGAATATGACATTCATCTTGATAACATAAGAAGTAATATCTCTGTTAACCCAACACCCATAAGCAAATCGGGGGTTTCAATTTCAATTAACGGTGTTGATGTTACAGGCGGTTCTTATGCACTTGTTGAATTAGCTGGTAAAGCTAAAGAAACCATCACAATTGTTTCACGTCAGGCAACGGGCAAAGACATTAAAACAAGCATTTACAAGGTTAACGTTCATCAGGGTGTTACCGCACCATCGGACAGCGACCTTACAGGCATTATTCCCACTTTAGGTGACCTTAACAATATAGATGCATCAGCAGGAGTTACAGGCAATCTGCAAGGTCCTCCCCTTACAAATGTTATGAACAACATAGGAAATGCTGCCGCACCTTTGGTTAATGGTATTCTCTCTCTTAATGATAAAGGTCAATTAGTTGACCAATACGGAAACATTGTCAGCGATTCCACTTATGAAACTCTTCCTGCAGGTTACGATTATGTTCTCAATGACGATGGTATTGTAACAGTTGTTCTCACCGACCAGAAAACAACTGAACCAACTACCGAAGAGGGTTCTGATAAGTTAGAAAAGGAAGACGGTCGAAAGATTATTATAATAGTTTCGATTGTTTGCCTGGTTATTCTTATAATTGCAATAATAGCTGTTGCAGTTTTTGCTAAAAAGAAAAGTCATATGACAGAAAGCGAAAAAATGCGCGCAAGAAAAGAAAAAGAAAAACGCAAAAAAGAAAGAAAAAACAAACGAAACAAATAGGCAAAAATAAATGGCAGATTACTTAACTAAACACGGTATTCTGCCATTATTTATTATTAATCTTTATTTATTTTAAAAATTGTTCATAACTTCTGCAATATTATGGTATATAATAACATTTAGAAAGTTCCAACAAAATGTTAAAAGGAGGAATTTATATGGCTAACGAAAGAATTCTCATTGTTGATGATGACAGCAATATTTGTGAGCTCTTAAGACTTTATTTTGAAAAAGACGGCTTTCAGGCAGATATTGTTACTGACGGTATTAAAGCATTGGAAGCTTTTGAAAATTTAAACCCTGACCTTGTGCTTCTCGATATTATGCTTCCCGGTATGGACGGTTGGCAGATATGCAGAGAAATCCGCAAAACATCTCAGACACCAATTATCATGCTCACTGCAAAAGGCGAAACCTTTGACAAGGTTCTTGGCCTTGAATTAGGTGCGGATGACTATATCACAAAACCCTTTGAAACAAAAGAAGTTATTGCTCGTGTTAAAGCGGTTCTTCGCCGCAGCTCCTCTCAAAGCACTAACACCGCAACACCTAAAGAAGTTACGTTTGATAAATTATCCATCAACCTTACTAACTACGAATTAAAGGTAGACGGCAAAGCAATTGACACTCCCCCTAAAGAGCTTGAATTGATTTATCACCTTGCAAGTAACCCAAACAGAGTTTATACCCGCGACCAGCTTCTCGACGAAGTATGGGGCTTTGAATACTACGGTGACTCAAGAACAGTTGACGTTCACGTTAAGCGTTTAAGAGAAAAGCTTGAAGGCGTTTCTGATAAATGGGAGCTCAAAACCGTTTGGGGCGTTGGCTACAAGTTTGAAACAAAATAGGTTAAAACAATGACACGTTTCCGTTCAAAAAAAGGTGAGTTCTTCTTAAAATATTTCTCAATATTTTCCGCGATTGTGATCATCAGTTTTTTTCTTATAGGAATAGCACTGATGATTTTCACATCAGGTTTTTTGAGAACACACGATAGAAACACCACATCGCTCTACGCAAAAGAAATATCAGCAACTATGACGGAGTTGGTTGATTCTTCAATGATATCAAGAAACCCCGAAGGTTCTGCATTTATTCTTTTGAACTCCCTTGACCTTATGGCAGACTGCACGGGTTATGATGTTTTCATCTGTAATAAGGATGGTTCTGTTGCTGCCTGCGGTGAAATGCTTTCGGGTTTTAAATTAAACAATAAAGCCTGCGAAAAGCACAGTAACCTTGTATTATCACAAGCCTATATACAGAAAGTAAAAAAAGGCGGTTTCTCTGAATTCTCTACAATGGGTTCCTTTTATAACAGTGTTTATTCTGTTTCTATGGAGCCTATAAAAATTAAAGATGAATTCACCGGTTTTGCAGTTGTTGCAACACCTTTGGAGGGTGCTTTGGTTGAAAATTTGCGGAATGTTTTAAGAATGTTCCTTTTTTCAGCAGGTCTTGCACTTATTCTTGTTACAATAGCCGTTTATATTATGACGGAAAAAATTGCAAAACCAATCAGAAATCTTGAAAATGCAACCCGTTGCTATTCTTCAGGTGATTTTACTTACAGAGTACCCGAAATCCGTTCCCACGATGAATTAGCGGGTCTTATAACCAAATTCAATTCAATGGCAACCTCACTTGAACAGCTTGAAAATTCAAGGCGAAGCTTTGTTGCCAATGTTTCTCACGAATTTAAAACACCAATGACAACTATTGGTGGCTTTATTAATGGCATTCTTGACGGAACAATCCCACCCGAAAAACAAAACTATTATTTAGAAATTGTTTCTTCGGAAATTAACAGATTATCAAAAATGGTTACAATGATGCTTAATATTTCAAAAATCGAAACAGGAAATGCAGATTTGACCATTGAACAATTTGATATTTCACAAAAGCTTGTTACAACCTTTTTAGGCTTTGAACAATTGGTTTCCAAAAAGAACATTGATGTTGAAGGCTTTGAAGACCTTCCCCAAGCAACCATTCACGGCGACAGCGCAATGATTGACCAGGTTATTTACAACTTGGTTGATAATGCAATTAAATTTACTGATGAGGGCGGTAAAATCATTGTAAATGCCGCAACAGATAAAAAATATGCCTATTTCTCCGTTACCAATAGTGGAAAAGGCATACCCCAAAAAGATATAAACAAAGTTTTCGAAAGATTTTACAAGGTTGACCAATCACGAAGCACAGATGTTAAAAGCACGGGATTAGGATTATTCCTTGTAAAAAGCATAGTGGACCTTCACGGTGGAACTATAACAGTAGAAAGCGAACCCGACAATTTCACAAGATTTACAGTGAAATTACCAAAGTAACTAACCCTTGGAGGAATATATATGGACGACAATTTCAACACAAATAAAGTTTTCGGGAATGACACACCCGAAAACACACAAACACCACAGGAAACACCTGTTCAGCCAACTCAACAGTCCCCCTCTCAGATGGGAAATGCTCCTGTTGGCAATAATTACGGCGCGCCCTATAACCAACCATACTCTGCGCCATATAATGCCCCTTATAACGCTCAACAAAATCAGAACCCTTATCCGCAGATGCCTTATAATGTGGGAAATAATCAATATAGTAATGTTCCCGGATACCAACAAACAGCTTACCAAAATCCCAATCCTGCTTCTAAAAACAAAAAGAACACAGGGCGTAATTTTTTTGTTGCTTTGGTTTGTGCTTGTATTGTAATCGCCTCTGTTGCAATCGGTGTATCTGTTACCAACGATGCTGATAACGATATAAAAACCGAACAAGGCGATAAAGGCTCAGATAAAAACACCAGTTCAGGAGCAACTGCAAAAACAGAGGACTCCCCCATTACATTTTCCGAATATGCGGGCAAAGGTGCTATGACACCCGAGCAGATTTATGAAGAAGCAAAAGAAATAAATGTTGGTGTTATTGTTTATGCACAGAACCAGAAGGTTGGCGAGGGTTCAGGTATCATTGTTGGTGAAGATAAGGAAAAGAAAAACACTTACATCATCACTGCCGCTCACGTTATTGCTGACCAGGGTGTGAGTGTTCAGATACAAACAAATGACGGAAAAGAATTTGATGCATATATTGTAGGCTTTGATACCAAAACTGATATAGGTGTTCTCCGAGTTGAAAAAACAGGCTTTAAAGCTGCAACCTTCGGCAATTCCGACAAACTTAATGTTGGTCAGAAGGTTTATGCAATCGGTAA
The DNA here is from genome assembly GCA_045543035.1 of Acutalibacteraceae bacterium. Lineage (GTDB taxonomy): Bacteria > Bacillota > Clostridia > Oscillospirales > Acutalibacteraceae > DTU089. The sequence continues at coordinate 44,299 of JAZQMA010000045.1, read as the reverse complement.
CCCCGGCGGAACTGTTTTCTTCGGTTCATTCACAAACGGTATTATCAGCGCTATCGACAGACCTATTGCTTCCAGCACAAGTGCTTACGACTTACCCTGTATTCAGCATAATGCCGCTATTAACCCCGGTAACTCAGGCGGTGCTCTTCTCAATGAATATGGTCAGGTTATCGGTCTTAACTCTTCCAAAATAACCGACACCGAATATGAAGGTATGGGTTTCTCTGTTCCCACAAACACAATGCTTGAAATATATAATGACATTGTTGCAAACGGCTATGTTACAAACAGACCAATGTTAGGCATTTCTTACTATACAGTTGCAAGTGATTACACTTACTCTGCAATTGCCTGGAAAAACAATCTTCCTTACGGCTCTATTGTTATTGCCGCTATGACAGAAGACAGTGACCTTGCAAAGCAAGGTATTAAGGTTGGCGATATTATTACGGGTGTAAACGGCAAAGCTCTTGAATCAACCGATATTCTTCTTGAAGTTATTGAAGGCAGTAAGGTTGGCGATACGTTAACACTTTCAGTTTGCAGACTTAATAACTCCGGTGCGGTAAGCACAAAATTTGACGCAAAGGTAAAGCTCGTTGAAGACAAGGGCGAAACCGCTGTACCTGAACAACAACCCCAGACAACTGACCCATTCAGCAGTTATTTCGGTAATGGGTTTGGATATTAAGAAAAAAGTCACTCCGCAGGGAGTGACTTTTTCAATGCAAAATGGAGAATGCAAAATGCAAAATTATCAGGGAAGCTTCGCTTCCAAACATTATATTATTTATTCAAACAAAAAACTTTTAACTTCTAAATTAACTAAACACCTCAAAAAAGGATTCAGGACAAAAATGTCTTGAATCCTTTAATTTTACAATGCCGACCGCAGGTCCAAAAATTTTGCATTTTGCATTCTGCATTTTGCATTTATTCTACATTCCACCTGTCGATATTGCCTCTCTGCATTGCGCCGATTATTCTTTCGGGCACATCGCCATATTCATCGGAAAGCTTTTGGAGAAGAATTTTTGCATCTTCTCTTTTTGTTTTTTCGTTGGCAGGGCATTTACTTTCTACAACGGGTAAATTAAGCCGTTCTACAGCCTGTTCTATGGCTGTTTCCCTAACATATACGAGAGGTCTTATCATAGTTATATCTCGCCTTGAAAGGTATGTTACAGGGGCAAAACAACCAATACGGCTTTCTATAAGAAGATTCATCATAAAAGTTTCTGCCGCATCATCAAGATGATGGCCTAAAGCAATTTTATTGCAACCTAATTGCTTTGCAGTATCATGGAGAATCCCTCTTCTCATTCTGGCACAAAGAGAACAAGGGCATTCTTCTTTTCTTATATTAAATATAATTTCATATAAATCCGTTCTTTGAATTACATATTCAATGCCGTATTCATTACAGAGCTCCTGAATTGGAAAAAAATCCCCGTCCTGATTATCGAAGCGCATATCAAGGGTGATTGCTACAATCTGAAATTTCGCAGGGTAAAACCTCTTCAAATCGCACAAGGCTTTAAGAAGCATAACGGAATCCTTACCGCCCGAAACACCAACAGCAATTTTATCGCCATCCTGAATCATTTTATAATCATCAACAGCAGCTCTTGTTCTGCTTAAAATTTTTCTCATAAAAGGTTATTCCTTTTTATCTTTCTTTATTTTGTTCTGTCCTGAAATATCAATATCTTCCTCTTTGGGAACTTTTTTGAGAGAAACTGCAAGAATAACAACAGAAACTACCAATGCGGCACAAAGAATTGCAATATAAACTGTTTTTTGATTATCACTCAATCCCTTTTTATCTTCAGCGCTTGTTACCAAACCATCTGTTTCTTCAACAATATCGGTATATCTTTTATTAACATCAATTTCAAGAACAAGCTCTGTTTCTTTTTCTGTTTCCGTATTATCTTTAACCGCAAAAGCAGAAAAAGAAAATGCACTGAATAAAAAAACTGCACATAAAAGAACAGATATGATTTTTTTCATATTATCACACTCTTTTTAATATTTGATTTTTCAGTTCATTTACAGATTTTTCTAATATACTTCTGGGGCAGGCAACATTAAGCCTTGTAAAGCCCTTTCCGTTTTCACCGAACCAGAAGCCTGGGTCTTGAATTATATTGCATTCGTTTTGCAAGAACAAATCAAGCTCTTCGTCATTCATTCCAAGCTTTCTCATATCAAGCCACATTAAATATGTACCCTGACAGTCATATATTTTAATCTGAGGAACATCACTTAAAATGCTGTTAACAAGCTTTATATTCTCTTCTATATAGTCATTTACCTCGTCAATCCAATAATCGCATTTTGAATAAGCAGCAATTGTTGCAGGGCGGGAAACGCAGTTAATGCAACTGTAACCATCTGCGGAAAGCTGCTCTTGGAATTTTTTTCTCAAATTTTTATCGGCAATAATGATATTCGATGTTCCGAGACCTGCAAGATTAAATGTTTTGCTGACCGCAGTGCAGATAACAGTGTTTTTAGAAAAGCTTTCATCAACATTGTTGAGTACAATATGCTCTTGATTCTTTCTAACAAGGTCAAAGTGAATTTCATCGCTGACAAGAACCACATTATTTTTAAGGCAGATTTCGCCAACCCTTTTAAGCTCTTCCTTAGTCCATACTCTTCCGACAGGGTTATGAGGACTGCAAAGAAGCATTAATTTAACATCATTCTGTGATGCAATTTTCTCAAGTTCCCCAAAGTTCATTTTATAGGTATTGCCTTCAGGAACAAGAGGATTATTTGCAATCACTCTTTTATTATTTATAATGGATTTCGAAAAGGGGTAATAAACAGGAGATTGGATTATAACCTTATCACCCTCATTGGTGAAAGCTCTGATTGCGGTATTAATTGTGAAAACAACACCACCGACACAGGTAATCCAATCATTTTCTATATTGAAATTATGACGGCGGGAGAGAAATTCACGAACACTGTTGCGGTATTCAGTATCCGCATCCGTATAGCAAAAGAAACCCTTTTCAGTGAATTCCTTTATGGCTTCTCTCACCTCTTTGGGTGTCTGAAATTCCATATCTGCAACTGAAAGAGGATATGCTCCCCTTTCAATTAAACCTTCGGGAACGGTTGTATCCCATTTATACGAACCACTGTTCTGGCGGTTAAAAACTTTATCAAACATAGATATTTTCCTTATGCATTAATAAAAAGTATTGAGGAAGCGAGCATTATCTGTCCCCAGAAATATGTAATAATATTGAATATTTTCAATGGATAGTTCTTCTTTTGACCTCCGAAAATGATGATGCCCAAGGTAGCATCGGAAAGAACGAAGAACAACGAACCAAGAGTTAAAAGAACAAACGGCAATATTCCGCTTTCAGCACCGCTTTGCCATTGATGATAGCCTAAAGCGGAGGCTTTGACAAACATAAATGTAATAATCAAAAAATACACAGCTATTGCATATTTTACAATTTTGGGACTGAAGTTCACTTTCAAAACCTTTGCTGAAATCAACGCTGATATTATAACAACAAAAGCTACAGCAATCTCCGGAGCATTGAACATTTCATATTCAGGGAAAAGCTTCGGAAGAGCTTTTACATAAGCCACAATATAGAAAATATGACCTATGAGAAAGCTTGTGAAACCTGTTGCGAAATAGGCATTTGTAGGTTTAGCATGGAGAAAATAGTCACCAATCCATCCGAAGATAAGACCCACAAGCATTGTTATTGCATACTTTGAAAAATTATCTGCTATAAACATTGAAAGCACGCCAATGCTGACAAACATAGTTGCGCAAATCATTTTAAGAATCAGTGATTTTCTGCATTTTTCAGGCCAGAGAGCTTTTAAGTACCAAGGAGTACAAACCGCCTCGACCACCAGACATATACCAAAAACAATCCACAATGCCATTTAACTTTACCCCTCACCCAATAAGTAATCCATATATTTTATTATAGCATAGTAACAAGAGATTGTAAACTACAAAAGAAAGGTGATACGGTATAATGGCAAGTTGGAAGTGGCAAGTGGCAAGTTTCGGGGCGCGAAAATGCGCCATAAAAAGAACAAAGTTGTTTTTTGTGCTTTTCAAAGTTAATTCTGCATTCAGCATTCCGAATTCAGCATTCAAAAAAATCCCCTTACCGAGTTGGTAAGGGGAAAGGTTTCAATTAATATTTGAAATCTGTGATAATCATTGTGTTGAAGAGTTCCTGTTTGTCGATTTTGATTTCAGAAACACCGAAAATCTTACCACCGCCCTGAATAGCAACATTCATATACTGCTCAAGCTTAATGATTTCGTTTGTTTTTGTATCGTATTCTACAACTGCTTTGCAATCGTGGTAGGTGAGGTTATATGTAACTTCCTTGATAACTGCCTGAACGACACCACCATTGATTGTGTTATCAATATCAGCTTTTGAAAGAGGTGAGAACATTGCACCAGTTTTACTGGGAGATGTTGATGCACCTTCTGCCATGGGCTCGGGATTAGCTTCATCTTTAAGTTCGATTGTGATTCTTGCTTTACCGTTGCCAAGGTCTTCGTACTTGGTGCTTTCAATAGCACTTACATCTGTAAGATAGCAACCCTTTTCACATTTATAAACAGGGAACCATCTCATATCGCCGCCCTTTTCAACGATTTCCGGGGAAGCTTCTGCTTCTTCCTTAGTTGTTAAAAGATCTAATGTGTTTGTAACAAGATTGAGGAGAGTATCAACAAAATTAGCACCCTTTGAAATCTGACGGTTTGCAGCATCGCCGGGAAGCTCCTGATATTCAACCTTCTTATAACCGGGCTTATCTTTTTTAGCCTTGTTCATAAGAGTTGTGTAGATTTCGAGAACTTCTTTATCAGTTTTCTTTGCAGCAGTTGAACCGCCGTTGTTATCAGCAGGCTTGTTTGCATCAGGAGTTGTGTTACCGCTATTGCCTGCAGGAGCAGTTGTTTCAACTGTTGAAGAACCGTTGTTAGCTGCGGGAGCAGTTGTTTCAACTGTCTGCTGAGATTGCTGTTGCTGGGACTGCTGAGCCTGCTGTTGTTGCTGTTGCTGGGGCTGAGCCTGCTGCTGAACCTGTTCACCTGCAGGAGCTTCTGCAAGCTCATTCTTTGCAAGGAAAACGATTGAAGCAACTGAAACTGCATTACTTGCAAGAACTGTAAAAACAAGAGCTACTGCAAGAATGACTGCAATAATTTTTAAATCTTTGCTTTTCATTTTTATAACCTCTTTCATATTTACGCCCTGCATTGCAGAAACGTATATTTCTTAACATTATAAGATTAAACCAAATTCCATAAAAAGTCAATACTATATATTGTACAAAAGAATTGGAGTTTTGTTGTGCAAAAAAAGACGACCCTCTTACGAGAGCCGTCTGTATGTATTTCAAAATTAATATTTGAAATCTGTGTATTTAGCGTTGAATTCAAGCTCACCATTAGCAGTGATTGAACCGTTGAGAGTAGCATTGATATAACCGATACCGTAGTGAGTGATGCTTACGAATTTACCGTCTGCTGTCATTTCAGATGTGATTGTGTAATCTTTGTATACGATCTTGCCATCAAGGCTCTTAACGATCTTAGAAACTGTTGGATCTTCTACAACTGTCTTTTCAACGTCAGCATAGTCAAGGAATTCCTTAGACATAACGCCAAGACCGTCTTTATCAGCATAAGAGGGGTTAGTCTGTTCGTTCAAAACGACAACAACCTTATAGTTGCCGTTTGCAAGCTTTTCTGCTGTTGCGCTCTTAACTGAGCCTTTTGAACATGTACTAGCAGGCATACGGTTTTTAGCATCGTCTGAACCCTTTGCATTAACCTTAACCTCTGCTTCATCTTCTGTTGTCATAAATTTTTCCAAGATAGGAACGATAACGCTGTCAAGGATACCAAGACCTTCGATTTTAAGAGGTTTCTGCCAACCAATCTTGTTATAACCAGCAATACCTTTAGTATTGATTTCCTTAGCTGCTTTCTGGTATGCAGCAAAAGGATCCTTAGCTATTGGGTTATTGTCTGCGGCAGGTTTGTTTGCATCTGCATTACCTGCAGGAGCAGTTGTATCAGCTGTTGAACCGCTGTTGCCTGCGGGAGCAGTTGTATCAGCTGTTGAACCGCTGTTAGCTGCGGGAGCAGTTGTTTCGGGAGTTGATGCTGTTCCTGCATTAGGAGTTGTTGCAGTGCCGGCGTCGGGAGTTGTTGCTGTACCAGCGTCGGGAGTTGTTGCAGTGCCTTCTTCGCCTACAGCACCTTCAGTTGCTGTCTGGCCTTTTGCAAGGAAAACAACAGAAGCGATGGAAACTGCGTTGCTTGTTACGATTGTGAAGAAAAGTGCTATACTGAGAATTATAGCAATAACCTTCATATCTGAATTTTTCATTGGTATAATACCCCTTTCAACTTTGTGGTACTGCATACAACAAAATACACAATAACACATTATTTTTCAGTATCTTTAGATTACTCTAAAAAGCGAAAAAAGTCAAGTGCATTTTTTCCAAATGCACTGACTTATTTCATTTTCGTCAAAAAAACCAAATTCGCTTACATTTTTTGTGTATTCCATATATTTCGAGCATATTCGTTAATAGCTCTGTCTGCGGCAAATCTGCCTGAATATGCAATATTGAGAAGTGACATCTGATTCCATTTCTTTTCGTCAAGGAAGGTTTCTCTTACCTTCTTCTGAGCTCTCTGATAATCTGCAAAATCAGCAAGAACCATAAAGGGATCGTGGTGAATGATTGTGCCCGAAATATCGGAGAAATCCTTACCGTCAATTCCGTTATGAGTTATGAAATCAAGAACCTTGCGGAGCTCGGGATTATTATTGTAATAATTCTGAGGATTATAACCCGCTCTGCGAAGCTCGTTAACCTCTTCTGTTTTCATACCGAAGAGGAACATATTATCGTCCCCTACTGATTCATGAATTTCCACATTAGCACCGTCAAGAGTACCGATAGTGAGAGCACCATTCATCATAAGCTTCATATTACCTGTACCGCTTGCTTCCTTACCTGCAAGAGAAATCTGCTCGGAAACATCTGCAGCAGGCATAAGTCTTTCAGCATTTGTTACGTTGTAGTCCTCAACATAGAGAACCTTAAGTCTGCCTCTTACATCAGGGTCTTTATCAATCATTTCGCCAAGAGCAAGAATGAAGCTGATAATTCTTTGAGCAACAAAATAACCGGGAGCAGCTTTTGCACCGAAGATATATGTCTTAGGAACAAAATCTCCATTGGGATTTTCTTTGATTGCAAGATATTCGGAAACAATGTTAAGAGCGTTAAGGTGCTGACGCTTGTATTCGTGAAGACGTTTCACCTGAACATCAAAGATTGAGTTTGTATCAAGCTCAACTCCTGTTGTTTTCTTGATATGCTTTGCGAAAGCTTCTTTATTTGCTTTCTTGATTTCACCGATTTTCTTTAATACTTCTTCATCATCCTTGAAATCAGCAAGCTTTGAAAGATGCTCAGCATCATAAACAAATTTATCGTTACCTAAAAGCTCTTTGATATATTCTGTTAAAACAGGGTTTGCCTGACAGAGCCAACGTCTGTGAGCAATACCGTTTGTAACATTAGTGAATTTATCGGGAGTAAGGCGATAAAAATCATTAAAGAGCGTATCTTTAAGAATCTGGCTGTGAAGAGCAGAAACACCGTTTACCTTATGGCTTGCTGCAACGCAAAGGTTTGCCATACGCACTGCGCCACCTGAAATAATTGCAGTACGCTCAACATAATCTGCATCGTGAGTGCTTTCCCATACATAAGCACGGAAGCGATTGTCAATTTCTTTAACAATATTGTATATACGAGGAATAAGTCTTCTTACAAGGTCCTCACTCCAGCATTCAAGAGCCTCGCTCATAACTGTATGGTTTGTGTAAGCAACTGTATTGGTAACAATTCTCCATGCATCATCCCAACCATAACCGCATTCATCAAGAAGAATTCTCATAAGCTCGGGAATTGCCATTGTAGGATGAGTGTCATTGATATGGATTGCGATTTTCTCGGGGAGATTGTCAATTGTGCCGTATTCACGAAGGTGATGGCGAACAATATCCTGAACAGATGCAGAAACAAGGAAATACTGCTGACGAAGTCTCAAGGATTTTCCTTCGGGGTGATTATCCATAGGATAAAGAACCTTGCTGATAACCTCTGCCATTGCCTGACGCTCCATCGAACGCATAAAATCGCCTTGGTTAAAGGATTTCATATCAAACTCGGGAGCTCTTGCACTCCAAAGACGAAGGCAACTGATACCCTTACCATCCTTACCTGCAACAAACATATCGTAAGGAACAGCCTGAATGATATTGCCGTTTTCAATTTCAACGCTGTGATAGTGATTATCCCAGCTTTCTTTAAGTGTACCCTCAAAGCAAACATCAACTGCACTGCTTTCGCGAGGCTGTAACCATACCTCACCACCGGGAAGCCAGTTATCAGGAAGCTCAGTCTGCCTGCCTTCAACAAGCTTCTGACGGAAGATACCATATTCATAAAGAATTGAATAACCTCTTGCTGGGTAACCTTGTGTTGCAAGACCATCAAGATAGCAAGCTGCAAGACGACCAAGACCACCATTACCGAGACCTGCATCAGGTTCGCACTCGTAAAGAGATTCAAGCTTAATGCCGTAATCCTTCAAAACGCTTTCAAAGGTTTTGGTAAGATTAAGGTTAAAAAGGGAGTTCTTAAGAGAACGACCCATTAAAAATTCCATTGAAAGATAGCAAACTCTTTTTTTGCCCTCTTCATCTGCTTTTTTACCAAGCTCTGCTCTGCCCTGAGCCATCATATCGCGAATAATCATTGAAACTGCTTTATAATACTGCTCATAGGTTGCATTTTCCGTTGAGATACCGAAAAAATGGAGAAGTTTATTTTCAAGCATCTCTTTTGCTTGTTTCTTTGTAAGCTTATAATTCATACAAATCCTCCAAAAAGTTTTTAAAAAAACGTAGTTTTTCACTGTTCAATTATACATATTACACTAAAAACACGTCAAAATCAACTGTAACAAAGCAAAAAAATGTATAATATATCATACTAAATTTTGGATATTTTTTCGGTAAAAATTCAATCATAATAAAAACGTTTTACAAAGAAGCAAAAATATTACACCGGGAACAGAAAAAAACACACTGAAAACTAGGGAAAATATATTAACCCCTAAAGAAAGCGGAACAAAAAAATTAACTGCCCACACTGCACAAAGTGCCCCCACTCCACCAAGAGCACTTGTGAAAAAAGATTTGAAAAAACAACCGCTGTTTTTAAATATAATAAGAATAATAATTAAAAGTACAACACCAATAAAATAAATCATTTCACTGTTTCCTTTAACTTATTTAATAAATATGCGTGTTTAACCTCAAGACTGCGAAGCTCAAGCACTGCCGATTCTACAAGTGCATTTTCACTTGCCTGAGAAAGTTTGAAATAGGCAAGCTTCATTAAAAATCTCACTTCTTCAATTTCCTTTATAAGCAAATCTCTTTCGCTCATTTTTCTTATTCTTGAATATTTTTTTAATTTAGTTAACTTCCTCACCGCCTATATTTTTATACAATTATTTTTATTCAAAGAAAATTAAATTTATTACAGATTATTAAAGCACCTTACCGAGCATAATTATTAAAGATAATTATTTATTTATGAGGTGCTTATGAACAGACATTCCTTTACTTACCCACAATACTGTCCTGTTGTTGACAAAAACGTTGTTATTGAAGAACTTACCTTTTTAAGCGGCAGAAAGAAAATCCGTTGCCTTTATTACCATAAATGCAACTGCAAGGAAATGGGCGGTTGCAAAAACAAATATGTAAAAAGACGAATTGAAGCGGTTGAAAAGAACAACAAGGAATAGTATAATTAATGTACCACCCACCGCTAACGCGGTCCCCCCTCCTTTTTTACTTCCGTAAAAAAAGAGAGATAAAATTCGCACCACTAAAGACAAGGAGGAATTGGGTTGAGCGGTGTTTATATTCACATACCATTTTGCAAATCTAAATGCCCTTACTGTGATTTTTATTCTTACAGATGCAAAGGCGAAGAGAAGAGCGTTTATGTTGAAGCTTTATTAAATGAAATCAACACGCTTTCACGAGTAAACGATTTTGTTAAAGAACCTTTCAAGGCAGACTCTTTGTATCTCGGTGGCGGTACACCCTCTGTTTTATCAGGAGAAGAGCTTTTCAGAATAATAACTGCCGCAAAAGAGAAATTCGGAATTTCAGAAAATGCAGAAATTACCGTTGAATGCAATCCCAATTCTGACATTGAAGCTATTCTCCCCTATCTTCTGAAAGCAGGAGTAAACAGAATTTCTTTAGGTCTTCAATCTGCCGTTGATAAAGAGCGAAAAGTTCTCGGCAGGCAGAGTGACAAAAAAAGAGTTACAGAGGTTATTGAGCTTTTAAAAACAAATGGTATAAGTAACATTTCTCTTGATGTTATGCTTGGTATTCCTTATCAGACAAAAGAAAGCTTAAATGAAACGCTCAGCTTTGTTATTGAAAGCGGTGTACCTCATATCAGCGCATATATGCTCAAAATCGAAGAAGGTACACATTTTTATAAAAACTTTGATAAATATGATTTCCCCGATGAAGAAAAAACACTAGATTTCTATAATCAATGTGCTGATGCTCTTGAAAATGCTGGATTTATTCATTATGAAATATCAAACTTCTCTAAAGAGGGTTTCGAAAGCAAGCATAATACAAAATATTGGGAATTGGAAAATTATCTTGGATTAGGTCCGGGCGCTCATTCTTATATTGACGGAAAAAGGTTTTATTTCCCCGGCGATACCGAAAGCTTTATAAATGGTGAAAAGGCTGTTTTTGATGATTTGGGCGGTGATTGTGAAGAATACATAATGCTCAGATTAAGGCTAAAAAAAGGACTTTCACTTTCAGAGCTACAAAAGCTTTACGGAGAAACGCCTTTAAAAAAGATAAAAGAAAAAGCCCCGTTCTTAAAAGAACAAGGCTTAATTGATTTTGATGGTGAAAGAATTTCCCTTACAAGAAAAGGCTACCTTCTTTCAAATTCAGTTATTTGTGAATTAATTTAAAATCCTCACTGAGAAGTTCACAACTTTCCACTCCGTCAGTTGTGATAATCTCTTTATTCTCTGTTATAAAAATATATTCAAAGTCGTTATGTTCCTTTGCGAACTTAACGGCTTTTTCTTTTCCCATAACGAAAAGTGCAGTTGAAAAAGCATCACAAAGAGCGCCGTCCTCACCTATTACCGTTACGCTTAAAAGGTCGCTTTTTGCAGGCTCGCCTGTTTTTGTATCAATAATATGATGATAGGTTTTACCGTCTTTTTTAAAGCTTCTTTCATAGCCACCTGAGGTAACAACGCTCACATTACCTTTATGCTTAAAGGTGCAGACAAGGCTATCTGTTTCAAGGGGATTTTTAACCCCGACAGTCCATTCGCCCTTTTCTTCATTTTCACCGCAAAGAACAATATTTCCACCCAGAGAAAGAACTGCACTTGCACCATATTTCTCAGCAATTTTCAAAAGCTCGTCACCTAGATAGCCTTTGGCAATTCCACCGAGAGTAATTTCTGCATTTTTCTTTTTTAATACTGTGTTATCTTTTACGGAAACTCCATCTCCACCAACAAAAGCCAAAGCAGATTTAATATCTTCTTTTTCCGGAACACCGTAATTTCCGTTATCAAAGCCCCATAGCTTTAAAACAGGCATAATTGTAATATCAAAGGCTCCGTTTGTAAGGTCATTTGCAAGAATTGATTTTTCTATTATTGCTGCGGTATCTTCACTGACTTTAATCGCTTCATTTCCGCGGTTTATCTGAGCAACATCACCGGTTTCAGCATTAGCATCAAAAAGGGCATTAAGCTCATTGATTTTATCTTCAAACGCCCTGATTGCACTATCCCTTTCCCCGTTAGAACAACTGAACACCCTTAAACTAATAAGGGTGTTCATAGCAGTAAACTCAGTTCTCAATTCACCATTTGAATTACAAGAACACATTGTCAGCAAAAAGCATACGCAAAGCAATATTGCCACTGCTTTTCTCATATCAGCTCAAACCTGCTTCTCTCATATTTGCTTCATGCTCACTCATTGTGTTAGCATAATAAACTTTACCTGTTTCGGTATTGTGGCAGAAATAGTAATAATTTGTGTCTGCCGGTTCGAGAGCTGCTCTTATTGCCGCATCACCTGGGTTAGCAATTGCACCAATTGGAAGACCTTTGCACTCGGTATCGTAGGTATCGTAATTTTTGATATAATCAACATATTTCTGACTATCTTCAGTTGAAGAGGTCAATGTGGGTTTAATTGTGTCAACAACGTAATCAGAGGTTGAGTCGCAGTTGAGCCATGGGAAAGTTCCTGCTCTGTCAAGACGATTGTAAAGAACCGAAGAAATTTCAGGCATCTGTCCGCTTGAAGCAGCTTCCTTCTGAAGAATTGATGCCATAATAATTACTTCATCAAGGCTCAAATCTCTTGCTTTTGCCTGTTTTGCATATTCATCAGTCCAGCGATTCTGGAAGTTATCCAAAAATCTTCTTGCAACGCTTGAAGCATTTTCGCCAACATAAAACTCATAAGTATCGGGGTACATATAGCCTTCAAGAACTCTGAAGCGTTTTTCTTTATTCGGGATTGATTTTATAAAATCATAATCCTCTGAAAAATCAACGCTTTGAAGAGTATTTATAAAGCTTGCGGCAGTGCAAACCTCATTTGCTTCAAGCTTTTCTGCAATCTGGTCAATTGTCCAGCCTTCAGGGAAGGTCAGAGTAACTGTTTCTGAAAGGGTGATATCGGCTTTCATAGTTGAAAGCATTTTTTCAACGCCCATTGACGGAGTGAGTGTATAAACACCGGAAACATAATCTCCGTCTTTGCCAAAGAATTTTATAAACAGGTTACAGAAAAGTTTATTTTTTATGAGTTTGTTATCTTTAAGAACATCAATAACATCGCTATCGCTCATACCTTTGGAAACTTCAACCTCAATTGCTGTGTCCTCAACATCAATTGCAAGAACATCGTTAATGCAACGAATACCGTAAATGCAGAGCACTACGCTTGAAAGAGCAATTATCGCTATTGCAAGAGCAAGATGAGAAAGTCTTTCAGATGTTAAGAACTTGCCCAAAAATGTATTTTGGAATTTTTGATTTCTTGCTTCCTTTTCTGCAATAGCTTTATTCTGCTTCGCAGTTGTGGGCGGTGCAGAAACTCTGAATTTTTCCACACCAGCTCTTGTTTTCTGATTTTTACGTACTGTTGCTCTTTTTTCCCTTTGCGCCGCTTTATCTATATCGCGAGGAGGATTTGAAAAATAAACTCCGCCTTTATAGTTAGGGTTTTCATAGGCACTGTTTGAATTAATGTCGATTTTGAAATCGTCCACCTTTTTCTGCCTTTTGTTTTTCAAGGTTTCTTCATCGGTGGGTTCAACTGCCTGAGCATCATTTTTTACTTTATCATCCTCAAACATACTCAAAAGCTCTTCATAATCGTTAAAATTATCTTTTGCCACTCAAAATCACTCCTTTGTAGAAATAATTTGTTTTTCCGTAACTATCAAATCCACAGTTCTGTCATATTTGCCGTGGAATAATTCTTCCTTAATATTCCGGGAATAGCAAATGCCAATTGTTAAACCTTTATATTTTGAAAGGTAGCGGTCGTAATAGCCTTTGCCATATCCTAAACGATAGCCTGATTTATCAAACATAAATGCAGGAACAATACATATCGTATTTTCGGTTTCCGTAAGCATTTTTTCTTTATCAGGCTGAGGTTCCAGAACCCCGAAAGAACCTGATGATAACTCATCAAGAGAGTTTATATAATAAAAATTCATTTCCGACGGTCCGCCCTCACAACGAGGTACTGCAACCTTTTTACCTGCTGATAAAAGTGCATTTATGAACTCTTTTGTGTCAACTTCAATTTCCGTTGAAACATAACATAAAAATGTTTCGGTTTCTCTGACTGCCCATAAATTGAGAAGCTTATTACAGATTTTTTTATCGAAAGAGTTTTTGATTGAAGGCTCCATTGAAAGCCTGCTTTCCTTTGCTTGGGCTCTCATCTTCTTTTTTATGGGTCTAATATCTATTACTTTCTCCATTGAACACCTCTGAGTATCTGCAAGGCTTTTTCTTCACCTGTGATAACGGAGCATATTGCAGCACCGAATTCCCAGGCAACACCTGCTCCCCTTGCGGTAACAATTGTTCCGTCCGTAATAACACCCGCTTCAACAAGATTTGCACCAATAAGCTCATCCTCAAAACCGGGGAAACAGGTTGCATTTTTGCCTTTCAGAAGACCTTTTCTTCCTAATATAAAAGGGGCGGCACAAATTGCACCAATGATTTTTCCGTTATCTGCGCAATAGTCAATTGCCTTCTGCACTTCTTCGGAATTATTAAGATTTTCTGCACCGGGCATTCCACCGGGAAGAACAATCCCCTGAACATTTTCGTTAAGCACTACATCATCTAAAAGAATATCGGCTTCAACATTTATTCCGTGAGCACCGCGGCAGGTTTTACCGCTAACACCGACTGTTTTAACTTCAATACCTGCTCTTAATAAAAAATCAACGGGAGCAAGTGCTTCTATTTCTTCAAAGCCATTGGCAAGAAAAACATAAATCATTATAATTCCTCTTTTCAGGTCGAATAAGGTATTCCGAAAAATCCATCTTGAATTTCGGGAACATCATTTAATTTATAAAACATTCCGTAAGGAATTGCGTTTTCGTTTGCAACTTGTCTGTAAATAATTTCTTCTTTTTGGGTATTATTAAAAACCGCATTCAAAAGCAGATTTTTATTTCCGAAAAGCTCATATACAGTAAGTTTATCATCTGTTTCTTCATAAAGGGTGTAACCCTCATTTTCAACGAAAATCGTTTTAACTTCACCGCTTACTGAATTAAAGAAAGAATTAAAGGTACTTTCTTTAAGAACTGCAACTGGTACATTAACAGGGTTTTCTTTTATACAGTTTCTGTAATTCTCGTAAGTGAGTTTTGGGGGTTTGATTGTTTTATTGTTTGTGTAATCTTTTTTATAAAGTGTTTTTTCAGAATAAGAAAAACCGTTTTTAAAACCAAGCTTTTCATAAAGCTTGAAAAGATAATCTTCTTCGGGTACAAGGAAAAGATAGTCAATATTTCTGCTTTTTGCCACCTTAAAAAGCTCTTCAAAAAGGCTTTTCATAAGTCCTTTACCGCGAAAATCGGGATGGGTGCAAACTGCATAAATATAATAGGCAGAGTGTGTCTTTTCTCTTATTACAATTTCGCTTTCAAGCATATATAAAGCACTTACGGGTTTCCCGTTTTTGAAAACCGCCAACACTCTATCGAGAGAAACAGTTTTCTCAAAAAAGAAATCAAGACTTGCATCACTGTCATCAAAGGCGGTTTGCCAGAGTTTTTTTAAATTTTCATAATCACTTTCAAGAGGAAAGAGGATTTCAAAGGATTTTTCCATAGTATTTTTTAACGAGATGCTCAGGGTGATAAGAGGTTTTGGCTTTTCTTAAATTCTCCGCACCTGCATCATCTTCACGGTTTATATATTCATACTCTTTTAAAGAATTTTCTGCAAATAATTTATTGATTACCGCATAAGCAGTAAGGTATTCGGGGGATGCTTTTTCAAAATGAGTGCAATAGGTTTTGCCGTCAGGCATTGCTTCCCCTAAAGCATAGGCAACGATTTTACCGTCAACCCTTAAAATTGCGCCTGATAAATGCAACTCTTTAAAATATGCAAATGCTTTTTCAATAACAAGCATTTCTTCGTCAAGCTTCGGATTTCTGTTACCGCTTTTATGCCAGAGGTGAGAAAACTCAAGACATTCCTGCAAATTATTTTCATTTAATTCCTCATAAGAAAAATTATTCTTTTTGCAAAAGGAATTAACGTGGTTTTTCTTTGAATGGTATTTTCTGCCACTAAGTGTTGCAAGATTTTCGCGAAGATACACGTAATCGAAAAAATCTCTTTGTTCTTCTAAATGAAGTTTGTCGCCATAGATTTCTTTGAGAATTTCCGCCTGCTCTTCACTCAGGCAATAGAAACTGAAATCAGCATTTCGTTCTTTTGCATCTTCTTCTATAATCTTAAGGGCGGTTTTAACATCACCCTTTCCCCAAGGGAAAGCATAGCTTTTAATTCCGTTAAAGCGGGAGCGAAGAAAAATGAAACCATCCTTCTTTGCAATTCGGGTATTCTCCCCCACACTCCAACAGAAAATATTACCGAATGAAAAATCACATATCTCAGAAACACTCTCAGGAATGTTATCTAAAATCAAATCTCTGTCTTCAATTTTTACAGGTTGAAAATCAAGCATAATAACTATTTCTTTATTGCTTCAAGTAAAATTTTATATACTGTATCGTTTATTTCTTCAATTGAAAGGGGTTCACCATTTTCGGAGCAAGGAACAATTACCCAACCGCATTTATCAGCAGCATAGAGTGCCGCTTCACGGCAAGCATTGAGAAATTCAACATTTGCTTCATGAACATCCTTTTTATTCTCATC
This sequence comes from Acutalibacteraceae bacterium, assembly GCA_045543035.1. Classification (GTDB taxonomy): domain Bacteria; phylum Bacillota; class Clostridia; order Oscillospirales; family Acutalibacteraceae; genus DTU089. The sequence continues at coordinate 27,651 of JAZQMA010000045.1, read as the reverse complement.
GCCCTCGTAACGCTGGGTCATAAGACGCTGTGAAACTTCAACGGGCATATCAAGGAAAATCACCTTATCCGGAGCAGGAATTCCGATTTTGTTATATTCAAAATCAAAAAGCCAATCAAGATATTCGTCCCATTCGGATTTTTCGAGCTTTGTCATCTGATAAATTGCATTGGCAGGAGTATAACGGTCTGCAAAAATCAATGTACCGTCAAGATATTCTTTTTTCCATTTTTCTGTGTAAGAAGCAAAGCGGTCTGCCGCATAAAGCACAGAAGTTGCATAGGCATTAACATCCCCTGCATTCTTACCGAAATCACCTGCAAGATATTTTCTTACAAGAATACTTGAATCGCTTTCATAATCCGGAAGCTTGATTTTTTTATAATCAATTCCATCCCTCGAAAGTCTTTTGCAGACAAGGTCGGTTTGCGTTGTTTTACCGCAACCGTCAAGCCCTTCCAAATCAATAAACATAAGTCTTTTAACAAACCTTTCAAAATATGACCGCAATATCACATAATATTACATCATATCATTCCAATTATACCCATTAATAATACAATAAAACTTGTCAACTGTCAAACAATGTGACTATTTTGTAATAAATATGTAATAAATAATAAAACCCGCCGAAGCGGGTTTCAGATTTTAGCCGTCTATGAGTTTTAAAACACTTGCTTTAGGAAGAAGACCAACAGCCTGATTAACAAGCTTTCCATCTTTGAAAAGAAGGAGTGTTGGAATACTTGAAATGCCAAACTGCATTGCAAGCTGCATTTCTTCATCCACATTAACCTTGCCGACAACAATATCGTCTCTTTCTTCGGAGATTTCGTGAATTGTTGGAGCAATCATCTGACAAGGACCGCACCAGGTTGCCCAGAAATCAAGCAAAACGGGCTTTTCGCTTTTTAAAACTAATTCTTCAAAATTCTGACTTGTAATAGTTAATTCTGCCATATTTATTTTCCTCTCAATCTTTAGATTTATAATAAAGCATACAGTGGCAATAACCCTCAAAATTCGGGTCTTTTATCTGCTCACGGAATTCTTTACAGATACATTTGTTATCTTCTGTTCTTTCTAATCTGCAAGGACAATAACCGCCTTTCATTTTAAGGCCTTCTTTTATTTTTGCAACAACCTCTTTATCTTCATTGAATTTAACTGCCATTGTAACACCTCAAAGTATTGTTTTTACTTTTTTATTTTAGCAAAAAATTATTAACATATCAATAACAAGACTTTACTTTTTTAAAAATTTGTGTAAGATATAAGGGAAATATATTTTTGTTTTGAGGTGTGTTGCTATGAACACAATTAAGCAAGAGGCTTTTTACGCCACAAAGGAAATAATTGAAATCGGCAAATTGAAAAAAGGGCAAATTCTTGTTATTGGTTGCTCAACAAGTGAGGTAATCGGCAACAAAATCGGTACTAATTCCTCCCCCGATACTGCAAACAAGATTTTCGAGGGTATTTACGAAGCTGCAAATGAATATGGTGTTTTCGTTGCGGCACAATGCTGCGAACATCTTAACAGAGCAATTATTGTTGAAGCAGATGCAGTTCCCAACGGTGAATTTGTTAATGTTGTTCCCCAACCTAAAGCAGGCGGTTCCTTTGCAACGGCTGCATATAAGGCATTTAAAAATCCTGTTGCACTTGAAGAAATCAAGGCAGATGCAGGGCTTGACATCGGCTCAACTTTAATCGGTATGCACTTAAAAAAGGTTGCAGTTCCCGTAAGACTAAAAAACAATAAAATCGGCAACGCCACTCTTACCGCAGCAAGAGTAAGACCGAAATTCATCGGTGGCGAAAGAGCAAAATACAATGAAGATTTATTATAATTCAGGAGAATTTTATGAAATACGAAATTTTAAAGCTTTTAGCTAAAAACGCACGTTACACAACCGAACAAATTGCAACTATGCTCGGTGCTACTGAAAGTGAAGTAAAAAATGAAATCGAACAGCTTGAAAAAGACGGTATGATTCGTGGCTACAAGGCTGTTATTAACTGGGACCAATTTGATGATGCTTATGTTTCTGCAATTGTTCAGCTTAATGTTGTTCCCAAAGCAGATTCAGGCTTTGAAGAGGTTGCTGAAAAGGTTATGGCCTTTCACGAGGTTGAGTCCGTTTATCTTATGTCCGGCTCTTACGACCTTAATGTTGTTGTTAAAGGTAAAACTCTTCAGGATGTGGCTCGTTTTGTAGCAAGAGAGCTTGCAACAATTGACTCCGTAACATCTACCGCAACTCACTTTGTTATGCGTCGCTACAAAGAATTGGATGTTGAGCTTTTTGATACCGAGGAAGATACCAGGGGGCAGTTCATTTATGATTGATTACTCTAAGGTATTAAACCCTGCAGTGACCGAAATAAAGCCATCGGGCATAAGAAAATTTTTCGATATTGCCGCCACGATGGAAGATGTTATATCTCTGGGCGTTGGTGAGCCTGACTTTCAGACACCTTGGAGCATCAGAAAAGCAGGTATAAACTCCCTTGAACGAGGCAGAACAAAATACAGCGCAAACCGCGGTACAATTGAACTGAGAAAAGAAATCTCTGCTTATCTAAAAAAACGATACAACATTACATACAAACCCGAAACAGAAATACTTGTTACAGTTGGCGGAAGCGAGGCAATTGACGGAGCAATCCGAGCAATTGTTGCCCCCGGTGATGAGGTTATTATTCCCCAACCCAGCTATGTTTGCTATGAACCCATAACAAGCCTTGCAGGCGGTGTTCCCGTTATTATTGAAACAAAAGCGGAAAACGATTTCAAGGTAACACCGGAAGAACTGAAAAATGCAATTTCACCTAAAACAAAAGCACTTATTCTCCCCTACCCCTGTAATCCTACAGGTGCGGTTATGGAAAGAGAAGATATTGAGAAAATTGCAGAAATTCTGAAAGATACAAACATTGTTGTTATTTCCGATGAAATTTATTCCGAGCTTACTTACGGAGATTACACCCACATTTCCCCTGCTTCAATTGAAGGCCTCACGGAAAGAACAATCACCGTCAACGGATTTTCAAAGGCTTATTCTATGACAGGTTGGCGTTTAGGTTACGCTTGCGGTCCTGAAGCACTTATGCAACAGATAACAAAAATCCATCAATATGCAATAATGTGCGCTCCCACCACCTCGCAATATGCGGCGGTTGAAGCTCTGAGAAATGGTGACGAAGCAACCGAGAAAATGAGAGCAGAATATGACCGCAGAAGACGACTCATTGTTAACGGCTTTAACAAATTAGGGCTTACTTGCAGAGAACCTAAAGGGGCGTTTTACTCTTTCCCCTGCATTAAAAGCACGGGTCTTTCCAGCGAAGAATTCTGCGAAAAGCTTTTAGAAAGCAAAAAGGTTGCGGTTGTTCCCGGAACTGCTTTCGGCAAAGGCGGAGAAGGGTTCGTAAGAGCATCTTACTGCTACTCAACGGAGCATATAATCAAAGCACTTGAGAGAATAGAAGAGTTTATAAATGAGTTATAAAAAGTCACTCGGTTAAGAAAAGTTTTTTCTTAACCGAGTGATTGCGTTTTAATTCTCTAGATTAATTTCGATTATAATGGGGCAATGGTCGCTTGTAAGTTCACCATTTCTCATACCTGAAAGCACATTATAGGAATTAACTTTCATACCCTTTTTCGAAATCATAAAATAGTCAATACGTTTGAATTTTTCGGGATTATTCCAACCATTATAGGTATGCAACTCTGATGCGTTTTCGGTTGCATATTTTGCATCAAGGAAATTCTCGGTTACGCTGTTATAAGTAACTGAACCCTCTTCTGCATTGAAGTCGCCCATAATAACTGCAGGAAGTGAACCAAACTGGCTGATTTTGTCAAGAACAACCTGAATTCCGTTAATTCTCGCTTCGTCACTTACATGGCTTAAATGAGTATTGAAAACAACAAAATCTTTCTTTGTTGCTTTATCTGTAAGAATTACATAACTGCAAACTCGGTTGAACTGCGCACCCCAGGATTTGCTGGGAACATCGGGAGTTTCAGAAAGCCAGAAAGAGCCTTTATCAACAAGGGTATAAAGCTCTGTATTATAGAATATGGGGCAACCTTCAGAATTAAAAGCATCATCGCGATAGGTAATAACAGAATCATAGCCTTTTAAAGAATCGACAAGGTATGAATAGTGCCATTTTGTTGCTTCCTGAAAGCCAATTATACCCGGCTTTTCATCAGCTATATCATCAATAATCAAGTTCGCACGATAGAACCATCCCTTTTTGCCCCAGTCGGTAGGACTGATACAACGGAGATTATAGCTCATCATTTTGATATTATCTTCTTCGGGGTCGATATTGACAGCTTCTTTATTTTCTTTATAGTGTGGGTAATACATAAATGTGTTACCGACAAGAACAATAACAGCTACAAGAACTAATGCCAATAAACTGCCGAAAATTATTAAAATTGTTTTTTTCATTTTTATCACCGAAATTATAATAGCATATAAAATTGCAAATGGCAAACGAGAAAACATAAATAAATGATTGAAAACAAACATAAAAAAGTATATACTTAAACAAAACATAAAAAAGGAGTAGGTTTATGGATATTTCAAAATTTTTCGAATCTGTTGATTTTTCCAAGCTTATTGACACAGTTATGGAAATGGGTGCATCATTTGGCGTGAAGCTTATTGAAGCGGTAATTGTTCTTCTTGTTGGTTTCAAGCTTGTTAAGGTTGTAAAAAAATTTCTCAGACAGTCACCCAAGCTTTCAAAGCTTGACACAGGACTTCGCACCTTCCTTGCAAGTGCATCAAGTATTCTTTTATACGTGCTTCTCATTATCACTGTTGCAATGATTTTAGGTGTACCTGTAACATCATTTATCACAATTCTTGCTTCCTGCGGTGTTGCAATAGGTCTTGCTCTTCAGGGTTCACTTTCAAACCTTGCAGGCGGAATTATGATTCTTCTTTTCAAGCCCTTTAAGGTTGGCGATTATATTGAAGCCGCAGGCGAAACAGGTACAGTTAATGAAATTTCTGTTATGTATACAGAAATTTTAACTCTCGATAACAAGAGAATTACAATTCCCAACGGCTCAATTACAAACTCTGTTATTGAAAACTATTCAAGCGAGGCAACAAGACGAGTTGACCTGACTTTTAACACAGCTTATTCAAACGATGTTGAAAAGGTTAAAGAGGTTATTATGGGCGTTGTTGAAAGCCACCCTGCCGCTCTTAAAACACCTGAGCCTTTTGTAAGACTTTCAGGACATAAAGAAAGCTCTCTTGAATACACAGTTCGCATCTGGTGCAACTCCGCTGATTATTGGGATGTTTATTTTGACACAATGGAAAATGTTAAGAAAGCATTTGATGAAAATAATATTCAAATCCCCTATTCACAGTTGGATGTACATATTGAGAAATAAATTAACTTGCTGAAAAACAGGACAAAAAGTAGGACAAAAAACCGAAAAACTATGAACACAGACGAACAAACAAGGAAATAAAAATAAAAAAACAAACCGCCAAAACCCTTTATTTTAAAAGGATTTGGCGGTTTTTGGCGGAGAGCAAGGGATTCGATGGGCTCTGCCCATCGTCCGCTACGCGAACACCCGATTATGTTCGGCTTCGCCGAGGGGGTTTGAATCCCCTTTTACCATTTCCAAACAAAAAAAGAACGACACACCCAAAGGTGTATCATTCTTTTTGGCGGAGAGCAAGGGATTCGATGGGCTCTGCCCATCGTTCGCTTCGCGAACACCCGATTATGTTCGGCTTCGCCGAGGGGGTTCGAATCCCTTTTTACATATTCAAACAAAAAAAGAATGACATACCTTTCAGTATATCATTCTTTTTGGCGGAGAGCAAGGGATTCGAACCCTCGAAACGGTTTTGGCCGTTTACACGATTTCCAATCGTGCTCCTTCGACCAGCTCGGACAACTCTCCATCTGCTCAATGTTCAAAGAATTTATATATTAAATTCTGCGCCTCTCTTAAAGTGCCTTGCTATTATAACCAATTGATTTAAAAAAATCAAGAGGGTAAAAAACATTTTTTAAATAAAATTAACCAAAAATCAAAACTTTTTGAACCTATCAAAAACGAAATTCACATTCCAACACAACTACCCCAAGCCACTTATTCGCACGAATAGTGGCTTTTTTAATAGTACAAGAACATCAAAACATTTTATTTCATCAAGATTCTGTTTTATTTATCAAATTATTAAAAACTCACTCACCATCGTTTATTCTCATCGTTTATTCTCATTTTTTCTTGTCATCAGCACTAAAAAACAACCATTTTTTGTAAAAAATGCAAGAAAAAATGTTTTTTTCTGTAATATTTCGTTTTTTTCGTCATATATTTATAAGTTTCTATTTACAAATTATAAAAAATAGAAATTCAGCCAGAAGAAAGGTGGGGTAACAAATGATTTTCATTTTATTTTTTAATTATTATAATTAAACTCTGAAGTTCTATATCAATAACAAAAAGGAGTTTTTTTACAATCAAATATCAAAAACCCACCAAGATGTCACCCAAGAACGACGAAAAAAAACGATTTTTTGCCAAAATTGAATATTTCTATTGACTTTTGCACACAAATACACTAAAATGCAATTATCAATAGACATATAAAATATAAAAGGAGATAATGTCTATGAACAACAAAGAAAATTACATAATTGAAAACATTAATAATGTTATGGATATAACCAACACGCGTTCAGCCAGCGAAATGGCTAAACGAATTGGTGTGCCGGTAACTACTTGGCGGTCGTTTATGAATAATCCATCCTCAAATTCAATTGCCAAAACAAAGTTCTGTCTTTATTACGGCTTAACAGTAAAACAAATTGAAAGCGATTTACTTGATGATGACTTAATAAAAGAACTCGTTAACAAAGTAAACAATAACGACAAGAAAAAGCAAGAAATCGCCATTACAGAAATTACTGACGAAGATTTACAATTAATGTTTGAAAACTCAGATTCAAAATCAGACGAATTTTTCGAATTAAAACGTAAAGTAATAGACAAAGCATCGCTGAGTTTTAAGGCAAATCTTGAAAACGCAAAAAACAGATCCATTGAAAAACCAACTGAGGCACTTGCACTTTTCAACGGTGTATTTGCCCTTATGAAAGAAGAAGAGGTAAAACTTCTTACTCAAAGTGACTTGAAAACATATATTGATTTGACGGTTGATGATGGCAATCTAAATGGTCTTGAGAGATTGATTGAGACATTAACAAGTGACGGCTATTATGATTACAAAGTAGTTTCCGTACTTGCTCTTCTTTTAGAGGAAGTTGGTTTAACAAAACAAGCTAAACAATGTCTCAAAGCAGTATTAGATAAATAAACATTAACACAAAAGTTGAGGAGGGAAAAGTGTATGCAACGCGAATATAATAAGCACACAAAAAAGCAGAAGAATACTTCTGCTAACCCTCCTATGACAACACCCCAAGGAGCCCAAAACAAGAAAAAAAGCATAATAAAGCTCAATGTAAAAAGCAATAGCAGAAAACAAGTGGAAACGCCAACAAACATAGTTTTCATGGGAGTAAGAAAATTAGTATTAGCCCTTATGAAAGCAGTGTTTATATTTATCATTTTCTCCCTGTTCCTTGAGATATTTTCAGTTATAAATTCATTATTTATAAAAATTTCAGTTGTTAGCATACCAGCACCCTTATCTTTATACATAAAAAAGTTAATAAAAAAAGAGTTAGCAAACAATCCTAGCTTAATAGAATTTTCTTCAAACATAAAAAATGCATTTGAAAAGCTCATACAAAAAAGTGATTCAATAAAAAAAGCTTGGATAATTATTTTGATAACAATATCTGCAGCGTTTTTCATATCACTTTCTCCTAAACTGACAGCCGCAACTTTTGCTAAAATTGATGTAGCAAAGGCATTTGTGACTGAGATTATAGAAGATATCAGTTCAGATAAAATCCCCTCTGAAGAAGATGGTACTGATTCTATAGGAATCCCCACTGTAGTTCCCAACGAAGGAATTGATTACCCACCTCAAATGAGCTTTATTCTTCAAAAAAATAATTTCGAAAAATTAATAACGCCTGAATTAACTGCTGAAAGTTTCTTATATAATACAGATGAACCATTAGAGTATCTGTATTCCATATACAGCACAAAAGAATCAACGAATAATACTCTTGTTTATTATAAAGCACAAAAAGAAGAAGATGATTTCACAGTAGCGGTTAATGAAGGTGAACGATATAAAAAAATGTATGGACAAACTTCTGATTGGTACGATATGTTACCAAAAGAACAAGAGTTATGGTCAGTAATCGAACAACAAAAATCAAAAGCAGAAATTTATCCATCTAACCACATTTATAATAGTTTGTCAAATAACTATCAACGATTAGCTATTGAGTATCATAATCAAAACGAAAACAAAGAAACAATAAAATACTTGTATCTATTGTCAATAAAATACGAAATAAAATGTATTGAATATGCAACCAACCAAACAGAATTATATGAATCTTTAGATAGAATAGCAACACGTTATGAAGATATATTATTCTGTTGCGATTGCAATGAACAGGAAATAATATATTTAAGTTCATTATCAAATTTGATTAATGGTAAATAAACACTATCGACCGCCTTCATATAAAGACGGTCTATTTTTGTAATCACGTATACTCTAGCGTCACTTTACCAATCTACAGTTCATAATAAAATAAAAACTCTGGTTTCATTTTTATCATTTTCCATTGTATACTTTATTCTTTTATGGTATTATTTGTATAAGCTTGGTGAATGTTATCTTCCGTTACTTTAACGATGTGAAGAAGTAACGTGGCAACCCACCATCAGTACACTATTTTTGCATAGCGCATAAATTGCGTACCACCCACCGCTAACGCGGTCCCCCCTCCTTTTTGCTAAAGCAAAAAAGAGGGATAGAATTTGCACTACTTCCACAAAAGGAGAGTTTTTATGAAATTCAAACCTTATCACAAAAGCCTTGAAGATTTGCATGTTGGGGCACAAAATCCCCGTGCATATTTCATTCCTTACGATAATCTTGAGGATGCTCTTTCAGGCGACAGAAACAAATCTTACTATTTAACAAACCTTTGCGGTGATGATTGGAGCTTTAAATTCTTCGATAGCTTCGAAGATTTAGACGAAAATTATCTTACTGCAGATTTTGATAAAAAGGATTTACCCTTGGTAAAGGTGCCCGGTAACATTCAGCTTTATGAGAACATTTACCACGATTCTCCCCTTTATTCCAACCTTAAATATCCTTTCCCAACAGACCCGCCCCACGTTCCCGAGGATAACCCCTGCTCTGTTTTCATCAAAGAATTTGATGTGAGTGCAGAAATGCTTGAGAGAGATAATATTATCACCTTTGAAGGTGTTTCTTCCTGCTTTTATCTTTTAATCAACGGTGAATTTGTTGGCTACAGTCAGGTTTCTCACTGCACAAGTGAATTTGATATTTCAAAATATCTTGTTGAGGGCAAAAACAGAATTACTGTTGTTGTTGTGAAATGGTGCGATGGTTCATATCTTGAGGACCAGGACTATTTCCGCCTTTCAGGTATTTTCCGCGAAGTATATATTCTTTCACGTAACAAAAACCGCTTGAAAGATGTTTACATAAGACAGAGCTTCAACGAGGATTATTCTCTTGCAACTCTTACTGTTGAATGTGATTTGGTTGGCAACGCGCCTGTTCTTTACGGACTTGCTTCTCCCAAGGGTGATGTTATTGCCACAAGTGAAAGCGCAGAAAGCATATTCAATATTGAAATAAAAAATCCTTTGATGTGGAATGATGAAACACCTTATGTTTACACCCTTTTCCTTACCGTTGAGGATGAAATTGTTCCTTTCCAGATTGGTCTTTGTGAGGTTAAAATTGAAAACAAGGTTTTCCTTGTTAACGGCAAGGGTGTTAAGCTCCGCGGTATCAACCGCCACGATTCAACTCTCAACGGCTATGTTGTTTCAACAGAGCAGATGGTTGAAGATTTGCTCCTTTTAAAACGTGCAAATGTTAACTGCATCAGAACCTCCCACTACCCCAACGACCCGAGATTTTTAGACCTTTGTGAAGCTCTCGGCTTCTACATCGTTGACGAGGCAGACATTGAAACTCACGGTATGGGCTTCAACACAGATGCTGACTGGGATTGGATGCGCTGGTCAATGCTTTCAACAATTGATGAATGGGAAGCTGCTTATGTTGACAGAGCTGCAAGACTTTTTGAAAGAGATAAAAACCATGGTTGCGTTGTTATGTGGTCTTTGGGTAACGAAAGCGGTTGCGGTAAAAACCACAGAGCTATGAGAAAATACATAAAATCCCGTGACGAAAAAGCTCTTGTTCATTATGAAAACTCCCACCTTGAATTCAAGGCAGTTCCCGAGGGCGAATGCTTTAAAGATATTTCCGATGTTGAAAGCAGAATGTATGCAGGTGTTAATTATATTGATGCTTACTGCAAAAATGAAGAATATGACAAGCCCTTCTATATGTGCGAATATGTTTGCTCAATGTCCACAGGTGACGTTTACGATTACTGGGAGCTTGTTGATAAATACGATAACTTCTGCGGTGGCTGTATCTGGGAACTTACCGACCACGCTATAAACATTCCCGATGAGAACGGCAACGCTCGTTACTACTACGGCGGTGATTTCGGTGATTTCCCCAACGATGGTATCTGCTGTATTGATGGTCTTGTTTTCCCTGACAGAACTCCCCGTCCCGGTTACTATGATATGAAAAAGGTTTACGAGCCTTTCAGAGCAACTTATAAAAACGGTGAAATAACTGTTAAGAATGTCCGCTATTTCACAGACCTTTCAGACCTTACATTGAAATGGAAACTCACTTCAAACGAAAAGGTTATTGCAGAGGGTGAAATTGAAGCTCTCAACATTGCACCGCAGGGTTCTGTTACATACAAGCTCTTTGATGAAAGTGCATACGACCTTTCAGGTGACTGCTTCGTAACTGCTACCATCCACCAGAAGAATGACACTCCCTGGGCAGAAAAAGGTTATGAAATCGGCTTCTTACAGTTCGAAATTGAAACCGGAAAAGCAGTTTCTGTTAAAGACAGCAAAGAGGTTGTTCTTCAGGGTAATGACAGATATGCTGTTATCACCTGCGGTGATGTTGAATATATTTTCGACAAGCCTTACGGAAGAATTGCTTCTATTAAAAAGGACGGCAAGGAATATCTTGAAGCTCCCGTTAAATTCAAAATGTGGCACGCACCTGCATACAACAGAGGTTCTGTTGATGAATGGATTGCAAACCACCTTCATCATATTGCACAAAAGACTTATTCAACTGAAATTGACGAAGCTAACAACAAGGTTATAATCATTTCCGAAATTGCTCTTGGCGGACCTGCAAATCCCCCGATTTTAAAAGGCAAGCTTACTCATACATTCAATGGTGACGGCTCTGTTGATATTGCACTTTCAGGTGATATCCGCGAAAACGCACCGCTCCTTCCCCGCCTTGGTCTTGAAATTCTTATGAATGAAGAATTCGAAAACATCAGATATTTCGGTCTCGGCAAAACAGAAACCTATCCCGACCGTTATAAAGCAGGTCGCTTCGGTGAATATGAATTGACAGTTACTGATAATTTTGTTCACTACATTCGTCCTCAGGAAAACTCTTCTCACTTCAAAACAAGAAGAGTTGCTGTTGGAAAGAATGGCGGTAATGGTCTCTATGTTACAGGCTCAATGGGTGCAGAAGAATTCTCATTCAATGCTTCTCACTATTCTGCAGAGCAATTAACAGAAAAGAAACACGATTTTGAATTAGAGAAAGAACCTTATACAATTTTCAACATTGATGCTCGTTTCAATGCTTTGAGCGAAAGCAGTGAGCTTAACAATGATGAAAACAACAGACTTTTTGACGAAAAAGTTTTAAGCTTCTGCTTTAACATTAAACCGATTGAAATGTAATAGAAAACAAGGAATGGCAGTTCATTTTCTACCATTCCTTTTTTTATTCATTTATTTTATATTTTAGTCTGTTCCCTAATTTTCTGGAGGAAAGCAAACCCCATTTTTCAAATTTTAACACAAATTTTCTGATAGTGGCATAAGCAACACAAGAAAAATCTTTTTCTATCTGTTTTGTTGAAAATTCATTTGTTCCATAATGTGAGATAACAAAAGACCAAAGTTCTGTTTCTTTCTGCGTTACCTCACCTTTTGATAGATGCTCCTTATAACTTTCAAAAACATTTTCACTAATTCCGCTTTCAGGTAGTTTATTATAAACATTATCGGTAAAATATTTTATAAATGGTGTTACATCAATAACACCGCTGATTTTGAGGTTTTCTTCAACAAGAGTAAATGCATTATAATAACCACTTTTATTTTTTTGAATAAAGCTTGAAAAAGGAACAAAAAGCGTTGTTTTATACCCTTTTTGAATTAAAAACCACAAGTGCAAAAGACGAGCCATACGCCCATTACCATCAAAATACGGATGAAGATAGGCAAAATAAAAATGTATAATCGAAGCTTTAATTAAATCATCCTGAATATTATCTCCGTTAATAAACTCAATAAAATTTTTCATATAATCAGGGAGTTTAGAACTTTCAAGACCCGAATGCTCCAATTTATCACTGACAATAAATACAGTATCATCACGATAAAAACTTCCGATTTTCAATTTATCTTCATCTTCAAGAAATTCTCCAACAGTTATCATATATAATCTATAGAGATTTTCTTCGGTAATTTTATTATTGGGGTCGCTTATAAATTCAAGACCTTTTTTCTGCCCTAAAATTCTGTTTTCCATTTCATCTTTCGGAGCAAAGCCTTTAAGAATATTTCTTATACTATCTCTGTTAAAATCTATACTTTCAATAGCTGAAGAACAAGCGATTTCCTCCTCTGCAGCTTTAAAACCGTAACTTCCACTCTGCTCTTTTAAAAGAAACTTTATGCTTTTCAGGTTCACATCTTTAAAATCATAAAAAACTATATTTCCACCGTTAAAATCCAACACTTCAACAGATTTAAGATACATTTCTTTAAAAAGGTTTAAAAATTCATCAAAATCTTCAGAATATTTATATTTTAACTTTTTCAGATTACAGAAATGCTTATCATTCAACATTGTTGTAAATTTTGAAATATTCATATATACTCCTTTCTATTTCAAGTGATACAAAGTGATACTATTCAGTATCATTATAACTATTTTTATCTTTTTGTCAAGAAAATTAATATTGCTATTATAATGTTTAATTGGTATAATTCATTTATAAATTCTTTTTTCGGAGGAAAAGGAAATGAAAAAAGGTAAATTGAAAGATATGCTTTCTTATGGTGTTGGTGCGGTTGGTCTTGATTTAAGCTACGGACTTTTTTATTCATACCTTGCAAAATATTTAACCGATATTCTGCATCTTAACAAAAAATTCCTTTTGTTTTTAACCCCCGTTGCTCGTATTTGGGACGGTATCAACGACCCTATGATGGGTACAATTGTTGATAACACAAAAACAAAAATGGGTAAATACCGCCCCTGGATTCTTATTGGCTCCTGCTGTAATGCGGTTGTTCTTTCACTTTTGTTCTCAAACCCCGGTTTTGAGTTAGGCGGAATACCTCTTTATATTTATGTTGCTGTGCTTTATGTTGGTTGGGGTATGACAAATACAATGGCTGATATTCCCTATTGGTCAATGGTACCCTCTTTCACAAGCGACCCTAAAGAAAGAAGCCTTATTGCAACAGTCGCGAGAACCTTTTCAGGCTTAGGTCAGGGAATTATTTCCATTCTCACCCCTGTTATGCTCCCCTTATTGAGCGAGGCTACATATAATGGTGAAAAAATTGCAGATGCAAGGGGTTATTCACTCTGGGCAATTATCTGCGCTTGTGCTCTTGTTGGTTTCTCTTCTCTATCTGTTCTGAACACAAAAGAAAGACACATTACCACACCAAAAGAAAAATTCACATTCAAGAAAATGTTCCTGATTGCAAAGAACAATGACCAGCTTCTTATATTTATGCTTTTTGCAATGCTCTCAAATGCAGGCTGGTATATGATTTCAGGTGTTGGTGTTTATTTCTTTGATGTTGTTGCAGGTGACCCTGCAAAGCAATCCACCTTTAACATTATCGGTGCGGTTGGTTCTGTTCTCGGTCTTGGTGTTGTTCCTGTGCTTACAAAGTTTATGTCCAGAAGAAGATGCTATCAGGTTTCTCTCGGTCTTGCTATTTTCGGCTTTCTCACAATGGGAATCTGCGTTAATTCCTTTGGTTCATATATGGCGATGAATTTCTGCTATCTTATTGCTTCAATCGGTATTGCATCAATGTTCGTTTCCCAGACAGTTTTCCTTGCAGATATTGTTGACTACGGTGAAATCAAAATGGGCTTCCGTTCAGAATCCATCACCTTCTCAATGAAGGGCTTTTTGCAGAAAATGGCTTACACCATTCAGACAATTATTCTTTTCTCAGGTCTTGAGATTTCTAAATACAATGAAAATCTTCACGCACAGAACAGCGAAGAGGTTAAATCTGCAATCAGCTTTATGATGCTTGTTGCACCTGTTATTCTCATTACACTTTCACTTATTATTTATACTTGGAAATTCAAACTCCACGGAAAATATATGGAAGAGATAACTGAGAAGATTAATCAGAAGCACGCAGAATTAAATGCGGAATGAGGAGTGCGGAATTATTCAATCATTATTAAAAGTTTTGTAAATATTTGGTAGTTTTTAGTGTTATAATGATTGTAGTATATCGAAACGCTTTTGCGTTTCGTAAAAGCCGATTTTTCGGCTTTTATCAAAATTGAATTTTTAACATTCAATTTTGCACTACACTCATTGAAAGGATTATAGTCGAATTTTCAATGAAAATTCGCTACCAAATCAATGATTTGGTAACGAAACAGTGTATTTTTACACTGTTTCGGCTAACTATAATCGTTATAATAAAAGAAAACAATAATTACAAGGTGAATAGATAATGAAAAAATTAAGAAAGAAATTTTCTGATAATATTTTTAATGTTATTGTTGGCGGTGTTTTTGCAATAGTGGGGCTTTTTGTTCTGCTTTTCCCTGATACATCTTTAATAACTGTTTGCTATGTTTTAGGAACAGCTTGTCTTATTGGGGGGATTATAAGAACAGTTCGCTATGTTAAGGATAAAAAAGAAAAAACACCCAATATTATTGATATAATATCGGGAATTGTGCTTTTAGCGGTTGCTTTTATGCTCCTTTTACATCCGAAATTCCTGATGTCCGTTCTCCCATTTATTATCGGTATTTCAGTTGTGATTTATGGTGTTTCAACATTTTTCACAGGAAAAGGCGGTCTTTTTTCAAAAATATTTGCAGGTATCATTTCTATATACGGTGTTTCACTTGTTCTTAATCCCTTTAAGGGTGCAACAACAATAACCTCTATGGTTGGCTTCGGTCTTCTAATTTTCGGTATTGTTAAAATAGTTTCCGAAATTATTTTTAACAAAAACAAACCTCAGTTGCCTGAAGATATTGATGGGGATGGGTATATAGAGGTGGATTTTAAGGACATATAATTAATGCGGAATGAGGAATGCGGAGTGCGGAATGTCGGGTCTGCGACGCAATTATAAAGTTAAAGGATTCAGGGCTTTTTACTGCCCTGAATCCTTTTTATCTTGTCTTTTATTTATTATACCCTAACTCAAATGCTTTGAGGTTCATTTCGAGGAATTTTGCGGGGACGCAGGATTTAACTGCATCTAACCAGATTTCCTTTGGAATATCTGTATTCTTTGCCATTGCACCGATAAGCACAACGTTTGTAGCTTTAGGTGAGCCTGCTTCAACTGCGAGAGGGAGAGCATCAAGCTCAACAACTGCTGCACCTGCAGCTCTTACGGCATCAAGAACACCATCGGGATATACGCTGTCACCGATAACAACTGACATAGGGTCAATTTTCTGTGTATTAACAATAACTTTTCCGTCGGGTTTAAGGCAGGAAAGCCATCTTGCAGCTTCAAGCTGTTCGAAAGCTAAAATAAGGTCTGCTTCACCCTCGCCAACAACGGGAGAATATACCTTTTCGCCATATTTAACATAAGTAACAACAGAACCGCCACGCTGGCTCATTCCGTGAACCTCGGAAACCTTAACATCGTACCCTTGTGAAAGAAGAGCACTACCTAAAATACGGCTTGCAAGCAGAGTTCCCTGACCGCCAACGCCAACTATCATTATAGCTTTATTCATTATAGTTCTCTCCTTTCTTATTTAATAGCACCGAATTTGCAAAGCTGAGAACAAACATTGCAACCAAGGCACTGTGTAAAGTCAATTTCTGCTTTTCCGTCCTTCATACTGATAGCAGGGCAACCGATTTTCATACACATTTTGCAGGACTTACATTTATCTTTATTAACCTTAAGAGGCGGATTATGTTTAACAGTTTTAAGAAGAGCGCAAGGTCTTCTTGAAATAACAACCGCAGGAGCGTTAAGCTGGAGTGCATTTTTGATTGTTGTATAGCTTTCATCAAGGTTATAGGGGTCAACAACAAAAACATTATTGATACCAACTGCCTCGCAAAGCTTTTCAAGGCTTACTGCTGCTGCAGGCTCGCCCTTGATATTGAAGCCTGTTGTGGGGTTCTGCTGATGGCCTGTCATACCTGTGATGCTGTTATCAAGAATAATTGTAACAGAATTGCTGTTGTTATAAGCTATGTCAATAAGACCTGTAACACCTGAGTGAATAAAGGTGGAGTCACCGATAACTGCAACAGATTTGTTTGCGTGCTCGGGGTCTGCAAGGTTTCTGCCGTGAAGCCCTGAAACGCTACCGCCCATACAGAGAACGGTATCAATCATACCGAGGGGCTTTGATGCACCGAGAGTATAACAACCGATGTCACCGCTGACAGTTACGTTAAGTTTCTTAAGAGAATAGAAAAGACCTCTGTGAGGACAACCTGCGCAAAGAACGGGAGGTCTTGCGGGAATTTCCACATCTGCTTTAAGAGATTTGCTTTCTTCACCGAGAATTACTTTTCTGATAAGGCCCTGAGAATATTCGCCTAAAAGAGTAAATTCAGCTTTACCCTTTACATCAACACCGATTTTACGGCAATGAGTTTCAATATAATCATCAAGCTCTTCGAGAACATAAACTGTTTCACATTCTGCGCAGAAATCCTTGATAACCTTTTCGGGAAGCGGATAAACGCAACCTAATTTAAGATAAGATGCTTTATCACCAAGTGCTTCCTTTGCATATTCATAACAGATACCTGCGGTAATAACACCGATTTTCTTATCGTTATATTCAATACTGTTAAGTCCGTTTTCAACTGCTTCTGTTTCGCAATATGCAATCTGATTAAGAATTCTCTTTTCAACCTCAACGTGCTTAACCTTTGCATTGGCAGGAACCATAACATATTTGGGAGCATTCTTTTCGTAGGGTTTGAGACCGTTGTCAACTCTGTCGGAAACTTCTGCAAGGCTTCTTGAATGAGAAACTCTTGTTGTAAGACGAAGAATAACAGGTGTATCAAATTTTTCTGAAAGCTCAAATGCCATTTTTGAATATTTAAGGCATTCATCGGAATCAGAGGGTTCAAGCATCATAATCTTTGAAGCTTTCGCATAGTGACGGCTATCCTGCTCATTCTGTGAAGAATGCATACCGGGGTCATCTGCAACAACCACAACAAGACCTGCATTAACACCTGTATAGGAAGATGTGAAAAGAGGGTCTGCGGCAACATTAAGACCAACATGCTTCATAGCGCAGAATGAACGTGCGCCTGCAACTGCCGCACCGAAAGCAACTTCCATAGCAACCTTTTCATTTGGTGCCCATTCACTTGTTATTTCATCATATGTAGAAATGCACTCCGTAACCTCTGTACTGGGTGTTCCGGGGTAGCTTGAAGCAACTCTGCAACCGCCCTCATAAAGACCGCGTGCAACCGCTTCATTACCTAAAAGTAACTTTTTCATTGTATATACCTCTTATTTATTAATTTCGTTCTGTGAAGCAACAAGGCTTTCACCGCAATACATTTCGCGAAGCTTTGGTTTCTCGATTTTACCTGTGGGGTTACGGGGAACCTTAGCAAAAATCAGCTTTCTCGGACGCTTATACCTTGGTAAATCATAGCAGAAATCATTAATATCATCTTCTGTTAAGGTTTCGCCATCTTTTGCTTCAATAATAGCGGCAGCAATTTCACCAAGACGGGCATCGGGAAGACCGATAACTGCAACGTCCTTGATTTTATCGTGCTTACGAAGGAAATCTTCAATCTGCACGGGATAAAGGTTTTCACCGCCTGAAATAATAACGTCTTTCTTACGGTCAACAAGGAAGATAAATCCATCTTCATCCTCTTGCGCCATATCGCCTGTATAAAGCCAACCGTCACGGAGAACTTCGTTGGTTGCTTTTTCATCCTTATAATAACAAAGCATTACACCGGGACCTTTAACCGCAAGCTCACCGACCTCGCCTTTTGCAACCTGGTTTTTGTTTTCGTCAACGATTTTAACTTCCCAACCATAACCTGCTTTACCGATTGCGCCAACCTTATGAACATTCTCAACACCAAGATGCACGCAACCGGGTCCGATTGATTCGCTTAAACCATAGTTAGTGTCATACTGATGGTGAGAGAATATTGTGAGCCAACGCTTGATAAGGCTTGGTGGAACAGGCTGAGCACCAATGTGCATCAATCTCCATTGAGAAAGTGCATATTCGCTTAAATCAACTTCTCCGCTTTCAATAGCATCAAGAATATCCTGCGCCCACGGAACAAGAAGCCATACAATTGTGCATCGTTCTTCACTTGCGGTTTTAAGAATCAGCTCTGGTTTTGTACCCTTGAGAAGAACTGCCTTGCTACCTGCTACGAGAGAACCAAACCAATGCATTTTTGCGCCTGTGTGATAAAGGGGCGGAATGCAAAGAAAAACATCGTCTCTGCTCTGTGAATGGTGGTTCTGTTCTGTTAAAGCAGCGTGAACAAGGCTCTTGTGAGCGTGAAGAATAGCTTTAGGGAAGCCTGTTGTTCCTGAAGAAAAGTAAACTGCTGCTTCATCCTCGTCAGAAATTTCAATTCCGGGCGCATGAGATGAGCAATATGTAACTAATCTGTCATAGCTTTCTGCAAAGGTGGGACAATCCTCACCAACATAGAAGGTATATTTAACATCGGGAATTCGATGAGCAATTTCCTCAACACGACCTGTAAATTCAGGACCGAAAACAAGAACATCGCTATCAGAAAGCTTAAGGCAATATTTGATTTCATCCGCGGTATAGCGGTAGTTAAGCGGAACTGCAAGAGCACCTGTTTTTAGAATACCGAAATAAATGGGAAGCCATTCAATTCCGTTCATAAGAAGAATTGCAACTCTATCCCCTTTTTTGATGCCCCTTGAAAGAAGTAGGTTTGCAAAGCGGTTTGCTCTTTTATCGAACTCACCCCATGTAAGCTCTGTTCTGCCTACGTTAAAGGGGTTTGTTTCAATAAGAGAATATTCACGCCAGGTCTGGCGACTTTTCCCTTGCATTTCAGGGTTAATTTCAACAAGAGCAACCTCGTTTTTGTAATTATTTGCGTTAATCACAAGAAAATCTGTAATAGGCAAATTCGTTCATTCCTTTATAAAATATTGTAAAAATAAAATCGTCCTCTAACCGAAGCTAAAGGACGAGCAGTATAAACTGACCGTGTTACCACCTTTTTTCGCAAATTGCTCACGCAACCTGCCTTAAAGAGTAATAAAACTCAAACGCTTTAACGGGCGCAGCGTCGCAGCCTACTGAAAATTTCGGTGCGAAACTCCGAGATGTATTCACACAATCCGCTCATGCGCCTCTCACCAAACGGCAACTCTCTTTTTTACGCTGAAAAGTGCTACTTGTTCTCTTCACAGTTTTTGAAAAATATACTTGTGAATTATATCATATATAGTCGCAAAATGTCAACACAGTTTTAAGTATATTTATATGTCATATTTTTTCCAATGTTAAAATATAGCTTTCTATATCAAAATCATCAACAGGACTGTTGTTTTTAAGATACAAAGGATGGTGGGGGTGTCCTTTGACGGAGCGTTTGCCCACTGTATACCATTTTGCACCGAATTCATTTCCGATTTTAATCATATCTTTAACACAAGGGATAAGATATGGTCTTTTTTCGATAATAGTTCCCCAAGCCGCCCATACGGCAGGTGTTTTGCCCTCACCGTAGGAAGAAAGAATATAACGGAACGCATTCATATTTTCATTATGTAAAAAGGTATTGAACTCTCCGTCCATATCTTTGGGGTTTGTTGCTCTCTGGGCATAAACATTGAACATTATAAAGCTATCGAACCCATTGAATTTGGCGGTGCGCTCAACAGATTTCAAAGTATTATCAAGGTCATCAGGCTTTGCGGTTGATGGATTAATTCCGATGCAGATAAGAGGGTTCTCTCCCCTCGTGCCTAAAATATAACGATATTCTGTATAAGCATTGGGAACATAGAGCCACTTTTCCCTGTCATATTCAAAAGATCCATCTGCTTCTTTTAAAAGCGCTTCTTCAAATGGGATAATATTCAGTTCATTTGTTTCGCAGGTTGGTATATGCATAAAATCTACTCACTCCATATAAATATAGAACTATTATACAATAATATAGAACTATTTTCAACATTGTTTCTTATTGACTTTTTCTGCCTATTTTATATAATTAAAATGTAGAATAATGGTGTGTTTTTATATGCCATAAAGGAGAATAGATATGTTTCATTCAATGAAAATTGCAGGACTTGACAGAAATCTTCCTCTCTGCCCCCTTAATGAAAAGCTTCAGATTGGCGCATTCGTTATGTTTGGTGACGCAGAGCTTACGGTTGCTTGTGCAGATGCACTTCTCAAAAAAGCACCTGAATTTGATTACATAATCACCGCAGAAGCAAAGGGTATTCCGTTGGCTCACGAAATGTCACGCCAGAGCGGTAAGAAATATTTTGTTGCAAGAAAGAAACCAAAGCTCTATATGACAGGTGTTTTTGATGTTGTTGTTAACTCAATTACAACAGAGGGAGAACAGCATCTTTACCTTGACACTGCAGAAGCAGAACAGATGAAGGGCAAAAAGGTTATTATCGTCGATGATGTTATTTCAACAGGCGAATCTCTCAAAGCAGTTGAAAAGCTTATTGAAATGGCAGAAGTTGACTATGCAGGTGCTCTTGCAGTTCTTGCAGAGGGTGAAGCAGCAGACAGAAAAGATATTATTTATCTTGAAAAGCTTCCTTTATTTGATGCAGAAGGTAATGTTTTATAATGGCAGGAATACTTTATGTTGTAGGAACACCTATCGGAAATCTCGGTGATTTCTCTCCCCGTGCGGTGCAGGTGCTTTCCGAATGTGATTTTATTGCTGCAGAAGACACTAGAGTTACAATTAAGCTTCTCAACCATTTCGGCATTAAAAAGCCAATGGTCAGCTACTATGAGCATAACCGAACTCAGAGAGGCGGAATTATAATTGACCGCCTTTTAAATGGTGAAAACTGCGCTCTTGTTTCTGATGCAGGTATGCCAATAATTTCCGACCCGGGCGAAGATTTAACAAAGCTTTGCCATGAAAACGGAATTCAGGTTCTTGCGGTTCCCGGTCCTTGCGCTTTTGTTACCGCCCTTGCAATTTCAGGTATGCCATCGGGCAGATTCACCTTTGAGGGATTTTTGACTGTTTCAAAACAAAACAGAAAAAAGCATCTTGAAGAGTTAGTTAACGAAAAACGTACAATGATTTTCTATGAAGCTCCTCATAAGCTGGCGGCAACACTTGCTGATATGGCAAAATACTGGGGCAACAGAAATATTGCTCTGGTTAAGGAAATCACCAAAATCCACGAAAATGTTGAACGCACCACCCTCTTTGATGCGGCAGAGAAATATAAAGACGGCAGCGCTAAGGGTGAATATGTTCTCATTGTTGAGGGCAAGCCCGAGGAAGAGGAAAAGGAAATCACTGTTGATGTTGCTGTAGAAATGGCGAAAAAGCTTGTTGAAAACGGACTTTCAAAAAACGAAGCCGCCAAGGAAATTGCCAAGGAAACAGGTCTTAAAAAGAGCGACATTTATAAATCTTTACAGAATGGGTGATTAAATGCTTTTTGGTGTTCAATGGTATTACTGGGTAATACTTTTAGTTGCAATAATTATTGCAATTTTTGCTTGGGCTAAGGCTCTTAAATCAGGAAAAGCACGTAGGGAAAGACTGAAAAAAGAAGCAGCTATCTGGAAAAGAGATTATGAATTAAGAGAAAAATTCACAATTCTCACAGAAGAAAAGCTTAATTCCACAGAAGAAACGGAGCTTCTTCACGGAGTCTGTATGAATATTCAGGTTATGCTCGAAAAGGCAACTGATATGACCGAAAGCTTCAATGCTCTTCCCGATGAAAAGAAATTCGTTTATGCTCTTGAATACTTTGATGAGGATGCAAAGAAAAGCCTTTCTGCATTCTTCAGGAACAATGGCGAACCGCTTATTTCAATTGTACCCGATGCTTTGAATGCTATCGGTGCAGGAAAATATGTTGAGCATTACGCCACTCTTTTACCGATGTATGACCCTGACAGCGAGGTTTCAATTGATTATAATATAATCGGAAAGGTTGATGAAGAATTCTCTTCCCTTTATAATTCCGATGAGCTTTTAAGGCTTTCAGCTAAATACATTATTAAAAACAAAGAAATATTTTTATCATAAAAGCACATAATTAAAAGGAGATATAAAAAATGGCTGTAACATTTTATCTTTCTGCTTTTGCTGATGAAGCAGGTGGCGGAATTAAAGAACAAATTGCTGCTTTAAAGGCACACGGTATGACCCATATCGAGCCTCGCGGACTTGATGAGGGAAACATTTCTCTCTATACAGTTGAACAGGCTAAAGAGCTTAAGAAAATCCTTGATGACAATGGTATCGGAGTTTCCGCTATTGGTTCTCATTACGGTAAAATTGAAATCACTGATGATTTTGCACCTCATTTTGAAGATTTTAAAAACTGCGTTGAGGTTGCAAACATTCTCGGCACAGAGAGAATAAGAATGTTCAGCTTCTTCTTTACTAAAGGACAGAGCCTTGAGGAATATCACGATGAGGTTTTCGAAAGACTCGATAAAATGTGCACATATTCTCTTGAAAACGGTATCTGGTGCTGTCACGAAAACGAAAAAGATATTTATGGCGACATTGAAACCCGTTGCCTTGAAATATACAAAACCTTCGAGGGCAAAATCAAAGGTATTTTTGACCCCTCAAACTTCATTCAATGCGGTGTTGACATTCTCCCCGCTTATGAGCTTTTAAAAGATTACATTGATTATTTCCACGTTAAAGACTGCCTTTATGAAGGTGGTAAGGTTCGCCCCGCAGGTCTTGGTGACGGCAACATTGTTGAGCTTCTCAAAAGATTTTCAAAAGAAAAAGAGGGCGAGCATTTCCTTACTCTTGAACCCCATCTTAAAGTATTTGACGGTCTTAAGGATTTAGAGGGTGAGGGTGGCACTGCTGATCAGCTTAAAGATGACTACACCTACCCCACCAACCGCGCAGCATTTGATGCGGCGGCAGACGCTCTTGACGTTTGCTTGGAAAAAGCGAACTTGAATGATATAACAATAAGAAAATATTAAGGAGTTTTAACTATGTTTAATCACGAGAATTTAAAAGGCAGAGTTGCAGTTGTTACAGGTGGTGGCGGTGTTCTCTGCGGTGGCTTTGCAAAAGACCTTGCCCGTCAGGGTGTTAAAGTTGCAGTTCTTGATTTAAGAGAAGAATCTGCAAATGCAGTTGCAGATGAAATCAAAGCAGAAGGTTTTGAAGCAATCGGCGTTGCTTGTAATGTTCTTGATAAAGAAAGCCTTGAAAACGCAAGAAGCATTGTTAATGAGAAAATCGGCACTTGCGATATTCTTATTAACGGTGCAGGCGGTAACCACCCTAACGGCAACACAACAAAAGAAAAGTTTGAGCTTTGCGATTTAACAGATAAGGCAGAAGATGTTAAAACCTTCTTTGACCTTGACCCAAAAGGCATTGAATTTGTTTTCAACCTTAATTTCCTCGGTACACTTCTTACAACTCAGGTTTTTGCAAAAGATATGGTTGGCAAGGAAAACGCAACAATCATTAACATTTCTTCAATGAACTCCTACAAGCCTCTTACAAAAATCCCTGCATATTCTGCAGCAAAAGCAGCTATCTCAAACTTTACTCAGTTTATGGCAGTTCATTTCTCCGAAGTTGGTCTTCGCGTTAATGCAATTGCTCCCGGTTTCTTCTGCACAAATCAGAACAAAGCACTTCTTTATAACGAAGATGGCTCTCTCACTCCCAGAAGCGAAAAAATCCTCGGTCACACCCCTCTCGGCAGATTTGGTGTTCCTGAAGACCTTACAGGTACTCTTCTCTTCTTAAGCGACGAAACCTATTCTAAATTCGTTACAGGTGTTATCATCCCCGTTGACGGCGGTTTCTCCGCATATTCAGGTGTTTGATAAATTCATAAAAATAGTTTTAAGGTGCTGTAAAAACGATGAGTTTTTTACAGCACCTTATTTTTTTACCAAAGATTGACACTTGGAATTATTGTGTTCTTTCGGTAATAATTTATACCGTTTGAAGATGTTTCATTACTGATTTGTCCTAAAACATTGTAATAAGTATGTGCATTAATCTTAGTTCTGATGTCGTTAGGTTTTCCGTTGCTGAAGGAACCATACATTGAATGAACAACATTATTGATAATATGGGTATTTGCTACATTATAATTCCTTTGCTGAACAGCTCCAAGGTAATTAGAAATAACAAATGTATTGTAACCGGAAGAAAGAGCCAAAACACCAGAGTCAGGACCGCGATATTCACCGCCACCGTAGTAAGTATATTTTCTGAAAATATTTCTTTCAATAATTGTGCCCCTCATTCCTGCCCAGCCATCCTCTAAGTTAAGAGACCAACCAGAATACTCCAGCAAACCATCTCCTGATACATAATTATTATGAATCCAACAAGCCTCAGTAGCTCCGATAACAGATGCTAATCCGTCAGCACCGTTTATAATATTAGTATTTTTAATTTCGCAGAATCTGGACGATTCATCAGGACCAATTCTCACATATTCACCGGTACCCACAGGAAGTTCGGATTGTTGGATAGATACTTTAAAGTAAACTGCATTCTCAGGTTTATTAGAGTAACCCTCGTCAATATATTGCCAGCGATTAGCCCCAATCAAGTTATATTCTTCATCATACCACAAAATATCATACAAATGCTGAGTTGAGGCAACAACATTATGTTCCCAATCTCCGATATAGTATTCGTGCAAGGTATCCATACCATTAGCAGCCTTGGACACCAGATAGAAGTCATCAGTACTTATCCAATCAGAGCTTTCTACCAATTCGCCCCTGTCATTTAACCATCCGGATACAAATTCATTTGCTGCGATACTGCCTTGTTCACCATTGACCAATTCAGAGTTGCCTTTTCCTCCCATCGTGATAAAGAAGCCTGTTGGACAGTTGGCTTCTCGTATTTCAACAGAGCAAAATTCTGCACGTTTTCCAATGCTCAACAGTGTGCAATCCCATTGATATTGATTAGCACCCTCATAAAGCTCGCTCATTTTAGCGTCTTTCTTGTAGAATTCACCATAATATTTATCAATAATCAAATGGGCATCTCTGCAATAATAAGCAAGAATTTTTCCGTTTTCATCCTTTTCAACAGAAGCTTTTTCGGTAGGAATAGCACAGCTCCACCAGCCCCAACCCATTCTGAAATAAGTATAACCCTTAGTTTTAGCCAATTCGCTGGGCATCATATGGAAAGCAGAGCCCTCCGGAAATTCAACCGTCATTCCGCTTGGAATGTAGTATTCAGTTTCAGTAGGAGCGGCATAGAAGTCAATTTCAGGAAAAATAATGTGATTATAACCATCTTTGTATGCTTCAGTAATAGCATCATAAATAGCTTTTGTTGTCATCACATAGTCGCTTTCAGAAAATGAATTTCCATTTTCGCTGATATAGTCAGACGGAATTCTGATAGCAATATCATCTGTTGTTTCTTTATTTACAATTTCGATTGTGCAACTATCAGATATTTCAGTGCCTCTTAATGTTGCTGTAATTGTAACCGTTCCGTTTTTTTGAGGAATAACCAGTCCATCTATTACTAAAGCTACGGTTTCATCCGAAGATTCCCATGAAACATCGTATTGGTCAGAAGCACCATTGTGATTTACATTAAAGGGATAAGGAACTGCAGATAATGCATACTTGTATCCCATAGGTAAAGTTTCAGGTTTTTTTATAATATGAACGCTTTCGTATTTACTATGGTCAATTCCAAGGTCCGGCTCAACATAATCAGAAATAGTGTAATTTAAGGTCATTCCATTTCCGTCGTCAACAGAATAATTGCCCGCCTTGGTATTGGTATCATACCATTCAGGAATACCATATTGTCCGGTTTTAGTAAATGCAAAGGCACTTCCCAATCCGGTAATACCGTTATTAACACGACCAACAATCGTATTAGTGTCTGCGCCCAGAGAGATTCCGCTATCAGCAAAATGGTCCGCCATTTCTTCTTTTGTAAGCTTTCCGGAATACACGATAAATTCCTTGAATTGATGTTCAGCGGATAGATTGAACGTACTATTGATAAAACTAGACCAATGCGGTTTTTCAACGTAATCATCATTAATTTGCATTGCATGAGTAGGTTCATTCTTATCAAAAGCCAGACACCAATAAGATTCTCCGGCATTCATAACTCTCTTATTATAATTTAAAGAGGGTTTTAATGTGAAATTAGTGCCAATCCAGCCACCTCCGAAAGGTGTTTTAATCATACCCCAATTATTTGGATTGACAACTTCCTGGAACAAGAATGTTCCGCCGTAATAGCTCAAGCCATTTCCAACAGGCAAATCTGTCGATAACCTATTATAAACCATAACGGCTTCAATACTTGCCTTTTCATAGGAAGAAGGAAGTTCAACCTTTCCGCCTCTGAAATAACCGTCATTATCAACAACAGCATTTTCCATTTCTTTACCATTGACCAGATTAATGACCTTGCCGTTAACCACTGTATAATGTGCAACAATTTCGGGAGCAACATAGATATATTCAATACCTGTTCTGTTATAACTACCTTTATTCTTAGAAGCTTCGGAACGAACGCTGTAAATATAACCTGTTTCAATATTTGCGGAAGTATCAACAAAGCTTGTTACACCTGCTTTAACCTTACCAACAGAAGACCATCCTGTTGAACCGTCGCTGTTCTTTCTGAGGATTGTGTAGCCCTTTGCACCGCTTACAGCATTCCAGCTTACACTAACACCATTCTCAACTGCAATTGCCTCTTTAAGAGTTGGTGCTTTGAGATATGTTACTGCCTTGCTGTCGTTTGCATAATATGAGCTTGTTGCTTTACCGTAGCTTGTTGAAAGAACTGCTTTTACGGAATAAGTATATT
>JAZQMA010000044.1:0-8654 GCA_045543035.1 Acutalibacteraceae bacterium | reverse complement strand
CAAAAATAAACAGCCGCTCGTGAGCGGCTGCTTGAGATTGTAATGCGGTGCTAAACTTTCAGTGCCCCTTCGAGGGGCTAAGCCAGCATTCGCCCCTTATAGGGGCAGAGCAAACCACCAGTTTACTGGTGGTTATGATTTCTATACAATAAAAATTTTCATCTTCATTTTCATAACATTCAAATGTTATAAAATATCCGTTTACATTCTTCTTTAAAAAATAACATTCTTTTTCCTTATCATAGCTATCCAATAATATTTTCTCTTCAAAAGAAAAAAGAAAATTATAAATAATGCAAGGCAAAAACGATGTTGTTAACTCAGATATTTCACCATTAAACATCATATCCTTATATGTTATCCTATAAGTTTTATCTGTTAAGCTGACGTATGCGCCACCGATTAAAGTCTTTTCATTTGTAAAATTAATTTCAAGCTTTGAATTATTCAAAACAACAACAGTATCATAAAGTTGTTCATTGAAATAAATCTGCACCTTACGGGGTGTTGAAAAATCAACTTCCGAAGAGCTTTGAAGAATATTTTCGGGCATTTTGCAGGAACTTAAAGCAAAACAAAAAAGCAATAAAAATATTAAACAAAGTCTTTTATATTTATTCTTTTTCACTCTCAAGAAGAGAATAAACCTTTCCTAAAGTTTTAGCACAATCAGATGGAAGAATTGAATATTCAGACATTTCTTTTTTTAATAAATCCGCTGTCATTCCGTGAACAAAAGCGCCCAAAACCGCAGAATTAAAAATATTACCATTCATAGCGGGAGTGAGACCTGCAATTATTCCTGAAAGCAAATCCCCTGCTCCGCCTTTTGAGAGACCGGTATTTCCGGTTTTATTAATATAAAGGGTATCAGCAGTAGAATTACAAATCAATGTTTCATGACCTTTCAGAAGAATATTTACCTTATAAGTTTTGCAAAATTCAATGATTATCTCTTCTCTGTTGGCTTCAATATCAGAAACACTTAAACCGCAAAGACGTGACATTTCACCGGGATGAGGTGTTAAAAGTATTTCACATTTTTTATTTAATAAAACTTCATTAAATTCAGAAAGGCAATTAAGTGCATCCGCATCCATAATTAATGGTTTATCATTTTGAGTAATCAGAGCTTTAACAAGTTCTTTAATGCTTTCACTTGTGCCGAGACCGCATCCAACCATAACAACATTGCTCGCTTTACAAGCATTTAAAATTGTATCTATGCTATCGGAACCGATACAGCCATCATTATTGGTTGAAACAGGCAAAAACAGGTTTTCTGTTAATCTCGCGGTTAAACCATTATAAAGGCAATCAGGAAAAGCAAGAGTTACAAGACCGGCTCCGCTTCTTAATGCACCTTCTGTTGCAAGAGCGCAACACCCGACCATATTTTTGCTTCCGCAAATAAGTAAAGCCCTACCAAAAGAACCTTTATGGGAAAAAGGTTCTCTTTTTGGTAAGAGCTTTGATGCTGTTTTTATATCAAGGGAGTTTTTATTAAGCAAAAGAAACACTCCTATAAAAAAAATTATCTTTAAACTTCCCTTATATTATACCCTTTTATATAACCATAGTCAATAAATCAGGATGCAATCTGAAAATCAACAACCTTTGAATTTTTATTTAATGACTGAAGCATTTCTTCAAATTCTGTATTAACAAGAGGAGTTACATTTTCAACTTTCTTCTCAGTAACAAATTTATCGCGGATTGAAAAATAAGTTGCTTTGAAAAAAGCTT
Source organism: Acutalibacteraceae bacterium (assembly GCA_045543035.1). Classification (GTDB taxonomy): domain Bacteria; phylum Bacillota; class Clostridia; order Oscillospirales; family Acutalibacteraceae; genus DTU089. The sequence continues at coordinate 6,908 of JAZQMA010000044.1, read as the reverse complement.
TAGCATATTTCCATACTTTTCTTTCAAATCTGATTAAATCTTTTTCACGGTAAATTGCATAGCAAACAAGACCAACGGCTGCACATTCAAGGAAAAATCTTATAAATACAAAAACTGACATATATATACCTCCAAACATTTTACGAACATTTGTTTTATGTGTTTATTATAGCACCTTTTTTACATTTGTCAACACATATGTTCGTTTTTCTTGCTTTTTCAAGTACCTTTTTAGGTTCTTTCAAGGTTTTTTTGACTAAAAATTCGATTTTTTACTATTTTATTTAAGTAAAAGATATAAATTTTGTTCGCTATTTGTTCGTATTCGCCCCCTGAAAATATGCAAAAAATCAAATTTTTAATAAAATTAGGTATTTAATTTTTATAATATATATTGTATAATGATAAAGATTATGACTATACAATACTAAAAGGAAAAGAAATTATGTTTGTTGATAAGGCTAAAATTAAAATTATTGCAGGTAACGGCGGTAATGGTGCTGTGGCTTTCCATCGTGAAAAGTTTGTTAATGCAGGCGGTCCCGATGGTGGCGATGGCGGTCGCGGTGGTAATATTGTTTTTCAGGTTGATGACAATCTCTCCACCCTTTCCGATTTCCGCTATAAAAGAAAATATAAAGCACAAAATGGCGAAAACGGTCGCGGTTCTCGTTGCAACGGCAAACGCGGTGAAGATTTAATTATTAAAGTTCCCCGCGGAACTGTTATTCGTGAAGAAGAAACAGGACTTGTTATGGCTGATATGAGCATTGAAGAAACCTTTATTGCCGCAAAAGGTGGTAACGGTGGTTGGGGTAATCCTCATTTTGCAACACCTACAAGACAAGTTCCCCGTTTTGCTAAAGATGGTGCACCCGGTGAAGAATGGGATGTGACACTGGAATTAAAGCTTCTGGCAGATGTTGGCTTGATTGGTTTTCCAAATGTTGGTAAATCAACTCTTATATCAGTTGTCAGCGAGGCAAAACCCATTGTTGCTAATTATCATTTCACAACTCTTACTCCCGTTCCCGGTGTTGTAAGAATGGGTCCCGAAAGCAGTTTTGTTATGGCTGATATTCCCGGTATTATCGAAGGTGCCAGTGATGGTGTTGGTCTCGGTCACGAATTTCTTCGCCATATTGAGCGCTGCAGACTTCTTGTTCACGTTGTTGACGTTGCAGGCAGTGAAGGCAGAGACCCTATTGCAGACTTTGAAGCAATTAACGCAGAGCTTGCTAAGTACAATGAAGAACTAACTAAATATCCGCAGATAGTTGCAGGTAACAAAATCGACCTTGCAACAGACGAGCAAAGAGATGCCTTCAAAGAATATATATGCTCTAAAGGCTTGGATTATTTCGAAATCATTGCACCTATTGCAGAAGGTACACAAGAGCTTATAAACAAGGTTGCGGCAGAGCTTCAGAAGCTTCCTCCTGTTAAGATTTATGAAAAACAGGAAATCACACCTAAAGACATTCTTAAAACTGCAAAGCGTGATTTCAAAATCCGCGTTGAAGGTGATGTTTTTATTGTTGAAGCACCCTGGCTTGCAAAAATCCTTATGAAAACCGACCTTAATGACTATTCATCACTTCAGTATTTCCAGAACACATTGCAAACAAGCGGAATTATTCAGGGTCTTATTGACCGAGGGATTACCGAAGGTGACACAGTAAGTATTTATGACTTGGAGTTTGACTATGTGCCCTGATGATATTTTAAATGGAATCTGCTCACCATTGGAAGAACCGAAGGCAAGAATGTACAGTCCTCTTACATTAGCTTTTTTAGGTGATGCAGTATATAGCTTACTAGTTAGAAATATGCTCTCTATGCAGGAAAACAAGCCTGCAGGGAAGCTACATAAAGAATCAGTTAAATATGTAAATGCGGCTTTTCAGGCTCAGATGATTAAAGAGCTTCTCCCCTCTTTAACTGAAAATGAAACTGCAGTTTTTAAAAGAGGCAGAAATGCTCACAGCGGTCATTCACCGAAAAATCAGGAAGCAGGTGATTACCGCTATGCAACAGGACTTGAAACTCTTTACGGCTATCTTTATTTATGCGGTGAATCAAATCGCATAAAAGAAATATTCGAAATGAGTACATACAAATTCTTTATTAATGAAAACAACCGAAAGGAAACAGATTAATGTCCCTTGTAAAGAAAGAACACATCAGAAACTTCTCTATAATTGCACATATCGACCACGGCAAATCAACTCTTGCAGACCGTCTTCTTGAGCTTACAGACACAGTTGCAAAACGTGATATGTCTGCCCAGATTCTTGATGATATGGATTTGGAGAAGGAAAGAGGAATTACAATTAAAGCCCACGCAGTAAGGCTTGACTATACCGCAAACGACGGAAACACATATCAATTGAACCTTATTGACACTCCCGGCCACGTTGACTTTAACTATGAGGTTTCCCGTTCTCTCGCTGCTTGTGAGGGTGCGATACTTATAATTGATGCTTCTCAGGGTATTGAGGCGCAGACTTTAGGTAACACATATCTTGCTCTTGACCACAACCTTGAGCTTGTTCCCGTTATCAATAAAATTGACTTACCATCTGCAGATCCTGACAGAGTTGCGGCAGATGTTGAAGATATTATCGGTCTTCCCTGCGATACTGCTCCTCGTGTTTCTGCAAAAACAGGTCAGAATGTGGAACAGGTGCTTGAACAGATTGTTGAGCTTGTTCCAGCTCCTGAGGGTGATGATGATGCACCTTTAAGAGCATTGATTTTTGACTCGGTTTATGATAACTACAAAGGTGTTATAGTTTACGTCCGCGTTGTTGACGGCACAATTAAAGTTGGCGACACAATGAAAATGATGGCAACAGGTGCAGAATTCAATGTTGTCGAAGTTGGCACAATGAAAGCAACCTCTCTTGAGCCCTGCGGCAAGCTTTGTTCAGGTGAAGTTGGTTACATTACAGGTTCAATTAAAACTGTCAGAGATGCGGTTGTTGGTGATACCGTTACTCTTGCAACCAATCCTGCAACAGAAGCTCTTCCCGGTTATCGTAAGGCTACACCCATGGTTTATTGCGGAATTTACCCTGCTGATGGTGCGGACTACGAAAATCTTCACGAAGCTCTTGAAAAATTGCAGTTGAATGATGCTTCTCTTTCTTACGAACCCGAAACATCAGGTGCTTTGGGATTTGGTTTCCGTTGCGGTTTCCTTGGACTTTTACATCTTGAAATCATCCAGGAGAGACTTGAAAGAGAATATGATTTGGATCTTGTAACAACTGTTCCAAGCGTTGTATATAAAATACACCTTACAAATGGTGAGGTAGTTGAAATTGACAACCCCACCCACTACCCTGACCCTGCAGTTATTGACTACTGCGAAGAACCTGTTGCAGATGCTCATATTTTTGCACCAAGTGAATATGTTGGTTCTGTTATGGAGCTCTGCCAGGAAAGACGCGGTACATTTAAAAATATGGATTATATTTCAGGCGACCGTGTTGAAATAAAATACGATTTACCACTTAATGAAATCATTTACGATTTCTTTGATGCTCTTAAATCAAGAACACGCGGTTATGCTTCTCTTGACTATGAAATATCCGAATACCAGCGTTCGAACCTTGTTAAACTTGATGTTTTACTCAACGGTGATATTGTTGACGCTCTTTCCTTTATTGTTCATTCCGACAAAGCATACGGCAGAGCAAGAAGAATTGCAGAAAAGCTTAAGGACAATATTCCAAGACAGATGTTTGAAATTCCGATTCAGATGGCTATCGGCGGTAAGGTTATTGCAAGAGAAACAGTTAAGGCTATGAGAAAAGACGTTCTTGCAAAATGTTACGGCGGTGACATTACCCGAAAGAAAAAGCTTCTTGAAAAGCAAAAAGAAGGTAAGAAGAGAATGCGTACCTTCGGTACTGTTGAAGTTCCACAGGAAGCATTTATGGCTATTCTCAAGCTTGATGATGACAAATAATCTAAAAGGATTGATATTAATGAATAATAAATTCTTTGATATTTATTACCATAATGAAAAAAATCACCGTTTCTGTTACAGAAGCGGTGAAATGGTATATGAAGAGGTTTTCACAGACGGAGCTTTGCTTTCAGCAGGTTGGAACGCTTCAGGCTACCCTCTCAATGTTCTGAAAAACTGCTCTACATACCTTAACCCTAAAAGATATGCTGAGCCATTTTCATTTAATATAGAGCTTAACGGACAGAGTATTGATTTCAATTTAGTTTTTGTTGATTTTGAAACTCAAAAAACAGAAGAAAATGAAACATCTGTTTTAACCTTAAAAAGCAATATAGTTCCTGCTATCATTAAAGTGCACACTTTAATTGACGGCTCACAGATGCTTTCACGTTGGATTGAGATTGAAAACCTTTCAGATGAACCAATAAAACTCAGCAGACTTTCTGTTATGAGTGGTGGTCTGGAATCTCTTAATGATGACGCATTAGATCACACAGAAAGTGTTAACGATGTTTATTCCTTAGGTTATTTTGAAAATGATGCCTGGGGAAATGAAGGTCAGTTCAAATGGGACAAACTAAGACCAAATTGCACCTCAATTGAAGGAAGATTTGGCAGAGACCGCTTCCGCCATCCCCTTTTATTTATAAGAAATAACCTTACAGGTAAAATTTGGTTTTCTCAGATTGGCTTCAGCGGTGGGTATCGCTATACAGTTGATTACAATGCAAGACCTGATAAATGCAACACACATCTTTCCTTTAAGGCAGAAATTACAGGTCATAATCCTATTTATGTCATTGCACCAAAGGGCAAATTCATTTCTCCTGTTGTATATATTGGTCTTGTTCACGGCAACCTTGACACTGCAGTAAACGAAATGCACTCACACATAAGAAAATCCGTTCTCAATCTTCCTGAAGCAGAAGGTAAAACAGCACTTATTAACTGCGGTATGGGTGCAGAGCACAGTATGAATGTAGAAGACAGTAAAGCATTTATCGACCAATTTGCTGAAATGGGTGGAGAAATATTCACTATTGATGCAGGTTGGGAATGTCCACCTGACGAGCAGATGGAATGGCCACATTATAACGGCAGAAACATTCCTGATAAAGACAGATACCCAAACGGTATCAAAGAACTTTGTGATTATACCCATTCAAAAGGCTTGAAATTCGGTTTATGGGTTGATATTGAAAGTGTCGGAATGCACTGCAAAATCAACCAAGAGCACCCCGAATGGCGTACAGTAAGTGCCTTGGGTGAAAAATCTCCTAAATTCCTTGATTTATCCATCCCCGAATGTGCAAAATGGTGTGAAAATGAGCTTGCAAGAATTATCAAGGAATATGAACTCGACCTTTTAAGAGTTGACCACAATGTTGATTTTACCGAATATTTCGGTATGCGCGACACAGGTTTTGGTATTCCCGAATGTGTTTGTATAAAGCATAATGAAGCAGTTTACAAAATGTACGAAAATCTTAAAAAGCGTTTTCCCAATGTAATTTTTGAAAACTGCGCAGGTGGTGGCGGAAGAACTGATTTAGGTATGATGAAAAGCTTTAATCATACATGGGTTTCCGACTGGCAGAAAATGCCCCGTTCAATTGCTATAACTAATGGAATGACAATGGCTTTACCACCTGAAAGAGTTGACAGACTTTTTGCAGGTATGGGTTGCCATTCAATAGGCTCATTTGATGCACACCTGAGAAACACGATGTTAGGTCATATATCTCTCAATGTAATCTCCCCTGCCGATGCTCAGATTAACGAAAAGCAAATGGCATTTATTAAACACTCAACAGATATTTATAAAGATTTTATAAGACCATTCTTAGCCCAATCTAAAATATATCACCACACACCCGATTTAAATGAAAGCAATTATTCGGTTCTTGAAATATCTGCACCGGATAAATCAAAAGGTGCAATTACTGTTATCACCCTTTGCGGTACAAATGAAAAAAATATAATTGTTAAGCCAAAGGGCATTGATATTTCAAAAAATTATCAGGTAACTTTAGATAATGACGGATTTAGTTACACCATATCTGGTGAAAAGCTCAAACGCAACGGAATTGCAGTTGATATAAACGCCTCTCTTTCATCAGAATTAATTCTTTATCAAGCAATATAAAAAATGAACCTCGTACAATTATGTACGGGGTTCATATATTTTACAAGACGCTTTCAATTATCTTTTTGAGTTCTTCTGCTCCCTCGCCTTTTTCAGATGAGAAAGGTAGAATAGTAAGATTATCGCCAAACTCTGCTAACTCTTCTCTGAGGGCGTTTTTGCGCTCATTATACTGTGTTTTATTAAGCTTATCACTCTTGGTTGCGGCAACTATGAAAGGAAGACCTGCATCCTGTAGGAAACGCATCATAATATAATCATCTTCCGAGGGTTTATGGCGCATATCTACAAGCTGAACAACAAGCCTGATATTACGAGGACTTTGGAAATAGCCCTCCATCATTTCAGCCCAGCGACGTTTTTCACCCTTTGCAACCTTTGCATAGCCATAACCGGGCAAGTCAACAATTCTTACATTTTCAACCTTAAAGAAGTTGATTGTAATTGTTTTACCGGGCATTGAAGAAACTCTTGCAAGATTTTTTCTGTTAAAAATACGGTTAAGCATTGAGGATTTACCAACATTTGAACGACCTGCAAAAACGATTTCAGGTAAATCAGACTGCGGAATTTGCTTTAATGTACCAAATGCAGCTTCAAATTCTACTTTGTTATAATTCATAGTTACACCTCTTTGCAATAAACACCGGTTGATTTAGTATCTTTTCCGTTATTTATGGGGTTTGCTTTAGTTTTATCATTCTTTTTTGTTTCAGGTTTAAGATTTTTCTTGCTTTCAAGAGCAATGCTCAAAACCTCATCAAGACTTGAAACAGGAATAAA
>JAZQMA010000043.1:0-6097 GCA_045543035.1 Acutalibacteraceae bacterium | reverse complement strand
TATTCCGCCACACCGGCACATCCATTAAATTATAATCTTAACCACCACGATTGTCAAGTGTTTTTAGATTAAATTTATTGCTTTAAATTTATAGCTTTAAAAACTATGTACTGTTTTAAATACAAACAACAGACCCCGCACACTTTATGCAGGGTCTGTGATTTTATTTTTCTTTTATTTCATTTAGTTCTGTGCCTTTGGTTTCTTTTACTTTAAGCATAAGCCAAACTGCGGCAATGCTTACGCAAGGAACTATTATAACAAGGCAAGCCGTTCCTACGGATACAAACTGCATTCCCACAATCATAAGTATGTAACCGAGAGCCATACCCACCGTAACAAGAAGCCCCTCGCCGCCTACAACAGAAGCTCGTATTTCCGTAGGCACCTTTTCGGTCATCATAATATTCATATAATCTCTGCCTATCCAATATCCGCTTTGATAAAGCCCCGCAAAGATACCGATAAGATAGGGCGGAAAGCCCTTATTAAGACCGACTATAAACATCACAAAGCACACGACGCACATAGCAGAGCCGATGAACACGGTTTTCTTTCTGCCGATTAAGTCAGCCACAAATCCCGAAAGGAGTGTCACCGCCGAATACACAAAAGGTATCATATAAAGTGCGTCTGTTGTTTCAGCGGTTGAAAGACCTGCAATATGCATTATGGATTCATAGAAAAGACCGACAGAAGCTATAGCAACATCAAACACCATATGTGTTATAATAACCGTTCTCGTATCTTTATTCGAGAATATATATTTAATTCCGTTAAACACACCTTGCTTTTTAGCATCGGCTTTAGCTTGCTCTTTCTTTCGAAGCTTTTCGGCTTCCCTCTCCTCATAAGGGATTGAAAGATACGCTGTGCGTTCTTCAAGATATACCTTTGTTTCTCTTGCAAAAAGAATTACCATTGCACAAGCAAAAAAGCCTACTATTGCAGGAGCAAGGAACACAAGACGCCACCTTGTGGGGTCGTTTTTCATAAGCAAATCACGCAGTGCGGGAATTGCCACAGTCCCTAAAATACCGAGAGCCTTAAGCAGGCTGTAGATTCGGGCACGATGCTTTGTAGGTGCTTCCTCAAGGACATAAATAATCTGAATATCGTGACCCATAAAAAAGCTGATAATCGCAAAACCGACAAGGAACATTATGTAGCTTGAGGACAAGTGAATAACCAAAAGTCCTGTTGCCATTCCCAATGTTGAAAGAACGAAAAGAGGCTTTCTTCCCCATTTATCAGCAAGAGCTTTGTAAAACGGTGTAAAAATACCCAAAACATAGGTAAACACACCTATGCTTGAATGGAAAGCAAGTCCATCCTCATAGGTATAATATTTTCCCATAAAAGGATTATTAACGAAAAACTCCGTCACAAAAGACGACTGCACGGTAACAGTCAGGTTACTTGTTACTTCGTCAAGAATATTAACAATAGCAATAAGAAGCAGCAAAACAAAGAAATATTTACTTCCGGAATTGCGATTTTTAGCTTTATTCAGCCTTGCAAGCTCATACTTTTCTCGTTGCAGGGTTTTAGTTTTTTTATCAGTCAAGAAAATCACCTTTTTTATTACATTAAGTTATGCTGAAAGCTTTATCAAATACAAAATCAACATATGCACGGGGTAAAAAGCATAAAAACCATACTGCATTATTTTGCTGGATTTTCCCTTCTTACCGCCATATAGCCAGATTGGAATAAGCGAGAACACCGCAAAGCCCTGAGAAGGTATTTCAAAAATTTTTCCGAGAATTTCAACGGGGAATACCTGTCCTTCAAAGAAAACAATGTTAATAAGCACCATTGCCACTAACTGAGCGAGCCAAGCGAACGGAAAATCTCTTAAGATATAAAACATTACAACTGTTAACATTCCTAAGAAACCATAATCCACAAAGCCAAGAGTTGACGCAATACAAATTAATGCAAGCCATAATACTGAAAGAGAAATATTCTTGACGGTTCTGTTTTTCTTAGCATTGTCAATTACATATATTGCAAGCAAACCTAAAAGGAGTGTAAACAATACATTCTGATGGTAAGGGTTGAACCATCTGCTACTGTAAAAAAGGTTGAACGGAATTTCAGTAACTAACGCAAAACCCAATAACCTCAAAGCATATTTTTTAAAGTTTGAGGTGTGAACAAAGCCCTCTGCAATCTGAAATGCAAAAATAGGGAATGCCATTCTGCCGATATAAGTCATCCAGTTACCAAAGCTCATATATGTTGCCCAGATATGGTCGCTGAGCATTAGCACAACAGCAATTGTTCTGAGCATATTGGAAGTTAATCCGCCAAATGGTATTTTTACTAATGGACTGTTAATCGGAAGTTTCTTTTTTACCTTTTCGCTCATATAGTTCACTCCTTTCCATTCTTCAACCTGATTATATCATAAACAACAAAATATAACAACCATTTTAAAAATCCGCAACAAATAAGCTATAATACTTTTTTATCAATTTATATTGCTACAATGTTTTATAGCTTCTTTTTATAACACAAAAATCCCCTTGTTTTTTTCAAGGAGATTTGTTTTAGTTATTTTATATACTGTAATCCAATAATAATCTTTTAGTTTGTTTGCGAAAGAAAATCATTCAACAAAGCTGTCTGAAGCTTTTCTACCAAGTCTGGTGCTTTTCCGCCCACTTTTTTCCCATCTATTTCATCAGCAACAAGGCAAAGTGCCCCTGCAGATGAAACCAGAACCTCATCAGCACCAAACAACCGCTCTAAAAAATATGGTGCTTCTCTGACAGGAATGTTCATTTTCTTACAAGTGCTGATTATATGCTTTCTGGCAATTCCGGGTAAAATCAGATTATCGGTTGGTGCAGTAATCAATTCACCATTTTTTATAATATGAATGTTACTGTGTGCACATTCGGTAACTCTCCCGTTTCTATGGAAAACTGTTTCAAAGCATCCTGCCTCTTTCGCTCGTTGAGATGCAATAACTGCAGGAATAAGATTCAATGTTTTTATATTACAATGCAAGAATCGGGTATCCTCCATTGTGATAAGCTGAACCTTTCTCGTTAAATCGAGAATTTCCTTGTGGTAAATATTTATCCATATATTCGCCTTTGCATTCTCCGGGAAAACGTGGTTTCTGATTGCATTGTTTCCTCTTGTTGCCTGAAAACAAACAAAATTTTCACCTGTATCCATTTTTTGAACCATATCATTTAAAATTTCTTTCAATTCATCTTTTGTGTAAGGCAACTCTATCTCAAGAAATTTTGCACTGTTATAGAAACGGTCTATGTGCTCATCCAAGGAGAAAATCTTATAATTACGACTATATGTAGCATCATAAACACCATCACCGAAAAAACAAACTCTATCGCTCATAGGAATGGACATTTTTTCAATTTCATCCCATACGCCGTTATAATAACCCAGATTTTTCATACTCATTCCCCCCTGCTTTATTTTTATCTGTTTATGTTAATTATATTACTTTTTAGCCATTTCTATAGCTGTATCAATATTATCAGCAAAGAGTATTTCGTCAATAAGCTTTGCTTTTTCAAGGCTTTTCATTGGTTGTTCATTAACATGTGAAAGAATAAGTGTTTTGTTTTGCTTTTTACAAAGCTTGATAATTGTTTCAAAGCTATGAAGACCTGTTGCATCAATAGCAGGAACGCTTCTCATTCTCAAAATAAGAACTTCCTTATCTGTATTCTTGATAACATCAGCAATTTTTGTTGATGCACCGAAGAAAATGGGACCTGTAATTTCAAATACCATTGTATTTTCAGGAACCTTTTTAAGTCTTATATTTTCATCATCAGTGTTCTCATCAAATTCTTTCCAACCATAAGCATCTGTAACATCGCTCATACGCTTCATAAACATAACAGTTGCAAGAATGATTCCTACAATAATTGCAACAACAAGGTCGAAAACCACAGTAAGTATAAATGTAACAAGAAGAATAAGAGTATCGCTTTTGGGAGCTTTTTTAATAATTGCTACGAACTCTCTCCACTCGCTCATATTATAAGCAACAACGAAAAGGATTGCTGCAATTGTTGGCATTGGAATAAGCGCTGCATAAGGCATAAGCACCACAAGAACAAGAAGAAGCACAACAGCGTGGACCATACCTGCAACAGGAGTTCTTCCACCGTTTTTAATATTTGCCGCTGTTCTTGCAATTGCACCTGTAGCAGGAATACAACCGAAGAGTGCAGAGGCAATATTACCTGCGCCCTGAGCGATAAGCTCTGTATTGGAATTATGTCTGCTACCTGTCATTCCGTCTGCAACAACGCAGGAAAGAAGAGATTCAACTGCTGCAAGAACTGCAATTGTGAATGCATCGGGCATAATGGCTTTTACAGTTTCAAAAGAAAACTCAGGAATTGACGGAACGGGAAGTGATGATGAAATTGTGTAAAGCGAACCGATTGTATTTACATTCATATCGAACACTTTAACAAGCACCGCAGAAATGATTATTGCAAAAATTGATGGTGGGATTTTCTTAATGAATTTAGGAAATACAATAAGCACCGCAAGAGAAATTGCACCGATTATAAACGCCTCAAAATTAAATGTATGAAGCTGATGAACAACCTCTTCAATCTTTTCCATTGTTTCAATTGGCGACTTTTCAAAGGTAAGACCAAGAAAATCTTTAATCTGACCGATAATAAGCGTAACGGCAATACCGGTTGTAAAGCCTGTTGTAATTGTATAAGGAATAAATTTTATAAGACTTCCAAGCTTAAATACACCCATAAGTATAAGCAATATACCCGCTATAAGAGTTGCAAGAACAAGTCCGGAAAAACCGTTTTCTGCAACGATACCTGCAACAATTGTAGCAAATGCCGCCGTAGGTCCTGCAATCTGAACCCGGCTACCTCCGAGCATTGAGATTACAAAGCCTGCAATTATCGCAGTATAAAGGCCCTGTTCAGGAGTAACACCTGATGCGAGAGCAAGCGCAATTGAAAGAGGAAGCGCAATAATAGCAACAATAACACCCGATGTTAAATCCTTGCCAAATTGAGCACCGCTATAACCTTTCAGACAAGAAATAAGTTTCGGTTTAAAAACCGATTGCTTTGTTTTTTCCATAAATTCACACCATATTTCCATAAAATTACTGTTTGATTATATGACTTAAATTAAGGATTTTCAAGGATTTCTGAAAAATCTTTGCTGATTTTGAATCATTTATAATCCTCAACAAAATATGCGTTAGTGTTGGCCTTTTTTCCTGAGGGACCTATTACTTCGATGCGGAAGTATACATCCTCATTCTCAAGTTGAAAATCTGCTTGAGTTACGTATTCTCCTACGGGAGCGTGTAAAGCTTTCGAACGTCTGCCTGCAGTAGAAAGTGCTATACGTTGAGCCTGTGAACATTCAATGTGAACTTTGCCATCCTCTAATGTCAGCTCAAATATTCTCGGCTCACGGGTACAATAAAACGACCCGCTCTGCATAGCAGATATAACAGATTCATAACTGAGTGAATCACAGAGAAAAACTGTTTTTCCTCCGAAGCTGTCGCAACGCACATCACCAAAAGGAAATTCATTATGATTATCGTCTGCCATAGTACAAAACAGTCGCTTTCCGCTACGGAGCATTTCATCATAAACCTGTTCTTGTCCGTCATCTCCGCCCTCAACAAAAACAGAGTTGTTATATATTTCAACAATACTGCAGCCTTCTAAATCACGATAGTCATCAAGGCACTGCATTGACCAGTAGGGATGGTTATATGCAACTATAAAGCCTAATTTTTTAAGTTTTTGTATATATTCGTTTACAGCTTTCATATCCCTATAGTCGGGTGTGGCAGGAAGCGCAACCTCCTTGTCTCCATTTATATGAAATGCATTGAGGTGATAACATCTGCGGAACTGGCTGCTGCTGACAATATTGTCGCTGATATCCGCCTCAAAGGAATTAATGGCAACAAAATCATCCGTGCAAAAATCGCTATGATCAAAATAACGGTCGTGGTCCGAAAATGCAACTATGCTGTACCCCTGTTGCTTATATGCATCACGAATTTCCGCAGGCGATTTTCTGCCGTCTGAAAGTGTGG
>JAZQMA010000042.1:0-48078 GCA_045543035.1 Acutalibacteraceae bacterium | reverse complement strand
CGATACTCTAGCGTATCGCTCTCTCAAACTTCTTTCGAAGCCCGAATTTTACTGTCGCAAAATTTTCTTTTACGCTCAAAAAAATCTCAAGGGTTTCTTTTCTTTCTCGTTGTTTAATTTTCAAGGTTCGTTCGCTACTCTCGAGGCTTGGAAGTTTGTCCTCAACTCGCGAGTGCCTGAACATAATATCATGTTCATCTTCATTTGTCAACAACTTTTTTGAGATTTTTTAGCGATTTATCAACCCACCCGGGTGTTTCGCTTTCTCTCATTTTAAAGAGCAACTTTTCGGTTTTCCGTTTGCGCTCTCTTGTCGCCAACGAGACAGAATTATATCATCACTATATGCAAATGTCAATACCTAATTTTAAATTTTTTCAACTTTTTTTGCGGTTGATTTTTCCAATATATTTTCATACTGATTTATATAAGAAAAGCCTAATATATTCATATCATCATACAGTTCTTTCAGGGGCACAAGAACGAAGTCCCTTTCCCCTATCAGCGCATGAGGAACTGTTATATGCGGTGAATTACTCTCATAGTTTTCAACCACCAATAAATCCAAATCAATTATTCTTGGTCCGTTTTTAAATTCGCGAATTCTGCCCATGCCTGCTTCTATACCCAAACAAGCACCTAAAAGCATTTCAGGTAATTTAGTTGTTTCAATTTCAACAACAGTATTATAAAAACTTTGCTGTTCTGTATAACCCCACGGGTCAGTTTCATAAATTGAGGCACATCTTAAAACTTTAACATCAGGTAACAAATCCAGAGCCTCAACTGCATTTCTTATGTTCTCAGCTCTGTTACCGATATTTGTACCTATACCTATTACTGCTTTCATTCTCCTGCTAACTCCACATACTCTTCTCTTGTTATAGTTTCTTCAACTGCTACATAATCAAAATCTGCGCTAATAGGCGCTTCAGGCTTTTTGAGAAGAACTGTAACACTTTTAAGTTTTGGGTAGGTTTTCATAATTTCCATACCAACTTTGTTTGCGGCATATTCAATAAGATTGTAACTCTCCGCAGTAAACACTGCTCTTGCAGTTTTAATTATTTTTGCATAGCTTACGGTATCATCAAGCGCATCACTTGAGTTTGCAGATTTTGCATCAATCAAAGCTGTAATATCAAGCTCAAACATCTGACCATTGATTTTCTCTTCGGGATTTACACCGTGATATGCTTTTAACCTCAAACCTTTAACAATTATCTTTTCCATAATTTCACCTTATTTATAATAGTATATATGATACTTTCATAGCATCAACAGTTTCTTTAACGTCATGAACTCTTAAAACGCCTGCACCATTCACCGCACAGCAAACTGCTGCTGTAACACTTCCTGCAACTCTGTCTTTAGGATTTTTTTCGCCTGTCAATTCACCGATTACTCTTTTTCTTGACACACCTATCAATAATGGTGAATATTGAGACAGTGTTTTACAATTCTTTAAAAGTTCAATATCATCATTACGAGTTTTTCCAAAACCGATACCGCAGTCATAACAAAGATTTTCTTCATTTATACCAAAATCAACTGCTTGAGTTCTCATACTTTCAAAGAAATTTAAAACATCTTCTGTTACACCCTTCTTATATTCAGTTATTTCTTTTGATGACTTTCCACCCGTGTGCATAAAAATCCAGCCTGCATTATGTTCTTTTACTACTTCTGCCATATCAGGATTAAATGCACCACTTTCATCATTGATTATGCTGATGCCATTTTCAATAGCAAACCTTGCAACCTGTGGTCTGAAAGTATCAATCGATAAAGGTACTTTTGCATTCCTTACGAGTTCAGGCAATATTTCAAGACGCTTTAACTCTTCTTCAACAGATACAATAGTATTATTGGGTGCAGTTGAACAAGCACCAATATCGACAATATCTGCACCCTCTTCATAAAGATTATTAAGCCTTTCGAGAGCACTCGAAAGGCCATTAAATTCACCACCATCTGAAAATGAATCGGGTGTAATATTAAGAATCCCCATTATAAGAGGGACACTTTTCTTTTCAATTAAAGTTTTAAAAGAAAACATTATTTCCCACCTGTCAACAAAGACATAACTTCCGAACGGGTTCTTGCATCGCTTCTTGCAGTACCGCGAAGAGCAGAAGTCTGAGTAACTGCACCTGCTGCCTTTGCGCCACGCATTGTCATACAAAGATGCTCTGCTTCAATAATAACCGCAACACTCTTCGCACCCAACTCATCATAAAGAAAATCTGCAATCTGAGTTGTAAGGCGCTCCTGAACCTGAGGACGCTTTGCATATACATTAACTATACGAGCAAGTTTTGAAAGACCTATAATTCTGCCATCCGCAGGAATATATGCGATATGAGCTTTACCAACAAACGGCAAGAGATGATGCTCACACATTGAATATAACGGTATATCACGAACAATAACCATTTCATCGTTACCAGGTTCATTGAAAAGTTTCAAATGAGTATGAGCATCCTCAGAAAGACCCGAAAACACTTCTTCATACATTCTTGCAACTCTGTTAGGGGTTTCTTTAAGGCCCTCTCTATCAGGGTCCTCCCCTATTGCTTCAAGAATATCTCTAACTGCTCTTTCTATTTTTTCTCTATCCATTTAATCCACCTCAAAAGAAAAGACAAAGAGCATTCATCTTTTCATCAGTACTATAATAAACTTTTGCACCAACTAAATCCTCAATAAGACCTAAATCGTGATAAATTGTGTAAACAACACCTGTATTGAAAAGAGTGTCTTTCGCTGTATTAAGTGACTCCACATCTGCAAAGCGAAGCTCAACACATTTATAATTTCGCTGACTTGCATTATAGACCGCATTTTCAACAGCGGTTTCAAGTTGCTCTGTTTCAACATTATTTATAAACGCTTTTTCATATACAAAATAATTATATCTGTTTGCTGTGCAAAGAGGAACACTCTGTTCAATATCACGATGCTCAAGAAGTATATCGTCAGTTGTTACATTAAAGAATGTATGACGAAGAACCTGAGTTGCGGTTTTGGGGTCATCCCAGGTTACATCAACAAAATAACCCTGACCATCAAGAACAACATAGTTCCACATATGCCCGATATAATTCTCGCCATCTTCGGTTGATTCACCGGTAATAAGTCTGTTATCAATATTCAATGCACTTAAAAGATACTGAAATGCTCTTGAATAACCTTCGCAGGATGCTTTACCTTCAACAAGACAACCATAAATGCTGTTCGCATTTGTGCTTGTTTCCGGGTCAACATAAACAGTGTTTGTTACAATATAATCGTGAATATAAAGTTCTTTTTCATAAATTGCACTGTATTTCTCAGCACCTTTAAGAATAACAGGTATAACAGTTTTCAATTCGTCCTGTTGCTTCTTATATTCATCCTTTGTCATACAATATGTTGGTTCAAAAAATGTTTTCAAGCCTTCAGTATAAACCTTGCAATTAAGACCCAAACAGAAAAGGTCGGGGTTATCATAAGAAATAGCGGTAAAAATCTTATTAAGATTTCCCGTAACCAATTTGGGAATTTCTATTCTTTCAGGCATTTCATAAATACTTTTAAGAATAACTGTGTAAATTGCTTGTTCCTCTGCAGAAAGCTCATAATAACAATACCTGTAATAGCCTGAATCAATGCCGGATGCAGGTGCTTTTAAATCCTGAAACTCTGCAGGCTTAAGGCTGGTATCATAAATTGCATATAGAATTGTTCCACTCGCAACTATCGCTACAAGGAACACTGCTACTAATGCCACAAGTATTTTAATTTTTTTATCATTTTTCTTCATCATTAATCTCCTTTTCGGAAACGTAGACTTTCAATTTTTCTTTTGATGTTTTGGGAAGAAGATACTCTATTTTATCCTTATTCTCCGTATAGTCGACAATTGAAATATCGCTCTTACAATAATTTATAAGCTTTGAGAAAAGCGAATCTACAGAATTAAATTTTTCGATATTATAAAAAGCTTCAAAGGAAGAAACTATAATTTCTGCATTAAGCCTTGAGCATTCATACCCTTTCTCAGTTTCGCAGATATATTTCATATACTTGAAAACTTTTTCGGGAGCGATTGTATTTTCTCCTCTTTTGAGTTCCAAGAACATATCAGGAGTATCATACTCAATATCTTTATTAACTCTGACACTTACATCTCCTAAAGCTCTGAACACAGATTTATAACCCGAATCAGTAAAAAGCACATATCTGTCAATATCAACCTGCCTATCGCTTTCAATAGCAGAAACAAGTTCCTTTACTCCGCTATTAAGTAAAATCTTTTCATAAGTAGATTTAAGTTGATTGCTTTTTCCGGTATGGTCAAAAGGAAGAACCCTGACAGTTTTCTCACCCAGATTTACGTCAATCAGATTGATAAACCGAGTTTCTTTACTGTCATCGGAAGTAACTGCCACAAGAAAAAGTGCATCTCCCTGAAGAACAACATTATCTATGTTTTCTGTTGTGGGAACAGAAGTTGTGCTTTCCTCATCACTTTTAACAAAGATATTGTTAAAATCATAATTCAAAGATCGCCATAACAAAAATGTTGAAACAGAGCCTAAAAGAATTACAAAAACCATAAACAGACATATCAACACGGTTGTTTTTCTTTTTTTATTTTTACGTTGCAAGTCAAAGCCGTATTTAGCCAAACCAACACCCCGTTAACTAATTATACAAATACAGTTTAATTATACTAAATCATAATAAAAAAAACAATACCAAAAGGAAATTTAACACTTCCTTTTGGTATTGTTCATATTTGTTTACCGTAATGTGTCGGATTAAGAATTTTACCCACTCTGGGAACAAGGAAATCAATCCACCAATGAAACCATTTTCCGATTAAAATGCATTTCAATTTATCTCCGACTTTTTTTGCTTTTTCATCCGTACCCGGAATATAGCTTGGGTACATTTTAATTTTATTATCTTTAAATTCAAATTTAAGTACTCTTTCCGCCACTGATGACAATGGTCTTATATGCAACACAAAAGTATTATCATTTTCCCAATAAGCATAATTTCGAACCGGCATTTTGAGCTCACCGATAACAACTTCATCAAAACTCGCTTCACCATTCATAGAAAGGAATATTTTATTTTCAAATCCCCCATCTTCTTTCCAAGAAAAAGTGCATCCGGTTTTTGAAAACACAAACTTTAGATTATTCATATTACCGCCTCTGTCTTTAGCAAAAAAGACAATAGGCATCGGTAATACGCTTATAGGAAAACCTATGAAGTTTATAAATCTGCATTTTTTCAAAGAATAAGTTTTACCATTTATTAAACTCTCGATTTCGGAACGCGGTTTATTAATGACTGTTGATTTATCCGATAATGTTATTTTTTGACTTTCTTTTTTCGAATTTGGTTCAATAAATGCTTCGGGCATATATTTCCATATAACATCAAGAGTTTCTTGCAAACCACTATGCTCCGATGTCATAACCAAACACGCGTTATAATCCTCAAACGAAATAGCGTATTGGCAGAACATACCTTCAGCTCTATAAGTATTTGGCATACCTGCACAACGCCAGAAACCACAACCGTAACCGGCACTTGCATCAGGTTCTTTTTCACTGACGGAATTATCTGATATAAAATCTGTTGCTTCTTTAGTCCACCACTCAGGCAACACCTGAACATCATTATATTTTCCTTTGTTCTGATAGCATAAAATCAATTTTGCAATATCTTCGGTTTTGAGTTGCAATCCCCATCCGCCTGCTTCAACACCATCAGGAGAATGCTCCCAGAAAGGAGCATCAATTCCCAGAGGTTCAAACAAACGTGGTGTAAGATATTCGGTTATTGACACACCCAGAACCTTGCAAAGCATTTTCGATGCTACATAGTAGTTATCATTTACATAACGCCAGCTTGTTCCCGGTTCAAAAATCCATTTTGCATTAACAAAAAGGTTTAACCAATCGTCACTTTTGCTACCACGAATAGAAGTCTGTTTCCCTGCGGTCATACACAAAAGATGATGAATTGTAAGCTTTTCCAAATATTTATCTTTCTTTTTATGTAACTCAGGAAACAAATCAACAAGTTTAGTTTCTCTTGCTATTTTTCCTTCATCCAAAGCAAAACCATAAGCTGTAGCCAAAAAACTTTTACTTATAGAATAGACCATATGTGGCATTTCTGGTTCAAGCGGTTTGCTCCAAGCTTCGCAAGCCACCTTATTGTTTCTTAAAACCATTAAACTGTGAATATTTATGCTTCTATATGACATTTCCTCGGTCATCTTTGAGATAACCGAGGAGTCTATACCTATTGATTCGGGAGTTTTAGCTCTTTCAATTGATTTATTCAAAATCTTCATAATCTTTAATATGCTCAGATTCGTAACCTTTGTAGATATCAACGCTACGAATATGCCATTGTACAAAGCCGTAATCATCCGCCATTCTATCGGCAGTATCTTTCCATTTTCTTGCTACATCAACTGTTTTTGCGAAAAGCTCTTCAACTTTTTCAGGACTCTGAAGGTCTGTAGATTTAGCACCTGATTCCTGAACCATTTTCTTAATTGCACCGGGGTTATCCATTACAGGACAAGCGCGAAGCATATTATCTGAGAAAGGTTGACGTGCTTTATATGCCATAAAGATCGGGCTCTTAAGAGCATCAAGCACATGTTTATCTTTATCTTTAATATTAACATTAGAATAGTGAGCAAATACACAAGGCTCACAGTCTCCATTTGCGCTGATATGGAAATACTGCTTACCGCCGGCAACGCACCCACCAACATATTCACCATCATTAAAGAAGTCAATTGTAAACATAGGCTTAACTTCTTTAAATCTCCATTTACGAATTTGGTTATACATCATTTCACGTTGCTCTGCAGTTGCCATAAGTTCGGGTGTCGAGCCGCAACCAACAGGAACAAAAGTGAAATACCAAGCGAACAGAACACCTTGAGAAATAAGGAAATCCGCATAGTCATCAGAAGCGATAACATCCGCATTGAGTTTTGTATAGCAAAGTGATGAACCGAAAGGAATACCGCGTTTTTTGAGACGCTCCATAGCAGAAATAACTGCTTTATATGTGCCTTTACCACGGCGTGCATCGGTTGTTTCTTCATTACCCTCAATTGAAATTGTAAGGAACATATTACCAACTTTTTTTAGTTCATCTGCAAAGGCATCATCGCAGAGAGTTCCGTTTGTAAAGGTAATGAAAAGGCAATCGGGATTTTCTTTACAAATACGAATAAGGTCATTCTTACGAACAAGAGGTTCGCCACCTGTGTAAAGGTAAACATATGTACCCAGTTCCTTACCCTCTTTGATAACTTTATTGATGTCATCATAAGTCATCTGAAGATGGTTACCATACTGAGCTGCCCAACAACCTGTGCATTTAAGGTTACAAGCAGTTGTAACATCTATAAGAATTGCCCACGGAATATTGCAACCGTGCTCCATCATAGCTGCACGTCTTCTGTCATAACTTTTTACCACACTGTTAATAAAAGGTGGAATAAGTTTTTGAATAACATCGGGATCGGTATCCATAACTATTCTTTTAATAAGAGTAGCCCATTCATTACCGGGTCTTGAAAGTCTTTCTTTAAGACCTCGGAGGACCTTGTGGTGAATTTCCTCTTTAACTAATTTATCACCAAAATCAATTAGTTTAAAAAGATTTTTATCATAATCTTTTCTTACATATTTAATTGCTTCCTTAATTATTAATGCAATAGCTTTTTGTTTAAAAGACATTTTTATTACTTCCTTACCAATTCAATCTCCATTCTTCTGTTTGCTCACCTTCAAAGGTAGCTGAACCGCTTATAGAACCTTTGTGAGCAGCGCCTTCAATATGAAGAGGAATTTTATAGTTTGCATAGGTCACAAAACCATCTGCATTTATTCCGAGTTCAATACTTGAACCTTTATAAACAATATCAGCTGAATCTATATCCATAAAACTGATATCAAAGCTTGCAACATCAAGATAACCTACGGATGCCGCATTATGTTTTGGAACATCATACATTCCTACACTTTCTTCAACAAGATTGATTTTAATAATATATTCATTTCCGGTTTGCTGAATAGTAGCGGATTTAACACCACTTTCACTTAAAGAAAAACCATTACGTTTCGGAAGAATAATGGGTACTGTTTCTCCTTCAGAATTAACAGCTTTACCGTTTTGGTAAACAAGAGTTTCCTCCACAGGCTTTACAACCCAACCTATCATTAAATCAACAACACTTCTTACAATTCCACCGGCACTACATTCAGTAACATTCGCACTAAAGCCCTCCGAATGATTTACTGTTAAGTTACCCGTATAAGCTTTGGTTTTATTAACCGCATCCTTTGCTTTTGATATAATCTGAGCGGTACTCCATCCTGAAGCATCCGGCAGAACGCCCTCTGAAACAGTTGTTTTATCTGTTTCAGGTGCATTTACTTGATTATTCTGCACAGTTTCTGAAAACTGAGTTTCTTCTTTTTCATTTTTATTATTCTTATCTTCTTTAGTTGGTGAAAAAGTTAAACCTTCTTTATACACAATGCTGCTTTCGGTGGGTTTCAGTGTACCATACTTTGATGTCCCATTGTTTTTCAAAGAAAAAATAACAATTGTAAGCGCGACGAAACTAAGCAACATTGCAATTCCGAATATAAGTAATATTTTTTTCTTTATATTGTTATCAATAGCTTTATCCTTTTTTATTCCTTTCACCACCAATAAAAAAATCTTAACAACGGTATTTTAAATCACCGTTGTTAAGATTATGTTAAACTCATATTATTACTGTAAACTTTGTACCTTTCCCTAAAATACTTTCCACATTTATCTCACCATCAAGCATATTTATAACTTGTTTAACTAAAGCAAGACCTAAGCCATTACCTTCTTCAGAATGGGAAGAATCTCCTTGATAAAACTTTTCAAAACAATGAGCTTTAATTTCATCGGTCATACCGCAACCGGTATCAGCTACACTGACTATTGTTTTATCATTAGATTTTTTTATTTCTACAGAAATCGCACCGCCGAATTGCGTATATTTAATGGCATTGGAAATCAGATTATTCCAAACAATTTCTAAAAGCGCTTTATCGCTTGTTACAGAGACTTCCTCAAAATCAACATTCAACATCAAATTTTTCTCGTCAATTTTATCTTCAAATGAAAGAATACAGCACCGTAGTTGCTCATCCAAAAAATATTTTTCTTTTTTTATTATGCCTTGATTTTCAATTTTATTCAACTTCAAAATGTTTGTTACGAGATTTGTAAGCGAAGCTATTGCTTGAGAAAGCAAATGTGTATACTCCGTTCTCTTTTCAACACTCAGCTCTTTATTCTGCAACAAATAAGCGTATCCTTGAACAACACTTAACGGAGTCTTTATTTCGTGAGAAACATCCGCAACAAAATCATTTCTCATATTTTCTAAAGAAGATATTTCCGTAAGCATTTTATTAAAATTGACTGCCAGATAATCCATTTCGCTTTTTGGCTTATCAAAATAAATTGGAACTCTTACATTAAAGTCTCCTTTTGCAACTTTACTTGCAGTATCACAAAACACTTTAATTTTATTATGATATACTCTACCTTTAACATAATAAATAAGCCCGGTAGAAACTGTACAACCGAATAATAGGTACAACGCACCTGACAAAGCAATTGTTGATTTATCAAATCCTTTATTTATAACAGTTAGCAAAATCAAAAAAAGAAATGTGCCATTCAAAGCAACAATGGAAAAAACCGAAATAAATTCAACAATAAAATTACGAAGTCTGCTGGCAAAATCCTTTTCCTTTTGGTTTATTCTCATACGAGAACCACCGCCTTATACCCAAGGCCATGAACAGTTACAATTTCAATATCTTTACACTTAGATATTTTAGAACGAAGTTTTGTTATACAAACATCAACTGTTCTTGGTGCACTCTCGCTATCATAACCCCAGAATTCATTCATAAGCTGTGTTCTTGTAAAAGTTCTTTTAGGGTAAGACAAGAATTTAAAAAGAATATTAAACTCTTTCACCGAAAGGCCTAAATTTTCTCTATTATAATACGCTGCAGTTTCAACAGAATCGAGCTCCAGACCGCCTATGATAATTTTCTTCTTGTTTGCAATTTTTGCTCTTCTTAAAATTGCTTCAATCCTGAAAACCAATTCTTTCATTTCAACAGGCTTAACAATGTAATCATCAATTCCCATTCTGTAACCTTTTTCTTTTGACTGCAAATCATCCCTTGCCGTTAAGAACAAAAACGGGACATCTTTATTAACAAGACGAACCTGCTCAGCAAATTCAAAACCATTAACATCTTTCATCATAATATCAGAAATAATCATATCGAATGACATTCTTTCCATTTGTTCAAATGCTTCAGCAGCACTATGACAACCCACAACATTATAGCCACTGTCTGTAAGATATGAGCAGACAATCCTGTTAAACTGAACATCATCTTCCAAAAGTAAAATGCAAATCATTTTATAACCCCCACCAAAAGAGTGTGTTTTAATTTTATTTTACACTAACAATATTAACATTTTGTTAAATTCAGGTCAAATAATTAACTCCGAAGAACTTTACATATTCCTCGGAGTTGTGTTCGATTTTATTAACTTTTCAACAGGTAATTGAGCAAGGATAATTGCAATGAAAACAAGAGCACAACCGAAGATTTCGCTTCCTGTAAGCCTTTCGCCAAAGAATGCTCCTGCCAATGCAGCAAAAACAGATTCAAGGCTCATCAGAAGACTGGCAACGGTCGGATTGAGATTTTTCTGCGCTACAATCTGAAGAGTGAATGCAATACCCGAAGACATAACACCTGCATAGAAAATTGCAAACCACGCTCTTGAAATAGCCTCGGGGTCAGGATGCTCGAAAACAAACATTCCTATTGCAGAAACAACTGCCGAAACAAAAAACTGAACAAGAGAAAGACGAACACCGTCAACCGTCTGAACAAAGTGATCAACTATCATAATCTGTACTGCAAAAAGGAATGCACAAAGAATTAAAAGGATATCACCTGCACTTATTCCACCCGCTTCCGTAACACAAAGAAAATACATACCGCAGGTTGCAATAACTATGCAAATCCAAAGAACAGGTTTAACTTTTCTTTTAAGAAACAAGCCTAAAAGCGGAACTATCAGTATATAAAGAGTTGTTAAAAAACCTGCTTTACCAACACTTGAATACATAATCCCATACTGCTGTACCAAGGATGCAAGGCAAACAGATGTACCGCAGAAAAGACCGCCTATAATAAGTCTTTTAGAAAAAAATGTTTTATTTTCGTTATGTGGTCCGTTTCCGATTGTTTTTTTGTTATGTTTCATTATAGCCAACGAAACGGGAGTAAGGAAAACAACCGCAAGGCAAGACCTTAAGCATAAAAATGTGAAATTGCCGATTTCTTCAAGCCCTTTGCTCTGAGCAACAAAAGCAGTACCCCAGATAAAAGCGGCTATGGTTAAAAGCAATGAGGAAACCAACGCTTTGGATTTAGTGACTTTTTCTTCCATAACTACCTCTGTGCTCAACTTCCAAGGCTTTGTCTTACAAGCTGTGCGCGCAACTTATCTCTTTCTATTCTGTCAAGAGGTCTGTCAACAGAAAGGGAAATTGTTGCAGGTTGCATATGAATCATCAGTGCTTCAATCTGCGCGCAATCCATATTGATTATTCCTTTAACTGCACCAAGTCGGACAAGGGAAACAAGCTCCATAAACTCGCTCGTATCAATCATTCTTGCATATTTTAAAACACCGTAAGCTCTGAAAATTCTGTCTTCCGTAACAGGTGCTTTAAAAATTTCTTCTCTTGCAACTCTTTCCTGAGCCGCAATCTGAAGAGCAATTGATTTAAGGTTTTCTATTGCGGCTTTCTCGGAAATACCGAGAGTAATGGTATTGCTCAAGCGGAACAAATCACCTTTTGCCGCCGCACCTTCTCCATAAGAACCGCGAAGAGAAAGCCCTAATTTTGAAACCGTTGTAATAAGCTTTGTAATCTGTGAAGATGAAACAAGTGCAGGAAGATGAAGAACTACCGATGCTTTCATTCCTGTTCCCAAAGCGGTTGGATCCTGAGTGAGATAACCTAATCTTTCATCAAAAGCAAACTGAAGTTTTCCACTTAACTGACTATCGATTTTATCGGCAGTTCTGTAAGCTTCATCAAGCGAAAAACCTGCATACATAACCTGAAGACGAATATGGTCTTCTTCATTAAGCATAACACTGACTGCTTCATCCTCTGTTAAAAGAAGAGCTCTGCCATCGCGAGAAGATGCAAATTCAGGACTGACAAGATGCCTTTCCGCCAAAGAAACAACCTCTGCCTGAGAAAGAGTTTTCATCTCATAATAATTAAAGGAATAATCATTTAATTCATCCGTTGCCTTTTTGATAACGGAATTAACCTTTAATTTATCCTGCATTGAAAGACTTGCAGGGAAAGGGAACTGTTTTAAATTTCTGGCAAGGTGGATGCTTGTACTGATAACAACATCATTCTGAGCACCTGTACCCAAATACCATTTTGCGCTCATTATTGCTCCCCTCCTGCCATTAATATTGAATTTATTTCATCACGGATTTTAACAGCAGATTCAAAATCCTGCTCACGAACAGCATTTTCCAACTGCTCTTTTAACTTTTCTAATTTGTTCTGCGAATTATCGTTACCGTTGGGTTTCTTACCCATATGAGTACCTTTGCCGTGAATACGTTGCAAGGATGGAAGAAGCTTGTCATAAAAAGCACTATAACATTCCGCGCAACCCATTTTGCCGTCTTTGGCAATTTCCTCAAAGCTTTTGCTGCAAAACGGACATCGGGCAGTATTGGATG
Organism: Acutalibacteraceae bacterium; assembly: GCA_045543035.1. Lineage (GTDB taxonomy): Bacteria > Bacillota > Clostridia > Oscillospirales > Acutalibacteraceae > DTU089. Next base: position 35,175 of record JAZQMA010000042.1, on the reverse strand, counting down.
AATGCTCACCTTTTAAAAGGAAATCACTCAAGAAATCTGAAAAGCCTAATCCAAAGCCTGAAAAAGCTTCACCATAACCTAAAGAACGGGCGCAATCCGAGCAAAGATGCACCTCTGCCGCTCTTCCGTTTATAATGCGCTTCATATGCATATTAGCTTCATTTTTATTACAATGTTGACAAAGCATAGCACTCACCTCTGTTTCCTTATATTATACGACATTTAATCCAACAATTCAACAATTAAAATTCGTTCTCTTCATCAAAATCATCGTAATCGCCAAAAACATAATCAAATTCATCTGCAAAGTCATAATCATATTCATCCGAAATCAAATCTCTTATATCGGATGGTCTGTGTTTTTTATATTTTTCATAATCAAAACTATAGCTCATTTTCACGCCACCTTTCAAAGATATTTCGCTCTTATTCTGTTCTTTTAATAAATATATATTCTCTTTGTAACAAAAAAATCTGAATATCATATTATGCATTGAAAGGGGGTTAAGAGAATGGGTTGCCTTTTCAACAACGGTAATAACTGCAGCTGGATTATCATCCTTATAATCCTCGTTTTGTTCTGCGGTAACGGTAACGGCTACGGTTGCGGTTCTTACAACAACGGTTGCGGTAATGATTGCGGTTGCAATAACAACTGCGGTTGCTGCTAATTGCTCTTAAAAAACAGACTCCCCATCGCAATAGCGGTGGGGAGTTTGTTATTAAAATACAACGCTGAATATTACTGATACTACACCGAGTAACATTAAACCTGCCATAACAAAGCAGATAGCTTTTTTCATCTTATCGGAAAACATTATTCAATACCAAGGAGTGTTTTAACGCTTTCGGAAATAACTGAAAGCTTATTCTCTGCTTCCTCTCTTGAAGATGCTTTTGCAGTAATATAAATTTTGATTTTAGGCTCAGTGCCTGAAGGTCTTACAATTACTGTATCACCACTTTCCATTCTGTAAGAAAGAACATTAGACTTAGGAAGACCTGTTTCGCCATCTGTTGTAACACCAGTTTTATAGTCACCAACCCAAACAACCTCACTGCCGTTAATTTCTTTGGGTGGGTCGTTACGAAGAGTGTCCATCATATCCGCCATTTTCTGCATACCTGCGGCACCCTCGAAAGCATAGTTATCAAGCTGATTGAAGAAATAACCATATTTCTCATAAACGCTGTTCATAAACTGCCAGAGAGTGATACCCTGCGCTTTATAGAATGCAGCCATTTCGCAGATAATCATTGCGGCATTAACGCCATCCTTATCACGAGCATGAGCACCTGTAAGGTAGCCATAGCTTTCTTCAAGGCCAAGCACATAGCGGTCTGCTTCGCCTTTTTCATCAAGCTCTGTAACGAGCTCACCAATATATTTGAAGCCTGTGAGAAGGTCTGCCATTTCTGCACCATATTCTTTACAGATAGCAGAAATAAGAGGAGTTGTTACAATAGTTTTAACAACAACAGGTTTTTCGGGAAGCTTGCCCTTTTCTTTAAGCTGAGAAAGAAGGTATTCGCAAAGCATTGCACCTACCTCATTACCTGTCATTAGCTTATATTCGCCGTTATCACGAACTGCAATACCAACGCGGTCGCAGTCGGGGTCAGTTGCAAGCATAAGGTCTGCAGGGAAATCCTCTGTCATTTTAAGACCTTCCTCAAACACCTGACGGATTTCGGGGTTGGGGTAAGGACATGTTGGGAAATTACCATCAGGCTTTTCCTGAACCTTAACAACTCTTAAATCTTCAACGCCCAATTTCTTGAGAACACGGCGAACAGGCTTGTTACCTGTACCGTTAAGGGGTGTATAAAGAACCTTGAGACCTGATTTCTTAACAACATCGGAATTTACTGAACAATTGAGAACCTGCTCAATGAATTCGTCTTTAAGCCAATCTTCGATATAGTCAACCATATCTTCTGCAAGAGCTTCTTCAAAGTCCATACGTTTAACTCCGTCAAACATATCAACCTTTTTCATATAGTCATAAGTTTTTGCAGCACCCTCATCGGTAATCTGGAAGCCTCTGGGATCATAGCATTTATAACCGTTATATTTTGAGGGATTATGGCTTGCGGTGAGAACAATACCGGAAGAGCAACCAAGTCTTCTAACTGCAAATGAAAGCATAGGTGTTGGCATAAGCTCGGGGTAAATATAAACTTTAATGCCGTTAGCAGCAAGAACTCCTGCAGCACATTCTGCAAAAACATCGGATTTGATACGGGAGTCATAAGCAATTGCAACGCTGGGCTCATCAAACTCTTCGTTGAGATAGTCTGCAAGACCCTGTGTTGCCTGAGCAACTGTATAAACATTCATTCTGTTAGTACCTGCGCCGATAACACCACGAAGTCCGCCTGTACCGAATTCAAGGTTTTTATAGAAGCGGTCAAGTATTGCTTCTTCGTCACCCTCGATAGATTTGAGTTCATCCTGCAAATCCTTATCGAGAACTGCCTTTTCTTTCCAAAGGGCATAAAGAGCTTTTATATCATTCATCGGAATCTCTCCTTAATTAAAATCTTTTACTTTTTAAGTATATCACCAATATTGTTTAAAATCAATTATCTGATGAAATTGGTACGGATTTTCTGTTCTCCTGCAGGGCGGTCAATACCATTCTGCTTACCAAGGTCAATGCACTTGAGAAGCCAAGCCATATTTTTACCGAGTGTTCTCATAATCTGCAAGCCTTCCAAATCCTGCAAAACATCTTCAGGCTTTGAGCCGTGAACCATATTCCAATAACCTGAAGAAACGATAGGCATATTGTTAATGGTAAAATACTTATTAAGCACATCAAATGCGGCAGTTGAACCTGCACGGCGACAGCTTAAAATTGCGGCAGCAGGTTTATATTTGAACTTTCTGCCACCTGCATAGAAAGCTCTGTCAAGAACTGCGCAAATTGTACCCGAAGGTGCGGCATAATGAACGGGCGAACCGAAAATAATACCGTCTGCCTCAGAAGCTTTATCAATAAGAGTATTTGCAATATCATCGGTAAATACACAATGACCGTCATTTTTTGCGCAACCGCCACAACCGATACAACCTCTTACAGGCTTATTACCAAGCCAGAATATTTCTGCATCAACACCTTGTGCATTAAGTTCTTTTTCAATTTCACAAAGTGCAGTATAGGTGCAACCCTTTTCGTGAGGTCCACCGTTTACAAGTAAAACTTTCATTTACATACCTCTTTCAATAATATTTAATATATCACTCGGACTATCTACAATATATTCGGGATTAAGGCTTTCTAAAACCTTTTTATCACGAAAACCCCAGGTTACTGCTATACAAGGAAGATTTGCATTTTTCGCGGTTTCAACATCAACCTCGGAATCACCTATGTAAACAGTATTTTTTAAATCTCCACCCATTTCGGAAATTGCACCGAAAACACTATCGGGAGCAGGTTTTCTTTCTACTCCTACCCTTTCACCGTAAGCACAATCATAAAGACCGCTGAAATAATCCTCCATAAGTGTTTTAACAGCAAAATCTGCTTTATTGGAAACAACGGCAATTTTAATACCTTTAGATTTTAATTCTTTCATTAAATTAATAATGTCATCATAAGGTTTAGTTAAAATTGCGGAATGGTCTTTATAGTATTCCTTAAAATCAGAAAAGCATTTGTCTGTTATTTCCAAAACTGTGTTTTCAGGAACCGACCTTTCAATCAAAAGACGAATTCCGTTACCAACAAAAGAACGGATTTCTTCCGTTGTGCGTTCAGGTAAGTTATTCTTTTTAAGAGCATAATTTACACTATCACGCAAATCCCCCAAGGTATCAAGGAGCGTTCCGTCAAGGTCAAAAACAACTGAATTATACTTCATCCTCAGGACACTCCAAATCAACAACTGTATATGTTCTGCCCAATGCAGGTAAAACCTTTTCTTTTAAATCTGCAGTTGAGAATTTAACAGTTGCAGTATTAACACAAGGATGACAAGCAAAGTATTCATCCTTGAAAACATTTTTCTCAATGAGAAGCTCAACATTTTCTTCCTTATCAAACATCAGAGAAAGCACAGTCAATGAACCGGGAGAAACATTGAGAAGCTCTTCCATTTTTTCACCACTTCCGAATGAAAGGCGGGATGAATTTATCTGAGCAGAAAGATATTTCGTTTTAAAAGGCATATCACCGGGAATGAGAAGCAAATAAAACTTTGTCTGCTGACGGTTGCAAAGAAGAAGATTTTTGCAGATTTTTGCATCAATAATCTTCTCAACACCCTCGCAAAGCTCAATTGTTGCCGCTTCATCATGCTCGGCTCTTATATATTCCACTCCGTTTTCTTCAAGAAAAATATAGCTCTGCATTTCCTTTTCCGTTGCAGTTGTTTCGGGGTGGGTTGTGAATGTTTTTTCGTTGATATACATAACAAAACTCCAAAAATTTATTATATATACAATAATAAACCTTTGGAGTAAATGTGTCAATAATATAATGGTGATTTAAGTTGCAAGTGGCAAATGGCAAGTGGCAAGTTTCGGGGCGCAAAAATGCGCCGTAGAAGAATAAAATTGCGGCATCTTGTGCCTTCCTTCAAAGGAAGGTGGCACGGAAAATCTTGATTTTTCGTGACGGAAGGTTCTTTGTTGCGTAGCAACATTTCCGCCGAAGGTGAACTACAATAATATTATTGGTCTATATAAGTTTTCTCTGCGGTACAGGCAAGCCTGTACCTTACGGTGCATTACCACTCCCTCTCATCAACAAAGTAATGAGGGAACGGGGCAACCCACCACCGCTATCGCGGTCCCCCTCCCTATTTCATCAAAGATGAAACAGGGATGATAGGTTTCGCAATATCTTTACTCTTTGCGAAACTTAATTCCGAATTCTTAATACAAATTCAACGTTTTCTCCGCTGCTTCTCTTAAGCAGAAGCCTGTTAATATTGTGCCGTCGGAATTGTATTTTTCTGTTAAGTCTTTGAGTATATTGTAATTTTCTTCTGATGGGCTTTTCCATTGATTATATATTGCATCAAGCAAATCACAGCACATTGAGAATTTTCTAACCCATTTTGCCATTTCCTTGAAAAGCTCGACACTTGTATCGGTGAGCATTTCAAGACATTTTCTCATATTGATATTATATTCTTTAAACTCTTTGAGAGCGCCATCTTTATCCCCTGTTGATAAAAGGAAATTAATGTGAGAAAGCTTTTCGCTCATAAAAGCTGAGCTATATTTTGATAGGCAGGAAACGCCTAAATGGTCAGCAAAGTAGCCAAACAATTCTGCTTTTTCTCCCAAAAGCTCTTTATGGGCATTTTTGAGTGATTCGTCTGGATTATATGAATTAGGATTCCAGAGATAATCTGCAATGGTCATAAGAGGGATTTTTGAACATTCCGCATATTCCATAACATTGGAAATAAGACCTTCGCAATGTTTATAGAGCTCTCTGTCTCTTCCGATTATTGCACCGAGATGCATTTCCTGAAACATTTCGCAATCATTTACAGGGAAATTATCCCAGAAAAGCGGTTTATGATTTGTTGAACGGAAAAGCTCGTCTGATTCCCTTACAGTTAAAACTCTTGAACAGATTTCTGCACCCGTCCAGAACATTTTAACATCTGTGGGAATACCCTGTCCGAATTTTGAAATATAGTATCCTTTTTCGTCACCGCTATATTGAGTGGGACAAACTGTAAGCTTGATATTTCCGTCAAGCTCTTTGAGTGCTTTATAGGTTTTGTTTATTAGATAGATATGGGCATCAACTATGCCGTCGAATCTTTCTTTATCTTCATCATACTGAAATTCCCACGGAATATCGTCAAGAAGAAGACCAAAGGTTTTAACACCGATATTATAAATGCTTTTGATTTTTTCAATAAGCAAATCATAATCCTCTTCTGAGGTATATTTATATGTAAGCCCCGGTCCAATGCACCATGCAAAATCAAGTTGATTTTCTGTTGCAAAATCATAAAGATTTTTTAAAGCTTGAAGTTCGTTTTCGGGGTATAATTCGCGCCATTTTTCTCTATGATAAACATCGTCTTTAGGAGCATAGTAAAAGGTGTTCATACCGTATTTTGCCATTAATTTCATAACGGAAAGGCGCTTTTCATTACTCCACGTTTTTCCATAGAAGCCCTCAATATAACCGCGGGTTTCAAAAAGCGGATAATCTTCAAGCTCACCTGTTTTCAGTTCGTCATTTTCAATGAGCTTGCAGAGGGTGTTTATACCTCTGAAAACACCTTTCTCCGAAGAGGCTTCAATAACAACTTTTTCTTTTGTTACTGTTATAAAATATTTCTCGTCTGTAAGGCGGGAAAGCTCGTCTATATATGTAGTTTTTTTACTGTTACTTACTTTAATTTCAACATTAAAGCCGTTATTTATTTCTATGTTATATGAAGAAAAAATCTTTTCTGCTGTAGCTTTAAAATCGCCACTTACATAAACTGATTTTATATTTATTTTATCACCATTAAGGTTATTTTTCTGAGGTATTGGGTAAATCATAAATGCTTTATCTCCTCTTTGTACTTTTCAACAAATTTGTTGTTCATTTCATCTCCGCCATCAATATTGGAGCTGGCGAAATGCTCGGGCACAAAGCCTTTTTCGGCGCAAATACTAACCGCTTCTGCAACAACTGCATTAAGAATAAGTGCACCGCTTACTGTTGATGTGGGGCAGATTTTACCTTCAACACCGTCAACTTCAACACACGCATCGCCAACACAACCGAAGTTATCTAAAACAACATCCGCAATTTCGCAAAGCCTTTTACCGCTTTTATGACGTGATTCACCTGAATATGTATGGTTAAGATTTGTTAGTGCAACTATTTTCACACCTTTTTCTTTGCAAAGAAGTGCCATATCAATAATTACACCATTTCTGCCTGAATTGGAAATAATAACAATAACATCATTCTCTTTAATTCCATATTCATTGAAAAGGTTCTGAGCAACACCTTCAACACGCTCTGCAATCGTGCTTTCCGATGCGGAAACATGAAGCATAAGGGGTGGGTCTAAAATTGGTTGAATTTTAACAAGTCCTCCTGCCCTGTAAAAAAGCTCTTCCGAGAGCATATGTGAATGACCTGTTCCGAATAAAAATATTTTCCTGTTATTCATAAGAGCATCGCTGAAAAGGCGGGCGGTTTTCTCAATATTCTCCGCACCCTCTGTTGCGATTTTCTCAATTATCTGCTGATTAGCTTTTATATATTCAAGATACTTTTTCATTGCATTCCCCTCGCAATTTTCAAAGCACCCTCTTCGGGCGGTAAAGTAAGCATTTCGATTTTTAAATCCGAATGAAATTCTTTTATATCATCAATAAATGAATTTCTGAAAAGCTCATTATTCTGAAAAACTCCGCCATAAAGAGAAAGTAATGTGCAATTTTTAATTTCATTAAGAAGGGCAAGAACAGTTTTAGAGAAGAAATGAGCCTCATTGATAATTACTGTTTTTGCAATAAAATCTTCATTTGCAACCTCTGCCACTTTAGCAGAAAAGGAAGCAAGAACATCTTTTGTTGTTTCGGAAGAATAGATTTTGTCTATCGCTTTTCTCAAATCGTCAACACCAAAAAAATCTTCTGCTTTTTTAACTAAGGGGTGTATTTTACCCTCATCATAAAGCATTGCGGATGCCTTAAGGGCATTAACTGCAATTGAATAAGCGGAGCCTTCGTCACCGAAAATATGACCCCAACCGCCTTTGGTTTTGATATTACAATTCTCATCAATACCCGTAACGATTGAACCTGTTCCGCAAATTGCAACAATACGGCATTTGTCCTCTCCCGAGGATGCCAGAGCGACAAAAACATCACTGTTCATACCGATTTTTTTTGCTTCGATTATTCCGTCACAAAGAGATGTTATTGTTTCTTGGGTAGCTTCATTATCTAATGCAGAGCAACCGATAAAAGCACTTTCGAATTCAATTTCACCGATATTTTTACAAATATCACTTATAACATCTTTGAGGTTTTCTCGTGCTCTCTCCATTCCTACCGAATAGAAATTTATACTTTTACCAACGGATTTGAAAAGCACGTTTCCGTTCTCATCAGATACTGCCGCAGTAGTACGGGTTCCGCCACCGTCAATACCAAGATAATATTTCACAGAAAAACCTCCTTTTTATAAATTACTCAATTATGTTCAATTCCTTTGCCATTTCAACAAATCCATTCATAACAGATGAACCTGTTTTACAACCTAAAGAAACAAGCTCGTGATAATGGTTCATAGGGTCACCCATTGTATAGTCATTATCGGGAACAATGTAACCGATTGCATCATTTGCAAGTCCGAAAACCATTGTATCTTCACCGAAAATTTCACGAAGTGAGGGAATACCGAAATCTGTGTGAGTAACAGAACCGTCTGCATAAAGAGATGCACCGCCTGTTAATAAATCGCAACAGAATTCACCGGGCACCATACAGATTTTGAGTTCTTTTCCAAGCTCAAGATAACCGATTTCGGAATAAACCGCATATTCCTGCTTACCCTCAACAAGCACCTTGAAATTTGCAAGTTTAAGTTTACCTGCCGCTGCCATTAGTGCATTTTTAATTGGAATTTTAACCTCTTTAAGCCTTATATTCAAAAGTGGTTTAACCTTTTTTTCTTCAACAGGCTCCCAATCCTTGCACCAAAGGGTATATTCTCCGCCATTCTGAGCAGCATTTGCAGATTCCTCTGCAATTTCCTTTTCATCATAAAGAAGCTTGTCTTTTTTTATTTCATCAAGCGTTTTCGTAAGAGCAAGAGTAATTCTGCCGATTTCTCTGCCGAAACGAACAGACATTTCATATCTGTGGTTAAGCTTAACTCCATCATTGGTAACACCGCAAGCCATATAAATAGCACAGATTGCGCCATTGAAGAACATAAAGTTATAGCCCTCTTTATTTATTATCTCACCCATATAGTGAACATATTCACCACAAAGGCGACGACCTGAACCTTCTTCATCCTTAACAGGAAGTCCTGCAACATCAGGATGGGCAGGTAAATTCACGATAATTGTGGGAGTTTTTTCTTTATCATCGGGAGTAAATGTAAGTCTTGTAATATCAGTAACAACACTTGGTGCAGAAGGTCTGTTTTTATTTTTGAAATAATCTTCTGTTATATTCTTCTGCGCAACTGTCAATTCTCCCTCGCACATATCTGCAACAGCTCTTATGAGGGCATCGCTGACACCATCGCACAAAAACCTCATATACTGCTCGTCCGCACCCCGTTCAAGAACACCTTTACCAGTATATTTTCTTTTAAGGTTTCTTAAAAGCTTACCGGGAAAATCTGTCCAGAGGCCCTCTGTATCAACGCAGCTATGAGCGTGAGTTGAGAAAACGTTTATTGAAGCAATTTTCTTTTCGGGGAAAAGCTTTTCGAATTTTTCTTTGAACATTTTTCTGATAACTCTTATATCGCCGTTTGTTGTACCGATACAGTCTATAGTGCAAAAAACAGAAACACCTCTACCCGAGCCATCATCAAGGGCAATTGCTCTGCCCTGCATATCATCAACAACCTCTTCAATAAGGTTTTTGAATTTATTTTCGGGAGCAATATAACCACCCATATAGTATGCTCTTTTTGCATAGTCAATGGGAGTTAAATTAACATTGGCATAACCTAAACTCCATTTACCGTTTTTAGAAGAATTTTTGAGAAATTTCTCTGTTCCCTTATAAAAATTCTCGGGCACATAAGAATTAACAGGTATAAAATCGCTACCGTCTTTAATTGAATTTGCAAATGCTTTTAATACTCCGTTTATTGTTTTATGAAGTAATTCAACTTGTTTTTCTTTTTCCATATAAATCACCGAAAAGGGAGATATAAAATCCCCCTTTTCCTTTCGTATTTAATTATTTTACTCTCTTCATAATATCGGCAACATTTTCTGCCATTGTTTCATTTGTTAAATAACCGAGAGAGTTTGTTTCGTGGTAATGTCTTCTGTCGAATACGTCCTTGCCCTGCTCAATATAAGCCTGAGTGGGATGAAGAATAAAGTCATTGGGTGTTACACAGTAGCCTGTCATATCGTTGGTAACGCAGAAAACAAGAAGTTCTTTATCGCCAACAATGTCAATAAGAGGTGTTGGGTTAATATCAATACCCTTACCTGTTGCAGAGCTTTCTGCAGGAGCAGCACCACCATATACAACCTCGGGGAATGGTTCACCCGGAAGCATAAGAATTTGCTGAGTACCAAGCTTTATGTAAACCATTTCTGTTAAAAGAGCAAGACCGAGGTCGCCCTTTTCGTAGGGATAACGCTGTGAAGAACAAGCCTTGATTGATGCCATAAGAGCAAGAAGACCATTATCAACAGGTGAATAATATTTTTGCTGAAGAACAGTAATTTCAACAGGCATTTCTTTCTCGTTATCAATACCGAGAGCTGCTTTACCGAGAGTTTCGCCCTCAATACGGGTTCTTTCGGGCTTATCTTCGCAGAAATCACCCGGATCAACTGCACCGATAGCACCAACACCATAAAGCACGTGAACGCGTTTTTGGTCTTTTATTGTTTTTCTGAGCCAGTAGGGATAATCTGCACTGCATTCTCTGTTGTCGCCACCAAGAGTATTGGGATGAGCTGCATAGTTAAGGAACCACATTTCTGTACTGCCGTTATCGGGAACGAAACGAATTCTTGTGAGAACATCGTGCATTGCATTAGGTTCTCTCTTGCAGAACTGTGCTTCAGGAACTTTAACAGTACCGATATAAAGCTTACCTGCTTTACGTTTCTGATAAGCCTCTCTTGCAACCTCTTCAAGAGATTTCAAAAGTAAATCCATATATTCAGGGTCTTTACCGCTCTGAAGCTTATAAAGCTGACCCCAATAACCAACAGTATCAAAACCTGCATGGGTATGAGTGCAGGAAACAAATACACCTGCACATTTACTTTCTTCCATTAAATCTTTAAGATTTGCACGGACAATGTTAAGTTCAAAGTTTGTAAGACCGATTATATCAGCGCTGATGTGAATATAACCGCCGTTTTCGTCAGCACCAATCCACATTGCACTTACTGTAATATTATCGTGAACTTTTTCAATTACATGGCCCATTCCGTGACCTGCAACCCAATATTTTTTAGCATGAATATCTTTTGGCATAACCACTCTTGAAGCATAACCGCAAACATAGCTATCGCCCTTGATAACTGTAGGCATAGGACGAGGAAGAGGTTCTGCCTTAACGCCTTTTCTTATAAGCTTTTTTGAGCCTCTTTTACCGATAACTCTCACTGCCTTAGCAGCAAATTCATTAAAACCCATTTTTATTCTCCTTTGGAAAAATATAGTTATTAAATATACATATATATTGTAACAAATAATATATTGCAAAGTCAACAAAACAACTTACTAAATAGAGAGCTCATAAATTGTGAAAAAACACAAAAAAGGCTGTTAAATCAAGCATTTTTTGCTTAACTCAACAGCCTTTATTATTCAGAAATTAATAGTTTTCTTTTCTTACTTCGAAATAGCTCTGAGGATGAGCGCAAATGGGACAAACCTGAGGAGGTTTTTTAGCGATTACAAGATGACCGCAGTTACGGCATTCCCACATTGTTTCCTCTGCTTTTTCAAATACCTGCTGCATCTCAACATTTGAAAGGAGCTTTCTGTATCTTTCCTCGTGAGATTTTTCAATCTGTGCTACCATACGGAATTTTGCTGCAAGTTCTGTGAAACCTTCTTCCTCTGCTTCATCAGCAAAAGTTGCATACATATCTGTCCATTCATAGTTTTCGCCTTCTGCAGCTGCAAGAAGATTTTCTGCAGTATTGCCGAGTGCTTTAAGCTCTTTAAACCACATTTTAGCATGTTCTTTTTCGTTATTTGCAGTATCTTCAAAAATAGCAGCTATCTGTTGATAACCTTCTTTTTTAGCAACAGATGCAAAATATGTGTATTTGTTTCTTGCTTCGCTTTCGCCGGAGAACGCAGCGCGAAGATTTTTTTCAGTTTTTGAACCTTTAAGTTCCATTATAATCATCCTTTCTGTTTTGCTTTTAGTAATATTTCCCAATGGGAATTAATTATACTATATAGGAACGAAAAAAGTTTGTCAATAAACAAGTTGTTAAAAAATCACCAAACTGTTTTTGTTCTTTTTACCAAAGAAAAAAGTTAATTTATTGACTTATTAATTCAAATGTGATACTATTTTTTCAAACCCAAATTAAAGGAGATAAAATGTTATGGCAAAATTAAAAGACATCGACAAAGCTGCTGAATCCAAGGGTTCAATTCTTGTTACAATATGGCAGTTTGTTAAATTCATCGTTGTAAGCCTTCTTGCAATGATTGTTCAGTTCGTTCTTCTCAACACTCTTCAGCTCATCCCTGCAATTCAGGAGCTTTATACCGAGCCTTTCAGCTGGTGGGTTTTCGTTTACCCTGTTGCAGTCGGCGGTTTAGGTTACTTTATTGTTAGTAATGTTGCAAACATCGTTGCTCAGATTGTTGCTTTCTTTGTTAACAAGGAAAAAACCTTCAATTCAGGTGCAAATGTTGCAATTGCTCTTCCTATCTACATAGTTTTCACAATTGCACTTATTCTTTTCTCAGCTTGGCTTAACCCCACTCTTAAGGATGTTTTCCTCGGATTTGAATGGTGCAACGAAACTGCTGCAAAAAATATTGCAACAATGATTTGCTCCGCTCTTCAGTTCTTCCTTTACTTCCCTGTTGATAAAATCCTTTTCCACAAGAAGAAAGAAGAAAAATAATTAACATTGACATAAAAACTCCCATGACCCACAGTCAAGGGAGTTTTTCTTTATCTAAAACTATAAATTGTGTTATTTGTGCATATTTCGTCTTTTAGGAACCCGAAGCGTACAAGAGTACGCGAGTTTGGTGAGAAAAAGGCGAAAGATGCGTGAAGAACACAATTTAGAAATTTTGTCCGTTCCAGCCCCAGTCTTTATAGCCGGTATATTTAACATAAATTCTGTCGGGTGAAATACCAAGTTCATTTTCAAGAATATCACAAACTACTTTCGTCATTTTTTCACTTGCATCAGAATTAACCTGACCGAGCAAATCCACATCAACTATCGCTGAATCACTTGAAGCATCGCCTTTGAACCAAAGCTTTGCACCATCTTCAATTCCTACCATAAGCCAGGCTTCTGTTTTACCGGGGAAGCTTTCAATAGCTTTTCCGAATGCGGTTTTAAGGGCTTCGCATTTTTCGGGTGCTACGGTTTTTGTTGTTTTAAGATTAATATAAGGCATAGAAAATCCTCCAAATTTCGCTTTTTATGTATTGTCGGTACGGATAAATCCGTACCCTACAGTTTATATTTTACCATCTGTTTTAATGATTTGCAAGCCAGGAAAATGCACTATGTGCCAGAACTGCACTACCAATGTGCAAAATTTTCTCATCAAATTTAACTTTCGGATGATGTTGAGGATAAAGATAACCTTCTTCAGAATTTCCTGCGGCTAAAGCCAACATCAAGGACGGCACCTTTTGACTGATATACGAAAAATCTTCACTACCACCGCTTTTATTGGTTCTTCCTCCCATTTTTTCTGTGTTAATAACCCACTCTTCACCAAAAGCATCAGTTAAATATCTTTCAATTTCTTGGGAAAGTTCTCCATCGTTTTTAAGCGGAGGACAACCGTTGCCAAAATCGGTAGTCCCCTTTCCGCGAAAACTATTCGCAATCCCCTGCGTGATTTCAGAAATACGCTTTTTAATGTGTCCTCGTATTTCTTCATCATAGGCGCGTAATGTACCCTCCAGAACAGCTTTATCTGCAATAACATTCCCTGTTGTTCCTCCATTCATTTTACCTATTGTTAAAGTTGCTTCATCAGAAACACCCAATTCTCTGGCATTTATCTCTTGTAAGGCTATAAGAATGTGAGCTCCTATAGTAAGCGCATCAACACCCTGCTGAGGCGTTGAACCGTGACAACCTTTTCCTTGAATATTAATTGTAAAATAATCCGCTGCAGGTGCACTTATTCCGTTTGCAACTACAATTCTTCCTGTTTTTAAAGGCAATCCGGCCATAACGTGAACCATCAGAGCCCCATCGGGTTTTGGATTTTCAAGCACACCATTTTCTATCATATTTTTAGCACCTGAAAGAATTTCTTCCGCAGGCTGAAACATCAATTTTACAGTTCCCTTTATTTCGTTTTCGTGTTTTTTCAGAAGCTTTGCTGCCCCCAATAACATTGCAGTATGGAAATCATGTCCGCAAGCGTGCATATTCCCTGTTTTACAAGCAAACTCAATATCAGCTTCTTCTTTTATCGGCAAAGCATCCATATCTGCTCTTAAAAGAAAGGTTTTACCCTTACCTTTTCCTATTAACGAAACAAGACCATTTTTACCGCAAGGCGCAACTTTACAACCAAGTTCTTCTAACTTATTTTTTACATATTCTATTGTTTTTGAAAGCTCGAAACCAACCTCTGCATTTTGGTGTAAAAATCGTTGATTTTCAAGGATTTCATCCTCTATTTCTTTTGCTTCTTTAATAAAATCAATATTGCTCATTTTTCTCCTTATTTCGCCCTGGGTTTTGTAATACAAGACATAATGAGACCTGCAAGAACTGCCGCCATAATTCCACCTGCACCCGAAGTCAAAGGACCGGTTAAAATGCCAATCCATCCATCTTTATCTATTACTTCTTTTGTTCCTTCAACAAGTGCCGCACCGAACCCTAAAAGCGGAACTGTTGCGCCTGCACCTGCAAATTTTTCTAAAGGTTCGAACCAACCCAAAGCACCGATTACAACGCCTGCAACAACAAAGCCCACTAGAATTCTCCCCGCTGTTAATTTAGTTTTATCAATAAGAATCTGACCTACAACACAAATCAGACCGCCAACTAAAAAGGCTTTTAAAAACATCATAAAATGCACCTCAAAAGATAAATTGCGTTTTTATCTTTTGTAAATTGTTTCATAATATACAAAAACGGACCTTATCATTTAGCTTCAGGCTAAACGATAAGGTCCGAAATATTCTGAAATTTTTATTCTGCAACTGTTTCGCTTACGAAATCTTCATCAAGGCAAGAGCAGGAAACATAGTTATCTTCATCATAGCCGTGAGGAGCGTTTTTAGCTTTGATTTTTTCGATAATAACATAAACTGCTGCTGCAGCTGCTGCGATTGCTGCAATAATGCCAACGATTTTTAAAACTTTTTTCATATTAAAAATCCTCCAATTAATTTTAAATTATGTTAATTTAATTATACCACAGTAATTGTGATTGTCAAGTAAAAGAGCAATATGAAATATTAAAATTTGGTAAACAAAACAGTGATTACCAATCACTTTTCCGGCAATACTATTTTCGTGAGTAATACCGCACAAATTTCCTTTTTTACATAAAAATCAAAGGAGTGCCGAAATGTATTTTAACAAAGTGGAAATCTGCGGAATTGATACCTCAACCTTAAAAGTTATACCCGAAAAGGAGAAAAATATATTATTGGAAAAAGCCAAAAATGGTGATAACTATGCCCGAGAAAAACTGGTTACAGGTAATCTACGTCTTGTTTTAAGCGTTATTCAAAGATTTGCAAATCGTGGTGAAAACCTTGACGACCTTTTTCAAGTCGGGTGCATAGGACTTTTAAAAGCAATTGATAATTTCGATACAAGTCATGACGTGCGTTTTTCAACTTATGCTGTGCCCATGATAATTGGAGAAGTAAGGCGTTACCTCAGAGATAACAACCCGGTTCGAGTAAGCCGATCAATGAGAGATACTGCTTATCACGCTATGCAGGCAAGAGAAAAACTAAGCAACGAGCTTGACAGAGAGCCAACCGTTGAAGAAATTGCCAAGGAAATGGGAAAAGAAAAAAGCGAGGTCGTAATCGCTCTTGAAGCAATAGTAGACCCTGTTTCATTTTATGAGCCTGTTTTCTCAAATGGCGGTGACACAATTTTTCTTATGGACCAATTAGGTTCCGATGAAAGTGACGGTGACTGGATTGACGAAATCTCAATGAAAGAGGCAATCAAAAATCTGCCTCAAAGAGAAAAGAAAATACTTTCAATGCGCTTTATGAGAGGTATGACCCAAACAGAAGTTGCAGAAGAAATCGGCATATCACAAGCTCAGGTTTCAAGGCTGGAAAAAAGCGCAATAAACACTATCAAAGGGATAAGGTAAAACTTATTCCTTTGATTTTTTATTGATAAATCATATATGTGTGCTATAATTGTTTTAAAGAAGCAAAATGGGGTGAAATTAATGCTAAAAAGTAAAATTCAATTTGTTGATAACAAACCATTTATAAACATAAATGAAGTTTTACACGCTCCTCTTGCATACACCACATATTTTGATGAATGCGGTGAATGGTCAGATTTCATCAAAAGCGGTTACAAAATGTTTTTTGTAAATATTTCCTTTACGGATTTGCCCATAAACAACATATCGGGCTTCACACCATTCAGAACAGGCGTTTTTGAAAGTGAAGCTCCCGATTATTCAGAATTTGATGAAATTGTTAATAGTATCGTCGCAGAATGTCCTGATGCATTTATTTTCCCTCGTATTAATATTGCTATGCCTCGCAAATGGCTTCAGGAAAACCCTTACGAAACAGTAACCACAGCTTTCGGTGCAAGGGAATCACTTTATTCTGACCTGTTTATGAAAGATGGATCAGAACTTTTAAAGACTCTTGTTGCTCATATTCGTTCTGCGGATTATGCAGACAGAATTGCCGGTTATCAGCTTTGCGGCGGAACAACGCAGGAGTGGATGCACCACGACCTTTTCGGTTCATATTCAGAAATGGGTATGAAAAAATTCCGCCAATGGTGTTTTGATAAATATGGAATTGAAGATGTAAAAATACCCCAAAGAGAAGATTTTGATAAAGATGTTTTAACGGATGAAATTCAAAAATATTATGAATTCTGCAACGAAATGCCCTCAAAGACTATTGAGTATTTTGCAAAAGTTCTTAAAGATTTTATAAACAACGAGCAGATTGTGGGTGTTTTTTACGGTTACAGTGCTTATGTAAATCTTCAACTCTGGGGTCTTCACGGACTCTCAAATATTATAAGCTCCCCGTATATCGATTTCTTTTCTTCTCCTTGTTGTTATGATAGCAACAGAGAGTTAGGCGTTGACTGGGGTGATATGTTACCCGCAGATTCAGTTAAACTACACAAAAAAATATATTTTGTTGAATGCGATATAAGAACCCATCTGACCCGAAGAATGCAGGATAGTCGCCCCGGGAAATACCCCGATGATATATTAAAGTTGGTTGACTCAAATGGTAACAAAACTGTATGGAGCGGTCCTGATACGAAGGAGCTTTCCATATCTGCTATTCGCAAAGCCTTTGCACACCAAATAACAAAAGGCTCGGGAATCTGGTGGTTTGATATGTGGGGTGGCTGGTACAAGGACGAAAAAATTATGAATGAGCTTTCAGAAATGAAAGTGATTTATGATAACTCAAAAAATAAAAACACAGAAAATTTACCTTCTGCTGAAGTAGTGTTATTCATTGATGAAAAAGCTTACGCAAATATTCCTCAAGGCAATCATCTTTTGAACACAGTAAACCACTACCGTATCAAAATGAGTCACACAGGAATACCCTTTGATATGTGTTTAGTCGAAGACGCTGAAAAAGTTGTAAACAAGTATAAATGCGCTATATTCACTGCACCGAGACCTACAAAAAACGGCAAAAACGCCATTGAACTTTACCAAAAATATTCAGTGCCATTTATTACTTCTACCGAAGACAAACCTTATTATGATACAGATGAAATTCGTGATTTCCTCGTTCGCGCAGGTATTCATTGTTATAATAACAAGTGTGATGTTTTTTATTGCGGGAATGGTTTTATTGGTATTCACACAGTTGATGATGGCGAAACAAAGATAACACTTCCCGGAAAATATAAAATCCGCTCTCTGCTTGATGCAGAAAACAGCGAATTTGAAACAGATACCATTATTGTTACAGCACCCAAACACAGTACATACTTTTTTGAAATCATAGAATAGGTGATACACATAATAAAGTTGCAATCCAAGAATTTTTAATATATAATTCTTATACCACCCTAAATGGAGGCATCGTAATGAAAAAACTAAAAAACAACAGTATTGTAGAAATAAGCCTTACAACAATATTTTTAGGACTTATGATATATGCCGCATATTCCTTATGGTACATATTTTACGGAACACAAAGCGGTGTAGATATTCATCTTTACACCATTCTTTCAGGTATGGCAATCGGTTGGTTTCTTGTTATGCTTGTTAAGGGAATATCACAAAAGGCAAATTGGATAATAAAGCTGGTTGCATTTCTATTGGGCAACGGTTTTTTCCAAGGCTTAATATGGGGCATTAATGCAAACATCAATAAAGAATGCCTTTTGAATGACCAAGTTGTTATTAAAACATTCACCGTTGCATTCACATTATCTGCAATTCTTCTTTTGGTTGCATTCATTTTAAGAGCCACAAAAAAGCAAAAAGTTTTAAGTATAATTCTTGCAATCATTTATTTTATAATCTCTTGTGGTGGGGTGTTAGTTATAAACGAAGAAAACATAAAAGCTCTGGAATATAAAAAGAATATTCAGTTTGATACTATAGGTGCCAGTGAAATAGCAATAACCGAAGAAGAAAAAGAACTTTGTTCACAATGGTTTGATGATAAATTCTTTGGTATACATAACAAAATGCCCTTCACTTTCAAGGTTGATGGCGAAATATTCAACCCGATTGATTGGGAACAGCATATTATGGAATCTCCCAAATTCGGTTCTGTTTATCAAGGCGGAAAAACCGAATACTTAGTTTATAAAAATAAAAACAACGACCTTGAGGTAACGGTTGAAGCCACCATTTTTGAAAAGAACGCTACTTGTCAATGGACTGTATATATTAAAAATGACGGTGAAAAGGATTCAGGCGTAATCAGTGATTTCTATGCTCTTGATTTCAGTTTCCCAACAGGCAAAGCAGACCTTTATTATTCCATGGGTAGCGATACTGTAGCAAGTGACTTTTCGCTTATCAAAAAGAATCTGACCTCTGTTGAAAGAAAATTCAGTGCTACCGATGGTAAACCTACAGAAGCTTTTCTCCCCTATTTCAACATTCACGGTGAAAACTATGGTTTAATTCTTGGTATCGGTTGGACAGGTCAATGGGCATCGGGTATCTCAGCTACTAAAGGCGAAACCAATATCACTGTTAAGCAAGAGAATTTCAACGCTTACCTTCTCCCCGGTGAAGAAGTTCGTTCTCCCCTAGTTTCAATCAGCTTCTATGAAAATGACAATGCGCTTAAAGGCTTTAATATGTTCAGAAACTGGATTATGGACTCTGTTTATCCTGAAAATGTAAAGAAAAACTACTATACTGTTATGGAGGTTGCAGGTCCTACCTCAACTAGAACATCTGATGAAATCATCAACATTCTCGATAATGAAATAGCCAAAAATGTATATAAAGAAATCGACGCTTTCTGGATGGATGCAGGTTGGTACAGCTATAACGAAGGCTGGTACGATGGTGTTGGTAACTGGACAGTTGACACCAAAAGATATGACAATGGTATCAAAGAGCTTTCTGACTACGCAAAGAAAAAAGGCTTAGGTCACACCCTTTGGTACGAGCCAGAAAGAGTATGGCCCGGTACTCATTTCCATACTGTTGGTTCCAAAAATCCTGAATGGTTGATTAGTGTTGACGATGATGACAACCTTATGTGGAACCTTGCAAATGAGGATGCCTTCAAATATTATTGCGATTACCTTTTGAAATCAATGAAAGAAAACGGTGTTACCATTTACCGTCAGGACTTCAACTTCCCCCCTCTTAAATACTGGCAGAAAGCCGACGCTGAATATTACAACGGCAGGACAGGTATCTGCGAAAACCACTATGTAACAAATCTTTACAAATATCTTGATTATCTCACAGAAAACATTGATGGTCTTATTATTGATAACTGCGCTTCAGGCGGTAAACGTCTTGACCTTGAAATGACTTACCGTAGCATTGCATTCTGGAGAAGTGACTATAACTGTTCATATCACCCCGACCTTTTTGATGCAACTCAATCTATGACATACGGCATTTCCTTCTGGCTTCCCATTACAGGTGCAAATCTTTATATGTCCGATGAATATGCTGCAAGGTCAGCTATTATGCCCTTGGTGCTTATGGATTTCTATTCACATCAGCATCCCGAATACAGCTTACATTTAGAACAAAGAGCATTAATGGGCGGTAATTATTACCCTCTTGATTTCGGTAGCTTTGATAGCGATAAGATGCACGCAATGGAGTTTATAACCGAAGACGCAACGAAAGGTACTGTTTTGGTTTACAAACGAGCAAATGTTACAGATACTGAATACACAGTCAGATTCAATGGTCTTAAAACTGCAACCAATTATAAGATATATGACATTGATAATCCTGAAAAAGTTTATACTGAAGAAGGTATTAAGCTTATGAACTACGGCTTAACCATCACACTCCCCGAAGGTCAGAAAGCAATAATTCTTATGTTTGAAGCTGAATAAAATTTTAAGCACCTGCTTACTTCAACACGAAGCAAGCAGGTGCTTTTTTATATTATTTTTTTCTCACTCTTCAGCATCCTCAACCTTAAAGCCTTTTTTGATAAGGAATATTAAGGGAATAACTACGAATACTGAAACAACAGCGGCATAAAGGAACATACTGCTTGAAGGAACAATAGTTTCAACACCGAATTCATTTGCATAAGTAATTGCAGAGTTACGGCAAGCCAAGTCACCCAATGCAGGACCGATAACCATAGGAAGAAGAACTGTGAATATCATTCTGATACCCTGGAAAAGACCTGCTTTACCCTCGGGAATAAAGTCTTTAATTGCCGCATTAAGCTGAATGCCCATAACAAGATTACCCACAAGTGTCGGCACAACACCGATAAGAATAACTTTGATGTCAGTTGAAGTTGAAAGAAGAATAAGTCCTAATGTCTGAAGAATTGTACAGGGAACAAGACCATAAGCTTTATTCTTTGCAGATACCTTAAGAAGAATAACAAAGGCTGCAACAAGAGCCACTATAACCAATGCAGCGGTAATAATAACGCTTGTTGTAATAAGATTATCGCCATTATCGGGAATAACAACATACTGAAGATAAACAAGAAGATAAGGGAAGAACACCTGATAAGAAATACTACTGAAGCCTATAGCAAAAAGTGCAAGATAAAGGCGGGAGTTTTCTTTAATAACAGATGGTCTGAAGCCATAGAAAAGGTCTGCCCAATAGCTTGAAGAAACTTCATTCTCTTTTGACGGGTATTTGGGATTTTCAACGAGGAACAAGCCTGCCACACCGCAAGCGGTAACAATAAGACCCAAAACGCCAAAAAAGGCTTTATATGAAACTGCACCTGATTGAGCAAGGCTACCAACACCCATAACTGCTGCAACAGATAAAAATCCAACAAAGGTAAGGGCAGTTTCAATAGTAGGTCTGATTTTTGGCGTTGTAATATCAGTAACCCATGCATTAAATGCGGCATCGTTACTTGTTGAACCCATAAAGGTCATAATAACGTCCATAGCAATAACTATCCAAACGGTAGTCGTAAGAGTTAATGCTTCATCTGTAAGTCCTAAAATATTTGCCACATTATCTGTTGTAATGAAACCGAAAACTGCAGTAACAATACCCCATAGAATGTAACCAACAGAAATAAAGAATTTTCTATTTTTCATTTTATCGCTGAGAGTACCCATAATAAATGTGGTAAGCACCGCAGCAATAGCGGAAAGGGCAACCATACGGCTGATAGCAGTAGTTGGTGCCATTGAACCTGCCATAGCAGCCTCCGAAGCATTTGCATAAACAGAGTTATAAAGGAATGTATTGAAATACATATTTTCAATGTTCCATGCAATACCGCCCATAAAGCTGAAAAGGCATATTGTGAACCAGGATTTTTTGGAAAGCTTTTCTTTAATCATTTATCTCTTCCTTTCGCAAGTTATATGATTGATTATACATAACTTAAAGCATAATTTCAATAACAAAGTAATATTTCCTATAAAGTCATCAGGCAATACGCAAAAAAAGCGTACTGCCCAATGTTTTCATCTTATTAGCTCAATGCCTTTTTCAAGCGAGTCATAGTCAAGCATACCATTTGCATAGGTTACAAGATTACCGTTTTCATCAATAAAAAATGTTGTAGGAAAGCTATTCACATAATATGCATTTACCGCTTCAAGCTCTGTATCAAAATACACATTAAAATCAAAATTTTCATCTTCAATATATTTCTTTGCAGAGTCAATGGTTTCTCGGTAACCATCTGTTGCATTTATCATCAGAAACTCAACATCAGGATACTCTTTAAAAGCTTTGTTAAAATCAGGCATTTCTTCTTTGCAAAAAAAGCACCAGGTTGCCCAGAAATTCATTACAACAGGCTTGCCTTTAAAATCACTGAGTTTCACTTGATTACCATTATAATCCAGAACCGTAAACTCAGGTGCAGAATAATCAATTTCTGTCTCAACCTGCTCACCTTGATTGTTTTCATCCGTTGTCTGAATAGGTGGGATAATAGCAAAATCGTCGCTGAATTTATTATATAAAACCGATGCGCCCGCAATTACACCCACTAGCGCAACTGCTACTATAATCCATTTAACTGAATTTTTCATAAGCATACAACTCCTTTATGAAAGCAATGCTAAAAATTTACCAAAAATCCCCGTTGCCATTAAGACACCTACAACAACAAGCAATCCGCCACAAACCTTGTTAATCACTTTATAATGCTTTTTAATAAAATTAAAAGCACCTTTTAGTTTATCTATAAGAATAGAACTGATTAAGAAAGGGATGCCCAATCCCAACGAATAAAGAAGAAGCATTATTACACCCTGAACTACACTACCCTGACTTGTTGCAAGCATAAGTGCAGAGCCTAAAAACGCGCCAACGCAAGGTGTCCAACCTATTGAAAAAACAATACCGAACAAAACAGATGAAAAGAAGCCTAAATTTTGAGTTTTAGCAGTTTTCGTACCTTTAAATATATTAAATTTTAAAACTCCAAGAAAATTAAGTCCGAAACATATAACAATAACCCCTGTTACTATATTCACTATAGTGCTATATTCTCTTAAAAGTCTGCCGAATGTTCCTGCAAGAGCACCCATAGCAACAAATAAAACTGTAAACCCTGAAATGAAACCCAGAGTATTTATTACTGTTCTCTTAGTATTTCTCTCATTACCACCTGCAAAATATGAAATATAAATCGGTAGCATTGGCAAAAGGCAAGGTGAAATGAAG
Source organism: Acutalibacteraceae bacterium (assembly GCA_045543035.1). GTDB lineage: Bacteria > Bacillota > Clostridia > Oscillospirales > Acutalibacteraceae > DTU089. The sequence continues at coordinate 11,744 of JAZQMA010000042.1, read as the reverse complement.
GTTATAATTCCCTCTAAAAAGGAAATAAAATACTGCATAAAAGCATCCTTTCTTATGTTATATTATAATTTTATCAAATCAAATAAACTTATGCAAGAGTTTCCTCTTATAAACAGCACTATTAATCTACAACATAAATTGTATGACTTTTTGACTATCATATCCTTTCACACTTTAAATCTTTGTCCATATAATAAAGTGAGCGTTGTAATACGCTTTAACTCTTTAAAAAGGAGAATTATAATGGACAAATACAACAACATTTATATGGTTGAAACGGCAATGCAAAAGCCCCATGCACACTGTCCCTGTAACTGTGTAACAACAGAATTTCCTAAAGACACTGTTGTTGCTATGGCTTATGTACCTTTTCAACTTGACAAAACGAGTTATTCTGCGGAGATGGCTTTGTGCGAAGGCACACTCTTCCCCGTGCTTAACAAACCTTTTTGCGGAAGAAGTGTTATGAATGGCTGAAAGAAATAAACTTCTCCGCAAGCTTCAGGCAGCAAAGTTTGCCGCTTGGGAATTGCATTTATACCTTGACACTCATCCTTGTGACAAGGCAGCAAATGAAATGTTCCGAAAATACACAAACGAAGCCAAAATGCTCAAAAAAGAATTTGAAGACAGGTTCGGACCACTCACCGTCACAAGTTCAAATGAAGCCGACTGGCTCTGCGACCCATGGCCATGGGATTTTCAAGGGAGTTGTGACTGATTATGTTTATGTATGAAAAGAAATTACAGTATCCTGTAAACATCAAAAACCCCAATCCAAAACTTGCTCAAATCATTATAACTCAATACGGGGGTCCGGATGGTGAACTCGGAGCTTCTCTCCGCTACCTCTCCCAACGCTTCGCCATGCCCTATCCTGAACTTAAAGGACTTTTGACAGATGTAGGTACATCAGTAACGGAAGTGTCAAAAACTTCAATTTCGGCCTGATTTTTGCATTTTTTTGCTGATTCGATAACAAATTTCCATTTTTGCGGTATCAGATTGAGCTTTACCTCGATTTCTTTGTTTTTATGTATAACCATTTCTTCAAGAATTTCTTTTATGAAGTTTTCGGTTATTTCGCTTGCGTTCATCCAATCCTTAGCATATTCAATGCACTCATTAATAACTCTTGTCATTTCTTGTTTCTCAAATGTGTACTTGCAGCTCTCACCCAGCTCTTCCTCTTTCCTCTGGATTTCCATATCCATACTTGCGGCTTTATCCTTAAATTCTGCCTTGGATATGCAGTTGTCAAGGTACAAATCAACCAATGATTTCCGCCTTTCCTTCAGCTTATCAAGGGCGGACTTTTTCATTTCATAATCTTCAATCTCACCCATACTCAAGGCTTCGGAAAGCTGATTTCTCATAGTTTTGAGAATAGATTCAGTGTTAATATCAAGCATCTCAATTATGCTCTGCATAATCAGCTTCAGGTCTTTATCTGAAATAGGTTTGCAGTTGCAACCTACCTCTTTACCGCTATAAACATCGATACGTTTTTTTGTGCCGTGCTTCTTTTTGTTGTAGCATTCCCAGAATTTATATCGGCCTCCGCTCTCCAATTTCTTATCATGGAATACAAAATTATGACCGCACTCGGCACATTTAATTTTACCTGAGAAGCAATATCTTCTGCCAAGCTTTGCAAGTCTTTCCTTGGATGGAGAACGCTTTGCCATTTCAATTTGAGCCATTTCAAAAAGCTCACGGGTTACAATAGGCTCGTGGTGGTCTCTTATAATTACCAGTTCTTCCTGACCTTTGTTCGGCACTTTTTCGTGAGTAAGGTAGTTGGGTGTAATGGTTTTCTTCTGAATCAGATCTCCGCAATATTTTTCGTTTCTGAGTATGCGGAGTATGGAGTTATTCGTCCATCCCATATTATTGAAGCTGGGTATTCCCTCTTCATTAAGCTCTCTTACAATTGTGCTTGTACCTTTATGCTCAACTACATATTTATGGAATATCTTCTGCACAATTTTTGCTCCTGCATAGTTAACAGAAATCTGACCATCGTTTACATCATAGCCTAACAAATCAGAGCCGAACACAACGCCCTGTTCCATTCGTCTTCTCTGTCCCCACTTAACTCGTTCAGATGTTTTTCTGCTCTCTTCCTGAGCTATTGAAGCCATAATTGTAAGACGCAATTCTGCATCAGGGTCAAGGGTAAACAGGTTATCGTTTGCGAACATAACCCCCACACCAAAATCTTTCAGCTGACGGGTATAGTAGATACTATCCAATGTGTTTCTTGCAAAACGGCTTATCTCTTTTGTGATGATAAGGTCAAACTTTTTCATCTGAGCATCTACCATCATTCTGTTAAAAGCCTTTCGCTTTTTAGTGTTTGTTCCCGAAATGCCTTCGTCAACATATACATCATAAAGCTCCCACATAGGATTTCTTTCAATGTATTCCTTGAAATATCTTTGCTGACTTTCAAGTGAGTTTGCCTGGTCATCCTTGTCAGTTGACACTCGGCAATACACTGCAACACTCAAAATTCTATCAGTTCTTAAATTCATTTTTTCATCTCCTTGTTATATACATAGTTGGCGATGATTTTCACCATCGCCAACCCAACAATACCACAGGAATCTTCACATATCCATTCACCACAATCACCAATATTTTCGGTTCAGATTTTCCAAATATTTTAACTGTTCGAAAGATATTTTTCCTGTATCGAAGAGGGATTGATAAACCGAATAAAGCAAAGCCTTTTCGTAATCTTTTTTTCCCTCAGCACTTAACGTGTGTTCTGTTTGCTCTGTGCAAACAATCTTGGTCTTACTCAATCCCTCTCACCTGCCCTTTCATTTATATTAAAGGGACAAGGTAAGGTATTCTTTTTCACAAATCGACGTGGCATAATGCCACGACCTTTATCACTATCCTTTCGTTTTTAATTTTTACTATTGTTATTATTTGATTTTTCACATTTCAAAATGATATCACCTCCAAATTGAAGCAGGAACCCTTTAACAAACCTTGAAGCATCGGCGTTTAACCGCATCTTGTTCAAAGAGGAGTCAATTGGCTGTTTTCAGGAGTCCACTTTTTCTAAGTCCTACAATCCCTTACACAGTCGGCATCGCCGTCTGATGTGAATCGCACAAGGGGTGTTAGCAACCCCTGTGCTTATTCCTGCAATAAAAATCGGACGGATTTTTATTCTGATTCTGAGCAATAACAGCCTGTTGCTCGTTGTAATAATCAAGTGCATATTGGATTGGTAGTATGGTGTATATCAATGTACCGTTACGCTTAACACCCGACTTAGTTACAATGCTTGTTTGCTCAACAGAAATCATTTGCTTTTCAACTAATGAATCAACATACTTTTTCACCGTTGTCTTGCTCATTTTCAAAGCCTTTCCTATTGTTTTAAAGCTTGGGTGACATGTATGCTTTTCTCTGTCTTCTATGTACATCAGATACATATACAAAGACATTTCCGCGCCACTCAAACCCAAACTGAATATGAGATTCGGCATAGGAAAAAAGTTTTTGATACCTTTAATATATACTGTAATCACCTCCTGACTTTCTTATTTTTCACCTAACTGATTTTCATACTCCTCCATTTTACAACGGACATTTTTCAGGCAAAATACAACCACCCTCCTCACCTTTTACAAAACATTTACAATTCTTTTATCACCACCTCTCACTTGACAACGGACAATTTTTTAACCTTTGAGCGGGTATTGATATAAAAAATTTAAAACACCCTTCACTTATAAACGGACATTTTTTATTGAAATTAGGAAGTATATTTTCAAAAAAATTATTATTCCACACTTTTAAACGGACAATTTTACAAAAAACACAACTACACAATCAAAAAATTTTTAAAATAAAAAAGAAAACAACCCGGCTTACTTGCTCTAAAAGAAGCAATAAGTCAGATTAGAAATTTTGTTTTGTCTTATCTTTGGCTACAGCGTAATAAAAAACAGACTTATAGCAATAAAACGCTTTTGTTCAAGAAAATTATATTTGTTGAAGCTATAATCAACTTGTAAAGGTCGATGTTTACAACTATAATAATTACATAGGAGTGTTAGCATGGAAAACAATTTATTGATTGCAAAAGCTGTTGAATATGCAAAAGGTAACGCTTTGAACTCTGGAATAACAGCAAGTGATATAGCAACGAATGCTGGTTTTTCTATTGATTATTTTAATAAGATATTCTTGTCACATACAGGTTTTACTGTTATGGCATACGTGAATTATATCCGTTTGAAAAAGGCAACGTATCTTCTTCGCTGCACAGAGAAATCTATTTTAGATATCGCATTAGAAATCGGATATGATTCTCACGAAGGATTCATTAAATCATTCAAGAAGAACTATGAAATGTCACCAAGCGAATATAGGAACAAAAATAAAAATCAGATAATGTACTTAGGTGAGCTTGCAGATAAATCAGTTGTTGAGTGTTTTGTACATAGCAATCCTGATTTTAAAATTGTTGATGAACATTTGGTAATTGATTACCTGATTGAAAAAGATTTTAAGCGATACGGATACTTTTGCACCACTATTAAATACTGTGGCTTAAAAATCGTAGCACCTAACGGTGATTTTGAAAAAGGATTTATCGGTATTGGTGATGCAGGAAATGGCAAACACTATCTTGAAATTCAGACAGATGATTTTAATTTATTATCTGATTGGCTCAGAAGATTTTCAGGACAAAAAACTTTTTATTCAAATCTTGATGAGCATATAGTCAGAAGTCATATTGAAAAGATTATAACTGATGTTGAATTATCTGTAACACCACAAGCATTATTTCTCGGCGATGATATAAATAATGAATTGCCTGAAGGTGTTGTTATAAGAAAACTTTGTCCGACAGATAAAGGTTTTATAACCAAATGGGCAAACGGCAAAAGAGATAGTTATATTGAACATCTTCTCAATGAACAACATTATCTTGATGAGAACAATCTTGAATATGGTGTGTTTGAAAACGATGAGCTTATTGCAGTTGCCGGTTGCGGAATTGACGAAGTTCACGGTTTGAGATTGAATAATTGTTGTAGTATTCGCTTTGCTCAAGGGAAAGAAAATAATAAACTTTATCGTTCAATTTTCACTTGGGTAACTAACGATATTATCAAAAATGGTGCTATTCCATTTGATGATTTACAGCATGGAGACTATGCCAGAAATCACGGCAATTTCACATCAACCGATGTTGGATATCAAATTACAAATTATAGATATGATGTAGAATAAGAATAGAGAGCAGAGGATAAATCCTCTGCTCTCTGTGTTTAATACTTATTCTTTATCAACTATAACAACTTCAATTCCAAGGTCGTCGAACTGACATAAGTCTTCTTCTGATGCATCCCAGTCTGTAATTAAGGTGTTAAGCCTGTTTGCAGGACAGATGCTTACAATTGAATCCATACCGATTTTTTCTGTTGGATATAAACCGATAGCTTGTTTTGAGCTATCGATTACTGCATTCCAAAAGCTGATTGCCTGACTCTTTTGAATTGATAAACCAAAGCTTGCAGAGATACAAGCTGATGTTAGGAAGCATTTATCAAACCTTAAACGTTTGATTGTTTCAATAGCAATCGCATCATAGCAGTTGCCTTTGTTATCCATTTCACCGCCAAGCATAATTACAGAAATATTATCGTTCTTTCTCAACTCTTCTGCAATTACAATTGAGTTTGTTACAACACGAATTTTAATATCAGCAGGTAAGTTTTGAGTCATAAGGTAACCAACAGATGCACTTGTAATGAAAATAACATCATTGTTTTTAATCATTGAAACTGCCTCTTTAGCAATTGCCAAATAGTTTTCCTTGATTTCACCAATGTCCTTGCAGGTCATTTTAGGTGGTTTGCTGAATGCAACCTGTCTTAACTTAATTGCTCCACCGTGAGTTCTTTTAAGAAGAGCTTTTTCTTCAAGTATTCTCAAATCTCTTTTTGCAGAGTCATAACTAACACCAAACATTTCTTGAATTTCAGCAGTAGTAATGCTACCTTTTTCTTCTAATAAATCTAATATAGCCTGGTGTCTTTCTTCAATAAACATTTAAATTCACCTCGTTAACATATTACAAAAAATGACGTGCACTTCATTCCTTGTTGTTAACACAATAACACATTTATTCACGGTTGTCAATATCAAATCGTGAAAAAATGTGTAACAAAGTGAATGAAAGGAAAAACAGGAGTAGGTGGTAATGTTTCTACTCTCATTTATGTTTAGTTATTATCATCCGTTTGTTTATTGCTTAATACGTTTACATCCCATATAATATAGGCATCGGTACCGAAATAAAAAACAAGGTGATAATATATGGAACTCGGTAAAAAAATTAAACAATTGAGATTGAACAAAGGTGTAACACAGGAAGCTTTGGCAAATGCATTAGGCGTAACATATCAAGCGGTTTCCCGTTGGGAGAATGAAACCACCATGCCTGATATTTCTTTACTTCCGCAAATATCAGTTTTCTTCGGTGTGAGCATTGATGAGCTTTTTGAGTTTACAGAGGAATCACAATACGAGAGAATTGAAAATATGCTCAACGAAAAAGCAGCACTCACAGATATGGAATTTGAGAATGCAAAGTGTTTTCTTGAAAAGCAAATTGCCAAAGAAAACGAAAACATCAATGCACTCAAACTACTCGCATGGCTTTATGCACATCGTGCAAAATCTTCAAATGTTCAAGCTGCTGAATATGCAAAGAGAGCTTTGCAGCTTGGTGATACAAGCAAAAGTATGAACAATATTTTGCGTGATGCATACGGCTCACCACATACAGACTGGAACTATCGCAACCGTCATGAGCTTATTGCTTTCTACTATGAGCATTTGAAAGCACACCCCGATGATATTAGAGCATATCGCTATCTGTTACCTGCCCTTGTTGCAGATGGACGAACTGATGAAGCAAAAGAAGTAATTGAAAAAATCATATCACTTGAAAAACCGGAACTGCTCTTTGTGTTTGATGCAATGATTCTTCGCAGAGAAGGAAAAATAAAAGATGCGGAAATCAGACTTAACGATATGGCTAAACAGTTTCCTGATAGTTGGTATACTTGGGCAATAGTTGCAGACTTTAACGCTGATGATTGTAAATATAATGATGCAATATCTTGCTACGAAAAATCATTTGAACTCCAAGAAGTACCCCGATTTACAGATTCACTTGAAGCAATTGCACATATTTACGAAATCAAAGGTGAATATCAAAAATCCATTTCAACCTACCAAAGAATAATTGACCTTTTGAAAACAGACTGGAACGTAACCTTCGGTGCAACAGTAAATAAATATCTTCAAAAGATTGATGAGCTTACAGGCAAAATGAATTGAATAAACTTTATGCAAACAACGGTGTACCCCGAAAGGTGCACCGTTGGTTTGGTTGTAGCTTATTCTTTGACTTATGCAGTTAAATTTTTTGCACATAAAAAGCAAACAACGAGGGCAGGGATTAACTACCCTACCCTCGTCCTATCTCGCCTTAAATCGCATAAAAAAGGATTTATACGATTGGTTGAATGTTCGCCTATCAGTAGAAATGAACTCGCATAAAAGGTTATTGTTTTTATGTATCGGGTAAGATATTATATAATCAAGCTACGTAGTTAAAAAATTAAGGAGCTTGATTGCTATGATTTCTATTGGTAAGAATATAAAGAATTTACGACTTAAAAGAGAATTGACTCAGGAAAAGGTTGCTGAAGCTCTTGGTGTATCTTTTCAAACCATAAGCAAATGGGAGCGTGAAGAAAGTTATCCCGATATCACCCTTTTACCGTCAATCGCATCGTATTTTAGTGTGAGCTGCGATGAACTTTTAGGTGTTGATACAAATGAAAAGGAAGAAAAAATACAGCAATATATGAAGTTATATGACGAACTCAGGCTAAAGGACAGTCCTTATGTGTTTGACCAAATGAGTCAGGCAATCAAAGAATTCCCGGGAGAGTTCCGCTTACTCGCCCGTTATCTCGATATGCTAATTATGATAAAATCCGCAAGAGATTGCGACAGCGAAGAAATACTTGATGAGGTAGAGAAGCTCTACACCAGGCTCTTAAACGGTTGCACCGATGATAAAATTCGGATATGGATAAAACGCCGTATTTGTATGTATTACAACACCTTAAGCCACAAAACAGGCAAAGATAAATACACCGAAAAAATGCTTGAAATCGCAAAAGAAATGCCATGTATGATTGACAGCAGAGAATATCTTGAAACCGTTATAAATCTGCCCGATGATGAGCATTACTCAGCCTGTAAAACTGCACTTGATAATGAAATGCTTTTGTTTATGAGCACCATAAGTAACTTGCTGTTTTACAAGAAAAGCTTTTCTGTTGAATACCAGATAGCAGCAATGGAAAAATGCCTTGGTGTGTTAAATACTGTTTATGATGATGGCAACTATGGTTCTTGTTATCGATCCGTAATATTCTTACTCGGTGATTTAGGGCGTTTATATTTTGAAAATGGTAACACTGACAAATGCCTTGAATATTTAAGAAAATGTGCAGAGCTTGCCAAAAAGCACGATGGATTGCCTGATGAAAACACACATAATTCAATGCTTTTGGACGGTGCAGTTTACAAGAAAACCAAATTCGGCAAAACCATGTGCGAAAGAATGAAAAACAATTTATTAAACAAATATCCCCTTTCAGCTGAATTCAAGCAAACAGAAGATTTCAAGGCGATTATAAATATATTAGAATAGCACCCACAGGTTGCATCAAGTAACCTCTTAGTTGGTAGAAAACACCTTTCGGTTTTGATAGTATTTAATCAAAATTCGAAAGGTGTTTTTATTATGAAAAGAATTATTCTAACTTCTGCAGGATTTGAGAATACAAACATTGAGAAAATATTTTTAGAGATGGTTGGCAAACCTGCCCAAAAAGCAAAAGCCCTGTGGATTCCTACTGCTGCCATTGATGAAGATGCTAAAGCAGTACTTCCAAAATGTATGAATGATTTGCTGAATGCAGGTTTCACAAAAGAAAATATCACTATATATGATTTAGATTATATGCTGTCCTATGAACAGTTAAAATCATACGATGTTGTGTATGTTTGCGGTGGTGACTGTAATCATCTTATTAAGCACATGAGAAAAGTTAATTTCATTGATTTAATTCAGGAATATGTATTGAATGATGGTATGTATGTGGGTGTAAGTGCAGGCAGTTGCATTTGCGGACCTGATTTCAAAAAAGGTATTCCGTGGTTCCCTTGCAAAATTGATGTCCATTGTAAAAATGGCACTCCTGCAGGAAAACACGACTTTCAAAATATGAAAATGGTTAGTTTGAAAGATAATCAAGCCATAATTTTTACGGGCGACGATATTCAAATCGCAGAATAAAAGGTGTATAATATTTATGGAAAGTGGTGAGGTTATGAAGCTATCTGATAAAATCCAATATTTAAGGAAAGAAAAGCATTTAAGCCAAGAAGAACTTGCGGAGATTTGCGGTGTAAGCAGACAATCTGTATCCAAATGGGAAGCTGATATCGCACTACCCGAAATCGAAAAACTACTTATACTAAGCGAAACTTTGGGCGTAAGCACAGATGTTTTACTTCGTGATGAATACCAAATAGATAGTGTAAAAGAAGTTCATCATTGCGGTAAAAATGCCATCACAAAAGCAATAAAACAAGTTTTCGAGGGAGTACTTATAAAAGAAAGTTTGGAAGATGACAGTGTTATTGACTGTATTTCCGTTAATAAAATTGAACTTTGGGATACAGGTGGAACACCGAAATATTGGACTGTTCTTTTCTTCACATCAGAAGATATTTCACTGCCGCAAAAATTTTCAAAAGTGATGAAAAACGGCAATTGGTTTGTTGACTTCAAATCAGGTAAAACCAAATATATAGTCTTCCGTGATAAGATATTAAAATACACCATTGGCAACAAAGAAGAAAAAGAGAACGTCTGCAACGAATGCAGAAAACTCGGCATCACCGACGACGAAATGGGTTGGAATGAATAAATACACAAAGCGAGGGCAGGGACTAAACACCCCACCCTCGCTTTATCTCTGTTGAATCGGCTTATATTAGGCAAAACCATTTTATTTATTCAATAAAAGCTTGCGTTTCACCTTATACATATGTAATTCATTTTGTTAATAAATTTTCTTCTTAACTCAACATTATTTCTATTTATTATTTTTTCTTTATATGCATTGTAGTAATCAAATAATATACCCGTAAGTCTTTCAACTGATACTGAAAGGATATCGTTTTCCAAACTCACAACATATTCATTTTGAGTGGTAAGCCTAGAATTATTTTTGGTTTGAGCTGAATGCAATATACCACATCGAACATCAGTATAAAAACGTCTTGCCATTTTTGTATTGAAATGCATTGGAAAAGTTTGGTTTAAGAAGCTTGAATAACTTCTCCAATATGCCGAAGGCGTTTCTTCTACGCCTAAACTAAATTGCAACAATGTTTCAATTAGCAAGCAATCCAATGCCATTATGGCAAACCCATTTCCGTTGATATTATTTGAAAGAGTTTGAATTGGCAACCAAAAACGTCCATACAACCTATCATCAAAAATTCTAATTGCCTTTTCCCAATCTTTATCAGAACTCTCCTGTTCTAACCGCAAATTCAAAAAATCATCTCTCTCAAAATTAGGCGAAATATAAATTTTTTTCTTGTTTTCCATTAATTTAACCTCTTAGATAATTTAATTAATTATCCCATTATTCTACAAACAAATCTTTCGAATTCGCTTCATAATAGAAAATCCAAATACTTTTTGTATGAATCATTTATCATTATTTTTTTATCTGTCAAAACGCTATATAATGTTTTTTTAGCAAGTTTCACATCGTTCAAGTTGAATTTATAATAATCTGTTTCCGTACTATCTTCGGCAATTTGTAAATGCACTCTATTTCTTAATTTTTGCAATTTTTTTATGTCGGGAAATCTTGAACTTTCTAAGTCTAATAATTTTTTATCTTTAATTCTATTTATTGTTGTATTAAAATCAATCTGCTTGTCCTTGGGAACACTCTTTACAAAAAAACTTGTTTCTAATCGATAAAATTTTTCATTTTCTTCATATTCAGTTGACTTTACTTGTCTTATGCATTCCCAACCATCTGTTTTAGGGAATTTATCAGTACATTTCAACACTTGGTTAAAAACAGCTTCAACTATACTCATTGCTGTTATTATATATGTTTTGTATAACAAGCACGCCACTATACTATGCAAGTGCAATTCATCCATCTGTAGTTGTAGATATTGCAAATATTGTAAACTATACGCAATATTACTGAGAATACTAGGATTAATATCCTTCAATACCCCTTGTCCTACTGTTTTTCTAAAACTATCCACAAAAAAAGGATGCCATTTTTCTTTATAAGCTATATCCTTTTCATTTATTAACGTTTCGAATTTATTCATATTCCTTCTCTCCTTTTTATTAAAAACATATCCGCAATAAAGCATTCTATCTATATATGACAAAAAACGACAAATACTTCACATTTATTTTATATTTTTTAAATTTTCATCGTATTGCACAATTAGCAATATAGCAAGTTGGTTAATATAACAATAGACATACTGTTGATATAATAAAACACAGAACAGGGTCACACTTTGTTGTGGACTACCCTGCTCTATATTTTGGGTATGAGAGAAAATGC
>JAZQMA010000041.1:0-8257 GCA_045543035.1 Acutalibacteraceae bacterium | reverse complement strand
TTCAGTATTTCCGCTACGGATTAATCCCATTTTCAAATGGTCAATGGACAGATACGGATATTTAAATTTTTCCAGCAGCTTTTGGGCAAGAGCCGTTTTGCCTGTATGTGATGCTCCGGTAATTAAAATAATCATCTCATTCAACCCTACAAATTCTTATTTGTCGAGTTGATTATATCACCAATCAACAACTAAAGCAATAAAATAAAAGAACAGATAACTGATGCTATCTGTTCTTTCTTGGTCGGAGTGAGGTGATTCGAACACCCGACTTCTTCGTCCCGAAAAGATGTCCCCGTCTGCTTTCAAGCACTCCACACAACAGCTTGTGCTTTCGTGTATTTCTCGAATGCTCTTTAAAGCTGAATTTCACACTGTTTTCAAATAGTCCAACTCTGTCTGTGGGCTTTATGTGGTCATTGGTGGGTTTTAGCAGAAAAACATATTGGCATTTATATTAATATCCATGATCCACGTGTTTCCATTTTCCACCATCATTTCTTACTAATATCCACATCCAATTCTCATAGGTGCTGTTGGAGTTTAAAGAACCATCGCCACCTGAAGAATCAACATCAAATGAAGATAAAAGAACAATTACTTCATCTGCATTATATCTGTCAGCCCAATCCTGACAATCTGCAGATTCTTCATCCCCTGCATAATATATTTCTGTAAGGGTGCATCCGCCCCATTCTCTTTCAAAATCCTTTTTAATTGTATCAATAGCAGATGCGATATCTTCTTGTGAATAAACTTTTGAATCAACCTTCTTGGTTTTCACATCACTTACTTTTCCGCCATAATTACCACCATAGGTACACGAACTAAACATAAAAAGCATAAACAATATTAAACACAAAGACTTTTTCATAATTATATTCTCCAAAATTTTATATCACTGAATCACAACAACTCTCTCAATTTATCAAGGAAAGCCTCTTCTCCCAAGGTATTTACCTTAAATAACATCGCCTGACTTCCGCCCGATGTAATTGCAGAAAGATAAATCGGTCCACCGGCATTCTGAAACAATGTAACATTCATGCTCACTCGGTTACCGCCTGCATAGCTGTATCTTTCAAAAACACGAACACTGCACCTTGCATCACCATCGAAAATATCGCTTGAATCTTCAAGGGATGCCGACATACTACCATTCAATATCCCATTCTCGATTGTCTTTAAAATCTGTCCGAAATCACCATTAAGAACCTGCTCTAATTTTGCCATTGCTTCTCCTCCTGTTTCAAATACTCATAGGAATTCACATACTCAGCTGACATAACAAAGATAAATATCGTTCTGTTTTATTCTTGATATCATCCTCACTAACACCATAATAAGTGTATAAATCCTTTGTTATTTTCTGAAAATACTTCATATCCTTTTTGCTTCCTGAAAAAGATACTCCGAAAGTGTCGCTATTATCATCTATTTCAATTGTAAGATAATTATCGCCTGATTTAATTTCATAAATGTTAAAATTGTCAGGGTGTTCATCTGATTTGTTATCAAACTTTGTTGCACCATAGTTTTTTATAGCATACTCTACCAATTCTTCAAGCGTATGCGTTCCTGCAACTATTTTTTTTGCACCCCTTTTTCTTTTGCACCGATATATTGAATTATTTATTCTTGCTTTAAGAGGAAACTTTCTGTTTTCATCAACAATAAAAACACTTGTCGGACCATCTGCACAACCTATTATGGCAACAGACTCTGCACATTTAGGTTTATTCTCGCTTTTCATAGTGCTCTCCTCCTGTTCTTTTCATCAACATTTGCTTATATCTACAAAGATATATTTATAAAGCTCGATAATACGGACAAATATCTTCATAATATCCGTCTTTCATACGAAAGCCTTTTGGTATTGTTCCTAATTGAGTGAATCCGAGACGTTCATACAAATGTCTTGCATGTGTATTTGTGGCAACAACTGCATTAAATTGCAAAACAGAAAAACCGTGTTCACGCCCTTTTTCGATGCAATCCAATACCAGCTTTTCTCCTATGTGCAAGCCTCTGCTATGAGAACTCACTGCATAACTTGCATTACAGATATGACCACATCTTCCGATATTGTTCGGATGTAAAATATATAGTCCGTATATTTTATCTGTTTCGGTATCAACTGCAACACCCGTATAGGTTTTCTCTGCAAAAAAGTCAACACCGCTTTCGAGAGTAAGGAATTCTTCTTGGGGAAAGGCATTCCCCGCCTCAACAATTTCATTCCAGATTTCTATCATCGCACACAAATCTTTTTCTTCATATTTGCGTATTACTATTTCCACTTCTTTTACCTCGTCAAATTCTCATTCATTAACCCCATTATATCACTCATAAAACAAAAAAAGCAACAGTACATTCAATACTGCTGCTTCTGAATTATGCTTTATTATGCTGCAAATTTTTCGGTTGTGTTGATTTTGGTTGTGCTGATAACCTTCACCGGAGTTCTTCTGTAGCGGATAATGCCGATAATAACTGAAATAAGGGATATGGATTCGCTTAACATACCACTGTATGAATGTGCAAATAAGTTGTAAGCAAGAATAAGTGTTGATGAGATAAGAATTGTTTTGCGGAAGCTCCTTGCATCGAAAACACCCATACAAATAGTATTAACAACAAGACCAAGAGTTATAAGAAGCGAGTGAACGCCCTCCCATGAGAAGCAGCTTACTACCGCCATAGCTGCTCCAAAAAATGCAGGTGTTATCAAATCTGTTTTGTTGTTTTTTTCACGATAATAAAATGCAAAATTACGAATAATGCACACAACGTTTAAAGCGAAACCGGATGTAGCGCCTATAAGCAGATACTGAACACAGCTTAACGCTGTTGCAACAGTCTGAATAAGCATTATCTTGCTTTTTTGAGTGCGCTGATAAGAATAAAAGAATAAAGCGACTGAAATAAAACCTAATGTGTGACCGAGTAAAGTGATAGAATTTTGCATGTGTACCTCTGAATGTTTTTGCCTTGATTTTTTTAATTTCCGAGAGTCAATTATACTTGATTTCAGGCTAAAATCAAGATGGCAATTTGCAGATATTGCACAAACAATGTAGAAACATTTTAGTGATTTTGCCAAAGCAAAAAAACGCCCCTCAATTCTCACTCCACTTTTAATTTATACCCATATAAAAACCCCCAAAAAACCATACCTAAACACGCAATATTCAAAGAAAAACCCTTCATCACCTTCCCCGTCCATTAGTATTTTACATAACTCAAATACAACAATTTCAAGCACAAAAAATTTTACTGCATAATACAAAGAAAGAGGTTGCACTCTGCAACCCCATAAATTAAACCGTTATCAACTCTTTATCTGCACGTCTGAAATCATACTCTTTGGTATTTCTACCATCCAAGTAAGTAACAGCATTAAACATATTAACAATGCCGTGTTGAACAGGAATATTCGCTTTTTTGCACGAGCTGTATAAAACCTCTTTGATTTGTTGGTTATCCAAATCAGGATATTGGGTTTTAATCATTGCACATACCGATGATACAAATGGTGTAGCACAAGAAGTTCCGCAAAACTCTCCGTATTCATCCACCCCGTATATTGATGGTAACTTAATGCTTTCACTGGGTGCTGCTACACCAACCCAATCGCCAAATGTTGAGTTCTCACTCAACATTCCATCTTTCGTAATTCCTGCAACAGACACCACACCGTCACAAGCGGCAGGATATTGAGGAACATTGCATTTAACATTACCTGCAGAAGCAATATGCAAAGCTTTCTGCAACCTACTTTCAAATTTCACAAACATACCATAACTACTGTTTACAATATCCACACCGTCAAGCTCTGCCTGAATTTCTGCTAATCTTAATATAGCCAATGCTGTTTCCCGTTCTGAAAATATTTTATACGAAACAACCTTAACATTTTCCAATGTATTTTCCATTAAAACACTGCAAACTTTAGCACCGTGTCCCATATTAGAAATTTGTGCTTGTGAGGAATCACCAACAAAGCTGTGTGCAGCTAAGAGTCGATTTCCTAATACAGAACCAACACTCTCAACTCCGTCGTCAATCACTCCCACAACTATTTCAGGCAGTTCATCAATAGATTTATTGTGTAAAATGTAATCAAAAGCATCTTTACATCTGAGATAATCGAATCCCCAGGAATGTTGAGTATTCGGTTCGTGAAGCGTTAATTTCGGAAGACTTTGCTTTCCAAGGTCAATTGTTACATCCGGTTCAACATAAATAACGGAAGATGTTTTTGTGTATTTCACATACGCACAATATGTTTCTTCAATGCTCAAATATTGCATAATGTAGATATTGCCGTATCCGAAAATATAATCAATAGCACCATGTTTTTCTATTTTACAACTACTGATAACGATAAGGCGTTTTGAAGAGAAATATTTATATGGTGCATCTCCGGTTATCAGATATCCATTCGAGTTATAAAAGTTAACGAAATCAAAAACTTCTTTTGAGAAAATTTTCAATTCACCGGATTTAATGTACTTAGCATTTGAAATAGGGGTTGTCATATAATCATCCATCATTTTACTTTTTTCTTTTAAAGCCTAAAAAAAGCCTCACTTATATATGACAATTTCTTGAAAATACTTCAGTGTTTTTTCAAGCAAAAAAATATTTCTATGTTTTGCATAAAACACAAACCGTTAAATTAGTAAAATCAGCAAGAAAATGCACTCTCTTTTTGATTAAAGAATAGGATTTATATGACAAAACGGCACGGATTTCCGTGCCGTTTTCTTTTAATCCATTGGATTTTCTAACAGGTCTTCTATATCGCATCCTAAAACTCTTGATAACTTATATAATGTTTGTGCTTGAGCTTTATCTATGTCATTTGCTTTTTGCTCATACATCTGAATAGAACGAAGATGCACACCTGAATGGAGTGCAAGTTCAGATTGCGATAAACCTCTGCTTTCTCTGATGCGTTTTAATTTCGTATCTGCATTGAACTTTATATAATAATTATTTAATGCTTCAACAAAATGAGAAACATCCATTTCATGATAGACTGAATACATAGATATTATTTCTGATAAAGGTGCATATTCAAAAATATCTTTAAATCGTCTTCCTGTTTGCCATTGGTATTCTGCCAATGCCCAACCTGCCCAATACTCAGGTGATTTATCGTTACCGAACCTGGGCTCGGGTAAATCTTTTTCGGGATAGATTTTTTTGATAACATTTTGAGCAAGTTCTATACCTGACATTCCTGCAAGTATCGAAGGATTTCCTCGTTCGAATCGTTCAGCATAACCGGATATAACAAACAGCTTTGTAATCCAGTCACTTTTAAAACCACAATCATTTATAGCATAATCAAAGAATTGAGCAAGTCTGTTTTTAGCGTTACTCAGATACGATTTGCTGTATGCGTGGGTCATCGCTTCTTATCTCCTCTCTAAGAATATCCATAACAAATATATCATCACGATAGGATTTAGTTTTCCTGATATCATTCTTATAAGCTTCTCTTGCTTTAGTATCTCGATCAATGAATTTCGGATAATAGATAGTTTTGTCTACAGGCTCGGCATCAATAAACTTAATTTGATTGTATGCCTTTTTAGATATAAGAACTGTTTGCTCCCCTAACTTCCCGAGATGTAAAGCCTTGTTTAAACTGCGTAAAGACAATCCGTTTTCAACAAAGCTTTCTGCATATCTGAAATATGAATCATCAGCTCTGTATCCGATAATTACATCATATTCAGAAGTGTCTATAGAAAAATGTTCTATGATGTAATCCTTAGCATCAATTGCAATTTCAGAATCCAAAGAAAGAGTTCTGTGTTCAAGTAAAATCGCAATCCAGTTGAGAACACTATGTTTGCTATCTGTCAAATCAAGTATACGCAAATCCGTCAGGTCTAATTCATATCTGTTACTGAAGCCATCCGTGTTTTGTTTACATGCCCATTCCTTTGCCATTTCAGGAATGCGGGTGCAGTAAAAACCTTTTCCGTAATCATTTTTTTCATTGCCTTTATCTATATCAGGAACTTCAATGATGTGGTCTGTTCCGTGAAGTATTTCTATTTTGCTCATAGCAAAACCTCCTATATCATTACAATGTTACACTTGCATTGTATCATCACAATGATAGTTTGTCAAGTTCGATTATGATAACCCTACTGCACTAAGTTTAAAAATTTTTACTGCATAAGTCAAAGAAAGGGAGCTGACTGAAAAGTCAGCTCCTTGTGTTTTTATTTTCACAAATTGGAATTTATCAGTTTAGGGTGAAATGAGTTATCCGAACCTGCCTAAAAGCGAGTATTTTCAAGTCTTTTCGGCGTTTCGTTCTTGAAAGGCGCCAGCCTATCTTCGCCCTCAACACCAAAAATCCAATAAAAATCTTTCGCTTTTAGGTCGAAGATTTTATACAGTGCGGATTTTTGGTCAGACAAGGCAAAAACGCAGCTAATCCTTTCGGATTGGCGAGTATTTTAACGCAGGATGAACGGAAATCCGCCTGTAGAAAACACGGTTCGGATAATTCCTTTCACCCTACCCTACCTATCATATCAAGCGGGATTTCTTTAAAATCAGGAGCGTCTTTTCTGATTTCATCAATATCCTTGATATTATAATCTCCGTTATCAATATCGGCAAAGATTTCATCGCATTTGCCTACATTATATATTGCGTTTTCGCTTATATCGCTAAACTGCCAAACAGAGCTGTAAATCTCGCCATAATCCATATTTTTATTAATGATAATATTATTTTTGAAGGTGCTTGCAGGGTTGGGAATATAATCAGGCGAATCTGATTTTGAAATATCGTCTGTGCAATTCTTGTATTCGGGGAACGCATTTTGCCAGGCTTCACTCTGCCAGGGTGAACTATACAGTGCTTCCCACATATCACCACTGCCGACGTGAGCGTGAGTAAACCATCCATTTTCAAGAGCACCCTCTCTTGCTCTGTCATCAAATCTCAAAGCATTATTGCCGGGGTTAACGATAATGTTATTGGTTATTACATTATCTCTGCCACCGCCCACGTGAATTGAGTTACTGGGAATATTGATAAGAAGATTGCCGTAAATCTGATGACCTGAAACCGCATCATCAAGATAAATACCATCGGGTCTGTGATTTTCCGAACCCACGTTATAAATACAATTGTACCTTACAATATTTCCGTACCACACCCAGCTTCTTCCCGAATAAATTGCACCTGCATCATCTGAAAGAAGGCATACATCGTGGATAAGATTATATTCAATAATGTGATTGTTGCCTTTGTAAGTAATTGCTTCGTGAGGAGAGTTCGCCATTTCGTTGTGAGAGCAAATATTCCCTACGCCCTCAAGAGTAACGGCAGGCTGATAGGTCTGGTAAATTTCCGACCAATCGTGAATGTAATTGTTGTCAGCCTTGCTGTTGCCGGGAGTAAGAGTTTCTGTATCGCCACCGGTAATAATAATTCCACCCTTTCCGGTACGGGTGATTTCGTTGTTATATGCAAGATTGTTGCTTCCGTTCATAACAAGAGCGTTACCTGCAACATTTTTGATAAGACAATTTTGAACGGTATTGTTATTGCCTGTTATAACCACACCGTCACTTCGTGTTCCTTTTAAGGTTAATCCGTCAAAGGTGATGTAATCAGCCTCAGAATTTATTACGGGATTGAGTGAGAGGGAAAGAATAATTTCTGCATTATCCTTGTTTTCAGGTTCCCACATACAAAGGAGTCCCTTTTCTCTGTCGAGATACCATTCTCCGGATGCAGAAAGCTCTTCAAGAACGTTGAAAAAATAGTACGGTGCATCGGTTTTCGTTCCGTAAAGACTAACAAATCTGGGAGTAAGCTCACGAGTATCTTTATCAAAATTTCCTATGGGAGTTGAAGCATCTGCCCAATCATATTTCCAATAGCCAAACATCCACACATCATCAAGGTTTTTCCAACCTGCAATTCTCTTTGCAAGTTCAGGATTAACCTTGTAAATATCCGGTTCGGGATTACGGATTTCATACCAATCCTTAACCTCTGTAAGCGCACCGTCGGATTCCTTGCCCAAGCCTGTTTTTACAACTTCTTCGGTATAAAGATATTCATTATCGGGATATCTTGCAACGGTTTGTCTTATGTCATCCACGAAAAGCTCGCAATAAAGAGGACCTGTATAATCGCCGTCATAGTTATCTGCTGTATGGTAAGAGCCGATTGCATAAATCTTACCCCAATCATCGCTTGTGAGCGAATA
>JAZQMA010000040.1:0-88909 GCA_045543035.1 Acutalibacteraceae bacterium | reverse complement strand
TGCCAGAATTACGATTGTTACCCCGTTATGACCAAGGGTATGGAAATGCTCGACCTGCTTTTCTCGGGTCACGAGCACAGCTTCGGCAGAAGCTTCCCCCGAAAGAACGAGGAGCTTTTCGAAAACCCGTCCAAGGGTATGATCAACTACGTGCTCGGCAATTCGAATCAGAATCCGCCCGGCACACGCTCGCTCAGTAAGGTCTGGCACAGCGCATTTTATCCTATGGAGGACAAAACCTCTATGGTTGCAGTTGCCGAGGTTGAGGGCAAAAAGCTCACAATTACCGCAACGCTGGAGGACGGCAGAATTGCCGACCGCTGTGTTATCGACAAGGAGCGCGACGTAATCGAGCCCTACGCACTTGCGCCTTATTTCAACCGCACCCGTATGATGTACAAGGGTGCAGACCTCGGTTTGTGCCAGTACCAGACCACCTGCGAAAACAAGGACGGCGTGTGGTACGGCTGCCTTTCCGTGCTGTTTACATATTTCGGCGGCAAGGCTGTCAAAACCGAAAATCAGGTCTTCCTCGAGGGCTACGGCCATTGGGCACGCTTTACGCAGGACAGCAACGTTGTCGAAACCGACAGGGGAGAGGTAACGCTCCGGAATGCCGTCTATCGCAATGCAGAGCGTAAAAACCAGCTCTATATCCCCCTTGAAGCACTCGATATATTCGAAATGCGTTGGGCTTACGCAAAGCGCAACAATTTCATCCTCATCGAGCACGAAAGCGAAGAAAAGCCGATTACGGTACAGCCGTAAATTACAGTTTGTCGATTTCATCGACAAACTGTAGTGAAATAAATCCTTACGGATTTGTGAAATATCCTTCGGATATGAAATAGCTGATGCTATGAAATAGGCTGCGGCGTATGAAGGATTTATTTTATTTCACATTTTGTCAAATGACAAAATATTTCATAATCGTAAGATTATTTCATATTGCGTAGCAATATTTCATTAAATATGTTACACTATATCTGGTGATAGTTATGAAAGAGAATAAACTTGTGGATTTATCAATGGATTTTGCTGTTAAAATAATGAAAACTTGTGAAAATATTAAAGGGCATTATTCAACTAACAATCAACTTGAACGTTCAGGCACAAGTATAGGTGCGAATATTCGTGAGGCAAATTATGCACAGGGTAAAAAAGATTTTGTGTCGAAACTTCAGATAGCGTTAAAGGAATGTTACGAAACAGAATATTGGATAGAATTATTTGTTAAAGCAGATATTTTAGACAGAGAGGTTGCAAAGGATTTGTATAATCAATGTGGAACAATCAGAAGATTATTAATTGCTTCCATCAACACTGCTAAGGAGAATTTAAAATGAATACCTTGTTAGAAAAACATAATTTTATTATCCGCGTGACGGGAGTTTTGATTGAAGACGATAAAATTTTGATAGTTAAACAAAAGGTCAACGATACAAGAAATTGGTCTTTGCCCGGCGGAAAAGTTGAACGGGGCGAGACACTAAGACAGGCTATTATACGTGAAATGAATGAGGAAACAGGGTTAGATGTTGAAATAATTAAACAACTGTATATTTGCGATGTTGAAGCTGCTGAAAATACATTATTACATATTTCTTTCTTATTAAAGAGAGTAAAAGGAGATATTAAATTACCAACAAATGAATTAGAAAGCAACCCCATATCAGATGTGATTTTTGTTCCGGTAACAGAGTTGAAGCATTATGGCTTTTCTGATAGATTTATTGAACTGATTGAAAATGATTTTCCCGAATCCGGTAATTATGCAGGGGATAAGAAAAATATAGGTTTATAAAAATTTTTATAACCATTTTTAAGGTTATAGATGAAATCAGCACACCAATCGGTGTGCTTTTGGTTTGATTACCTTGAACACCACACACCTTGATTTTTTGAAATTCCCTTGGTATATTATGTATAAGTAGTGAGATTATGAAAATGTGCATATATTTATCTATCAACACTGACAAGGAGTGTTCAAATGTCTTTATTCAAAAACAATAAGCCCAAACCCAACAACAAGGTTTTCGCCGTTTGCGGTATTGTTGAGATTGATAATAAAATTTTACTCGTGCGCCACACCTATGGAACAGCAAAGGATAGAATTTGGTTGCCGGGCGGGTATGTGAAAGAGAATGAATTACCTACAACCGCCATCGAAAGAGAGATTTTCGAAGAAACAAGCGTAGCTTGTAAGGCAAAAAATTTATACTCAATGCAATTTAAAAGTGAGCAATGGTGTGCGGTGTTTACAGCAGATTATATTTCGGGTGAGCCGAAGTCGGATGGCTACGAGAACAGCGAAGTGTTACTTTTAAGTGTTGATGAAGTACTTTTCCGTGAAGATTTAACCAATATGAGCCGAGAAATCCTGAAATCATATAAAGAAAATAAAAACGGACTTAAAAAAAGCGATTATGTTGCAAAAGCTCGCACAGAAAATGATTATGTAATATTTGGCATATAAAGGATACCGGTGGGTATCCTTTATTTTTATATCAAATTGTTTACATATTGGCGCATTTCTTCTTTCGATGCTATTGTATGCGTTCCTTCTATTATTTTCTGTTTTTCTTTTTCGCTTAATGCTGCGAATTTCTCCATGGCTTCCGGGTTAAGGGCTAAAGCCATAGAAAAACCAATGGGCATTTCATAATTTTTCATCAATTTCCCTCCGGATACATAGTATTTATATTTTTTCACTGAATTCAAATGATATACACCTGCATTCTGAATAATTTAAGCCTTCGAGTGAATTCTAAAAATAAAGGTTTTATGTGTTTTGGGTCACACACTGAAATGCATAACAAAAATTATAACGGAGGCAATGTATTGAGTAATCGATTGCAAAATGAGACAAGTCCGTATCTTCTTCAGCATAAAGAGAATCCCGTTGATTGGTATCCCTGGTGTGAAGAGGCTTTTTTACGGGCAAAAAATGAAGATAAGCCGATTTTTCTAAGTATAGGATATAGTTCCTGCCATTGGTGCCATGTTTTAGCTCACGAAAGCTTTGAAGATAAGCAAACAGCTGAAATCTTGAACCGATATTTTATATCAATTAAAGTTGATAAAGAAGAACGCCCCGACATCGACACCGTTTATATGTCAGTGTGCCAGGCTTTCACAGGAAGCGGAGGCTGCCCCACAAGCATTTTTATGACGGCGGATAAAAAGCCGTTTTTTGCCGGAACTTATTTTCCTAAAAAATCACAGGGAGGAATGATAGGCTTCAAAGAGCTGCTTCTTGTAATTAATGAAAAATGGGAAAATGACAGGGAAACATTAATCAGACAGTCGGAAAAAATCGTTGCTCATCTTAGTAATCTGCAGGAAAGATTTGAAACCGCTGATTTAAAGCTTGCACATTCGGCGATATCAATATACGAGCGTGTATATGATAAAAAGAACGGGGGTTTTGGCAGGGCTCCCAAGTTTCCTGCACCTCACAATATTATGTTCCTGCTTTCTTATTATGACCGATATAAAAAGCAGGAGTGCCTGCAGATGGCAGAGCATACACTTTTACAAATGTACCGAGGGGGCATTTTCGACCATATCGGGTTCGGATTTTGCCGATATTCCACAGATGGGAAGTTTCTCGTGCCCCATTTTGAAAAGATGCTGTATGACAATGCTTTGTTGATACTTGCATTTTGCAGAGCCTACGCTACAACAAAAAATAAATTGTATCTTGAAATTGCCGAAAAAACAGCAACATATATCCTTCGTGAAATGACATCCCGGCAGGGGGCTTTTTTCAGCGCACAGGATGCGGACAGCGAAGGCGAGGAGGGGAAATACTATCTCTTTTCTCCCGATGAAATTGCTGAAATTATTGGTGAGAGTAACGCAAAAGAATTCAACCGTCATTTTGATATAAGTGAAAATGGCAATTTTGAAGGTAGAAATATACCGAATTTGCTGAGAAGTGACCCATCTGACAAATCTTTCGAGAAATATTTAACCGAAATATTAAGTTACAGAAGAAAACGCCATTCATTGCATTTGGATGATAAAATACTCACATCATGGAACTCTTTGATGATTTCAGCTATGTGTGAGCTGTATCTTGTAAGCAGAAAACCAGTTTATCTCAGTGCAGCCCAAAGGGCGGATGCTTTTATTCGGGAAAATCTTTATGAAAACGGCACATTGTATGTGAGCTTCAGAGATGGCAGACGGGGTGTGACAGGCTTTTTAGACGATTATGGGGCATATATTTTTGCTCAACTTAGCTTATATTCCGCTACATTGGATAATAAATATCTGAACTTTGCTATTAGCTTGTGTGATAAGGTCATAGCCGATTTCAGTGATAATAACGGCGGATTTTATTTATACAGTGAGCAGAGCGAGGAATTGATTTTGCGCCCGAAAGAGACCTATGACGGTGCAATACCAAGCGGTAATTCCCTGATGGCATATAACCTTGTAAGGTTGTGGCTTCTGTCTTCCGAGAGTAAATATAAAGATTTAGCAGAACGGCAATTAGATTTTATTGCGGCAGATGCTGTATATAGCCCCAATAGTTACGCCATGTTTATGATGGCACTTTTGGATTATGCTGACCCACCCGTAAAAATAACGGTTGTACCTGACGAAAATACAGACATCTCTTCTTTGCCTTTTGTGTTCCCGATAAATGGAGCGGTGAAGCTTTTACCACATCCCACAGAGGAGTATCCCTTGAAAAATGCCCGTACTACCTATTATATTTGTAAAGGTTATACCTGTAAGCAACCTGTTAATGAAATAAACGCAACATCATTTGATTGAGTATTTCACTGTAGTTTTGTTTTTAACAAAACGGCTCCCCGTATTTTGTACGGGGAGTTTTTTTATCCAGACACACGGCAATTACAATTGACAAAGTAATTCCAATAATATATATTTAATTTGTGAAGTACAAAGGAGAGAATATAATGGCAAATTTTTTAAACAAATCAAATTATAATAACAGAACACCCCGTCAGATGCTTGAGGCAAAATATAAAGGAAGCATTAACAACATACTCCTTATAATAGTGTTTACTGTAATAAATGTTGTGTTGCTTGTTACAAACAGCGACAGATATTTTTTATTTTCGGCGTTTGTGCCCTATTATTTAGCTGATTTAGGTATGTATTTTTGCGGTATGTACCCTGCAGAGTATTATTATGGTATAGTTGATCCACAATTCTATGGTAAGTGGTTTTTGGCAGTTACTATCGCAATCGGCGTTGTGATTTTGTCGGTATATTTGCTTTGCTGGTTTTTCGCCAAAAAGAAAAAGCTTCCCGGTTTGATTATTGCTTTAGTGTTATTTGTTATTGACACACTCGCTATGCTTTATATAATTGGCATCAGCGAAGACATGATATTGGATCTTATCTTTCATGCTTGGGTTATAATCAGCCTTGTTTTAGGAATTGTCAATTATGTTAAATTAAAAAAATTACCGGAGGAAGAACAAACACCTGTTACTGAAGATAATAATGCTGAGGTATATGGTGCACAATTTGCGCAGAATTCATGGGGACTCAGAAGAGCCGATAATGAAGTTAAATCCAGAACCTTGCTTCAGGCAGAGGAATCGGGCTACCAGATTGTTTACCGAAGAGTAAAAAAAGTAAATGAGCTTATAGTAAATGGTGTAGTTTACGATGAATATGAAGCTTTAGTGGAGGTCCCCCACACGCTTTCGGCGGTAGTTGACGGACATAAAATTGAAGTTATGTATGATGATAAAAGTCATATGTACATAATTTTTGACGGCAAACAGATTGCAAAAAAACTCAGACTGCTATAATATAATTATAGTAAAACAACAATTAAAAAACTCCTGCAATTTGAGTCGTTGTTTTCATTTTGCGGGAGTTTGCTATTACATTGAACAATAACTTTATAAAAAGGAGAAAATCAATGAAAAACAGTAATTACAAATGGTATGTTGGTGTTACACATTGTCATACAGTTGCTTCAGACGGAGGATTGACTCTTGAAGAGCTTATTAAAAATGCCAAGAAAAACAAGCTGGATTTCCTTATGGTTACCGACCACAATGTTAATTGTGAGGAGTTTCCCAAGGTTGATGGCCTTACCCTTATTTACGGTGCGGAGCTTTCAAAGGATGGCGGTCACTGTAATATGTGGGGCGTTAAGGATGTTATTGATAAAGAAGATTATGAAACCTGCGAAACCTACGAGGACTTTCTCAGAGTAAAGGACGAGGCAAAAAGACGGGGTGCGGTTATATGTATGAATCATCCCCACTGTAAGCAGTGCCCCTGGAGATGGGAAAAGAACGCCGATGATATTGATGTTCTGGAAGTATGGAATGCACCCACGCACTTTGATAATCTTGAATGCACCGAATGGTGGCATGAGCAGTTAAGAAACGGCCATAAGCTCCCGGTTGTAGGCGGCAGCGATTTTCATAAGGATTATGTTGTAACAAATCTTTTAACCTGGCCCGTTACCTATGTTTATGCAAAGTCAAATTCCCCCGAGGATATACTCGACGCCATTGTTAAGGGCCGTACTACAATTTGCTTTGAGGTTGGTACAACATTTATTGATATTGAATGTGGCGATTACGGTCTGGGAGATACCGTTAAGCTTACCGAAAACACAAGCGTTACAATAAATGTGAAAAAACTTCATAAAAACCATAAATTGATTGTCTTTAATTCCGATGGCGAGTGCTTTACATATACCGCAAAGAAAAAAGAGGATTATTCTGTAACACTTCCCGTTGAAAAAGAAGGTTTTTTGTGTGCTCATGTAGTTTTTGAACCCGGTTTCTTTTACAGTAAAATCCATGATTATGCTATTGCATCAAGAATTCCCGAGCAAAAAGGGATGAAATTACCTCCCTTGATTTTTGCTCAGAGCGGCGCAATATATTTTGAAAAATAAGGGTGATTTTATGTTTGCAAAAGCATATGATACTGAAATAAAATTTGAATATAATAATGTCCACGACTTCAACAGATACCCGTCGGATATTATGGCGGAGTATAACCAGTGTATTGAAGAAGGTCTGGATGTAGAAAAACACAAAGACTTTTTCGAGAAAGTGGCATCTATGGAAAACGGCGAGGAAAAAAGCCGTTTAAGTGATGAGGTTTTCCGATTGGTTATTGATGCGGAAATTCGTTCTGACTATAAATACAACGAGCCCAACAAATTAAATGACATAAGAGCATTGAGAAAGCCTTATGATATTGACGGTGAAGCACCCGAAGGTGATGTTTTGCGTAAGAAATTGCTCGGCGCCTGGACGGGCAGAGCCTGCGGTTGTCTTCTGGGTAAGCCTGTTGAGGGTATAAGAAGTGATGAGTTTATACCATTCCTTAAAGAAACAAATAATTATCCTATGCACCGATATATTATGACAACGGATATTACAGAAGATGTATGCTCACATTACAAATTCGGTTTTACCGGTAAGCCCTACGGTGATAATGTTGACGGTATGCCCGTGGATGATGACACAAACTACGTTGCGCTTTCACAACTGATTGTTGAGCAATTCGGAAGGGACTTTGAGCCTCAGAATGTTGCTGACGCCTGGCTCAGGTATCAATCGGTGCACTCGTATTTTACTGCAGAAAGAGTAGCATTCGTAAACTTTATTAACTGCATTGCACCACCTGCATCGGCTATGTATAAAAATGTCTGCCGTGAATGGATCGGAGCACAGATAAGGGGCGACTATTTCGGTTACATAAACCCCGGAAAGCCCGAGGATGCGGCTAAAGAAGCCTATAATGACGCCTGTATTTCCCACGTTAAAAACGGTATTTACGGCGAAATGTTCATTTCGGCAATGATAGCCTGTGCTGCCATAACGGACAGTATTGATGACATTATTTTTGGCGGTCTTGCTCAGATTCCTGCCACATCAAGGCTTTATGAAGCGGTTATGAAAATCTATGATGGCTATAAAAACGGCGTAAGTCCTGAGGACTGCTTTGAATTTATTCACAGCACTTACGATGAGCATACGAGCCATGGCTGGTGCCACACAATACCCAATGCCATGATAGTGGTTGCAGCTCTTCTTTACGGTGAGGGTGATTTCGGTAAATCTGTCTGCACCGCGGTGGGTATGGCTTTTGATACGGATTGTAACGGTGCAACGGTCGGCTCAATTTTAGGAATGCGCGGCGGTATAGACTGTATTGCTGATTGCTGGAAAAAACCCATAAACGGCAAAATCCATACATCCATTTTCGGTGTAGGCACAGTGAATATTGAAGAAGCGGTTGATAAAACAATTGAACATATAAACTATTAATTAAAAAGAGGAGTGTTTCATAACACTTCTCTTTTTGCACATACTTAACTTGACGAAAATAATCCAAAACAGTTTTTGAGTGCATATTTTCGCCAACTTAATTCAGAGGTGGTTTTTTGAATTCAGTATGGAGTGCAACAGCAAAAAATGAGGGCTTTCCACATCTTCAGGGGGATATAAACACAGATGTAGTTATAGTCGGTGGCGGGCTTGCGGGTGTTATGTGCCTTAAGGAGTTAAGTGACCGCGGAGTGGATTGCGTTTTGCTTGAGGCAAAAAGTATAGGCTCGGGTATAACAAAAAATACAACCGCAAAGGTTACTTTTCAGCACGGGCTTATTTACGATAAGCTTATAAAATCCTATGGGGAAGAGAAGGCGAAGGGTTATCTTTCAGCCAATAAAGAGGCTCTGGTTAAAATAAGGGAATTGGCAAAAAGTATTCCTTGTGATTTTGAAAATAAGGATGCTTTTATCTACTCCTCAGACCATAGGGAAAAAATCGAAAATGAAGTAAGAGCATATGAAAAATTAGGTGTAAAAGCGGATTTTATTGATAACATACCATTACCCGTTAAGTGTGTGGGTGCAGTAAAAATAGCTGAGCAAGGTCAGTTTCATCCTCTCAGGTTTTTGTTCGGTGTGGCAAAAAATTTAAAAATATACGAAAATACAAAGGTTTCAGAGCTTTTACCAAACAAAGTACGATGTGAAAACGGCACTGTTACTGCCCGAAAAATTATAGTGGCAACCCATTTTCCAATACTCAATAAGCATGGAGGATATTCCTTCAAGCTGTATCAGGAGCGCTCCTATGTTATAGCAGTTGACAGTCCACGGAATATAAACGGAATGTACCTGGAGGATAAGGGTCAAAGCCTGTCATTCAGGAACTATAAAGATTTACTTCTGATAGGCTGCGGAGGTCACAGAACAGGCTCAAAAAGTGAGGGCTTCGCTGTTGCCGAAAATTTTTGTAAAGAAAATTTCCCCGGTTCAGAAATTCGTTATCGTTTCGCAACTCAGGACTGTATGAGCCTTGACAGTATTCCCTATATAGGAAAATACTCGGACTTTTCCGAGGATATTTTTGTCGTATCGGGCTTTAATAAATGGGGAATGACATCTTCGGTAGTTGCGGCGGATATTCTGAGTGATATGGTAACAGGTAATAAAAATCCTTACGCGGAGGTTTTTGCACCAAATCGCTCAGTGCTTCATCCCAAATTGTTTGCAAATGTTTTTCACTCTGTGTGCGGGCTTATTACCCCCACGGCTCCCAGATGCCCACATCTGGGGTGTGCTTTAAAATATAATAAAGAAGAGCATTCCTGGGATTGTCCCTGTCACGGTTCAAGATTTACCGAGGAAGGGGAGCTTATAGACAACCCCGCTACGGACGATTTAAAGAAATAAACTGTACGAGCTTATGCTGAAATTCATCAAAGTATGAATTTTGGCATTTTTTTATTGACAAAGGGAGTTTCATATGCTATTTTATACATAGAAGCTCTATGTATCGGAGTTCTATGTATAAAAAGAATAATTTGACCTAAGGAGTGATAGTATGAATATTAAAAAAGAGCTTACCAAGGGCAGTAGCGCTATGCTGGTATTATCTGTTCTTGAAAAGGAAGAGCTTTACGGCTATATGATAATTAAAAGAATAGCCGAAAAAAGCGACAACACGTTTATGTTCAAGGAAGGTACGTTATACCCCATTCTTCACAACTTTGAAGCAAACGGATACGTTAAATCCTATACTGTCGAAGCCGAAGGAAGAAAAAGAAAATATTATAAAATAACCAAAAAAGGACTCAAAGTTTTAGAGGACACAAAAGCGGAATGGAACGCCTATTCTGCGGCAGTAAGAAAGGTGATTGATGCCATTCCCGTAAAAGCCTGAATAGGGGGGTGGAGTTATGAACAAAATCACTGAATTTGTAGATAGTTTTATTCCAAAAAATCTTTCCAAAAAGAAAAAAGCAAAGCTTAAAGATGAACTTACCTGCCATATTCTTGATAAAAAGGATTACTATGAAGAAATCGGTTATAGCGAGAGCGAAAGTATAGAAAAAGCTATCAAGGATTTCGGTACGGATGAAAAAGACATAAAATACATCAATCGGGAGTTCGAAAACCTTTATTCTGAAAGAAACTGGTTCGGTGTGATAGCGTTTTTTGCTGTTTGTTTAATCAATTTACTTTGCTTCCCCTTGGATTTATGGGTGATGACGGCGGATTTAAACAGATATCCCGAACCCCTGACGGTATTTGGCGGCTTTTGTATAATATTTTTAATTCTTTTTATAATAGCTGTTTTAAGAATCAAAATGTACCGCAAAAGCTTAATTGCCGTAGGGATTGCAAACGTACTTATTACTGCCAGTCTTCTGTTGTGCATATATCCCCAGGACGTATCATACGCAATAGTTTATAATCTGATATATCTTCTGGATGTACTCACGCCCATATCTATGACGGATATAATTTTAAACTATGCTCATTTAACTTTATCACAGCTGTTGTTTTGGATAATTCCCATTATCATAGCCCTCTATTGCTTTATAACTGCAATCCGTATAAAAAAAGGTTGGGCAAAGACAGTTAAAAAGCCCGTTATTAAAGTTGCGGTTTTTGCGGGAGTGTTTTTTGTAATTGCGGTTATTTCGAGCATATTGTATATACCAAGCGAAAAGCATATTGACGATTACCCCAAGTGGTTCTACAGATGGAGTAATTATATTACCGAAACCTCAGAAAACTGTTTCACAGAAATTTCAATAGGCGATTCTTATGATGAGGCTTGTGATATCCTTCACGCTAAGGGTTATGTAAGTATAGAGGAATACAAACAAACTCTTGACCGCGTTACCTTAAAGCAATTTAACGGCGAGCTGGAAAACTATGCTTTTTACGATGAATTTGAAATATGGTTTATGCCCGATAATACGGATTATTGTAATAGCTTTATAGGTATAAAGAGTAGTGACGGGAAAATCACCGGTATTGCCATAGGTGATATATGCAAGAGCGTATATGTTAAAAAAGATACACTTATTGATAAAGGCTTATATTTCGGTTATCGCAAGGGAGGATACGGCCATAATACACCCGAGGCAATAAGGCGCTTTGGGCTGTTAAAAAAAGGCGACTCCGAAAAATACGCATTAAGTCAATTAAACGAAGATAACGGAGTGATTTACGGTAAGATTTTTTATACGGAAAACGGTAAAGAAAAGCATATTTACCGAATTTACAGCTATAATACTGAATTTGAGGATAATTATTATATCTGGGGTGAAGTGGACGTAAGATATTTCGAATTGATTTTCGAAAACGAAAAGCTCGTAGCAGGGACAATGTATGATAAAGTGTATCTTGACGGTAGCTCATCAGTTGCAACTGAAAGCATTAAATAGTAAAAACAATCGACAGAAGTTTTCGCTTCTGTCGATTGTTTTATGAAAGGGTATTCATATAGCTTTGATAACTTTCGTATCGGGCTATGATTTTTGCAGCATCGGACATGGGTTTGTTGATGCGGTTGAAAATAATATTTCTCTTTTGTGCCTCTTTTATGGCGGCTTCATTGAGTTTTTGCTCTTTTCTGAGAGATTTAAGCTCGGCTTTAAGTGCCACGGTATCCGCTTTTTCATTAGCGGTTGTTTTAAGATTTTTCTGAACAGCACCAATATCCACGGTCAACCTGTCTGAGATTTCAAAGAGCTCAGCCAAAATGTTTTCATAGAAGTTTTCTATATCCTGATTCTTTTTGTCAGAAGCGGTTTTTCGGGAAATTTTATAATCTTTTATGTAAGAGCGCATTTTACTTTTGAACTCTTTTTGTCCTGTGGTTTTTGCGGGGAGGGAAGAAATCCGGTTCGAGTATGACACAAGGTCAATCTGTCCTTCTGAGGAAAGCAACTCTTTGGCGTATTCCAACTCGAATTTTCCTTCGGGAGTTTCGAAGAAGTTCAGTTCATCCAGTATAATACGGGCAATTTCAATTTCCTCGTTATTGTTACGAACATTCTTTTTCTCCGCTCTGCTCATACCGCTTGATATATTAAGCTTGCCTTTTTTAGAATATTCTTTTGCGGTATTTATTATTTCGGCTACCTCTTTTTCCTGTTCGGGAGTTGCACATTTATTTAAAGCATCCTCAAAATATGCTCTTATACGCAACACCTTAACCATGGCTTTTTGCTTGGTTTCGGTTAAATCGTAGAAGAAGAGGGGGATTACATTAAGCGCAGCACCCACTACCGATGCAATAATGAGTATGCCGCAAATGGATTGGAAAAGCTCGGTGTTATAAAGAACATCGTAAACATTGTCGGCGCTGTAGCCTAAGGACACTGCCATTTCTTCATTAAGCCCCGCTTTTTCGTAAATAAAGGGTAATACGGAGGATGTTGCGAGGGTAATAACACTGCCTATAAGTCCGATTGCAGAGAACATACCGTCTATGCGCTCGCCGCTTATATACTGCTGATAATCCCTGATATCCGCATTAAGGCTGGGATTCATAAAGTGACCCAAAGAGGTTAGTAGCTGATTTATGAATATAAATACAAGTAAAATCCATATAACCCCACCGCCCGACATTTTAACAATGGGTAACATAAGGGCGATGAATATAATATTCATAAGGTTACTGAATACGAGCACCCGTTTCTTTCCGAACCGGCGGATGAGAAACGGCGCAAAAAGGTTTGGCCACAAGGAGGCGTTACCTGCAATGGCGGTTATCACTGAATACTGCGCTGCCGAACAAGCCCCCTGGTAATTGTACATCCATTCAAGGATTTTACCGAAAGAGCCTTCCAGAAAACCTATCCATCCCGCAAGGGATATAATCCAGAAATACTTGTTTCTTGCAACGGAGCGCAAGGAGTCAAAAAAGCTCATTTTAACCGTGTGGTTTTTAGGTTGTACTATTCGCTCCTCGGTGTTTACATACATTATAATGGAAATAAGGAAACCCACTATAAGCATCGGAGGATACAAAACTCTGTAAACCCGCATATCATAGAGGGTGTTATCCCCGGTTATTAATTTTGCGGCAATGGGTAAAAAGATACCTGCAATGGAAGGGGATATATTTTCGATAACTGATTTTACGGCGTAAACATCGGTACGCTCTATTGAGTTGGGAGAAAGTACATTGATAATGCTGTCATTGGCATCAAGCAGGAAGTTATAGAAAAACTGAAAACCAATGTTAAAAAGTAAAACCGTAATACACTGTACGGGCTTACTCATAATTTCATAAGGCGCCCATATAAAACCTATGCCGAGAATTACCGTTGGGATACCCATAGTAAGAAGATAGGGTCGGTATTTACCCTTCATACTTTTAGAGGCGTCAATAATTCTGGCACGTAGTCCCGTAAGAGGGAAGCTCGCCAATATACTCAACACATATATAACATACATGGGACCGGGTTCAATACCGATAGTGTTACCGATAAGGCTGTTACCGATACTTATAATCATATTGCTTACGCAAAAAACTATAAACTTAACACCAATACCGCCCACGGCTAAGGAAACTATTTCCTTAAGGGGAATAAATCTACCCTCTGAGGGCGTTTTCCAGTTGCTTTTAAGAAATTTTATGGGATGAAAACCGTTTTTCATTAAATCACCACAGTTGTAACAGATTTTGGGGTAATGCGAATGTTTTTTGCGTTTGTTTTTGTTTCTTTAAGGTCACTGTTTTGGTCTGTAACAGAAATCAGAACATCTTTTTCAAGGGGTAACGAGAATTCTTTTTCCTTTTCAGAGTTGTTTATAAGAACAACAACTGTTTCGTCGTCTTTTTTAAATGCCGTAACAAGCACATCTTTATCATCACTTGAAGCTTCAATGCGCTTTGCACCGGGCTTTATGTATTTTGAAAAGTTACCTGTTACATAGTATCTTTTTGTGATTTCAAATGTTTTATCTTCAAGATTTATGTAAATAAGTCCGTCACAATAATCAACCTCGGAAACCGCAATCCAATGCTGCCAGGAAACTGCCCCGAGAATTGTGAAATCCTCGTACATTGTTGTGGCGGTAACAAGTGCGGAGTCCATACCGTAATCTCTGCCGCCCTGCATATGAGTCCACTCGCTCATAATTATAGGCACATCGGGATATTTTTTATCCATCCATTTTCTGAATCGCCTAACAAAGCTCAAGCGGTCATTCATAAAAGGAACGGTAAAGGGCAGTGGCAGGGGTAAGCAGTAGGAATGAACATCCACACCGTCAAGGTGTTTTCTTACATTTTCATTTTTTAAAAGCTGGCGGGTGTAAGATTTATTGAACCATCTTAAATCGCCCGACTCAGCACCTGATAATTTCAGGTTTTTAAGAGAGGTGCGTTTGTCAATTTCTTTTGCGAACACCTTAAAAACATTTTTCACGCTGTGCGGTCGGTAAAAACAACCTTCCTGACCGCCGTTCCACACCCATATGGGTTCATTAACGGGTGAAAGATATTTTACGGGAACACCCTGATTTATAAAATGCTCCGTAACATCAAGACAGTATTTTGCAAATTCATTATAATTCTTTTCACTGATATTTTCGTGAAAAAGCTGAAACTTTTTATTGTGAGCAAGTCCGTTTTTTGTAAGCCTCTCAATGGGTGAGTTTACAAAGAAAATAACTTCATCCGCACCGTTTTCAACACATTTTTTCATCATATAAACTGCGTTTTTATCACGATTCCAGTCGTATTTGCCGGGGGAAACCTCAAAACATTCCGTAGCCCTTGCCGGCTGAGAATATTCACCCTTACCCGAGTGCTTTGAGCCGCCGCCTATGTTGTAGCGGTAAACACCCATACCGATACCCGTTTCTTTGTTGTATAAAAGCTCGGCTATTCTGTCGCGTACGGGTTTACCCGAAGCTTCATCCAAATGACTCCAACCGCCCACAATTTGAGCCCACCAGGCACCGCTTGCGCCGATGCTTTTAAATGTCTGGTATTCTTTTTGGGAGCAGATTTCAAGTTTCATAAAAAATCACCTTTGCTTTAGCCAACATCTATACCTGAATTATATTATAATATACACAATAAAACTTTTCAATCAGGTATTTAGCAGGACGGTATTATGTGGTACAATTATCCTGATAATAAATAAACGGGGTGCAGTCAATGTTAAAAAGTAAGGTTGAATTTTTAAATAATCGTCCTCTCATTAATGTAAACGGCAAAAGATATTCTCCTTTGGCATATACAACATATTTTGACGAGTGCGGTGAATGGTCAGATTTTATTGAAAAAGGCTATAAAATCTTTTTTGTAAATATCTCGTTTACTGATTTGCCTATAAATAATTTTTCCGGATTTACGCCGTTCAGAACGGGTGTTTTTGAAACCGAAACACCTGATTATTCGGAGTTTGACGAAATCGTAAGAGGAATTATTGCAAAATGTCCCGACGCGCTTATTTTTCCGCGAATTAATATTGCCATGCCCCGCAAATGGATAAAAGAAAATCCTTTTCATACTGTAAGCACCCCTAACGGTGCAAGGGAATCTATGTATTCCGATCTCTTTATGAAGGATGGGGCTGAGCTTTTAAAGACAATGGTTGAATATATACGCAATTCGGATTATGCCCACAGAATTGCAGGTTATCAGCTCTGTGGCGGAACAACCCAGGAATGGATGCACCATGACCTTTGCGGTTCATATTCTGAATTGGGTACAGAAAAATTTAAAGAATGGGCTTTTAATAAATACGGAATCGAAAATATAAAAGCTCCTCTAAAAGAAGATTTGGAAAAAGGGATGTTAACCCGAGAGGTACAGAAATACTATGAGTTCTGTAATGAGGTGCAGCCTGAAACCGTTGAGCATTTTGCAAGAACACTCAAGGAGTTTATAAATAATGAACAGATAGTCGGTGTGTTTTACGGTTATAATGCTTTTGTAAACGATTGCCTTTGGGGACTTCACGGATTAAGAAAAATTATAGACAGCCCTTATATTGATTTCTTTTCATCCCCTTGTTGTTATGACCATAACAGAGAATTGGGAATTGATTGGGGGGATATGCTCCCTGCTGATTCCCTTAAAATACACGGCAAATTATATTTCGTTGAGTGCGATATACGAACACACCTGACGAGAAGAGCGCAGGATTCAAGACCCGGGGAATATCCTGATAATATTTTGCTTATGGTTGACTCCAACGGAAACAAAACCGTATGGTCGGGCCCCGATACTTTGGATAATTCCATCTCCGCAATACGCAAAGCTTTTGCTCATCAGATCACAAAAGCATCCGGAATATGGTGGTTTGATATGTGGGGTGGCTGGTACCATGACCCGCAGATAATGGCGGAGCTCGAAAAAATGCACCGTATTTATGATGGCTTCAGTATTAAAACCACGGAGAATTTGCCTTGTGCCGAAACCGCACTGTTTATTGACGAAAAAGCATATACTAATATGGAACGGGGAAATCCTCATCTTCATTCAGTCAGTGCTTTAAGAGTTGCAATGGGGTCTTCGGGAATACCCTTTGATATGTATTTGGTTCAGGATGCCGAAAAGGTGTTAAAGAAATACAAAGCCGCAATATTTACCGCACCCAAACCCACCGAAAAGGGAAAAAAGGCTGTAAATTTATGTAAAAATCTTGGAATACCTTATATTTCAGCAGACGAGGGAAAGGTTTTTTACACGACGGATGAATTGAGGGGCTTCCTTATATCCTCGGGTGTCCATTGTTATAACAGAGAGGGTAACGTGGTTTATTGCGGGAATGGTTTTCTGGGAGTTCACAGCGTAAATGAAGGCGAAGTAAAAATTAAGCTCCCCGGGAAGTTTAAGGTAAAACCCCTCGGGGGAATCGACCTGAAACCATGTGAAACACAGACCATAACGTTCTCCGCTCCTAAATATTCCACCACAATGTTTGAAATTTACCAATGATAAGTAAAAAAGCACTTCCCGAAATGAGAAGTGCTTTTTGCTTTTTATTTTACTGTTATTGAGCCCTTTAATACCTGTCCGCTTAATGAATATGGACTGCAAGCGGTAATTTTAACTGTGTAATCTCCCTTTTCGAGAGCTCCGATGTTTACTTGAACGTCTTCATTTGTTGCTCTTACGTATTCGGAAATAACTGTCTGCTCGTAAACTGTTTTATCGGAGGATGTGTATACTATAACCTTGTAGTTTTCTGCGTAATAGTAACCCTTAGCTTCGGGGAAGGTGAGCACCGTTTCATTATTTTCGTTAGTGAACGATGAAATCTCGGCACCTGCGGGGAAGAGGGGCTGTGTGTCGCGGGATTTCTGCTGGTGCCAGTTATGGGTTCTTTTTTCAGGGTCACTTAAATCGGTAAGATAGTAATCAATATCCTGAAAGAATTTTCTGTTGACCGCATCGTAAAGCTTCATACTTACGTTGCCGTCTGCATCAACTTCAACAAGCCATGCACCGCCTGATTCACCGGGAGCATCCTTGTCACCGTCAATGTAGTTAAGGTTACCCATAAATGCTTTTAAAGCACCGCATCCTACTGCGGTAAATTCACCCTGCCATATGCTTCTGGGATCGCTTGCCGCATAGTGTGAGTGACCCGAAAAATCTACAACCTGAGGATATTTGTTAAGAATTGTTCTTATAGTCATGTCGCCCCAGTTACCGCTTCCGTAAACAGTAAGTGAGGGGTGAGGATGCTGATAAACAAAAATAGGCTTGTCGGGGTCTTCTTGGGTGGCGTTCCAGAGTCGTTCTTCAAGCCATTGGATTTTGCCGGTAAAGCTTTTGCCGTCGTCGTCATAGGACACACCAATAAAGTGGTAGCCGTTTATTACTACGTCTGTATCAACGTCTTCGTTGATGAATTTTTTAAACACGTCGTAGCCCACAGTGGGGTCAACGTCACGGTAGTCAATAAATTCGTGGTTACCAAGAATGGTAAGAACCTGTGTATCTTCCTTGACGTTTTCTGCAAGTATCTTATTATAAACCTCATATTCTTTTTCTGCACCGCCACCTGTGAAGTCGCCGGCAACAATAATGGCATCAAGGTTTTTGTATTCTGCATTTTCGGAATATTCATACATATCGTTAATAAGGTTTGCGAATCTTATGGCATTTTCCTGATTTTCGTCGCCGTTAAGATGAATGTCGGAACAGGCAACAAAACGGAGTATGGGGGTAAAATCCTCGGGGGTTTTAATATCCTCTGATGTAAAGCCACTTTTCATACCCGACAACAAGAAAACAATGCTGAAGAGTGAAGTGAAGAATTTGGAGATTATCTGGTAAAAAGCATTTGACATAACTATCATATCCCTTAAAAAATAATACTTCATTAGTATACCACAAACAGATTTAGAATAAAAGGGTTTCGACATTATTTGTTTTCAAAAAACAAAAAGCCATCCGAAATTGTGTCGGATGGCTTTTGAATTATTTGTGGTTTTTAATGTAATATTTATAGAATTTTACGCAGTCTGCAACTTCTTTTACACCGATGCTTTCGTTAGCAGCGTGCATTGCCGCAAGCTGTTCATTGCTCATTTTAATGGGGCAGAAACGCAAGCAGTTATCTGCTACGGCTTCATAGTGACGGCAGTCCGTACCACCAGTCATAAGGTAGGGGATAACTCCTGCATCGGGGTAGCACTCGTTAAGGCATTTTTTAAGGAAAGCAAATTCTTCGCCCTTGTAATCCACACAGTTTGAAGCACTGCGGGCATGAATTATTTCAAATTCAAGGTCATATTTATCCGCATACTTTTTAAGTACTTCGAGAGATTGTTCTGCATTCTGATGGGGTGAGGGACGAAGGTTACAAACAACATAAGCCTCCGAAGGGATAACATTCGGTGTGTGAGAGCCCTCTGCCATTGTACAGCAGAAAGTGGTCTTGACAAAAGCATTACACATAGGTGAAACCATGGGTAAAACCTTGGTAAGAAGACCTTTGAAAAGCCACATATTACCCAATACCATACGGAGTGGGAAGCCGAGATAGGGTGCGGCTTCATCCAGCATAGCGTAAACAGGACCTGAAATTTCAGCCTTGAAGGGTTTATCCTTTTCTATATCGGCAACAAATTTACCCAGTCTTGCAAGAGGTGTGTTGTTCTTGGGAGTGGAAGAGTGTCCGCCCTTACCCTTAGCTATAACTTTAAGGTCGATGTAGCCTTTTTCAAGAATACCGATAGCTGCACACCAACCTGTCATGGTGGGAAGCTGGTCTTTAAGAATTGCACCGCCTTCATCCATAGCAACATCAAGGTGTACGCCCTTTGATTTAAGATAATTTACAAGCTTCGGTGCGCCATCACCTGAAATTTCCTCATCAATAGCGGTTGCAAGATAAATATCACAGGGAGGCTCGAAGCCTTCAGCAAGTAACTCCTCAATGGCCTGAAACTCAGAAAAAACGGTTGATTTACAGTCCATTGCGCCTCTGCCGTGAATATTACCGTCGGCAATTTCGCCTGAGAAGGGGTCGCGCTCCCAGTTGGGCTCATCAGCGGTAACAACATCCTGGTGACCTGTAAGAAGAATACCGTTTCTTTTGGGGTCTTTACCGGGCCAGCGGAAAAGTAAATTACCTTCAATTTCGGTACATTCGAGCTTTGAGAAAACCAGGGGGAAGTTATTTTTCATAACTTCGTGAAGTTTATAAAACTGAGTAAGGTCAGTGTTGCCCCTTAAAGAAATTGTGGGGACCTTTACCATTTCGGCAAGCTTCTGAGCGTAATCATTTGCCTCCTCCTCTGTGGGATTAATGGCAGGTGCATTTGTATTGGGTTTAGCTTTAATTTTAATTGCCTTTAAAGCGGCAATTACAAGCAGTAAAACAAGAATTGCGAGAATAACAAGCAATGTAATACCGATAATTTTTAAAACCATATTATCATATCCTTTCGGGAAAATACGCCTATATTATACTACTTGTTTTATTATAAGTAAATAGTTTTTCAATGTGTGATTACGGGTAAATTAGTGCCGAATAAATTGCAATTGCAATATATTTGTGATATTATGTGCTTTGTAAAGTGGTGATGCTATTGAAGAAATCAAAAATAATTATAATTGCTCTTACGGGTGTTGCCATACTTGTTGCAGGAATATTAACAAAGCAAGAGTTTTTCTTGATGATTCCCTTGTTTGTATCCCTTTTTGTGATGTCCTTTCAGTCCGAGGCAAACCGAATCGGCGTACTGATAGGGGCGTGTAATGCTCTGCTTTATACTGTTACGTATATGTATATGGGTGTTTATGCCTCTGCAGCCTCAGCATTACTCTGCAGCTTCCCCTTGCAGCTGATGACATTTTTTAACTGGAAGAAAAACGCCTACAAAAAAACCGTTAAATTCAAGCGTATGTCAACAAAAGTGCGAATAGCCCTGTCTGTTCTGGGGCTTGCTTTATGGGCACTGCTTGCGGGGGTTTTTTATTATCTGAAATAT
The DNA here is from genome assembly GCA_045543035.1 of Acutalibacteraceae bacterium. GTDB lineage: Bacteria > Bacillota > Clostridia > Oscillospirales > Acutalibacteraceae > DTU089. Next base: position 68,163 of record JAZQMA010000040.1, on the reverse strand, counting down.
GAATACGCAATCTTTGACAGTATTGCATTTTTATCAGGTTTTATAGTTCCCGTACTTACAATGCTTGCATATACGGAATATACATATCTGTGGATTTTACAGGCGGTAACGGGATTATTCTTAAATGTTCAGATGGTGATGAATGACATAAGTCAGCTCACATATCTCATTTATGGTGTATATGCACTTTACTGTGTGATTTGTGCGTTCATAAATGTCCGTAAATTTCACAAAGAACAGCTTGAATTTCAAAAAGAAATGGAGGAAAAAGGCGAAAGCATTCCTCCTGAAGCATCATCAAATAAGGCTATCAAAATAATTGCAGTTATATTGGCTGTTACAATTTGTCTGGGAGGAGGTCTTTTCGGTATTAAGGATAAAATTTTATACCCTTCTTATGAAATGACAGAGTCAATAAGATTTGCTCAGTCACTCGGTCGGGGCTGGAATTTAGGTAACACTTTTGATGCCTGCGAAAAACATTCCACAGAGAAAGCGGGTGTTGAAACCGAAACTATGTGGGGTAATCCCGAAACCACAAAGGAGCTTATAGCCTATGTTAAATCCTGCGGATTTGACAGTATAAGAATTCCTGTTACCTGGGCGCAACATCTCGGGGATGCCCCGGACTATACAATAGACAAAGAGTGGCTCGACAGAGTCAATGAGGTTGTGGACTGGGCTCTTGAGCTTGATATGAAAGTTATTATAAATGTTCATCACGACGATGCCTTCTGGCTTATAACAGATAATGCTCATAAGGAGTCTTCGAAAGAAATTCTTATAAAAATATGGGCGCAGCTTTGCGAAAGATTTAAGGATTACGATGAAAATCTTGTGTTTGAAACAATGAATGAACCCCGTGTTGAGGGTGCACAGGACGAATGGCAGGGTAACCCTGAAGCCCGCGAGGTCGTAAATTATCTGAATTTTGCCGCTCTTGAAACCATAAGAAACAGTGGCGGGAAAAATAAAACACGCTATGTTATGATTCCCACATATGCCGCAAGCGGTAATAAGGAAAATGTGGACGCTCTGGAGCTGCCCGAGGATGACAGAGTTATCATCAGCATTCATTATTATTTCGGCACTGCCCATCAGTCCGAATTCCCCGATGCTCAGAAGGCGTGGGGAATAAAAGAAAAAGCCGAATTATATGAAGTTTTTCTTAAAATACATAGTTGCTATATCCAAAAGGGTTACGGTGTTGTGAAAAGCGAATTCGGTTGGACTGACAGGGATAATACAGAAAACCTTGCAGCAAACACAAAATACTATGTTGAGCTTGCTGAGAAGCTTGGATTCTCCTGTATGGTGTGGGATAACGGCGAGTCATTTATGCTCATAGACCGCAATAATCTTATTCAAAAGTATCCGCAGTATATCGAAGCTATAATTCAAAAACAAGAAAAAGGGTGATATTATGAATAAAAAGAAGATAATTATTACAATTGTTTCAGTGGTTCTGGTCCTTGGTATAGTGGGCGGTATTGTTGGTTGGAATTTTACCAAATTCAAAAAAGATGCCAATGATACGGAAGAATTATTCAGAAAAAATGTTGCCGCGGTGAATTATGAAAACACTATTGAAACAGCAATACCGCAGACAGAGCTGTATTCAATTATAAATGAACATTTTAACTCCGGGCTTCCCGAGGGTAAAATCGAGAAAAAGGCAATTATTATCGGCTACGACGGTTGCAGAGCAGATATTTTAACCGAAATCGAGGATGAAAACAGCGCAATTGCAGCATTGGTCAAGGATGGCGCATCTCTTGAATTATCATATTGCGGCGGAGTTAATTATCCTGAAGTGAATACACAGAAAACTTCAACAGCACCCGGTTGGTGTTCAATACTTACGGGTGAATGGGCGGATAAGACAGGTGTTACCGAAAATTATGTTGTGAAAAACGCCGAGCCCAGAACTCTTATCACTTCTCTTGTAGAGGAAGGCATAATTGATGATTCGCTTTTTGTTACCCGTTGGGGCGGTCATTTTACAAAAGCAAAGGCTACATACATTGACGAAAAGGCATATTGTGAGCAAAATAATCTGGCAGTTACATTTAATAAATGTGCAGACGATGAAGAATCTTTAGAATATACCCTCGAAGCAATAGGAAAAGAGGACTGCGCAGACTTTATTTTTGTAATTTACGAGCCGACTGATTCTGCAGGTCATGACTATGGCTTTACGCATAATAATCCCAAATATAAAGAAGCATTTAAAACTGCCGATAATTACGGCTTGCAGACTTTAAATGCTATTAAAGAAAGAGAAAATTTTGAAAACGAGGACTGGCTTATCATCATAACATCCGATCACGGCGGTTTTGGTGATGACCACGGAAATGAAAGTATTCAGGAAAGAATGACCTTTACGGTTGTTTCAGAATAATTTTATTTAGGGAGAACGGTAATGAAAAAAACAGTTTCTTTAATATTGGCTCTGATAATGGCATTTTCTGTTGCCGTCCCTGCTTTTGCAGCGGAAGATACAACAGCGAATTATGACGGCAACCCCGTTATAATTGTAAGAGGCATTGACTTTGCAGGTCTTACATACGAGGACGGCAGTAAGGCGTTGAGTGTGGATTTAGCAACAATTTTCCCCATTCTTTATCAGTCACTTTTTGCCAGAATGAACGTTATCAGTAAGGATGTGGTAATAGACACAGCCATTGATGTTGCAAAAGAGATTTTTTCTCCTCTTGCTTGTGACAATGAAGGTAACTCGGTAGAGCCTGTTTCTATGATACAGTACCACGGCTCAATGGCAAACCATCCTGATTTTGTTGAAAATCTTACAGATGGTGCCGAGATCGGTATAGTAAAAACTGCTGTTGAAAAATATGGTGCTGAAAACGTATATTTCTTCACCTATGACTGGCGAAAAACTCCCGAAACACTCGCCGCTGAGCTTAAAGGCTTTATTGATACCGCAAAAAGTGATTCAGGCAAAGAAAAGGTTAACATTATTTGTGCATCCATGGGTGGTATGGTAACTACTGCATATATGTATTACCATGGCACGGATAGCCTTGATTCGGTGGTTTACCTTTCAGGTGCACAGAATGGTACATATGTTTGCGGTGAAGCTCTTAACGGCAGAATTGTTTTTGAAAAAGAGACGCTTCTTAATTTTATTTATCAGTCCACCGATGACAATATTTTCTTAAAAGTGTTCCTTGCTCTTTTTGATGGTCTTGGTGTATTTGATTATATTACAAATCTTGCAAACGACATTGTAGTGGAAAGTTTTGATAAAGCAAATGACGAGGTTTTGCGCGATTGCTTTGGTACTCTTTGCGGATTCTGGGCACTTTGCCCCGATGAAGCTTTTGAAGGTGGCGTTGAAACTATCTTTGGCGGTCATGAAGAAGAATATCCTGTTTTGCTGGAAAAAATTGAAGGAACAAAGGAGTTTGTTTTCAGCACCGAAGAAACTCTTACCAATGCTATGAACAGCGGTGTAAAAATCTCTTTTGTGTCCAACTACAACGGCACACTTGTTCCCGTTCATCCTAAGGCCAATGTAAACGGAGATGGAGTTCTTGAAACAGAGCTTACTTCCAACTTTGCAACTGTTGCACCCTTGAGAGAAATTCTTACTGCTGACCAGTTGGCAAAAGCGCCTTATAAATATGTTTCACCTGACAAGGTTATCGATGCTTCAACAGCTCTTTTCCCTGATAACACATGGTTTGTGAAGGATGCACCACATGTTGCCGCAGATTACGGCACAGGCTTCAGCGATTTCACCTTTACGCTTCTTGAAAGTGAAACTCAGCCCTATGTAGGTATGTTTGAAGAATATCCACGTTTTATGATAGCGGATGAAGAGCTCACTCTTTATCCTTTAGGGTGAATTATGAAAAATCTTACTTTTGACACTATTTTAAATGCAGAATTTTCTCTGTATAAGAATAATCCCGTAATAAAAAATCCCAAAAGCAGTTTTGTTGTTGCCGATCCATCAGTACTGACCCCCGATGAGTCCCACGACAAAAAATGGCATTTGTTCTGTCACACCTTTTTTGGAGTGTATCACTACGAAAGCTTTGACGGAATCAGTTTCGAAAAGAAAAGCAAAATTGTGAATCGGGCAATGCGTCCTAACATTAACCATATCGACGGACGGTATTACCTTTTTTATGAAAGAACTAAGCCCGTTATCTGTAATGCCATGTCAATTATCGGCGCTAAATGGAAAAGCGAAATATATTGTGTTGAGTCGGATGACCTTGTGAAATGGTCGGAGCCGTACCTTGTTCTGGGTAAGACCCGTCCTTTTGAAAAGGATAAAAACGGTCAGGCACTTTCAAATCCGTTTTTAATAAAGAAAGAGAATGCTTACAGGCTATATTATTCCTGCGGTCAGACCTTTATTAAGGATTGCGGCTTCTGTGAGCCCACCCATATAAATTTTGCCGAAAGCGAAAGTATCACAAAGGGCTACATTTCACGGGAAAAACCTATAATCAGTCCTGACAAAAGTAAAAAATACCTTAATATTTGCTCCGGCTGTCTGAAAGTGTATGAGCTCGCGGACTGTTACATAGGCTTACAGAACGGAATTTACGAGGAAAACGATAAAAGCCATTCGGCAATTATGCTCCTTAAGTCCGATGACGGAGAAAATTTCACATTTGTTAAGATGTTTCTTGAGCCTCAGGTTTGCGGGGACAGTAATTGGATGGCGCAGTATGTTTATGCCTGTTGCCTTACATATTACAACGGTAAATTGCGCTTGTACTTCAATGCACGTAATGTGTCGAATAACCTCTTAGGCAGAGAGAGTATCGGCATTTATGAAGCAAATGTTAAATAAAACATAAATCAAAGCAAAAGGGGCTGTAAAAACAGTCCCTTTTGCTTTAAATATTATTGAAAAGAAAAAATGAGTTTGTTATAATTATCTTATTAAATATACGGGAGCGCGTAAATATGGAAAAAAATAAAGCAATTATAGCTCTTTCGGGTAAGGGCGGAGTAGGAAAAACTTCAATATCCGCCGCCATTGTAAAGCTTTTGGTAGAAAATTTTCCCGATAAAAAAATTCTCGCCATTGATGCTGACCCTGCGGTGGGTCTTTCTACTGCTTTAGGGGTTGATGTTAAAACAACAATTGACGATATAAGGAAAGAAATTGTTGAAACTGTGGAAGACGGTCAGACAAAGGCTGCAATAGAACTTTTGGGTGATGCAAGATACAAAATTTTTGATGCACTCGTTGAAACAGACGGTTTTGCATTTATTGCTGTGGGCAGACCTGAAAGTGCGGGATGTTACTGTAAAATCAACTCATATCTGAAAGAAGTAATAAGCATTCTTTCTCAGGATTTTGACTATGTTGTAATTGACGGTGAAGCAGGTATCGAGCAGATTAACCGTCGTGTTATGGAAAAGGTAACGCACCTCCTCCTTATAACCGATGCTTCCAAAAAAGGAACTCAGGTTATTACAACAATAAAAAGCGTTGCGGATGAGCTTGTTATGTACAAAAAAATCGGCGCGATTATAAACAGACTCCCCGATGAAAGTGTACTTACCCATATAAATACAAACGGTATTCCCGTTTTGTCATACATCACAAACGACAGTAACCTTGCAATTTATGATATTGAGGGACGAAATATTATACAGCTTCCCGACGATTCCAATGTTGTGGAAGGCGCAAGAAAAGCACTTAAAGAAATGGGTATTTTAGGGTGATAAAAAATGAAAGATTTAAAGTATCTTTACGAGTTTGAAAACCTTCTTCAGGAAGCAAATAACGAGCTTGTAAAAAAGGCAAAGGATGATGGAGGTATTGCTTTGGGCTATACCTGTTACCATATTCCCGAGGTTTTGCTCAACTGCGGTAATTGTTTTTCCGTGAGACTGCGTGCTCCGAGAACAGGGTCAATGGATATTGCCACATATTATATGAGCAACTTCCTTTGCGGTTATTCAAAAGCTATTCTTGAGCGTGCCATTGAGGGCGGATACAATTTCCTTGATGCACTTCTTGCAAGTGAAACCTGCTCGGAAATGAACAGAGCAGCCGAGCATTTTGAGCTGTTGAAGCTGGTGGAGAATGACAAATTCTTTTTGACCTTTCTCGATATGCCTTTTAAAATTGCAGATCACACGGTGAAGCACTATGTAACCCAGACAAGAAACAAAATTCTTAATAAAATGACTGAGGTTTATGGTGTGGATACCTCGGATGCAGCCTTGCTCAAGGCTGTTGAAGAACACAACGAGGTTTGCCGACTTATGACAGAAATCGGTGAATACAGAAAAGAGGAAAATCCGAGAATAACCGGTTATGAATATCATATTCTCAGCCTTATTACCTATTGTTGCCCCAAGTCCCTTATTCTTCCCAAGCTTCGCGAAACTGCAGAGGAGCTTAAAACAAGGGAGCCCGATGCTAAAAAGAATTATAGGGCTAAAATTGTGGTTGTTGGTTCAGAAATGGATGACCCCGATTTTACGGCTCTTATTGAAGACAGCGGTGCACTTGTAGTGGCTGACAGATATTGTTTCGGCTCTATGCCCGGCAGAGAAGAAATTATTATTAACCCGGATAAGGATGTGCTTACACAGATTTGCTTACACTATCTTAAAACAAGTCAGTGTCCTCGCTATATGAGCCACGAAAAAGTACAGGAGCGCAGGGATTACGTTAAGCGCCTGGTTGACGAATATCATGCTGATGGTGTTATGTACGAGCAACTTAAATTTTGCGAATACTGGGGCTACGAAAGAGCTCTTGCATCATACGTTATGAGCAATGATTACGGAGTGCCTACTGCTGCGGTTGACCGTCAATATACAGCCTCCGCATCGGGACAGCTCCGAACCCGTGTTCAGGCTTTTGTAGAAAGTCTTGAAATCAAAAAAATCCAGAAGGAAAGGCAGGCGAAGGAAAATGGCTGACCTCGGGAAACTTTATTCTGAAGACCGCAAGGCTGTTCTTAAACATAGGGAATGGCGAGGCTTTAAGGACACGATGTATGACTACTATCGTTGGCTTGTAACCTGGAAGGATATGATAAAAATGGTGCTCAAAGCACCTGTTTCCACTGTAAAGGGTCTTTGGAAATATCGCTGGATGGCTTCATACCTCTCTACACCGTCTTTCATAGACAGACACACCGCGGGCCTCAGAGGTACCCATCTTCGCATAGTTCATCTTCATTTTAATATGATTGTAAAGCACGCAACAGGGCTTATTAACACGTCCTTTGTTGCGGACGAAAAGATAAATCCCAAGAACAAGCTTTCAAAAAAGATTGTTCTTACGGACGAGATTATACCTAATGAGATTTTTTCGGGCTTCCCGAATCTTAAGGTAGTGCCCTTACAGACAATCCCCATATTCTTAACGTCGATGGTTGACCAGCAGATAACTCCGCCATATCTTGAGGTTACCGAAAGCTTCGGTGTGCCTGCTGACGTTTGCCCTCTTCCAAGTGCTGAAGCGGGTGTTGCCATTGACGATGATTACCCTAAAATGGGTTGTTGTATGGTTGCAACCAATATGCCCTGCGACGGCTCGGTTATGAACTCAACCTTCCTTGACAGGCGACTTAACCTTCCTGTTCATCTTTTTAATATTCCTCTTCGTTACAATGATGAAGACGTTCAGGAATATGCCGTGGAGGAAGTAAAGGAGCTTATTAAGTTTATTGAAGAACAAACAGGAGAAAAATTTGACTGGGACGTTTTCTTTAAGGCGCTTAAAAACTCCAATAAACAGCTTGAATACGAAATGGAGAAGTGGGATATAAATAAAACCCAATATCCCCAGATGACGGGTGCCGCATTCTGGCTTTACCGTATTTATTATTTCAATCTTTCCGGCGGGGCGGATGAACGCTTTTTGAAGGTTGATAAAAAGGTCAACAAGCTTATGACCAAGGGCTACGAAAAGAAAGAAGCGGTTTCAAAGGAAATGCGCCATCGTGCAGTTGTGTGGAGCTGTCCCGCCAACTATTACACAAGCTTTGCGAACTGGCTCGAGAACTGCTGGGGTATGAACGTTGTTATGGATATGGAAACAATGATTTCCTATATTAAATATGATACGGAAGATAAGGAGCAGGCACTCAAGGACGTTGCCAAAACCTATCAACGCTCGATTATGAGAAAGCATACAAAAGGCGGTTACAGAAACGTTGTAGATGAATTATGGAGAATCGTAGAGGAATACAATGCTGATACGGTTATTATGTATGACCAGATTTCCTGTAAGGGTATGGACGGCCTTGCCGGTATTTTTGATGACCAGGCAAGAGAACGTAATGTGAACTTCATATGGGTAAAGCAGGACCTTATGGATCCTCGTACCATCTCAAGACGTGATATGCGTGAGCAGGTTAATAAGTATATGCAGACAGTCCTTCAGGAGGAGCCTTTGGATGCTTCGCTTGTGGATTTTGAAGATGACCTTGCTTGGTAAAATGATTTTGGAGGAATAAAATTATGAAATATTTCGGCGGATGTGACGTAGGCTCTACATATACCAAATGCGTTATTCTTGATGAAAACGGAAAAATGGTTGCCAATGTCACAAACAGAAGTAAAATAAATCCCGTTGCAAGTGCTGAAATTGCTTTGAATGATGCAATCAATCAGGTTGAGGGCTTGAATTCAGCAGAAGAGCTTGCGTATCTTATAGGTACAGGCTACGGCAGAAACAAAGTTCCCTTTGCGGATGAAAACATTTCAGAAATCAGCTGTCACGCAATGGGTGTTCACGTAACAAACCCCGAGGTTAAGGCTATAATAGACATCGGTGGACAGGACGTTAAGGGTATTTCCATTGATACAGACGGTACAGTTAAAAACTTTGCCATGAATGATAAATGTGCCGCGGGTACGGGCAGGTTTTATGAGGCGATGGCTAATGCATTTGAAATGAGCCTTCCTGAGTTCTCAAAGCTTTCACTTAATGCAAAAAATACAATTCCCATTACTGCACAGTGCACTGTTTTTGCTGAGAGCGAGGTTATTTCTCTCGTTGGTGAGGGTAAGCCTATGGATGAAATTGCCGCAGGTATTCAGCTTGCAGTTGCAAAGCGTTGTTTCGTTATGGCAAAAAAAGCCGGTGCAACAGACAGCATAACCCTTACAGGCGGTTGCGCTAAAAATGACGGTCTTAAAAAGGCTATTGAAAAGGTTTTGAAAATCAAGGTTGTTGAGCTTTCAACCGACCCTCAGCTTATGGGTGCTTTAGGTGCGGCAGAATATGCCCGTCAAAAGGGACTCGCAAAGGAGAATTAATATGGATATATTTTTAATAATATTGGCAGTAATTGTAGCTCTTTTCCTTGTTACTTTTGCAATTTATTGGTTTAACCTTGATATGAAGCTTGTTCGCAAGGTTTATGATTTATTGGGTAAGCATTACGACAATATGAAAAGAGATAAAAAGCTGTAATGGAAATTTTTGATTCTTTAATTAAAGAGGTTTCTGAAATTATTAAGCCTTATCCCCAAAAAGAATATTCTTACGAAAAAGAAAATTTGTGGGAAGATGTTGGGCATAATCAAGTGATTCTTCAAAAGGAAACCCTTTTTGAGCTTGATGGTGTTGGGTTTAATCTGTTAACTTCATCTCATATTGAAGATACAATTGTTGTTATAGGAAAAGATTTGCAGGAATTAAAAGAAAACACAAAATTTGCCCGAATTTGCTTTATTGAATTCGGGGAACAAGAAGAAACACAGAAAACATATAACCTAATAAGAAAAATTGAATATACTAAATATCACTTTTTCCCCGATGGTTATATGATAAGAACATCTGCAAAGGCACATAAAGAGAGCGTTCGCGTTTCAAAAAGTGCAGTTAAAAAGGGTATCAGTTTTCAAAAAGTTGGGAATCTCCTTATAAATAAATTCAAGGAAAACCCTGCTGTTAAGGGTGTTAAGGTTGTTTTTGTAACGGAAGATGCAGTTGATTTTTCGAAACTGGAAATTCTTTCAAGAAAAAATCACGAAATAACCGAAACTCTTAATCAGGTTATGAATAATCTGACATTTGACTGCGAGACCTGTAATCTTAAAGCGATTTGCGATGAGGTTGATGGTATGAGAGAATTGCATTTTAAAAGCTCAATGGGTAAATAAAATATGGAAAAGAAAGATGTTATAAATTTTTTCGATAAGCTTGCAGAGGGTTGGGATGCAGAGCAAATTCCAAAAGATGAAATTATCGAAAAAATACTTGATAATGGGGGAGTAGAGCCCCATAAAGATATTCTTGATGTTGCCTGCGGAACAGGAACTTTATTTCCATTTTATTTTAAAAGAAATGTAAAGTCTGTTACCGGGATTGATATTTCGCCTGAAATGGTGAAAATTGCAAAGGGTAAATTTCCTGAAACAGAAACAATCTGCGGTGATGCAGAAGAATATAGTTTCAATAAAAAGTTCGATATAATAATGATTTATAATGCTTTTCCCCATTTTCCAGATCCCGAAAAGCTTATAAAAAATCTTTCAGGTTATCTTAAAGATAACGGCAGAATTACTGTTGCTCATTCAATGAGCAGAGCGGAAGTACAAAGCCGTCATCAAAAAAGAGCGTCAAAAGTTTCTTTGGAACTACCCACCGCAGAAGATTTAGCAGAAAGGTTAAGACCATATTTTAATATTGATATAATAATTTCTGATGATGCTATGTATCAGGTATCGGGAATTAAGAATAACAGATAAAAAGCCCTTTGAAGTTAATTGACAATGAAAAGGGCTTGTGTTAATATTTAAAAGTAATAAATTCCATCAGGAAAGGTTGTTTTTTATGCAGAAAAAAATTGAAAACATCATCAACCTTATTAAAGAAAAAGACATTAAAATGGTTGACTTTAAAATGGTTGATATTAACGGTCAGTACCGCCACGTTACAATCCCTGCAGAAAATTTCTCTGAAGATACAATGAAAAGCGGTATAGGCTTTGACGCTTCAAACTACGGCTATGCTGTTGTTGAAAAAAGCGATATGGTGTTCATTCCTGACCCCGATACCGCAATTATTGACCCCTTCTGTTCTATTCCCACATTATCAATGACAGGTAATGCTATGATTATTGATAACCCTCAGAACAGACCTTTGGCTCAATACCCCAGAAATATAGTTCTTGCAGCAGAAAAATATATGGCAGATTGCGGCGTTGCAGATACAATGCTTATTCTTCCAGAATTTGAATTTTATCTCTTCGACCAGGTGGGTTGGAATGTTAGCCCTGATAATATAAGCGCAGGCGTTGATGCTAAACAGTCTTATTGGAATAGCGATGTTGCAGGTGACGGTGTTATCGTTCCCAAACAGAAAAACTATCACATCGCAAAACCCTTTGACGTTACTTACGAATGCCGTAGCGAAATGTGTATGCATATGGCAGATGCAGGTATTGAAATTAACTACCATCATCCCGAGGTTGCAGCATCAGGTCAGTTTGAAATTGAACCTCAGCTTGGCAAAATGTCAAAAATGGCAGATGCTACAATGTGGATAAAATACATTATCCGTAATACTGCTCTTAAATACGGCAAAACTGCTACATTTATGCCTAAACCCATTTACGGTGAAGCAGGTAGCGGTATGCACGTGCATATGCTTCTTCTTAAAGATGGTAAGCCTGTTTTCTCTGATGATAATGGTTATGCAAATCTTAGTGAAACCGCACATTACTTTATGGGTGGTCTTCTTAAGCATATAGGCTCACTCTGTGCTCTTACAAACCCCAGCACAAACTCCTTCAAACGTTTGATTCCCGGTTTTGAAGCACCTGTAACAGTTGGTTATGCAACATCAAACAGAAGTGCGGTTATCCGTATTCCTGCATATGCTAAAGCTCCCGAGAAACGTCGTTTCGAGCTTCGTAACCCCGATGCTACTTGTAACCCCTATTTCTGCTTTGCAGCTATTCTTATGGCAGGTCTTGATGGTGTTAAAAATAAAATTGACCCTCACGCAAACGGTTGGGGTCCCTATGACTTTAACCTTTTCAATCTTCCTGAAGAAGAAAAGGCAAAGCTTCAGGGCTTACCTACAACTCTTGATGAGGCTCTCAACGCTCTTGAAAGCGACCACGATTACCTTACTGCAGGTGGCGTATTCCCCGAAGAGCTTATCAAAAACTTTATTAAATCAAAACGTGCTGAGCTTGCTGAAATGGCAAAAATCCCCACACCTGCTGAATTTGAAAAGTATTATAATCTTTAATTACGAGGCGTTGTGTTCGTGAGAACACAACGCCAGTTTTTATTGCTTTTTAGGTATAATTTTGCTATATTTAGCTTAAAATTATGAAAAACTCTTGACATTTACCTTGGGTGAAACATTAAAATCACTGAAAAGGAGTGATTTAGTTTTGAAAATTAAAGAAGTAATTGAAAAAACAGAGCTTACTGACAGAGCAATCCGATTATATATGGAAAACGGTCTAGTTGACCCATATTGCAAAGAAGCTTATAACGGAAGAAAAAACATTGATTTTTCTGAAGAGGATGTTGAGCAACTTAAAAATATTGCATTACTAAGAAAAGCAGGCTTTTCTATTGCAGAAATAAAAGAGCTTCAATATGGCGGAGAAAGTGCAAAATCCACATTCAATGAATTTATTAATAAAATCGAAAAAGACATAGAAAGAAACACACAAATTTTTCAAAAGCTTAAAATATTGAAAAATGAAGAAGAAATATCAATAGAAAATATTTGCAATACTATTTCTTTTTCGGTGACTGATAAAAAAGTGCCTGATGAGGATTTAAAACTTGATTTAAAAGAGCAAACAAAAAAAGCGGGACAAATAATTTTTTCTTTAATTACAATCATTTTTTCAGGTTTTTGTTTCTTTTATGATTTTTTCTATTTTAAATTCATTAAATTTTATACCATTTGCTTTTATGGCGATACGTATTTTATCCATTTTATTCCGTTGATACAATTTTTGTCAGCTTTAGCCCTCTTAGGCTTATCTATAGTTACTTGGAAGAAAGTAAAAAATAAAACGACTAAACGCGTAATAAAAACCTTGTTAATAGTATGTGTAATAGCGTATTTTTTATGGCCTTTGTGGCTTATATCAGATATGACGCGTCCTATCGTATATTCACAAACAGATAATCCGAAAAATTATTTGGAACTGGATGATATTGTCGCTACAGGACAGGATGATATTTATACGATTTTTCCTGCTAAGATTCCGTTTGTAGCTACAGGGCGAACGTATAGTTATCCCGAAGAATTTCCGGAAACGGTTAAATATTTTTATAGATATGATAGATATTCTCAAGATATACTTGCAGAGTGGTCTTTGCCAGATGAAGAATATGAAAAAGCAAAGGAACGAGTATTTAAAAATAAAGAACAAATTAGAGATGAAAAGAAAAAAGGTGATTGGATTTGTCTTTATTTTGATAATGAAAAATTCGTTGGTGATGAAAGCGACAAACATGGCTACTATTCACATTTAATATTTGCTTATAATGATGAAAATAATACGGTAAGATATATAAAGTCAAGTGGAGAGGAATTTTGTGCACCATATTTTGAAGAATTAGATTGGTGATTAAGAAAACATCTCTTGTCTTTTAGAATTAAAGGGGTATAATATTAAAAGATTTAAACGAAAGGCAGAGAAGCTCTCGCAACTATGATTATAGATTTCCATACCCATGTGTTTCCTGAAAGAATAGCAGAAAAAACAATAGAAAAATTAAGCTTTGTTTCAGGTGGTCTTATTTCCCAGACTAACGGAACATTAAACAGTCTTAAGCTGTTAATGGGGAAAGACGGTGTTGATAAAAGCGTTGTTTTATCAATCGCCACCAATGAAAAACAGCAGACTGCAGTTAACGATTACATTAAATCCTGCGAAAGTGCAGATATTATTCCTTTCGGCTCTGTTTTTCCTCATGCAGAAAATGCTCTGGAAGAATTAGAACGTATAAAGGAAATGGGTCTTAAGGGGATTAAGCTTCACCCGGAATATCAGCAATTTTTTGTTGATGACCCTAAAATGAAGTCACTTTATAAAAAGATTTCCGAGCTTGGTTTAATTGTAGTTTTCCACGCAGGTGTTGATTTTGGTTACCCTGCACCGTATCACGCTACGCCAGAAAGATTGCGTGAAGCAGCAAAATGGATTGATACTCCAATGATTTGTGCCCATTGGGGTTCGGCAGGTATGGGCGAGGATGTTTTAAAATACCTTTGCGATACTCCCGTTTATTTCGACACCGCTTTCGGTTATGCTTCAATGCCGAAAATTGTGGCACAGCGTATTCTTGAGAAAAAAGGTGTAGATAAAATTATTTTTGGCTCCGATGCACCCTGGCATGCACCATCTTGGGACATAGGTATGATAAAAACTCTTGAGCTCACTCCTGGTGAAGAAGAAAAGATTTTCTCGGGAAATGCTATTAAGCTTTTAAATCTTTGATATAATTTTTATTAAGTATTTATTAAATTAAAATCCGTCATATTGACATTGTTTTTTATGAGTGTTACAATTTTTGTAGAAAATAAACATTTCTGAAAGAAAAGAGTGATAATATGAACGGAAAGAAATTATATAAAAAAGAAGACGGTAAAAAAATTGCAGGTGTTTGTGGCGGTATTGCAGAATATCTCAATATTGACCCAACCTTAATTCGTCTTGCCTGGGCACTTTTCTGCTTAGCAGGCGGCAGTGGGCTTATTATCTATATTGTAGCGGCATTTGTAATGCCAAATGAAAGCGATGTAAAAGAATAAAGACTGTTGCTTTTAGCGCAGAACAAAAAGCAGGCACAAGCCTGCTTTTTTAACTGTTTTTCGCCCACTCGGAGTATCTGTATACACCTTCGGGTCGAGAAAACAGTTTCTGCATCTAAAATCAAAAGTCTTTTGAATACTATCCCTCTTTTTTGCTTGCAAAAAGGAGAGGGGACCGCGTCAGCGGTGGGTGGTACAAAATGAAAACAAGTTTACAAATAGAACTATTTAGTTTACAAGATTTAAAATATAAAGATTTCCATCAGAAGCTTATGCCTACTGTTGATGAAGATAAGGTGATAGGTATCAGAACCCCTGTTTTGCGGAAATTTGCAAAGACTTTTTCTAAAACAGAAGAAGCGGAAAGCTTTTTAAAAAATCTTCCTCATAAATATTATGAGGAAGATAATTTACACGCTTTTTTGTTGGAAGAAATAAATGATTATGAAATATTAATTGAAGAATTAAACAAATTTCTTCCCTTTGTAGATAACTGGGCAACTTGCGATATGTTGCGCCCGAAAATATTGAAAAAGCATAAACCCGAGCTTTTGGTAGATATAAAAAGATGGCTGAATTCAAAAGATACTTACGCAATCCGTTTTGCAGTAAATTGTTTAATGAATTATTATCTTGAAGAGGATTTTAAGCCGGAATATCTTCATTTGGTTAAAAATATCGAAAGCGAAGAATACTATATCAATATGGTAAGAGCCTGGTATTTTGCAACAGCACTCGCAAAGCAATATGATGAAACAATCAAACTTTTAGAAACAAATTCTCTCGATAAATGGACACATAATAAAACTATTCAGAAAGCGGTTGAAAGTTACCGAATAACTGATGAACAAAAAATAATTCTGAAAAGCTTAAAAAGATAAAGATTACAACCCCTCATATTTCGTTTGAAATATGAGGGGTTGTGTATTATAAATCTTATTCAGCCTTAGGAGCGTAGAGGTCTTTGAGTCTGAGGAGATGCTCATATCTTTCGAGAGCTGTCTGTTCTGACTGTGCAAAGAGAGCTTCTGCTCTTTCGGGGAAGGAACGAGTAAGAGCTGAGTAACGTGCCTCGTTAAGAAGGAATGCTTTGTAATCGCCTGTAGCAGGTTTGGAATCGATTGTGAAAGGATTCTTGCCTTCTGCTTTGAGAGCGGGGTTGTAACGGAACATATTCCAGTAACCGCATTCAACAGCTTTCTTCATTTCGTTCTGGCAGTTAATCATACCACCCTTGATTGAGTGCATTTCGCAGGGTGAGTAAGCAATGATAAGAGAAGGTCCATTGTAAGCTTCTGCTTCTTTGATTGCTTTAAGAGTCTGGTTCTGGTCTGCGCCCATTGCGATCTGTGCAACGTAAACATAACCATAGCTCATTGCGATTTCAGCAAGGCTCTTCTTAGCGATAGCCTTACCTGCAGCAGCAAACTGAGCAACCTGACCGATGTTGGAAGCCTTAGAAGCCTGACCACCTGTGTTGGAGTAAACTTCAGTATCAAATACCATAATGTTTACATCTTCACCGGAAGCAAGAACGTGGTCAACACCGCCGAAGCCGATATCATAAGCCCAACCGTCACCACCGAAGATCCATACGGATTTCTTGGAAAGGAATTCTTTGTTATCAACGATTGATTTGCAAAGGTCGCAGCAAGCACCGTCACCGATAGCAGCAACAAGAGCATCTGTAGCAGCGCCGTTCTTTTCACCGTCGTTAACAGTTGCAAGATATTCTTTAGCAGCAGCTTTTACTGCATCGGAAGCCTTATCGGATTCTGCAATCTGTTCAACCTTAGCGATAAGGCTGTTACGAAGAGCGTTCTGACCGAGAAGCATACCAAAGCCGTGTTCTGCGTTATCTTCAAAGAGGGAGTTAGCCCAAGCAGGACCCTGACCCTTAGCGTTTGTTGTGTAGGGAGATGTTGCAGCGGGACCACCCCAGATTGAAGAACAACCTGTTGCGTTAGAGATATACATTCTGTCACCGAAGAGCTGAGTAACAAGACGAGCATAAGCAGTTTCTGCACAACCTGCGCAAGAACCTGAGAACTCAAGGAGAGGTTTCTTATACTGGCTGGAGATGATGTTTGCAGGACCTGCAACACCTTCTTTTTCTGTTACATTAGCTACGCAGTAATCAAATGCTGCCTGCTGAGCATCCTGGCTCTCACGAGATACCATCTTAAGAGAGTTTGTGGGACATACGCCTACGCAAACACCGCAACCCATACAATCGAGGGGAGAAACAGCAAGTGTGTAAACATAGTCTGTTTTAACAACGGGCTTGGGAGCCTTTTTGAGAACTTCGGGAGCGTTTGCAACTTCGTCTGCATCAAGAGCGAAGGGACGGATTGTTGCATGAGGACATACATAAGAACACTTGTTACATTTTGCGCAAGTTGCGGGATCCCATTCAGGAACCATAACTGCAACACCGCGTTTTTCGTATGCGGATGCACCCTGCTCGAAAGTACCGTCAGCGTGGTCTGTGAATACAGAAACGGGAAGAGCATCACCGTTCATAGCACCAACGGGTTTCATAATATTGTCAACCATCTTAACAAGCTTTGCGGGACCTTCGGAAGCAACAGCATTTACATCGTCAGTTGCATTTGCCCAGTCAGCAGGAACATCAAATTTCTTGAATGCACCGAAGCCTGCGTCGATAGCCTTGTGGTTCATGTCAACGATTTCCTGACCTTTTTTGAGGAACTTCAATGCAGCGTTCTTCATATAGCCGATTGCTTCATCCTTAGGAAGAACGTTAGCAAGAGCGAAGAAGGATGCCTGAAGAATTGTGTTTGTTCTCTTACCGAGACCGATTTCAGCAGCAAGGTCAATAGCGTTAACTGTGTACAGCTGAATATTGTTCTTTGCAATGTACTGCTTTGTTTCTGCGTTGAGCTTGGAAGCAAGCTCTTCATCGCTCCACTGGCAGTTGATAAGGAATACACCGCCGGGTTTAACGTCATTAACAATCTTGAAGCCTTTTTCGATGTAAGCAGGTGTGTGACATGCAACGAAGTCAGCCTTGTTTACATAGTAGGGGCTCTTGATGGGCTTGTCGCCGAAACGAAGGTGAGAAATTGTAACACCACCGGTTTTCTTTGAGTCATACTGGAAGTATGCCTGAACATATTTGTCAGTGTGGTCACCGATGATTTTAATAGAGTCTTTATTAGCACCAACTGTACCGTCACCGCCAAGACCCCAGAATTTGCACTCGATTGTGCCTTCAGCAGCTGTGTTGGGAGCTTCTTCTTCGGGGAGTGAAAGGTAGGTAACGTCGTCGTTAATACCGAGAGTGAAGTGCTTTTTGGAATCTGCTTTTGCAAGGTCTGCAAAAATAGCGAAGATTGATGCAGGGGGAGTATCTTTTGAACCAAGACCATAACGACCGCCGGAAACAAAGATACCGGATTTGTTGCAAGCGTCAAGAGCAGCAACAACATCAAGGTAGAGAGGTTCACCGATTGAACCGGGCTCTTTTGTTCTGTCAAGAACAGCAATTTTCTTAACTGTTGCGGGAAGAGCTGCAACGAATTTTTCAGAAGCGAAGGGTCTGTAAAGACGAACTTTAAGAAGACCAACCTTTTCGCCTTTAGCAAGAAGGTAATCAATAACTTCTTCAGCAACGTCACAGATTGAACCCATAGCAACGATTACGTTTTCTGCATCAGCAGCACCGTAGTAGTTGAAGAGCTGGTAGTCTGTGCCAAGTTTAGCATTAACCTTGCCCATATATTCTTCAACGATAGCGGGAACTGCATCGTAGTATGCGTTACATGCTTCTCTGTGCTGGAAGAAAATGTCGCCGTTTTCGTGAGAACCGCGCATTACGGGACGATCGGGGTTGAGAGCTCTCTTTCTGAAAGCATCAACTGCATCCATATCGCACATTTCTTTGAGATCTTCATAATCCCAGATAGCAATTTTCTGGATTTCATGAGAAGTACGGAAACCATCGAAGAAGTTGATAAAGGGAACTCTGCTCTTGATTGTTGCAAGGTGAGCAACAGCACCGAGATCCATAACTTCCTGTGTGTTTGTTTGAGCGAGCATTGCGGAACCTGTCTGACGGCAAGCGTAAACGTCTGAATGGTCGCCGAACATGTTAAGTGCGTGGGAAGCAACACAACGAGCTGATACATGGAAAACGCTGGGAAGAAGTTCACCTGCGATTTTGTACATGTTGGGAATCATAAGAAGAAGACCCTGAGAAGCTGTGTAAGTTGTTGTGAGCGCACCGGCTGCGAGTGAACCGTGAACAGTACCTGCTGCACCTGCTTCGGACTGCATTTCGGAAACCTTAACAGTTGTTCCGAAGATGTTTTTCACACCCTGAGCGGACCACTGGTCAACATAGTCTGCCATAGGGCTGGAAGGGGTGATGGGGTAAATACCTGCAACTTCTGTGAATGCATAAGACACATAAGCAGCGGCATTGTTACCGTCCATGGTTTTCATTTTTCTAGCCATAGTATTTCCTCCTATAAAAAATATCAATTTAAAAACACTATAATAGGTATCATATATACCACCAAACATAATAACACTTATTTCTTCAAAAGTAAACTGCAAAAACCCAAAAAATCGTGGAAAATTTAACAATATTTCGCATATTTTGAGTAGTTTTTCACAAACTCCGAAAATCATATAAGAGAAAAGGCATAACTACTGTAAAAATCGCCCTGAAACATTGACAAAACAGTAGAAATAAATGTATAATATATGCTAATGTGGTATAGTGTATATTGATACCGCATAATACTTTTGATTTTTTGAAAGGAGTAAATCCGACTATGGATGACCCCGGACCTAATTTCATTCTGGCCCAAGCAATTGAACTTTCACAGAATTCAGCAGGAGGAAGCCTTGTGTTAAAAATCCTCTTATTGCTGGCGCTTATTTTTGTTAACGCATATTTTGCTATGGCAGAAATTGCCGTTATTTCTCTTAATGATGCAAAAATGGAGAAATTGGCGGAGGAAGGCAACAAAAAAGCAAAGCTTGTTTTAAAGCTTACAAAAAACCCGACAAAATTCCTTTCCACAATTCAGATAGGCATAACCTTAGCAGGATTTTTAACATCTGCTTCTGCTGCAACCTCTTTTGCAGAAATGCTTACAGATGCAGTTACAGGTAAGTTCGGTCTTCCCGAAAATATTGTTTCACCTGTTGCGGTTGTGTTGATTACATTGATTATGTCATACTTCTCTCTTGTTCTTGGCGAGCTTGTTCCCAAAAGAATTGGTATGCAAATTCCTGAAAAAGTGGCTTTTGCCGTTGCAAAACCTCTTTATGTAATCGCAAAGCTTACATCACCCTTTGTTAAATTCCTTTCTCTTTCCACCAATGGTGTAGTCCGTCTTTTAGGCTTCGACCCTAATGCAGATGAAGAGGTTGTTACCGAAGAAGAAATTCGTATGATGGTTGATGTTGGTGGCGAAAAGGGCGTTATTGAAGATACCCAGAAGGAAATGATAAATAATATCTTCGAGTTTGATGATATGGATGCAGGGGACGTTATGACCCACCGTACCGATGTTGTTGCGGCAGATGTTAACGACACAACTCTTGAAGAATTTATGGCACTTGCCATCGAAAACGGCAGGTCAAGAATTCCTCTTTACGATGAAGATATTGATAACATTGTGGGCATAGTTTACATTAAAGACCTGCTCAAATATGTTGGTAAAGAGGTTAAGGTCAAAGGCACTTTAAAAAATATAATGAGAGAACCTTATTTCGTTCCCGAAACCAAAGCTTGCGGTGAGCTTTTCAAGGAAATGCGCCTTAAACGTATTCAGATGGCAGTTGTTGTTGATGAATACGGCGGAACAGCAGGTATTGTTACCCTTGAGGATATTGTTGAGGCTGTTATGGGCGATATTCAGGATGAATATGACGAGGAAGAAGAGGAAATCTCAAAAATTGACGAAAACACCTTTACCGTTGAGGGTACAATTGATATTGAAGAAATTGATGAGCTTATCGGTAAAGAACTTCCCGAGGGAGATTATGAAACCCTTGCAGGCTTTATTATGGACGAGCTTCAGTGCATTCCTAAAAACGGCGAAATGAACGAAGTTGTTTTTGAAAATGTTAAATTCACTGTTCTTGAGGTTGAGGACAGAAGAATTGAAAAAATAAAGGTTGAAATCACTCCCGTTGAAACTGAAGAAGACGATGACGAGGATGACGACGATTAAAAATTTTCTGCACCAAAGGTTTTCCTTTGGTGCAGTTTTTGAAAGAGGAATTTATATGAAAAAGGCAGTAACTCTTATTTTTACTTTAGTAATGTTCTTCTCTTTTGCAATCTGTGCTAATGCAGAAGTCTTTAACGGAGCAGACCTTTTCACAGTAGATTTGCCGGAAGGCTTTGAGCAGACGGGGGCAAATATAAGCGATTTTTATTTCACCAATGAAGATGGTGATACCTTTACCGTAAGTTATAATGACAATACAAGCGAGGATTATATTTTCTGCCCTGCCAATATGAGCAAGAAAGACATTGAAGAATATACAAATGCTCTTTCTACAGAATCTGCTAATGTTATGAAAGACTATGCCGATAGTTTTGATTTGAAATTCTTATATGCGGAAAAAATCAAACATCCAAACGGAAAAAAAGCTCTTGTTTGTCAAACAAAAACCACGATTACCCAAAATAAAAAAGATAATATATATTACCAGACATTGTATGAGTTCGGTGGTGTGGATTATAAATATACATTTACATACACAACAACCGATGAAGATAAGAAAGACAACTTTAATGAGGTTTTTAAATCTATAGATATTTTTGAAGCAGAAACAGAAAGTAACCTTGACAAGCTTTCAACTTATGCAATAGCAGGAGCTTTAGCATTGCTTGTTTTTGCAGGAATTGTGAGATTTATAAGAACACCCGAAAAGCGTGCACAAGGTAAATTATAATATTAAATCGGCTTTGCCCCGAAAACTTTCCACTTTCCATTTTCAACTTGCAACTAAAAAAGCCTGACCAAGCGGTCAGGCTTTTTTGTTACTCATTCATTCCGCAGCATTTTTTATATTTTTTACCGCTGCCACAGGGGCAGGGGTCATTTCTGCCGGGTTTTTTATCTGCTTTTTTAGGTTCTTTTTTAACTGTTCCGTCATCTGAGCCTGATTGAGCAGTAATTTTAACAGTCTGTTTTCTTTCCATAGGTGCTTCTTTGCGAACTCGTGACTGTAAAACGAAGTCAACAGTACCTTCACGGATTCCGTTTGTCATTTCCTCGAACATATCAAGACCTTCATCGCGGAAAACGATAACAGGGTCTTTCTGACCGTAACCCATAAGGTTCATACTGCGTTTGAGCTGGTCCATAGCATCAATATGCTCCATCCAGCGAATGTCAACATTACGAAGAAGACCTACTCTTTCAAGCTCTTTAACAGTTTCTTCGCCAAGCTCTTCTTTTCTTGAATCATAAAGCTCCTGAGCCTTATTAAGAAGAACTTCTGCAATTTCTTCTGTATCGTTAAGTCCTTTAATGTCGCTTTCTGCAATAAGCCAGCTATATTTTGCGAGAAGACCTGAAATATTCCATTCTGATTTATCAACCTTTGCAGGACAATAGAAATCAACGGATTCGGAGATTGTATCAACAATCATTTTCTGTATGAGAGAGCTGATGTCTTTACCGTCAAGCACCTGATTACGCTGACCGTAAATAACCTCACGCTGTTTGTTCATAACATCATCATATTTAAGCACATTACGGCGGATTGCAAAGTTATTGCCTTCAACCTTTTTCTGTGCATTTTCAATTGTTGATGTGAAAAGCTTTGCTTCAATCGGCATATCGCCGATGCTCTTGAAGGCATTAAGAGTATTGTAGAAACGGTCACCTGCGAAAAGTCTTAAAAGGTCATCCTCTGCAGAAAGGAAGAAACGGCTTTCACCAGGGTCACCCTGACGACCTGCACGGCCACGAAGCTGGTTATCAATTCGTCTTGATTCGTGGCGCTCTGTACCGATAATGCAAAGACCGCCTGCTTCGCGAACCTTTTCTGCTTCTTTTGAGGTTTCCTCTTTGAACTTTGCTTCAAGCTCGCGGAAGGTTTTTCTTGCATTAAGAATATCTTCGTTATCGGTTTCTGCAAAGCCTGTTGCTTCTGCAATAAGCTCATCGTCAAAATCCATTTTCTTCATCTGAGCCTTTGCCATAAATTCAGGGTTACCGCCCAAGATAATATCGGTACCACGGCCTGCCATATTTGTAGCAATTGTAACTGCACCGAATTTACCTGCCTGAGCAACAATTTCTGCTTCTTTTTCGTGGAATTTAGCATTGAGAACCTCGTGCTTGATACCCTGTCTCTTAAGGAAACGAGAGAGCTTCTCACTCTTTTCAATGTTAACAGTACCAACGAGAACGGGCTGACCTTTTTCGTGGCATTCAACTATTTTCTCAACAATAGCATTGAATTTTGACTCTTCTGTTTTATAAAGAACATCATCATTATCTTTTCTGATAAGAGGTTTATTTGTAGGAATTTCAACAACGTCAAGGCTATAAATTTCCTGGAATTCTGCACTTTCGGTCATAGCAGTACCTGTCATACCTGAAAGCTTTTTATAAAGGCGGAAATAGTTCTGGAAGGTGATGGTTGCAAGAGTTTTGCTTTCGTGCTCAACCTTAACGCCTTCTTTTGCTTCAATAGCCTGATGAAGACCCTCGCTGTAACGCCTACCCATCATAATACGGCCTGTGAATTCGTCAACAATAAGCACCTGACCATCTTTAACAACATAGTCAACGTCGCGAATCATTGTACCGTGAGCTTTAAGCGCCTGGTTAATATGATGCTGAAGAGTAAGGTTTTCTGCATCCATAAGATTTTCGATATTGAAAGCAGCTTCTGCCTTTGCAATACCTGATTTTGTAAGAGTTGCGGATTTTGCTTTTTCGTCAACAAGGTAATCTCCACCCTCTTGTGCCACAACATCTTCAGCGTCAAGCTTGGAGTCAAGTTCTTTAACCTTAACCATTTTAAGACGTTTAACAAAATCATTTGTCATTCTGTAAAGGTCAGTTGATGCCTCACCGATACCTGAAATAATAAGGGGAGTTCTTGCTTCGTCAACAAGGATTGAGTCAACCTCATCCACAATAGCAAAGTTATGACCTCTCTGAACTCTCTGCTCCGCGTACATAACCATATTATCACGAAGATAATCAAAGCCCATTTCATTATTTGTACCGAAAGTAATGTCGGCATTATAAGCCTCTTTTCTTTCTTCATTATCTTTTTCGTGAATAATAAGACCAACCTTAAGACCCATAAAGCGATAGATTTTGCCCATCCATTCAGAGTCACGCTTTGCAAGGTAATCGTTAACTGTAACAATATGAACACCGTCACCTGAAAGCGCGTTAAGGTAAGCGGGAAGAGTAGCAACAAGAGTTTTACCTTCACCTGTTTTCATTTCAGCGATTCTGCCCTGATGAAGAATGATACCGCCTAAAATCTGGACGGGGTAGTGCTTCATACCGAGAACACGCCATGCAGCCTCACGGCAGGCAGCAAATGCCTCGGGGAGAATATCATCAAGGGTTTCGCCATTTGCAAGACGTTCCTTGAACTCAGGGGTTTTCCCCTGAAGCTGTTCATCGGAAAGTGCGCCAAATTCAGTTTCAAGAGCAAGGACCTTGTCTTTAAGACCGCTGATTCTCTTGATTTCTTTGGAGGAATAGTCTCCGAAAAGTTTTTTAAATAAACCCATTTTTTATTCGACCTTTCGTGGTGGAAAATATTACATAAATATACAAATTACATTATACCACAAACAGCAATTTAATGCAAACAATTTCAAAGAATTTATAATTTTGTTTACATTTTGCCTGAAAATTGATACCATTAAAGTATAAAAGAAAAAAATTTCAAAAATTTTGAAACAATTTCAAGATTTTGACAGTCTTTATATATGAGAGCGAAAAATTTGCTTTGCAAATTAGTTGCAACTTTTAAGAGCTTTTATGTTTTTAAATCCAAAAAGGTTGGTGAAAACATGGAAATTTTAATTGAACGTTCAAAAAAAGGGGATAGTTCTGCCTTTTCAGAGCTTTATTCCCAATATGCAAATGAAATTTACAGATTTGCCCTTTATATGACAGGAAATAAAGAGGATGCAGAGGATGCAGTTCAGGAAGCTTTACTTTCTGCTTGGAAAGGCATACATAGTCTTAAAGACAATTCCCTTTTTAAAGCCTGGCTTTTTAAAATTCTTGCCAATAAATGCAAAACTCTTTTAATGAAAAAGAATAAAACGCCCGATACCTTGCCTGTTGAGGAATATGAATTCCTTGTGGATTATGAGGAAGAAGGTAGTCTGATAAGCTCCGCAGAATTAAAAGATGCGCTCTCAACTCTTACTCCGCCTGATGCACAAATTATTTTGTTATCTATTATAGGCGGTTTCACAAGCTATGAGTTAGGTGTTATTTATAATATGACACCGGGTGCGGTTCGCACAAGGCAGAAACGCGCCATTGAGAAACTCAGAACAATTCTTATGTGAAAGGAGAAGAACAATGAACGACAACAGAGATTTTGAACTTTTTACCGAAGAAGAACTTAAGGATTTAGATGAAAAATTGCAAAAAGCAGAAAAAATAGAATTACCCGAAAATCTTTCTCCCGAAAGCATTGAAAATTTAATAAAAGATGTTCTTCAGGATGCAATACCCATTGAAACTGCAAAGCCTAAAAAGAGAAACAAAAAGAAAATTATTTTAAAATCAATTTCTGCAGCGGCAGCGGTTATTGTGGCAGTTACTTCCGTTGCAGTTATAAGACCCTGGGAAAAGGTTCCGCCAAAGGTTGATGACAGCGTTATAGGAAATCCACCAAAGCAGACACAGGACTATACAGAAATTGAAGAAATGTTTGCAGGATATGCAGACAAATATCAGAATTACAGAACGTACACTTATACTTATAATGAATCCCTTAAGGGCTTCGGTAGTGTTTTTGGTAATAAATCTGATTCTGCAATAATGGAATATGCTGCTGATATGGAAGCTGCCGCACCTCAGGCAGAAGCACAATCGGGTACAGCGAGTGTTACAAACAAAGTGACTGAAAACAGCACCAATACAAGTGTTAAGGATGATGCAGAAGAAAGCTCTCAGCACGGTGAAACCAACGAGCAAGTTCAGGGCGTAAGCGAAGCAGATATTATCAAAAATGACGGAAAATATCTTTACATCGTAAACCCCGAAAATGCAAATTGGGACACCTATTACAGAGAATGCTCGCTCTACTATAACTACAAAAACGGTCTTGAAGAAACAAGTGCAAGGGTTCAGTCAACCCCGGGTTATAATCCTAATGCAGATGATATTATAGATGCTGAAAAGCCCGAAGCTACTGAAAAAGAGGAAAAAAACACGGAAGCAAAAGTGGTTACAGAGCTTCCGGAGCTGGAGTATTCCTGCGAAATTTCAATAATTGAGCCAACCGGTAAAGGCGAATTGAATAACATCAACAAAATAGAGATTGCAAAGCCCGAAAGGGAAGATATTTTCTATATGAATGTTCAGGAAATGTATGTTTTAAACAACCGCCTTATTGCCGTGCTTAACTGTCAGTTAAAACGAGAAGAAAATAACGATAACGAAAAGGTTATGTATGATTGCCTTTATGGTGGCAGTAGCGGAAAAAATATCACAATGGCAGTTTGCTATGATATTTCCGACAGAAAGAATGTTAAAGAAGAATGGAGAGTTTTCCAGGATGGCGGTTATATTTCTTCCCGTCTTATAGGCGATGAGCTTGTTCTCCTTTCTAATTACTATGTTGATATTTCTCAGGATGTTGATGTTGTTAAAGAAAGTTGTGTTCCCGAAAACAGCTGTGATGGTAAAGAGTTTTCAAGAGTAGCAGTAAATGACATCTGCATAATGGAAGATGTTTACGATACAAGCTATCTTGTTGCTTCTGTATTGGATACAGACGATAAAAACACCCTGAAAACCGAGGCGGTTTTAGGTGCAGGTCAGAATGTTTATTGCACAACAGAAACTCTTTATGCAACAAGCACTGAATATAATTCAGGTGATGTGCGAAAGGCAGAGGTTTTCGGACTTGATGCAACTGAAAAAACACAGATTTATAAATTCGATATAAGAAACTACGATATTAAATATCTTAAAAATGCTTCTGTTGACGGAAGTGCGTTAAATCAGTTCAGTATGGATGAATTTAACGGTTATTTAAGAATTGCCACTACAAGTGGTGATTGGGGCGAAAACCTTATAAATCAGGTTTATGTTCTGGACCAAAATCTTGAAACAGTCGGTCTTTTGAAAGATATTGCAAAAGGTGAAAGAATAAAATCCGTCCGTTTCACAGGTAACACCGCTTATGTTGTAACCTTTGTTCAGACTGACCCATTATTTGTGATTGATTTAACCGATGTTAAAGCACCGAAAATTTTAGGCGAGCTTAAAATTCCCGGCTATTCTGCATATCTTCACCCGGTTGGTGATGGACTTGTAATGGGTGTTGGTCTTGATGGTACTGAAACAGGCACAAACGGAGGAATGAAGGTTTCTCTCTTTGATGTAAGCGACCCCACAAAGCCTGTTGAATGCGGAAAATTCACAATTTCGGGCTATGAAAATGATGAAGCTCAGGTTTATGTTGATTCCGATGCATACTATGACCACAAAGCACTCTGTTGGGATGCAGAGAACAAGATAATGTATGTTCCGTACAGTAAAAATGTTCACAGATGGGCATATACTGACGGCGGAAATTACAGCAAAACCACCGCAGGTATAGTTGCTCTCAAAGTCAACGAGGAAGAAAAAACTCTTAAGGTTGCAGGGGATTATATCGCAAATTCTACCGATTATGCTCAGCCTGATGAATTTGCAAGAGCAACATATATTAACGATGTGATTTTCGGATATTCAACCTATACAGGTCTTCTTTGCTCCTTTGATAAAGGTACTCAAAAGCAACTTGATACTCTTAATGTGAGCCGATAAGGAGTTGATATTATGAAGAAATTTGTAAGAATATTGATTATAATTATTTCTTCTACAGTTCTTCTTTATGGTGTGTTTGTGGGAGTTGATTGCGTAAGGTTATATAATGCAGATGAAAGCAAACCACCGATTATTATAACCAAACCAACAAAAATTCAAGCCGATGAAGTAAAACACACCGGTCTTGGTTACACAGTAATCTATAAAACAAAATCAGAAATACCAACAGAAGAAAATGAAAGCAGTAATGCAAATTATGATATTTGCGGTGCAGAATTCAGGCTTTTTGATAAAATTCTTCTGTGGGCGTGGATAGAATGACGCTAAAAAACAGAATTGACAGTGCTTCGGTGCTGTCAATTTGTTTTTTTAGAAGATAGCAAACGGCAGATTAAAACAGGTAACCGTAAGGTATAGGCTTGCCTATACCTGAGCGCATTGTACGTTATTCTGAATATACTTCACTCAATGGCACAGGCAAGCCAGTGCCTTACGGGTGTTCTGAAACCCCTGAGTGCTATGTGCTATTTGCTAACCGCTGGCAACTGGCGGCTGGCGACTGGCAGCTAATATAAGCGCTGTCAATTTTTTCTTGCATTTTCGTTATATAAATAGTATTATTATAGTGTATAACTATGCATAGAGGTGAGTTTATGTATCTTTGCCCCCAGCCTAAAATTCTTGAAATTAAAAAGGGTATGCTTTATTTTCCTGTTGGTGAAATGCCCAAGGTAGAAAAGAAAAAAACACCCGAGCTTTCCGAGAAAGAAAGCTATAGAATTAATATTGATGAAAACGGTGTTTTAATTGAGGGTGCAGATGAAAAAGGTCTCTATTATGGTGAACTTACCCTCAAACAATTAATGCTTAACTATCGCGGTTGTTTACCCCATCTTTACATATATGATGAACCCGAATATTCATATCGCGGTTTTATGATAGATTCCTGCCGTCATTTTTTCACAGTTGATGAAATCAAAAAAATGATAGATGGTGCGGCACTTTTTAAATTCAACAAATTCCATTTCCATCTTTCCGAGGACCAGGGGTTCAGAGTTGAAATGGAAGCTTATCCCTTGCTCACAAGCGTTGGTTCTGTAAGACCCTCTTCAAATTTTGGCAGAGGTGAAAATGATAATACCCCCTATGGCGGTTACTATACAAAAGAAGAGCTTAAAGATATAGTTAAATATTGCGAAGAAAGATACATTGAGGTTATTCCCGAATTTGATTTCCCCGGTCACACAACTGCAGTTATTTCTGCTTACCCTGAGCTTTCTTGCACAGGCGAAAAGCTTGAACTAAAAACCACCGCAGGTGTTTTCAAGGATATTCTTTGCGTTGGAAATCCCGAAACCTTAAAGCTTATTTATGCAGTCATTGATGAGTTCTGTGAGATTTTTCCGTCAAAA
This sequence comes from Acutalibacteraceae bacterium, assembly GCA_045543035.1. Lineage (GTDB taxonomy): Bacteria > Bacillota > Clostridia > Oscillospirales > Acutalibacteraceae > DTU089. The sequence continues at coordinate 38,959 of JAZQMA010000040.1, read as the reverse complement.
TATTTCCATATCGGCGGTGATGAAGCACCAAAAACCCGTTGGCTCAATTGCCCTAAATGCAAGGCAAAGCTTGAAGAAGAGGGACTTCATTCAATGGATGAGCTTCAGGGTTGGCTTGTTAATGAGGTGGCAACATACTTGAAGAAAAAAGGCAGGAAAGCAATTTGCTGGAATGAATCCCTGAATGGTGGAAATCTTGATAAAGATAATATTACTGTTGCTCTCTGGACAAATAAAATGGATAAGGGTGTAGAATGGGCAAATGGCGGAAACCCTGTTATTATGGAAAAATTCACTCCCTATTATGTTGATTACCCTTACGGAATGCACTCCTTGAAAGATGTTTATATGTTCAATCCCCGAAAGGTTAAAGGGCTTACTTCTCTTGGTGCGGCATCAATAAAGGGTGTTGAGTCACCAATATGGACGGAATATGTAAGGGATTTCGAAAAACTGAGCTATATGTGTTTCCCCCGATGGCTTGCAGTTGCCGAAACGGGTTGGAATGGTGTTAATACCAAGGGTTATCAGAGCTTTTTGAAATCTGCAGAATTTTATTCCGATATATTAAAGGGTATGGGTCATAATCCCGCACCTAAAAGTGAATGGAATGTTGCACCCCATACACGTTTAAATAAAACAGTAGGATTTTTCAAAAATTCTCTCACCGCAGAAACAGTTAAAAACTTTTTAAAGAAAGATTAAAAAATTATGCTTAAATATTCAGTTATCGGCACATCCTGGATTACAAAGTCTTTTATCGATGGTGCAAACCTCTATGAAGATTTGAGCCTTGACGGTGTTTATTCCCGCTCTTTTGAAAAAGGTAGCGCATTTGCAGAAGAAACAGGCGCAAAAAGAGTTTTTACGGATTTTAATGACCTTGTTTCTTCTGATACGGATTTGGTCTATGTTGCAAGTCCTAATGTTTGCCATTTTGAACAATGCAAAGCTCTTCTTTTAAACGAAAAGCACGTAATTTGTGAAAAACCAATTACAATTACCTCAAGTGAATTTAAAGAGCTTTGTGATATTGCAAATGAAAAAAAACTTGTTTATTTTGAAGCAATTATGTATATGCACACTCCCTTGAGGCAGGTTTTAAAGGATGCGGTAGGTAAAATCGGCAATATCAGAAGTGCAACAATTGATTTTTCTCAGCTTTCTTCAAAATATCAGGCACTTAAAAACGGAGAACTTCCCAATATATTCAATCCCGAAATGAAAACAGGTGCATTAAACGATTTAGGAATTTATTGTGTTTACCCTGTAATTGATTTGTTCGGTATGCCTGAGAAAATCACACCTGTTCAGCATTTTCTTCATACAGGTGCAGATGGTAGCGGTAGTGCAGCCTTTGAATACAAGGATAAGCTTGTAACAATTACTTATTCAAAGGTAGGTCAGAGTCGTTCTGCTTCGCAGATTATGGGTGATGAGGGGACAGTTACTATTGAAAGCATATCAAAGCTTGATAATATAAAGCTTTATAACAACAATGGCGAAGAAACCGTTTTGAATGGTGAAACAGATAAAAAATACCTTATGGGTAACGAGGCTAAAAGTGCATTGAATTTTATTCTGAATCCGAAAGAAACTGACAATTTCCTCAAGGAATGTCAGTTGATGAACGAAAAGGTTCTTTTATGTATGGAAAAAATGAGGGTGGAAAATGCTTGAACAAGAGCTTAAAGAATTTTTACTTAGTAAAGGTGTAACCGATGTTGGTTTTTCGGAAATTGATAATGCAGATACAGGCGATTTGAAATATGCAGTCAGCATTGTTGTGAAGCTTTCTGATGCAATTATTGATGAAATTGATGATGCACCAACACCAACTTACTTTAACCATTACAGAACAGTAAATGCTTTCATTGACCGGTGCCTTTTAGAAGCAGGATTGTTTTTACAAAGCAAGGGTTATAAATATATAACTGTTGCCGCATCACAGAGTATGCCCGGAACACCATATAACGGCAGGTATTCCCATAAAGAAGCCGCCCATAAAGCAGGTCTTGGAAATATCGGTAAAAATGATTTGTTTCTACATAAAAAATATGGTGCAAGAGTTCGTCTCGGTACTTTGTTTACAGATTGCGAGCTTCACGGTGACGGAATATTAAAAGAAAATCCTTGTATTAACTGTGATAAATGTGTAAAGGCTTGTCCCAGCGGTGCAATTCTGGGTGTAAGCTATTATGACGGCATAAAAAGAGAAGAAATGTTCAGCCCGTCAGTTTGCAGTGAATATATGAAAAAAGCTTATCAGAAAATCGGCAGAGGTGCAGTCTGCGGAATTTGTATGCAGGTATGCCCTGTATATAATATGAATAAATAACTTCTTATCGTATTGGCGTACTAAATAAGAGGGGTAAAAGTAAATGGCAAAAATTTTAATTGCAGATGATGAACAGCTTATAAGAAAGCTTATCGGTGATTGTCTGACAAGAGAAGGTCACATCGTTTTAGAAGCGGAAAACGGTGAAATCGCTTTGCGCCTTTTTGAAACCCATAAGGATTTGGAATTGGCACTTCTTGATATTATGATGCCCGAAATTGATGGTTGGGAAGTATGCAGGAGAATTCGCGAAAAAAGTGATATGCCTGTAATCCTTGTTTCTGCTCGCTCTCAGGATTTTGACCAGATTATGGGTTTTGAATCAGGTGCAGATGATTATGTAACCAAGCCTTTTTCTCTTGCTGTTCTTTCGAGACGTGTTGAGACGCTCCTGAAAAGAGGAACAAATCTTAAAAGAAAAGATAAAAATTCCGATGATATTGTTATAGACAATCTTGCAATTTCGCCATCCTCCCACAAAGTAACAATTGATGGCGAGGAAATAGAATTGACTCTGAAGGAATTTAAAATTCTCACAAAGCTTTGTAAAACTCCCGGAAGAGTTTATACAAGAGATGCCCTTCTGGATGAGCTTTGGGGAATGGATTATATGGGCGATACAAGAACTGTTGATTCCCATGTTGCAAGACTTCGCACCAAACTAGGTGAATGGGGAATTAAAAATATTATAACTGTTTACGGAACCGGATATAAAATCAACGAATACCGGTAGTCGGGAAAAGGAGGTAACCGTATGAAGCGCAAAGGTTTGGGTATTCGTGCCAAGGTATTCTTGGAAATTGGCGCAATAATTGCGGTTTGTCTTGTGGGTATCTCCATAGCAAACTCTCAGCTTCTTGAAAGTGTGTATATCTGGAATGTTGAGCATTCTCTCAGCACAATGGCGCAAAACACGGAAAATGCAGGAGGGGATTATTATTTCTTGCTTGCAGAATACGAAATAAAAGAGAATGTAAGCATAGATTTATATGACCAAGAAGATAATTACTTATACGAGGGTTCAGGAAAATTTATTTCTGCAAATAAGCTTAATGTAATAAGCAGAAAACAGAATGAAGACGGCAGTTATTTTAATGTGGTTGCAGAAGAGGGAAGTTCAACTCAATACATTGTTTACGGTAAAGATTTTGAAAATGGTTATCATATTGAAATTACCGCCCAGAAAGATCCCATTCAGGAAAATGCCAATCTGGCAACAGGCGTCACAACAACTATAACAGTTCTTGCACTAATTTTTGCACTTGTGTTTATTTCTGCTTATTCAAAGCATTTCACAAAACCTCTTATTCAGATGAGCGAGGTTGCAAATAAAATTGCAAATCTTGATTTTTCAGCAAAATGCGAGGTTAACAGAGGCGATGAAATAGGTGCTCTTGCAGAAAATATCAACGTTGTTTCGGATTCTCTTAATGAGGCTCTTTCTGAGCTTCGTGAAAAAAACGAACAGCTTATGGAAGATATTGAGAAAGAACGCAGAATTGAACAAATGAGAGCAGATTTCATTTCTGCTGCATCTCACGAATTAAAAACTCCCATAGCTATTATACGAGGTTATGCGGAAGGCTTGAAAATGAATGTTAGTGAAGAGAATGAGAGCGCCTCAGAATATTGCGATATTATTATGCGCGAATCTGACAGAATGAATGTGCTTGTTCTTAATATGTTAGAGCAGTCACTTTATTCTTCGGGAGTTAAAAAGCCTGATATGACCGAATTCAGCGTTGATGATTTTATAGAAGAATTAATAAAAACAGTAACACCCATATTTGAAGAAAAGGGTGTTTCTGCTAATTATGTAAAAAGTGAAAACCTGTTGGCATTTGCTGATAAAACTCAGATGACAACAGTTCTTTCAAATATTGTTCTTAACGCTTGCAGTCACGCAAGCGGTGAAAAGCATATTGAAATCACTGCTGAAAAAGCAGATAATAAAATAAGAGTTAATGTTTTTAATACAGGAAGTCGTGTTGAAGATAAAGACAAGGACTCAATTTTCACCTCATTCTATCGTGCCGATAAAGCTCATTCAAGAGCGGAAGGAAGATTTGGTTTAGGTCTTGCAATTGTTAAATCGATAACGGAAAACCATAATTGTGAGTGTGGTTTTGAAAATAAAGAAAATGGCGTAACATTCTGGTTTACAATGCCCGAATATAACGCAACGGAAAGGAATACCGATGAAAATTAATTTTGTAATACCCTGCCTTTTAGGCGTTGAAGGAATAATCGCTGATGAGCTTCGTTTTTTAGGTGCAGAAAATGTTCAGGCGGAAAACGGCAGAGTGCTTTTCTCGGGCGATGAAAATATGCTTGCAAGAGTTAATATTTGCTCGCATTTTGCAGAAAGAGTACAAATTAATATGGGCTCATTTACAGCAAAGACATTTGAAGAGCTTTTTCAGGGTGTAAAAGCTCTTCCTTGGGAGGAATGGATTGGAAGAGAAGATGCTTTTCCTGTAAAAGGCTATTCTCTTAAATCAACTCTTTTCAGCGTCAGTGACTGTCAGGCAATTATCAAAAAGGCGGTTGTTGAAAGGCTTAAATCAAAATATGGCATTTCCTGGTTTAATGAAAGTGGTCCGGTGCATCAGATACAATTTTCCATTATGAATGACCAGGTAACAATGCTTATTGATACAACAGGCGCAGGACTTCATAAAAGAGGTTACAGACTTTCACAGAACGGAGCACCCATTAAAGAAACTCTGGCAGCATCAATCTGTGCTCTCGCAAAGCTTCGCCATTATCACACTCTTTATGACCCCATGTGCGGTAGCGGTACTCTTCTTATAGAGGGTGCTTTATATGCTCATAATATCGCTCCCGGTCTTAATCGTCATTTTGCGGCGGAAAGATTTGATGTTCTTCCTAAAAACATCTGGAAAGAGGAAAAGGAAAGAGCAATAAGTCTTGAAAAGGTTGATACGGATTTCATTGGTTATGGTTCTGATATTGATGCAGAGGCTATAAAAATTGCCGTTGAAAATGCTTCAAGACTTCCCATAGGTAAAAAGCTTAATTTTGAAAAAAGAGATTTAAGAGATTTCAAAAAATTAAGTGAAAGAGGAACTGTTATCTGCAACCCCCCTTATGGCGAAAGACTTCTTGATTTGCAGGAAGCTCAGAAGCTTTATAAGGAAATGGGCAGAGTGTTTGACAAAGCTCACGGTTGGAGTTATTATATAATCACTCCCGATGAAGAGTTTGAGCAATGCTTCGGCAGAAAGGCAGATAAAAGCCGTAAGCTTTACAATGGTATGATTAAATGCAGATTGCATATGTATTTTAAATAAAATATAGAACAAAAAATTCCCCTGAAGGAGAATGAAAATGAAACATTTATTTATCGTTAATCCCGTTTGCGGAAAAGGTATTTCCCACGAAAGATGCTCTGAGGGTATTGTGAAAACAATGACCGAAATGGGTATAACCGATTATGAAATTCACGTTACAACCGCTCCTCGTGACGGTTATGAATATGCTAAAAAAGAAGTTGAAAAGGGTGAACACATCCGTGTTTATGCCTGCGGTGGTGACGGCACTCTTTATGAGGTTGTTAACGCTTGCGCTTGTCATAAAAATGCAGAGGTTGCAGCATTCCCATTAGGTAGTGGTAATGACTTTATACGTATTTTCGGAGATAAAAAGGATTTAAGAAATGTCGCTGACCATGTAAATGGTACAGTAATGGATTTTGACCTTATTAAATGTGGCGACCGATATGCAATCAACCAATGCTCAATGGGTGTTGATGCAGAGGTTTGTGCAAAGCAGGCGGATTTCAAAAAGCTTCCTCTTCTTTCAGGTGAGGCGGCATATACAGCGGCACTTCTTTACTGCTTTATCGGCAGAATGAAGAGCAGATTTACAATTCAGATTGATGATGAAGAGCCTTTTACAAGCGATGTGCTTTTCTGCGTTGCAGGTAACTCCCGTTGGTATGGTGGCGGTTATATGGCAGCACCTAAAGCACTTACTTATGATGGTCTTCTTGACTTTATCATTGTTAAAAAAGACTGTTTGAGAATTAAGCTTCTTTCCCTTATTAATCCTTATAAAAAGGGTCAGCATCTTGGCTGGGACAGAACAATCTTCAAAAGAGGTAAAAAGATTCATATTACCAGCGAAAAGCCTGCAGCAATGAATGTAGACGGTGAAACAGATTATGTAACAGAATGTACCTTTGAAATTATTGAAAAGGGTATTAAGTTTGTTGTTCCTGCATGTTCAGACTTTATGGAAAGAGTAAAGAACGGAACTGTATAAAGATTAAACAGAATAAATAAAAATGGTGTTTCTTTTTTGAAACACCATTTTTATTTATAAATCTTTTTTATTTTTCAAAAACATCTCTGTAACCGATATAATCGGTTAAAACTGCACTTGGACCTTTCCAATAGATATATTTCTTATCAGGAATGCGCCAATTTTCGCCGTAACGAACAGCGAGATACTGTTCGGGGTTTTTCGGTGCATTAATCTCAATACCTTGGAACAATATGGTCTGAGTTTCGGCAATGTGAGGACAAACCAATTTCACAACATCCTGCTGTTCATCGGAGTATTCTTTTTCCGGATTTCTATATATCAGATAACAAACATCCTTATCGCCTTCAGCATAATAGTAGTTGATGTCAAATTTAACATTACGGCAGGAGAAGGATTGCTCCACAATGCCGATACCGTCGACGGTATAGCGGAATTTTTCGATAATACCATTGGCAGCGAAGAGTTCTTTAAGCTTAAGCTTATCCTCTTCACTGTTCACAACAACCGCCAAATCAATATCCATATCGTGTTTGAGAAGACGACCTTCGCGAACGATACCGAGAAGAGTTCCCATGTCAAAGAAAAATACATAGCCTGCTTCGGTAAGCATATGTTGCACATTCTTAATAATAGGTAACCCCTCTTTTTGAAGATTGTGGCGTCTACGAGCTTCTACATATTTGGTAATAATAATGCAGTATATTTTGTTGCAGAAATTATAAAAAGGTTTCGTAATTGGGTTGGTTTTTAAAAACTGCTTTATATCTGCCATTTTTACACATCTTTTCTCTTTTGGATTTTACGAAGGTTACAATATATTATTATTTTAACTTTTTATACGAGTATTGTCAAGCCGATGAAGGCTCTTAAAGAAAAGTCCCTCTTTGATATACAAAGGGGGACAAAACAATCTTAAAGTTTTTTCATTTTCATTTTACGTGCAAGGAGAGTGAGAACAAGCATAACTATATATAAACTGCCGACTGTGATGAATACAGCAGGCCAACCTGCCGCATTTTTTAAATAGCCGAAACAGCTTTCCTGAATAGCTGCGCCCATATAGACTGCCCAGTCCAATACGCCTACAACAGTAGCCGCAAATGCACGACCGCCCATATCACCTGCAATTGCCCAGATAACACCTGTAACCATACCCGAGGTGCCAACTATCAGCAACAACACGGAAGCAAGGTTGGGGTTTTTAACAAACGGGAAGAGGAGCATTACGCAAAATGTAACAACTGAAGCGAGAATAAGCATGGGTTCACGTTTTCCTTTAAACACCTTGTCGGTGATAAAAGGAAATACGAACATAGCACAAGCCTGACCGAGAGGTAATAAAACAATTTTTGTGATACTATCTCCGAAGTTAAGTCCCAGATTTTCTTGGAAATAGGTTGGAACTAACGAAAGAAGTGCATAACGGCCGATACCGGCAATAGCAGAAATCAGGCAAAATACAATTACTTTCGGTTCACTGAACAAAACTTTGTAGGGGTATAAGAAACCTTTTGCTTCAATCTCTGCCGCCAGTTTAATGTCGCGGTCAGCAGCGATATGGTCTTTTTCTTCAAAGGGTTTTAAGCCAACATCTTCCGGCTTGGTTTTGAAGAAAAAGATAAAAGCAATAAGCATCAATATCATAGGTATCATGGGGAAACGGAAAGCAGAACGCCAACCCCATTCAGGATTGAGCTCTTTACAGAACAGAATTGTAAAGTAAGTGACAACTTGTGCCAAACCGGAAAAAGAGGTAGCCAGTCCTGAAGCAAACCCGCGTTTTTCCTTAGGCCACCATTTGTTGATAACACCAACACCGTTGGACCATACCATCGCCTGGAAGAAACCATTAAGACCCCATAAGATTGCGATTAAGGGAATGTTGTTTGCAAAGGAAAGAGCAATGTTCAAAACCGCAGATGCCATAACACCGACGCACATAACCTTTTTATAGCCAAAATATGCTCCGATACGACCGCTTACCAACTGACCGAATGCATAGCACCAGAACAGAGCAGATGATACTACACCGATAGGGGCAATATCAGGTTTTCCGTTGGCAAGGAAAAAGCCGAAAGCTTCCGCCATATCGGTTTTGACAAGGTTGATGTTCTGGCGTCCGTTATAGAAGAATAAATACAGCAGACTAAAACTGAGTAGCATCAACCAAGCATATTTTTTAAATTTTTTGAATTCTTCAGACGTGTATCCGTACATTACTTTTTCTTTTAAGCTGGACATACGTTTAACTCCTTTTTAATCAGCCGAAAATTTTAGCATCTTCCTCGTCGAAAGGTAAGATCTCTGCGGTCACGCGTTCGTAGTCATCAAGGTTATCAATTTCATCGATGTAATAGTTTTCATAAGAAAATGCACGAACATTCAATGCGGGGAATATTTCGTTCAATGCGTTTTCAGCATAGCATTTGTCTTCGCCTTTATGGATGAATTCTACAACCTTACCAATCCAAGCGGATGCGGTAGCTTTATCCATTTTATAGAAGGGCTGGAAAGCATAGCAGTCATCATCAAAAATTTTAATGGAAACCTCGATAACTTTACCGTCTTTCACTCTGCCCTTGAAATCTTTTTCGGGTAATGCTTTTTTGAAGTTAACTGTTGCAGTATTCTTTTCACTGCTGTTTAAAACATCGTGTACCAAGCGACGATTGAACACCAGATCACCGTGTAAAAACAACAGATCATCATTCATATGTTCACGAGCAAGATACATGGAATAGATGTAGTTGGTTTTGTCGTAAATATCATTACGGACAAAGGTAAAGTTCAGTTCGGGAAAATCTGCAGCTTCTTTTTTCAGTTGGTCTTCGAAAGGACCTGTAGTTACCAAAAAATCTTTAACGCCTTCTGCACTTAACAAACGAATCTGACGGTGAAAAATTGTTTCGCCGTTCTTTAAGGGTGCCATGGATTTGTGATTGTTTTTAGTAAAATCGCCCATACGGTTACCAAGACCTGAGTTGAAGATTACTGCTTTCATAATAAAACTCCTTCCAAAACACTAATATATCTGTATTCATAATACAAAAAAATCAACATTTTGTCAACATTTATGCACTTCTTCTCCAAAAAACCACTTGAAAATCACGTAATGTTGATTTATAATATACATATTGAGGTGATTTTAATGTCAGTTGGCACTAATATAAAAAAAAGACGGTTTGAATTGCGAATGTCGCAACAAGAATTGGCAGAAGCATTGGGATACAAAACCCGATCCACTATTGCAAAAATCGAAGCAGGCGAAAACGATGTTTCGCAGAAAAAATTGCAAAAATTTGCAATGGTACTGGATACCACGCCGGAAGCATTGGTTTCAGGTTATAATAATCCTGCTATGGTTGAGAGGATGACGGACACTTCCGAATTCAAGGACAGGAAAAATATCGTCATCGTTCTTGCGGGCGGTAAAACCGTAAAAAACCGTCAGAATATACCAAGCCAATTTATTAGTGTACAGGGCAAACCCGTGCTGATTTATTGTCTGGAAGCATATCAGGAACATCCGTCGGTAGATGATATTTACGTGGTTTGCCTTAAAGGGTGGGAAAACATTGTTGAGGCTTATTCACGGCAATATGGCATAACCAAATTAAAAGGGTTAATTCCTGCAGGAAACAGTGGTATTTTATCGCTGAAAAATGCCTTGGACCATATCAACAACCGATATTCGCCAAATGATCGCATCATCATTCAAGAAGCCACGCGCCCCTTGGTAACCACCGAAACTATTTCTCAGCTTTTACAGATTTGCTCGGAAAAAGGAAGTGCCACCATAGGTCATTCTATGAAAGAATATGTGCAATTTAATACTATCAATCAAAGACCTAAGTACATAAACCGCGATGCCGTGATTGCATTGCAATCACCTGAAGCGCACTCACTTGCCCTCTTAAATGAAGTTTTTGAAAAGGCAAAATCAGAGCAACACCCGCTAACCGAATCTTGTTGCACTATGTTACTTTATAATTTAGGGTATGATATTAATTTTGTTGAAAGCAATATCAACAATATTAAAATTGCACGTGAAGAAGATCTTGCAACCTTTAGCACACTTATACGATATTAATTAACAATAAACAGAAAAGGCACTTCAAAAAAGAAGTGCCTTTTCTATGTAACTAATTATAACACATAAATAGGGAAATTACAATACTTGCATATAAAAGAGAAATATAGTATCATTAACTTTTGCAGAGACTATATTTTTTGTTTTTGGAGGTAGTATTTTGCTCGGTAAAGATATGAAAATCGAAGAACAGAATGCAAAAAAAGTACAGCAGTTTTTAGATGATGAAATTGTACGTCTTGGCGAACAAATTGAAGAATACAAAGCCAATGTTAAGGTAATGGGTGAAGATTTTAATATGGATAACCCCAATGGCGGTATGTATTCGGGAATGGAGCTGACCCAAATTCATCACGAAATGGAAAAGCAGTTTCTTTATTCCGAAGAGGCATCAAGAGATATTTATTTCTTTAAAAAGCTTCGTAATGCGCCCTATTTTGCGAGGGTGGATTTTAAAGGTGAAAGAGCTACCCGTGAAAAAACAATATATATAGGTTTAAGAACTCTCCAGAAGCATGATACCTTTGAAATGCTTGTTTGCGACTGGCGTGCACCGATTGCATCACTTTTCTATGAGGATTTCGAAGATAAAGCCTTTTTCAAAGCACCATCGGGAGAAATCCGCGGAGATTTACTTCTTAAAAGGCAGTTTAAATTTGAAAACGGCAAATTGAAATACTATGTTGACAGTGACCTTAAAATTGATGACGATATTTTAAGAGATGTGCTTTCATCTTCTTCAGGCGAGCACCTTAAAGTTATTGTAAATAGTATTCAGAGAGAGCAGAACAAGGTTATTCGCTATACAGATAATGAAAATCTTCTTGTTATCGGTCCTGCAGGCAGCGGTAAAACCTCTGTTGGTTTCCACAGACTTGCTTATCTTCTTTATCAGAACAGAACAGAGCTTTCCTCTGCGGAAATTATAATGTTTTCCAACAATGATATTTTTTCAAGCTACGTTGCTGACATTATTCCTGAGCTTGGTGAAATGCCCATAAATTATTCATCTTTTTACAATATTTTTGCAGCAGAAATCCCCACCGTTACAACAGGGGACTACTATTCTCTTGCAGAAAGCATTATAAATGGTGACAGCAGGCGCAGTAAAAGTGCGGGAATTAAGCTGAGCAAGGCTTTCGTTGATTTCCTTGAAACTGATACCGATGTTTGCGAGCCTGAATTCAGCGATATTACACTTTTCGGTGATGTTATTTTCTCTAAAGAAGCTCTTCTGGAAAGATTTTTAAGTGACACAGAAAACTCGCAAAAATCAAGAGGAGAACGCCTTGCGGCATATATTCAGGGTGTTGTTGATGAATATTTCATCAGTCATAGAGAAGAAATTTATCTTCATATAGATGCAGATTCTGAAATTGATGAAGATACTGCAAAGCTTTTCAAGGCAAAGCGCAGAGAGGTTAAGCAGAATGCTACTGAAATGATTAAATCTGCAATTCTTGTTGACCCCATAGCAGTTTATTTCAAGCTTTTGGAAAAATATGCAGAAGAAATAAATTGCCCTGAGCTTCTTGATACCAAAGCAACACTTGATAAAGGGTATCTTGAATTTGAAGATGCTCTCGGTGTTGTATATGTAAAATCTATTTTAGGTATGTCTGCGGTGCTTTCAGGTGTTAAGCATATTCTTATTGACGAAGCGCAGGACCTTTCATATATTCAGCATAAGCTCATTTTAAAAATGTTCCCCAGAGCAAGAGTTACTCTTCTTGCAGACACAAATCAGGCAATTGTTTCAGAGCTTAACACAACAAGCAAGGAAAAACTTGCCGAGATTTATAATGCAAAAACACTTAACCTTAATAAGAGCTATCGATCAACAAAGGAAATCAATTCCTATGCTTTAAAGCTTCTTCCCGAAGAGAAAAGATATGAAATCTTTGAACGAACAGGAGAAGAAGTTAAAGAAATAAGTGGTAATATTGAAGAATTTAAAAATGCAGTTAAAGAATTGGCGGAAAACAGTCTTTCAACCTGCATAATTACTCGCAATCTCAAAGAAGCAATAGCGGTTTATAATGAACTCAAAACAGAAATAGACGGCTTGAGAATTTGCGATAATAAATCCTTTGAGCTTTCCCATAATCCGATTGTTATGCCTTTGGCACTTACAAAGGGTCTTGAATTTGATAATGTAATCGTGTACGATAAAGATGGTGCTTTCAGGGGAGAAGAAAACAAAAAATATCTCTATATGGCATCAACAAGAGCGTTGCATAAACTTGTAGTTTTTGCTGTGAATTGAAAAACTAATTGCTAATTGCTAATTGCTAATCGCTAACTGGCGACTGGAGACTGGCGGCTGGCGACTTTATAAGAGGTGCTTTTATGAAAGAACTGTCATTCTTCGTTATTACTGACCCCCACTATTTCAGCGAAAAACTTGGTGCTTATGGCGAAGGTTATGAAGCGTTTATGGACTATGAGCAGAAATGCTATGCAGAAACTGCTGCCATAAACAAAGCTGCCAATGAATACCTTGAAAACAGCACCGAAGCAGATATAATTCTTATTGCAGGTGACCTTTCCTTTAATGGCGAGAAAGAAAGCCATATTGATTATTCAAAAGAGCTTAAGGCTCTGAAAGCTAGCGGTAAAAAGATTTTTGTTGTTACCGCAGGTCACGATATTGAAAAAAATCCTTTCCAGTATAATGGCGGTGAAAGAGAGTCTGCTGAGGGTATTGAATTTGAAGACCTTTTAAGCTATTACGGAGAATTCGGCTATAATGATGCAATTGCTTTTAATGAAGAGCATCTTTCCTATGTGGCAGAGCTTTCCGAGGATGTTCGTCTTCTGGTTATATGTAACGATACTGCCGAGGGCAAAAACAAGGCTTATGATGAAGAGTTTTTAAAATGGATTGAAGACCAAGCAAAAAAGGCAAAAGAAGACGGCAAAATGATGATTGCAATGGAGCATTATCCCGTTCTTCCGGGTCAACCAATACTTGCTCTTATTCCCGATGCTCGTCAGAAAGAAAGTAAAAAGCTTATCGAAACTCTTGCAGATAACGGAGTTCATCTTATTTTCACAGGTCATATGCATAATCAGAGCGTGAATGTTGTTGAAACAGAAAAAGGTAACAAGTTCTATGATGTCTGCACCGGTTCTCTTATCGGTTGCCCTGCATTTATGCGCCTCGTTACAATTAAGGATGAAAACACTGTTGAGATAAAAAGCATTCCTGTTCCCGAATTTGAATGGGAGAAAAACGGAAAAACAGGGGAACAATATCTTCAGAATCAATTTGACAGAATGTTAATTACCTTGATTGGTGGAATGAAAGATAACCCCGAAAAGGTTTTGGGTAAATTTGGTATAGGCGACAAAACCGCTCTTTACAAGCCGGTTAAATTTGTTGGCAAAATTCTTTATACCTGGTCCGTTGGAAAAATTGCAAGACTTTTCCTTGTTAAAGCTCACCCCGATGTTAAAGATGACAGATTTTTTGATTATCTTGTTGCTATTGTAAGGAATATGTTCTGTGGTGACCAGCCTTATACGGAAGATACACCTTTCGGAGAAACATTCTTAAAAGTACTTAAAAGACTTAAACCTATTCTAAAGATACTTAATAAAAAGCTTCACGGAGCACAGGGCGAAGAGCTTGATTTCTATGAAATACTCAAGCATTCAGCAGGTAACTACGGAATTTCCGATTACAACGCAACATTAAACTTAAAATAAAAAAATAAAGCAGTAGGCGAAAACCTACTGCTTTGTTGTTTAATTATATCAGAATGCAATTTTTTCTTCAATGTAAGCTTCGAGCTCATCGATTGAAATACGAACCTGTTCCATTGTATCTCTGTCACGGACTGTTACGCAACCATCTTCAATACTGTCAAAGTCATAAGTAATGCAGAAGGGTGTACCGATTTCGTCCTGACGGCGATATCTTTTACCGATTGAGCCTGCATCATCAAAATCAACATTGAATTTCTTTGAAAGCTTTGTGAAAATCTCTGTTGCCTGTTCATTAAGCTTCTTTGAAAGGGGAAGGATTGCACATTTGAAGGGTGCAAGGGTGGGATGAAGGTGAAGAACAACTCTTGTATCGTTCTTTTCTGCATCAACAACCTCTTCATCATAAGCTTCTGTGAGAATTGTAAGGAAAAGTCTTTCAACACCGAGAGAGGGTTCGATAACATAAGGAATGTATCTCTCGTTTGTTTCAGGGTCAAAGTAGTCAAGGCTTTTGCCTGATGTGTTGATATGCTGAGTAAGGTCGTAGTCAGTTCTGTCAGCAACGCCCCAAAGCTCGCCCCAACCGAATGGGAAGAGATATTCAAAGTCTGTTGTTGCTTTTGAATAGAAGCAAAGTTCTTCAGGGTCATGGTCACGAAGACGGAGGTTTTCTTCTTTTATACCGAGAGAATAGAGCCAGTCACGGCAGAAAGCGCGCCAGTATTCGAACCATTCAAGGTCAGTAGCGGGTTTGCAGAAGAATTCAAGCTCCATCTGTTCGAATTCACGAACACGGAAAATGAAGTTACCGGGAGTGATTTCGTTACGGAAGGATTTACCGATCTGAGCAACACCGAAAGGAACTTTCTTTCTTGTTGTTCTCTGAATATTTGCAA
This sequence comes from Acutalibacteraceae bacterium, assembly GCA_045543035.1. Classification (GTDB taxonomy): domain Bacteria; phylum Bacillota; class Clostridia; order Oscillospirales; family Acutalibacteraceae; genus DTU089. Next base: position 23,634 of record JAZQMA010000040.1, on the reverse strand, counting down.
AGTTTACGAAGATACCCTGTGCAGTTTCGGGACGAAGATAAAGCTCATTTTTGCTGTCCTCAGTAACACCCTGGAATGTTTTGAACATAAGGTTAAACTGACGAATATCTGTAAAGTTATGTTTACCGCAGGAAGGACAAGCAATTGCTTTTTCCTTGATGTAGTCCATCATCTGCTCATTTGTCCAGCCTGCAACATTAGTCCCGTCAAAATCTTCAATAAGATTATCTGCTCTGTGACGTGTTTTACATTCACGGCAGTCCATAAGAGGGTCGGAGAATCCGCCAAGGTGACCTGATGCAACCCAAGTCTGAGGGTTCATAAGAATAGCGCTGTCAAGACCAACGTTGTAGGGGTTTTCCTGAATGAATTTTTTGCGCCAAGCGTTTTTGATGTTGGTTTTAAGCTCAACACCAAGGGGGCCGTAGTCCCAGGTGTTAGCAAGACCGCCGTAGATTTCGCTACCTGCGTAAACAAAGCCTCTGCCCTTGCAAAGAGCAACAAGCTTTTCCATAGATTTTTCTGTGTTTTTCATATCGTAATCTGTCCTTTCGGTAGATAGTTGCAAGTGGCAAATGGCAAGTGGCAAGTTTTGGGACCTGCGGTCAGCATTATAAAAATTACCGCTTACATTTACTTTGCACCATTAAATTACTTTTGTAGGTTGTTTTTAGTCGTTCTGACTATTGCATATAAAATTTTCTCTATTTCTATACATTCGTCATAAATTGATTTAATTTCTTAACAACTACTATTTGCTGTCTGCTATTTGCTAACCGCTGGTAGCTGGCATCTGGCAGCTTGTTTTCAGTTGTCTGTATCAAGCTTTCTATCGGACACTTTTCCGCCAAACTGACTGTAATACATATCCGCATAAAGACCGCCCTTTTGGAGAAGTTCTTTATGAGTGCCTCGTTCTTTAACGGTTCCCTTATCAATGAAGAGAATTTCATCAGCTTTCTTGATTGTGGAAAGTCTGTGAGCAATAACAAAATTTGTTCTGCCTTTCATAATTTCGCTCATAGCTGCTTGTAAAAGAAGCTCGGTTCTTGTGTCAACGGAGCTTGTTGCTTCGTCAAGAATAAGAATTTTAGGGTCTTTTAAAAGGGCGCGGGCAATAGTAAGCAACTGCCTTTGACCTTGTGAAAGGTTTTCACCGTTTTCTTCAAGAATCGTGTCATAACCCTCGGAAAGTTCTGAAATGAACTCGTCTGCATGAGCAGCTTTAGCGGCGGCGATAACTTCTTCATCGGTAGCATCAAGTTTTCCGTAGCGGATGTTATCTTTGATTGTACCGTTAAATAACCAGGTATCCTGAAGCACCATTCCGTAGAGAGAACGTAAGTCATCACGAGGAATATCACGAATATCTGTTCCGTCAATGGTAATCTTTCCTTCGTTCACATCATAGAAACGCATAAGAAGATTAACGAAAGTGGTTTTACCTGCACCTGTGGGACCAACAAGAGCCACAAGACCGCCGCAATTAACAGAAATATCAAGATTTTCCATTAAGGGCTTATCAGGAGAATATGAGAAGGAAACATTTTCGAATTTGAGAACATCCTTAAACTCAATATTTTTTTCATCTTTATCTGCAACCTCTTCGGGCTCATCAAGAACTGCAAAAACTCGTTCTGATGAAGCCATACTTGATTGCAAATTATTTACTATCTGAGCGAGCTGAGAAATGGGAGATGTAAAAAGCTTCGAATAAGTGATAAAGGTAAGAATACCACCTATTGTAAAGCTTTCGCCCATATCATAAAGGACTGTGCCGTTAACTGCAAAAACGCCGTTATTTACTATGAGATAGCCACCGATAATAGCAATGAGAATGTAGCCGAAGTTATCAATAAGATTAATAAAGGGAGCAATTGTACCTGAAATAAACTGTGCTTTTCGGCTTACATCGGTTAATTCATCATTAATATCGTTGAACTCGTCAACTGCCAACTGCTCCTGACCGAAAAGACGGACAATTTTATGCCCTGTATACATTTCTTCAACGTGGCCGTTAAGCTCGCCTGTTCTGTCCCATTGAGCTTTGAAGAGCTTTTTGGAAACCTTCATAATGCTCAGGGCAATTGCTGCCGCAGGGGGAACAATAAGAACAATAACAAGGGTTAAAAACCAGTTTGTTACAAGCATCATCACGAAAACACCAACAAGGGTGATGATTGATGTTACAACGGAAACCAAGTTGTGCTGAAGAGTGTTGCTGATATTATCAATATCGTTAATGAGGCGGGAAAGAATATCACCTTTTGCATTTGAATCGAAGAATTTAAGGGGTAAGCGTGAAAGCTTTGTGTTTAAATCTTCTCTCAATCGGCGAACAACCTTTGCGGTTATTCCTGCCATTGTGAATTGCTGAATAAATGAGAAAATTGCCATTCCGCCATAAACTGCAAGAAGCATAAGAATATAGGGAATAAGACTTTCTGCAGAAATTTCAAAGCCTTCAATTTTAAGAGCAACCTGTTCATTAAGAACATCAAGAGCGTCACCGATATAGGAAGGACCGATAACGTTACAGATTGTACTTAAAATGCAGGTTATAAAAACAATTACACAACCGCCCTTATGCTCAAAAAGATATTTTAAAAGACGTTTTAGTGTTTTGCCGAAATTGTTTGCTCTTTCTTCGCCTTTCTGAACAGCGCGGTATGAAGAATAACGCATTTTTCGGGTGTTTCGTCTCATTTCAAGAAGCTTCTGACGATTTTCGTCAAGCTGACGTGGTTTTCTTGTCATTCTGTTGCCTCCTCTTCACTAAGCTGGGATGCAACAATGTCCTTATAAACATCGCAGGACTGAAGAAGCTCTTCGTGAGTACCCGTACCCACAACCTGACCTCTGTCAAGAACAATTATTTTATCTGCATCAATTATTGTGCCTACACGTTGAGCCACAATAAGAATGGATGAATTTTTAAGGTTTTCTTTCAATGCTGCTCGAAGACGAGCATCAGTTGCAAAGTCAAGGGCAGAGAAGCTGTCGTCAAACATATAGAAAAGAGCTTCTTTTACAATTGCACGGGCAATGCAAAGCCTTTGCTTCTGACCGCCTGAAAGGTTTGTTCCGTTCTGGGAAATCATACTGTAAAGCCCATCGGGGAGCTTTTCAACAAAATCTTTTGCCTGAGCTATTTCAAGGGCGCGCCATAATTCAGCATCGGTTGCATCTTCCTTACCATAGCGGAGATTATCTGCAATTGTTCCACTGAAAAGGAATGCCTGCTGAGGAATGTAGCCGATTTTAGAGTAAATTGATGCAAAATCCATTTGACGAACATCATATCCATCGAGGAAAACCGCACCATCTGCAACATCATAGAAACGAGGAATAAGGTTGAGGATTGTTGATTTACCTGAACCTGTTCCGCCAATAATTGCAGTAACCTTACCGGGATTTGCAGTAAAGCTTACGTTTTTAAGAACATCCGTATAGTCGCCATCGGGGTTTTTGTATTGGAAGCTTACATTACGGAATTCGATAACGCCTTTTTCCGAATTATTTTCCTCTTTTTGAAGAATTTCCATTTCGGGTTGCATTTCAAGAACATCGTTGATACGATTTGCAGAAATCTTTGCTCTGGGGAGCATAATGAACATTGCCGCCGCATTGGAAAGGGCAATAACAACGAATACAAGATAAATGATAAATGCCTGTAAATCGCCGATAGTGTTCTGAATTTCAACTGCATCTGTAAGGCGGTTAATCTGCACATAACCGATTGCTACAAGAAGAATGATAAGAAGGAAGGCAAGAAGTGTTACAATGGGGATGAGAGAAGCGAAAATTCTCTGAACGGTAACAACTATTCCTGTTAAATCATCGTTTGCATCCTTGAAACGCTTGTCCTCATGCTTGGTTCTGTTAAATGCACGAATAACTCTTATACCGCTGATTTTTTCACGGATTATAAGGTTAAGCTTATCAACCTTTTTTTGAATTTTATCAAAGAAAGGAAGGATTTTTTTCGCAACAAGAAGAGCAATAATTGCAATAACCGGAAGAACAATAAGAAGAACAAGAGAAAGACCCGGGTCCATAATAACCGCCATAATTGTTCCTCCGATAAGCATAATCGGAACAGAAATAATTGTACGAAGGCTCATAAGAATGAAATCCTGAACCTGACGAATGTCATTAATTGTTCTTGTTATAAGAGATGGGATACCTATTTTATCAATATCTCCTTGTGAAAAGGTTTCAACTTTATTGAAAATATCTGCACGGAGCTCACCTGCAAAGCTTGTTGAAACTTTACTTGAGCAGTAGCTGTTTGCAATGGAAACAAGCATTGCTATAAAACAGCAAACGAGCATAAGTATACCATCGGATTTAATGGATTCTAAATCACCCTTGTTGATGCCTTCGTTGATGATTTCGGAAAGCAACAAAGGGAAGCCAAGGGTAAGCACATTGTTTATTGCTGCAAGGAACAATGTAAACAATGCAAAATGCTTATGCGGTTTTAAGTAACGCAACAGCTTTAACATCCATAATCCTCCTATTTTGTTAATACATAGAAATATACATTAAATATACCAAAAAACAGCAGAGTTATCAACAGTTTTTTGAGTTTTTTATGTTATTTTTAAGAGAATTTTAATTTTTGATAGAGATTGTAATAAACCTCAATTTCAAAGTGGCAAGTTGCAAGTGGCAGGCGGCAAGTTTAGGGGCGCGAAAATGCGCCGTAGAGGAAAAAAGTAAAGGCAAGATCTGTTTTCTCTTGGAAGAAAGCAGTCTTGCCTGAAAAAATTTTAGTAGTATTTATTTCTTTGCATCACTTGATAATTTGTGTTTTTCAATATATTTTTTCACTAAATGCAAAATTATAAAAATAGCCAGACATATGTATGAAAAACACCATACAGTATGGTAATCAACCTCGGGGATAATTGCGTTTATGATTTTCATAAACCATTTTATTCCGAATACATCATACACAACACCTAAGGCACCAATAACAGCACAGGGAACAAAGAAAATGTTTCTGGTTATTGTTACAAATTTATAAAGCGTTTTCATATCAAAAATCTCCAAAAATGTTGTTTCTATAGTTAAAGTAAGTTTATTATAGCAACATATTCGAAATTGTTCAAGTTTACTTAGTCTTTTGGTATAGCTTTTAACTAAATAAACTATTCCCCTATGCTTGACAGATTTTGTTAATTATAGTAAAATACTAAACTGTTATATTAGGGTGAAATGAGTTATCCGAACCTGCCTAAAAGCAAATCTTTTCAAGTCTTTTCGGTGTTTTGGTCTTGAAAGGCGCCAGCCTATCTTCGCCCTCAACACCAAAAATCCAATAAAAATCTTTTGCTTTTAGGTCGAAGATTTTATACAGTGCGGATTTTTGGTCAGACAAGGCAAAAACGGAGCTAATCCTTTCGGATTGGCGAGTATTTTAACGCAGGATGAACGGAAATCCGCCTGTATAAAACACGGTTCGGATAATTCCTTTCACCCTATGTAATTTCAACGAAATGAGTGTGATTTCAATGCATTGGTCCGAAATAATCGCCGACCGTATTATCAAGCGCAATCCTGATAAGGAAGAGTATGTTTGCGCCGCAGGTATCAGCCCCTCCGGTTCAATTCATATCGGTAACTTCCGTGATATTGCAACAAGCTATTTTGTTGTTCGCGCACTTATTAAAAAAGGTAAAAAAGCAAAGCTTCTTTTCTCATGGGACGAGTTTGACCGTATGAGAAAGGTTCCCGTTAACGTTGCAGCTATTGACAGCGATATGGAAAAATATATCGGTTGCCCCTATGTTGATGTTAAGAACCCCTTTGATACAGAAGAAAAAACCTATGCTGAATATTTTGAGCATGAATTTGAGCGTTCAATCGTGAAATTCGGTATTAATATGGACTATCGCCATCAGGCAGAAATGTACAGAAGCGGTAAATATACAGAGCATATTCTCCATTCTCTTAAAAAGAGAGGGGAAATCTTTGATATTCTTGCTTCTCACCGTACTCAGCCCGTTCAGGAAGGCGAACGCGAGGCATATTACCCCGTCAGTATTTATTGCTCCGAATGCGGTAAGGATACAACAAAAATCGTTTCTTTGAGTGACGATTGCACCCAGGCTGAATATACCTGTGAATGCGGTCACAAGGGTTCTTTTGATTTCACAAAGGACTTCAACTGCAAGCTCGCCTGGAAAATTGACTGGCCTATGCGCTGGATGTATGAGGGTGTTGACTTCGAACCCGGCGGAAAAGACCACGCAAGTCCCCATGGCAGCTATGATACAAGTAAAGATATTGCAAAGAAAATCTTTGGTTATGAACCTCCTCTCTTCCAGGGTTATGAGTTTATCGGTATCAAGGGAACAACAGGTAAAATGTCCGGTTCATCAGGTCTTAACCTTACTCCCGAAACACTTCTTAAAATCTATGAGCCCGAAGTTATTTTATGGCTTTATTCAAAAACAGAGCCTCTCAAAGCATTCGATTTCTGCTTTGACGATGGTATCTTAAGACAGTATTTTGAGTTTGATAAAATGTATAATGCTGTTAAAGACGGCACTGCAAACGATGCTCAGAAAGACATTATGTATAACACAACTGTTGATGACAGAGTTCTTGAAACAGTTCCTATGGGTCTTCTTGTTCAGCTCGGTAGCGTTGTTGACTTCAATGTTCCAATGCTTGAAACTGTTTTCGAAAAAATCGGAACTCCTTATAAGAGCGAACAGTTCAGCGCAAGACTTGATAAAGCAAAATATTGGCTTGAAAACTGCGCTCCTGACCAGGTTAACCGCTTAAGAGCAGGTCGTAACTGGGAGGTTTATGAAACTCTCAACGAAACACAGAAAGCAGAAATCAAAGCTCTTTTTGAGTATATTTCAGCAGGCGGTTATGACCTTGATGAGCTTAATAAAAAGCTTTACGCTATTCCGAAGGAAATTAACGGTGGCGAGCTTGATGAAAAAGAGCTTAAAACAATTCAGGGTGCATTCTTCAAGAATGTTTATAAGCTTCTTATAGATAAAGAAAAAGGCCCTCGTCTTTACCTCTTCCTTTTCGCAATCGACCCCAAGAGATATGTTGGTCTTCTCGATTTCTCCTACCCCAAAACAGAGGAAGAAGTTAAAATGGAAGAAGCAGCAAAGGCAGAAGAGGTTGTTGAAACAGAAGATAAGCATGTATATGGAGAAGCAGATGCTTTTGTTCCTCTTAAAGAAAACACAGTTTCCATTGAAGATTTTGAAAAACTTGACCTTCGTGTTTGCGAAATTCTCAAAGCACAGGAAATCAGAAAATCTCATAGCTGCTTAAAGCTTACTCTTGATGACGGTAGCGGTGAAAACAGAGTTATCGTTTCTTCAATCAAGAGCGAATATACCTGCGAACAGCTTGTTGGTAAAAAGATTATTGTTATTGCAAACCTTGAACCCGCAAGATTTTCAGGTGTTCAGAGTAACGGTATGCTTCTTGCAGCAACAAACGGTGCTTGCGGTTGTCAGGTAGTATTTGTTCCGGATTGTGTTCCTGTGGGTACTCAGATTAAGTAATATGAAATTAGTACCGATTACCGAAGAGCGTTTCGATTTGGTTTTCAGTAAAATGACCGCGGCGTTTCCATACGAGGAACGCCGCGATGTTTCAGACCAGAAGGAATGCTTAAACAATAGATTTTTCAAGTTTTTAGAAATCTTTGATGAAGAAACAGATGTAGGCTTTATAGCACTCTGGGATTTTCCCGAATTTGTTTTCATCGAGCATATTGCCATTGATGAAGAAGTTCGCGCTGGGGGTTATGGTTCAAAAACAATTGAGCTTGTAAAAGAAGTCTATAAAAAGCCTATAATCCTCGAAGCAGAAGCACCCGAAACAGAGCAACAAATCAAAAGAATAAGATTTTATGACCGATTAGGCTTTAAAATAAATTCTTATGATTATGAGCAACCCTCTTACCACGGCGGTGAGGGCGTACCTTTGAAAATTCTTTCTTACCCTGAATTAATCAGCCAAGAAGAATTTGATTTGTTTATAAGTAGGACAAGAGAAAATGGGTACAAAAAGAGCTTTTCGTGAGGAAAGCTCTTTTTATATGTAAGAATTTTCTTGTTGACATATAAATGATAATGAATATAATATAAATAGGATTGATTTGTTGTATATTTTTATAGGAGCTGGTAGTATGATGATAAATTCAGAAACAATTTTTTCAATGACACAAGCAAATCAGAATTTTTCACAAGTATCTAGAACTGTTGATGAAAAAGGCGAGGCAGTAATATTTAAAAACAATAAGCCTAAATATTTGGTGTTGGATTTAGATAACAATTCACCTATTTTGGATTTGACAGATGATGAGAAGATAGATATTGTTGCAAAAAGAATACTTGAAAGATACCTTCCTGCATTTAAGGAGTTAGCAAAATGATAAAGTTCAGTAAAGATAAAATCAAATTGCTTCATCAAATTATGGCAGAAGCTACGGGTGGTAGTGTTGGTGTTAGGGATGAAGCTTTGCTGGAATCTGCATTAGAAAGTTGTTTTGCAACATTTGACGGAGTTGAGTTGTATCCAACCAAAGAAGATAAAGCGGCAAAGTTAGGGTTTTCTTTGGTCTCAAATCACGCGTTTATAGATGGCAATAAAAGAATTGGCGTATATGTTATGCTGTCTTTTTTGGAGATAAATGGTATAAAAATTGTAGCATCTAATGAGGAAATAATAGAAATAGGTCTATCGTTAGCGTCAAGCCAAATGTCTTGTGAAGAATTAAAAGCTTGGATTATAGCACATAAAAAATGATGTTGCTTTATTGCAAAAAATAAAATATGTGCTATACTACAGTAATGTAAATATATAAATTAATTCAATAAATAAAGGATTTTAATATGATTACTCCCGAAAAAATCGACAGAATAAATTTTCTTGCCCGCAAGGCTCGTGAGCAGGAGTTGACAGAGGAAGAGAAAATTGAGCAGAAAGCTCTTCGTGCGGAGTATGTTGCCGCATTCAGAAAATCTCTTGAAAACACTCTTGATAATACTGTTATTCAGCGTCCTGACGGAACAAGAGAAAAGGTAAAGAAAAGAAAAAAATCTTCAGGAGATGTGCAGTAATGGCAACTATCAGAAGAATGAGAGCAGACGATATTAAAGATGTTGAATATGTCTGCCGTATGACTGCAGGGGAATTAAGTATCAAGGAGGAAAAAGTAGGTAGAAAGATGTCTAAGATGTTTTCTACTTATTATGCACGCGAGTGTTATGATTCCTGCTTCGTCCTTGTTGATGATTCGGATAAGGCAGTTGGCTATGTTCTTTGCGAACCCGATTACCGCAGGTTCAGCAAGGTATTCAGAAAAGTTGATGTTCCTGAAATTTATAAATTAGATAAAAAAAGCGGAAGAAGAAGTTGGTTCTTTCCTGTACCATATACATTTTACAGCTGTAAATATCCCGCACATTTGCATATTGATTTATTGCCCGAATATCAGAATGGCGGTTATGGCTCAAAAATGATTCAGATGCTTTTAGAGGATTTGAAATCGAAAAATATAAAAGGTGTAATGCTGATTGCAGGCATCTGGAACCACGGTGCAATCCGTTTTTATAAGAGAAACGGCTTCAAAACAATTTTCAAGGGCTTTGGCGAAAATATAATGGCAATTGACTTAACAAAGTAAAACAAATTCAGATAATTTTTCTCACAGGTAGTGATTTTCTATGGCAAACAAACCGGTAACAGCAATAATAGTAGGTGCAGGGCATAGGTCGATGGCTTATGCCGATTTCTCTTTAAAATACCCCGAAAAGCTTAAAATTGTGGGTGTTGCAGACCCTGACAAATACCGTCAGAAAATGGTCAGAGAGAAATTTGGCTTTTCTGAAGAATTTTGTTTTGATTCTGCAGAGGACCTTGCGAAAGCTCCGAAATTTGCAGATGCAGTTATTAACGGAACAATGGATGAACAGCACGTTGTCACCTCAATTCCTCTTCTTGAAAGAGGCTATGATATGCTTCTTGAAAAGCCTTTTGCAGTCAATGACGATGAAATGGAAAAATTAATCGAGGTTGTAAAACGCAACAATAATAAGGTTATGATTTGCCATGTGCTTCGTTACACACCCTTCTATTCCGAAATCAAAAAGAGAATTTTAAATGGTGAAATCGGTGATGTTGTTAATATTCAGACCGTTGAAAATGTAAGCTATCATCATCTTTCAACCTCATTTGTCCGCGGTAAATGGGCAAATTCTAAAAAAAGCCACACCTCAATGCTTCTCGCAAAATGCTGCCACGACCTTGATATTATGATGTGGTTAATGGGCCAGGACAAGCCCGTCAGCGTTTCATCCGTTGGTGCAAGAACGCAGTTTATACCCGAAAACGCACCAAAAGAATCAGGTAATCGTTGTCTTGTGGATTGTCCCAGAGTAGATTTCTGCGATTTCAGTGCAAAAAGGCTTTATCTTGACCATCCTAGTGAGTGGACAGTTTATGTATGGCGTGATCTTGAGGATGTTGAGAATCCCACAGATGAGCAGAGAAGAGAGCTTCTCACTCACAGCGACTACGGCAGATGTATTTATAAATGTGATAATGACGTTGTTGACCATCAGAGCGTTCTTGTGAATTTCAAAAGCGGTGCAACAGGCACTCATAATATGGTTGGCGGTTCTCCCGAGCCCTTGAGAACAATCCGCATCATTGGTACAAAGGGTGAAATCTACGGCGAATTCGAAAATGCGTTCATCGAAGTGAGAAAACAAAACCCTGCCAAAGAACGCTATTTTGATAAAGAAGTAATTGATTTAAGCCATATTTCAGGTGAGGGTCACAGCGGTGGTGACGAAAGACTTACCGAGGATTTTGTTAATTTCCAGCGTGGCGAAAGTCATTCAATTTCCTGCACATCAATTTTTGATTCTGTTCCCGGTCACAAGGTGATTTTCCTTGCTGATAAATCAAGAGAGCAGTGCGGAGAATTAGTACATATTAATCTATAATTCCGAAAAGAAAGGATACGGCACTATGAATAATAAAATAAAACGTGCCGTTGGTATCGGCTTAAGAGCAGCACTGGTTCTTACAATTCTTTTTGTTATCATTTTTAAATATAATGACCTTGTTAATATAGATGTCCGTGCACTTGTGGAAAAAACTAACACTCTTTTTGAAGCAGGCGCGGCAGTAGTTGGTGTTTATTCTCTCAAAGCAATTGTTTTCGTAATTCCTGCGTCGGTTCTTTATATGGCAGTGGGAATGGCATTCGATTTTCTTCCCGGACTTATTGTTAATGCAATAGGACTTTTTGCCGAGCTTAATATAACTTATTTTATCGGTAAGTTTTTAGGCGGTGAAAGAGTAGAGAAAAAGCTGAAGCAATCCAAAAAAGGCGAGAAAATTATAACTCTCAGAGATAAGAAAACACCCTATCTTTACCTTGCAAGGCTTTTACCGATTTTTCCCATCGACTTTGTAAGCCTTTTCTTTGGCGCAAGTAATATGGGATATTTAAGATATATTTTAATATCATTTTTCGGAGTTATGCCCCGAATAATTCTTATAACTCTTTTGGGTGATAAAATTTATGATATTATTCCTGTTAAATTTATGATGACGGTAGTGGTTTTTGCACTACTTGGTGCATCAATAGTAGTGTTGATAAAGTATATTAAGAAGAAGTACGATTAAAATGCGGAATTCGGAATGCGGAGTGCGGAATTAGCTTCGCAATAGGTAAAAAAGAACAATAAAACTGTTGGTGGTTCTGCCTCTCTTCGAAGAGGGCAAGGAGCACGACCGCGCCCTGTGGGCGATACAGGGAGTGTGAGTTGGCGCAGCGGTCAAAATTCTGTGAAGCGAATAGCAAACAAAGAATTTTGGGTACCGCAAGAGGATCGGGACCGCCTTTTGATTTTTGTATCTTGCCAACAAAGTTTCAAGCGTGTCCAATAGTAAAGAATTAAAATGAATTTGGTCGGGTGGTGGAGAGTTCTTGACGCGTAAGCGTCTTTTCACCGTGTGGTGAAACTGCAGTAATTTACAATTTTATGTTTATATATTCAGAGCAATAGTAGGGGAGGGTCTTGACCCTCCCGCAGTTGTTGTGACAATTTGTTTGGCGGTACGGTCAAGACCGTACCCTATATTGTTAGCAGGTAGTTTTTCTTCTGAATTTACTTTATTCTAAAGAGAATATATAAATGTGTTGAATTTTTTGTTACAGCGGTGTAAAATGGATTAAAATATAAAACAACTTGTTTATTAGTTTTTAAGAAAGGAAGATAGCTTTGAAAATTTCTTCTCTTTTTAATAGTGACAGAACGGTTTTATCCTTTGAGGTTTTTCCGCCAAAGAAAAACGGTTCGGTAGAAACTGTTTATAATACAATTGCAGAATTGCAGAGCCTGAGACCCGATTACATTAGCGTTACTTATGGTGCAGGTGGTTCTGCGGCAAATAATTATACCTGCGATATTGCTTCTCTTATAAAAAACAAATACGGCATTGAAGCGATGGCGCATTTAACCTGCGTTAATTCTACCAAAGCAGATGTTGACAGAGTTCTTAATGAGCTTAAGGAAAATAATATCGAAAATATACTTGCTTTGCGCGGTGACAAAAATCCTGATTTTGAACCAAAAACGGATTTTATTCACGCTAATGACCTTGTTTCCTATATAAAAACTCAAGGTGATTTCGGAATTTCAGTTGCAGGTTATCCCGAAACTCATTTTGAAGCACCTAACGGTAAGGTTGATATTGCTAATCTTAAAAATAAGGTTGACTGCGGAGCGCAAAGCATTGTTACACAGTTGTTTTTTAATAACTCATATTTCTACCGCTTCCGTGACAGATGCGATATTGCAGGAATAACCGTTCCGATTTCTGCAGGTATTATGCCCGTTACAAATAAAAATCAGATTGAACGAATGGTTTCAATGTGCGGTGCAAGCCTTCCGAGAAAATTTGTTAAAATGATTCAGAAATATGAGGACAGACCCGAAGCACTTATTGATGCAGGTATTGCTTTTGCAATTGATCAGATTGTTGATTTGGTTTCCAATGGTGTTGACGGAATTCATATTTACACGATGAATAATCCATATATAGCAAAGAAAATAACCGAAAGTATAAAAGGCTTGTTATAAAAATTTCAACTCCCTCACAACAACTTGTGTTGCTGTGAGGGAGTTGTTTAGCTTTTATTAGTCTCTTTTATCGCGTTTGTGGAAATTGTTGCGGCGGGGACGTCTTTCTCTTTCAGGCTCGTCATCGTTTTCAGGAACAAGACCTTCAACTTCAATAAGAGCATCTCTTCTTGAAAGGTTGATTCTGCCCTGGTCATCGATTTCAGTAACCTTAACGATAACTTCGTCGCCAACGTTTACGCAGTCTTCAACCTTTTCGGTTCTCTTAACATCAAGCTTGGAGATGTGAACAAGACCCTCTTTACCGGGAGCGATTTCAACGAAAGCACCGAAGGACATAAGTCTTGTAACAACACCCTTGTAAATTGCGCCAACCTCGGGGTCATTTGCAATTGTGTTGATAATATCAAGAGCGCGGTTAGCATCGTCAATGTCAACTGCTGTAACGAAGATTGTACCATCTTCTTCAACATCAACCTTACAGTTGCATTCTGCGCAGATTTTCTGAATAACCTTACCCTGTTTACCGATAACATCGCCGATTTTCTCAACATCAATTTTTGTTGTGAGAAGCTTGGGAGCATATTTTGAAAGCTCTGCTCTGGGTTCTGCGATGCAGGGAAGCATAATTTCATCAAGGATATACATACGAGCATCGTATGTTTTCTGGAAAGCTTCTTTGATGATTTCGGGAGTAAGACCGTGAACCTTAAGGTCCATCTGGATAGCAGTGATACCGTTCTTTGTACCTGCTACCTTGAAGTCCATATCGCCGAAGAAGTCTTCAAGACCCTGAATATCAACCATTGTCATGAAACGGTCGCCTTCAGAAATAAGACCGCAGGAAATACCTGCAACGGGAGCTTTAATGGGAACACCTGCTGCCATAAGAGCAAGAGTTGAACCGCAAACTGAACCCTGTGATGTTGAACCGTTTGAAGAAAGAACTTCGGAAACAACACGGATTGTGTAGGGGAATTCTTCCATTGAAGGAATAACAGGAAGAAGAGCTCTTTCAGCAAGTGCACCGTGTCCGATTTCACGTCTGCCGGGACCTCTTGAGGGTTTTGTTTCACCAACGGAGTATGAGGGGAAGTTGTAGTGGTGGATGTATCTCTTTTCTACATCTTCATCAATACCATCGAGCATCTGAGCATCACGAGCAGTACCGAGTGTTGCAATAGAAAGAACCTGAGTCTGACCACGAGTGAACATACCTGAACCGTGAACTCTTGAAAGAAGGTCAACCTGAGCATTGAGAGGACGGATTTCATTAATGCCACGACCGTCAACACGTTTGCCTTCGTCAAGAAGCCAACGACGAACTACGAATTTTTGGAGCTTATACATACAATCGTCGATTTTATCTGCTTCTTCGGGGAATTTCTCGTCAAACTCTGCATGAACCTTGTCATAAACAGGAAGAAGTCTTTCGTCACGGATTCTCTTGTCATCTGTATCGAGAGCGAATTTAACATCGTCAATTGCAAATGCTTTGATAGCCTCGAAAAGCTCTTCGCTGGGGTCATTTGATTCAAAAGGAATCTTTTCTCTGCCGATTTCAGCAACAATACCTTTGATAAATTCAACGATTTTCTTGTTCTCTTCGTGAGCGAACATAATACCGTCAAACATAACTTCGTTTGAAATTTCGTTAGCACCTGCTTCAATCATAGCAACAAGGCTATCTGTAGAAGCAACTGTAACTGTCATTTCTGTTTTTGCTCTTTCTTCAAGAGTGGGGTTGATAACATATTTGCCGTCAACAAGACCAAGGGAAACGCTTGATACGGGGCCATCCCACGGAATGTTTGAAATAGCAATTGCTGTGGAAACACCCCAGAGAGCTGCAATTTCAGGTGAGCAGTCGGGGTCAACGGACATAACTGTTGCAACAACAGAAACATCGTTTCTCATATCCTTGGGGAAAAGGGGGCGGATAGGTCTGTCAATAACACGAGATGTAAGAACAGCCTTTTCGGATGCCTTACCTTCACGGCGCTGGAAAGAACCGGGGATTCTGCCAACAGCATAAAGCTTTTCCTCAAAATCAACGGAAAGGGGGAAGAAGTCTACGCCTTCACGGGGTTTATCTGCCATTGTTGCGGTACAGAGAACTTCTGTTTCACCATAGCGAACAAGACAAGCACCGTTTGCAAGACCAGCCATTTTACCGGTTTCAATTACTAATTTTCTGCCGGCAACTTCTGTTTCAAAAGTTCTGAAGTCTTTGAAAAACATAAT
Organism: Acutalibacteraceae bacterium; assembly: GCA_045543035.1. Taxonomy (GTDB): domain Bacteria; phylum Bacillota; class Clostridia; order Oscillospirales; family Acutalibacteraceae; genus DTU089. Next base: position 8,242 of record JAZQMA010000040.1, on the reverse strand, counting down.
TTTTTACCTCTTTTTATTTATTTCCGCTTCAATGGATTAGCAACAAAGAAAAACACAAAAAGCTTGTCCTTTTCTTTATCGCTAAAACCTAAATCAGCGGATTCACACAATATTATACCACAGTTTATGTGGAAATAAAAGCCTTTTTAAGTAGATTATTACTGCCTAAAAAAACGGCTAACGGGACAAACGGTTTTCCGTTTGTCCCATTGTTTCAGAAAATTATTTACGAAGACCAAGACGAGCAATGATTGCACGATAGCGTTCGATATCTGTCTTCTGAAGGTATGCAAGAAGGTTTCTTCTGTGACCAACCATTTTAAGAAGACCGCGACGAGAGTGATGGTCCTTCATATTGTTTTTAAGATGTGCGTTAAGGTCGTTAATTCTCTTTGTGAGAACTGCGATCTGAACTTCGGGAGAACCTGTGTCGCCTTCGTGAGTAGCATACTCTTTAATGATTGCCTGTTTTTCTGCCTGTGTCATTTTTTTCACCTCATTATTTTATTCCCAAACAACCCAGTAATACGGTAGGTGAACGCCCTTTAAAATAGGCTTACTCCATACTCCGAGTCATAAGGCTTTAATATTATATCACAAGGTTTTAGAAAATGCAAGAGTTTTTTTGAATGCGGAGTGCGGAATTCGGAATTAAGTTAGGAGTGAGGAGTGTCGGGGCGCAAAAATGCGCCAAAAAATGTGTAAAAGTAATATGAAGTTTTATCCCTCTTTTTTGTGAAACAAAAAGGAGGGGGGACCACCGAAGGTGGTGGGTGGTACAATAGATATGCAGGAGTTGAAATATCGCAGAAATTAATTATCTGAGCTTTTTTTCACCTTAACATATTGCACAGCTTTTGTTATGAAATCTACAAACAAATATATTCTTAACCAACTGAAAATGCTGAAAACAATATTCATAACTGTAAATATACTTTGCTGTACTTCAAAATGAGTATAATTCATTGCTTTTTCCATAATTAAAGGGGATGTTAAATATTCACCTGCAAGTAAAAATACAAACCCGATAACTGCAGCAATAAAATTCCTTTTAAACTTCTTATTTGTTTCGATATTCTTTTTTGACAGTTTAATAATAGAAAATATAATTAAAAATGAAATAACAAAAAATTGAACCCAGCCTATTGCAAGTCTGCCGTAGTTCATACTATATTCCCAAGTTAATGTTTGTTTTATTACATTCCAATTTATGCCCGTTGCAAAGCGAATATATAAATCAGATAAAGGGATTATTGCCCAAAGACAGTATAAAAAGTGATTGCTCTTAGCCTTGTAATAAATAATGCTACAAGCGAAAAGCGGTATAGCGATAAAAAATCCTGTTATTCCAAGACCTAATAAGAGAAAAATGAAAATGGAAATTATACCTGCAATTAAAAGACCTTTACCGATTTTCTTTTCGCGGGTGTTGGTTTGTATATCTGGGTTTTGTTCGGGAGTATTTACTACAGGTATATCTTTTTCTTCATTTTTTATTAGCTCGTCAAGAGATACATTGAAGATTTCTGCAAGTTTAACTATTTTATCTAAATCAGGTGTTGAGTTGCCGTTTTCCCATTTGGAAATAGATTGCCTTGAAACATTTAGTTCATTTGCCAAATCTCCTTGGGACAGATTGCGTTGAGTTCGTAATTCATAAATTTTTTCGCCGAGAGTCATAGCTTATCACCCCTTTGTTTATGGGTTTATTATACTATGCAAAAAGTGAATTTGTCTATCAAAAAAGCTTTAAAATTTAGCAACCAACAGTTGCAATTTATAAAAATGTGCAGAATACGAAAAATAATTCCGCATTCCGCACTCCGAATTCCGCATTTACATTTCCACCGCTGCTCTTTCAACGGAAAGACCTTTTTTATAGCTTTCCATAAACAAGTTGAAGGAGTCAACTATATCTGCATCGGGTTCGAGAGTTGTCATTTTCTGTGTTGCAAAAATCTTGTTATCAAGATAATCAGGGAAAAGCTCGTTTTCTTCCTTGTTAACTGCGTATGCAGCAAGAACTGCAATACCCCAAGCACCGCCTTCGCCTGCGGTTTCCATAACAGAAACAGGTGCATTCATACAAGCAGCTAAAACACTCTGACCGATAACGGGAGTTTTGAAGAAACCGCCGTGACCTAGGATTTTATCAATTTCAACATTTTCTTTGTCAAGAATTTCCATACCGATTTTAATTCCACCGAAAGCGGTAAAGGTCTGAACTCTCATAAAGTTTGCAAGAGAGAATTTGCTGTCAGGCTCTCTTACGAAAAGAGGTTTACCGGTTTCAAAGCCTGTAAGGAATTCACCTGAGAAATAGTTGTAGGAAAGAAGCTTACCGCAGTCTTTATCTGCTTCTGCAGATTTTTTGAAAAGAGCAGTAAACAAATTGCCCATTGAACATTCTGCACCCATAAGGTCAAGAATTTCTTTAAAAAGATATGTCCAGGCGTTAATATCAGATGTGCAGTTGTTGCAATGTACCATAGCAACGGGTGCACCATCGGGAGTTGTTACCATATCAATTTCACGATAAAGCTTTGAAAGGAGCTTTTCGAGAACAATCATAGCAAATACGGATGTACCTGCAGAAACGTTACCTGTTTTAACTCTTACGGAGTTTGTTGCAACCATACCTGTTCCTGCATCACCTTCGGGAGGGCACATAGGAATACCTGCTTTAAGGTCGCCTTCTTCGTCAAGAAGCTTTGCACCTGCTTCTGTAAGAACACCTGCATTTTCACCTGCAACGAGAACCTTGGGAAGAATGTCTCTGATTTTCCAGGGGAAGCCTTTTTCTTCAACAAGTGCATCGAAATTATCAAGCATTTTTTCGCTGTAATTGTTGCCTTCCATAGGAAACATACCTGATGCTTCACCAATACCGAGAACCTTTTCACCGGTGAGGAGAGTGTGTATGTAGCCTGCAAGAGTTGTGAAATATGCAATATCTTTAACGTGTTCCTCGCCGTTCAGAATTGCCTGATAAAGATGAGCAATGCTCCAACGATCAGGAATATTGAAATCGAATACTTCTGTTAATTTACTTGCTGCTTCACCTGCAAGAGTGTTTCTCCAGGTGCGGAAAGGACAAATAAGTTTACCTTCTGCATTAAAGGGGAGATAACCGTGCATCATACCGCTGATACCGATTGATTTAAGGTTTGTGAGGGTGATACCATATTTTTCTTTAACATCATTTTTAAGAGAAGCATAGCAACCCTTAAGACCTGCAAAAAATTCCTCTTCAGCATAAGTCCAGATGCCGTTTACAAGGCTGTTTTCCCAGTCAAAAGCACCAACTGCGAGAACCTCACCGCAGTCATCAATAAGAACGCCTTTGATTCTTGTTGAACCAAATTCAATACCAAGTATTGCTTTGCCATCGAGAATTAATTGTTTTTTATCCATAATTATAGCTCCTTTAAGAGTTTTTGTTTGTTGCGGAACGGATAAATCCGTTCCCTACATTAAATGTCTATATTTAATTCTTTTATTTTGTCTCTTAATTTCTGAAAATCCGAAAGTGCATCGGGCTTGTTGAGAGGGTTTCGAAGGAGTGCAGCAGGGTGGAAAGTACCCATAAAAAGAATGTTTCCTTTTTGAATGAATTCACCATGTTGTTTTGTTACGCGGAAATCCTCGGAAATAAGCTTTTGTGCCGCAATTCTGCCCAAACATACGATTATTTTAGGCTTTATAAGTCTTGTCTGGTTTCTTAACCATTCAATGCAAACATCCTGCTCCTCGGGTTTTGGGTCTCGGTTTTGCGGTGGTCTGCATTTAACAATATTTGCAATATAAATATTCTTTTTTCGGTCAAGGTCGATTACATTAAGATATTTATCTAACAACTGACCAGCCTTACCAACAAAGGGTTCGCCTTGCAAATCTTCGTTTTCACCCGGTCCTTCGCCAACGAAAAGGATATCGGCATTTTCGTTGCCTACACCAAAAACAAGGTTTGTTCTGGTTTCTCCCAACGGACAGTTTTTGCAGCTTGAACAATCTTTCTTTAATTGTTCAAAGTTTTCGTATTTCAAAGGATTATCAACTCCTTAGGTGTGTTGGTAAGATTTTCATAGCCTTCTTCTGTTATAAGTGCCATATCTTCAATTCTTACACCGAATTTATTAGGTATATATATGCCGGGTTCAACTGTAACAACATTACCAACCTGAAGAATAGCGTCGCTTCGAGGTGAAAGATTGGGTAGCTCGTGAATTTCAATTCCCACACCGTGACCTGTTCCGTGACCGAAATAATCGCCATAGCCTGCATTAGTTATAATATCTCTTGCGGCTTTGTCAGCTTCCTTGCAGGAAACACCTTTTTTTAGAATATCCAAAGCTGCTTTCTGAGCTGAAAGCACAATTTCATAAATTTTTCTCTGTTCGGCGGATACTTCACCAACCGCAACAGTACGTGTCATATCGCTGTGATACCCTTTATAAACCGCACCGAAATCCATTGTTATAAAATCACCGGTTTCAACAATGGTATCATCGGGCACACCGTGTGGCATAGAGGTTTTCTTACCTGTTACGGCAATAGTTTCAAAGGAAAGAGCCTCTGCTCCGTGAGAAAGCATATAAAAATCAAGTTCAAGTGCAATTCTTTTTTCTGTTACTCCGGGTCTGATAAAGGTGAGAATGTGCTCAAATGCATCTTCTGCTATTTGCTGTGCTTTTTTTATGCACTGAATTTCTTCGGGCGTTTTAACCATTCTCAATTCATTGGTTTTATTTTCTAATCTGGTTGATGGAGTGACTTTAACAGGTGAAAATATTTTTTTGAATTGGGAAAGTAAGGAAACGGATAGTCTCTCTGTTTCCGTATATACTTTTTCAATATGTTTTTCTTCAAAAAAGGTTTTTACTTCCTTTGAAAGTCGGGTCAGGAGTTGAGCTTTGCAAGAGCTTATGCTTTTTTGTGCTGCTTCAATATATCTGCTGTCAGTAAAAAATACCGCATCATCTTTTGTTACAACCAGATAACCATCAGTTGACGGGAAATCAGTAAAATATCGTCTGTTTTCAGGGGAGTGAATAAGAATTGCTTCATTGGAATTTTTGAGAAACTTCTGAAGCTTATTTATTTTCTCCATAATAGCCGTGCTCCTTTAAAAATGCTTCGCGTATGGGTTGCTCCTTAGCTCTGCTTCGTTCAAAATGCTTTTTGAAAAGTCGTTCCTTTTCAATGGGGTCAACGAGAATGGGTATAGCACCGCAACGGTTAGCGGCAGCAACATCTGTCAGCACCTGATCTCCAACCATAGCTATTTTGGTTACGTCCACATTTAGTTTTTTAGCCATTTTTATAATTCCATGAGGAAGAGGCTTTTTTGAATAGGCATGAAAAGGTGCGCCAAACGCTCTTGAAAACCAAAAAGCTCTTATATGAGGAGTATTGGTAACTATTGCAACCTTAAATCCAGCTTCTTTAAGACTCTTAATCCAGGAAATTGAACCGGGAATGGTTGTTAAAGTTGAATCCTTAACAGATGTGTTATCTAAATCAAAAGCGACGGCTTCGACTCCGATTTCTCTTAGAAACTCGGGGGTTATATCGTGAACCGTATGGAACATATATTTAATTGTGGTATCTTTTTCTCTCATATTATCGCCGCCAAATAATGTCAAATCACTACATTCTAAATAATACCATAAAAAAACAAAAAAGAAAAGATATGAAACCTAAAAATAAGGCTTCATATCTCATTTTCTTAATACTTTCTCTTACGAGCTGCTTCGGATTTCTTTTTTCTCTTTACAGAGGGTTTTTCATAATGTTCTCTTTTACGAACTTCCTGAATAACACCGTCTCTTGAAGTCTGTCTTTTAAATCTGCGAAGTGCGCTATCTAAAGATTCGTTTTCTTTAACTTTTACCTGACTCATTTATAGTTCCCTCCCTCCGCTGTTACCAACAAAGGTATAAATATCAATATACAGTTAGCATTATACTATGTCAATGCTCAAGTGTCAAGAGGGAAATTGCAAAAATTTTAATAAGCCTAAAAAGTTAGTGAGAAGTAATAACAGCGTAAGATAAGAATGCGGAAGATATTTTTGAAAGCGAAGGCATATATAGATATGCCGAGCTAAAAAAATAACTAAGCGGGAACCCGAAAGTTCCCGCTGTTCCGCGTCTTATATTACGTTGTTATTTTGCCATTGCGCCGATTTCCATCATATAACCACCGATTTGAGCACCAAATTCGGGAGCGCCATCCATAATGAGCTTGCCTTGCTGAACGGATTCAAGCATATCGTCAATTGACATCAATATACCTAAAGCGCTGTCAAGGTTGTTAAAGCGCATTGTGAAGAAGGGTAGAGCGCGTTTATATTCGCCTCTGCCTGCTTTACTCTTACCTGCTTTGATTCTGATATAAGCAGAAACAGAATCTTCACCGTCAACCTTCCAGGCATAAACACGGTCAGGGCTCTTTGATGTCCAGTCGTGGATTGCTTCGTGACCCATTTTGTTAAGTGTGCTGATACCTGATGAAAGAAGATAGAAATAGCATTTAACTGTAAGACGTTTGTCTTCTTCCTTTTCCGGTGGCTTAGTAGCTGTCAGAAGACTTGACATCTTAAGAAGAGCCATCATAAATACACCGAATTCATAAGCATTGTTGAGACCAATCATTTTGGGGAGTGTTGCAGGTCCGATTTTGCCTTTAAAGAAAGCATTCATAGACTCAACATTCTTGAATTGAAGCTCAACAAACTTCTGTTTTTTAACTCTGTATGCAACTTTGTTAGCGTGAACGAGCCATTCATCGCCGTTTACCATAAAGTGTGTTGCCCACTTTCCTTCGGGAGCATCCGGGTCAAGACAACTAACCTGATAGATGCAGTGAACCTTCTCAAATTTCTTTTTGAGAGAGGGAACATCTGCAACGATAGTTTTCAAGAGGGGTAACGCACCGCAAAGGAATATTTTATTAGTATATAAAGCTTCCTGTGTGTTAGACAAGAAAATCATCCTTTCTTTTTGAGGTGGTACGATTATAATGCAGAATTGAGAATTCAAAATGCAGAATTATCGGGGAAGCGATGCTTCCGAACGATTAAAAGCTTCGCAAACAAAAATAAATCTCTAAAAAATTCTTCTTCTCTTAAATTATAATCGCGGCGCAGCCCATTTATTTTGCATTTTGCATTTTGCATTCTGCATTAGAACAGGCAACTTTCCTCTTTGTCTTTAATTAAAACTCATCGTCCCAGTCGTTGTCTTCTTCAAAGTCAGCTTTCATAACTTCACGAACTGCTTCGATAATACCGTTAGAGTCAATACCGAGGTAGCTCATAATGTCTTCGTGAAGACCGATAGGTGCGAATGTATCCTGAACACCAAGCTTTTTGAATGCGCAACCCTTACCGGATTCAACAACAACCTCTGCAACTGCACTGCCGAGACCGCCAATAACTGTATGGTCTTCAACTGTGATAATACGGCGAGTGTCCATAACTGCTTTAAGAACAGCTTCTTTATCGAGAGGTTTAATTGTGTGCATATCAAGAACGCGCACTTTAAGTCCGTCTGCTTTCTCAAGGAATTCAGCAGCCTGGAAAGCCTGGAATACACAAGAACCGCAAGCGATAATTGTAATATCTGAACCTTCATGAACTTCAACTGCTTTACCTACTTCAAAGCCGTAGTTAGCATCTTTATAAAGAACACGGTCAAAACCACGGTTAATTCTGATATAGAAAGGACCAGGTGTGTTATAAGCTGCCATAACTGCATTATAGGTTTCGTAACCGTCAGCGGGGCAGATAACTGTAAGATTAGGAATAGAACGTGTCAAAGCAAGGTCGCAGATAGCGTGGTGAGTTGAACCTGCCTGACCGAAGGATGTACCTGAATGAGTAGCAATAACTTTTGCATTGATATTCTGGTAGCAAAGATCTGTGTGGAGCTGGTCTGCTGAACGGAAGGATGCGAACTGAGAGAAGGTTGAAAGGAAAGGAACAAGACCTGCCTTAGCCATACCTGCAGCAACACCGAACATATTCTGTTCTGCAATACCTACGTTAAAGAAACGGTCGGGGAATTTCTTCTGAAAATCGCCGATTTTTGTTGATTTAGCAAGGTCAGCAGTAAGAGCAACAACCTCAGGATGTGCTTCTGCCAATTCAACAAGAGCCTGACCGTAAATTTCGGCTGTGGAGAGAGATGTTGATTGTTCAGCTGTGTAACTTAATCCGCCTGCCATAATTATTCAGCCT
>JAZQMA010000039.1:0-69436 GCA_045543035.1 Acutalibacteraceae bacterium | reverse complement strand
TGAAATCATCTCAACATCAAGCTTCTCATGCATTAAAGGATAGCTTTCTTTAAGAAATGCATGGAACTCATCAAACTTCGACCAATCCACAAGGCTTTCATCTCTGTTGCAGATTGTAGGAATCTGAATAGCTTTTGAGAGATGTTCAATAAACCTGTCAACATTTACATTTTCTTTTTCAAACACTTCGCCTGAGCTTACAGGTGCTGCCTTATATGTTGTGGCGGCGCGTACCATACTAACACCAACACCTGCTGCAGCAAGAGCACCAACACCCTTTAAGGCACATTTAATTTTCTTATTCATAACAAACATTCCTTTTATGATTTTTTAGAATAACGACATCTGGTCGCTATCGGGAAGATTACCAAAAGCACCACAGGATTTAAGTAAATCAACAGTTGATTTACCTGCACCTGCACGAATGCTGAAATCCTCGATAGATGAGAATTCTGCACCGCCATCATCACGTGCTCTTGCCAACTGCTCTGCAGCCGCCTCGCCAACACCTGCAAGTGCTGCAAAAGGCATTCTGATTTTGCCGCACTCCGGCTCGTATGAGCTTGCGGTTGATTTATAAATATCAATAGGTAAAAACTCTATTCCGCGAACCATGGCTTCATAAACAATCATCATAATTGTTTCTTTTGACTTTTCTGCGGCAGATGCTTCTTTACCTTTATTTCTAATCATCTGCAAAAGAGTTTTAACTGCAGCTTTTCCCTTTGACATAGCCTCAGCATCCACATCATCACCACGGACGGTAAGATAAGCACAGTAATACTCAAGAGGATAATATATCTTAAACCATGCAAGACGAAGAGATGCAATAATATAGGCAGCGGCGTGTGCCTTAGGGAACATATACTGAATTTTATCGCAAGACTCAATATACCACGCCGGAACATTGTGAGACTTCATAATATCAATCATTTCAGGCGTAAGATATTTGTTTTTCTTACGTACAGTTTCCATAATATCAAATGCCTGCTTGGGTTCAAGACCGCAGTGCATAAGATAAACCATAATACTGTCACGTGTGCCGATAACCTCAGAAATTGTACAAGTACCGTCTTTAATAAGGTCTTGAGCATTACCAAGCCACACAGCAGTACCGTGTGAAAGACCTGCAATCTGAATAAGATCAGCAAAAGTCTGTGGACTTGCTTCAAGAAGCATTCCTTTTGTGAAATCAGTGCCCATTTCAGGAATAGAAAGTGTACCCGTGGGCCACCCAAGCTCTTCCTCTGTTATACCTAACGGCTCAGGTGACGTACACAATTCATAAAGCTTTCTGTCGCTGATATCAATATCAAGAACATCGATACCCGTTAAGTCTGTAAGGTGCTTATAAATTGTGGGAACATCATGCCCCAATTCATCAAGCTTAAGAAGAGTGTCGTGCATCGAGTTAAAGTCAAAGTGAGTAGTGATAATATCCTTTGTAACATCATCTGCAGGACGCTGAACAGGTGTGAAATCCTCAACCTCATAAGTGTTGGGAACAACAACCATACCGCCGGGATGCTGACCTGTAGTACGTTTAACACCTGTGCAACCGATTGTAAGACGATCGATTTCTGCCTTTGTTACGCTAAGACCTCTCTCTTCAACATACTTTTTAACGAATCCATATGCAGTTTTATCGGCAACACCCGAAATGGTGCCTGCCTTAAAAACATATGCTTTACCGAAAAGTTCTTCTGTGTATTTGTGCGACTGTGCCTGATATTCTCCGGCAAAATTAAGGTCAATATCAGGAGATTTATCACCAAAGAAACCAAGGAAGGTTTCAAAGGGAATTTCGTGACCGTCACGGAACAAAGGTGTGCCACATTCGGGGCAATTCTTTTCAGGCAAGTCAAAGCCTGAACCTACCTCATTATGTAAGAAGAATTCGGAATATTTACAGTTAGTACAGCGGTAATGAGGCTGTAAGGGGTTAACCTCGGAAATACCCGCCATAATAGCAACGAAGGATGAACCAACTGAACCTCGCGAACCTACATAATAGCCACATTCTTCAGAATGCTTAACAAGAAGACGGGCAATCATATAAAGACCTGCAAATCCGTTTTCAATAATGGATTTAAGCTCTTTTTCAAGGCGGTCTGCAACAACCTTGGGAACAGGGTCACCGTACCATTCCTTTGCTCTGTCCCAACAATGCTTTGTTAAATCCTCTTCCGCACCGGGAATAACAGGGTTGAAAGTACCATCGGGAATGGGCAATATACCGGGTTCAATCATATCTGCAATATAATTTGTATTTGTAATAACAACCTCTTTTGCAGTTTCTTCACCTAAATATGCGAAATCCTGGAGCATTTCAGTTGTTGTTTTAAAATACAAGGGCGCCTGATTATCAGCATCGGAGAAGCCTTGCCCTGCCTGAAGAATTGCTCTGTATTTAGCATCATTTTTATCAAGGAAATGAACGTCACCTGTGGCAACAGTCTTTTTGCCTAATTCATCACCAAGATTTATAATCATTCGGTTTATGTTTTCAATATCGGCATAGGAATTTATTTTCTCATATTCACCGTCATTTTTTGTTATCATAAATTCATTGTTGCCCGTAGGCTGAATTTCAAGATAATCATAAAAATCAGCGATTTCAAGAAGCTTTTCTTTACTTTCCCCTGCCAGAATTGCTCTATAAAGCTCACCTGCTTCACAGGCACTACCAATAATAAGACCTTCTCGCCTTTCTTCAATAAGGCTTTTAGGCATTCTTGGTTTTTTATGGAAATAATCAATATTGGAAGCGGAAACAAGCTTATAAAGGTTCTTAAGACCTGTTTTGTTCTTAACAAGAAGAATACAATGGTAATACTTGTCCGCTTTTATTTCTTCAAGGGTTTTCTTTGAACCATCTGAATTATAATCGTTAACAAGGTAACATTCGCAACCATAAATGATTTTGAAATCGCTTCCTCTTGCAGTATTACAGGCTTCGGGGAACGCCTGAACACAACCGTGGTCAGTAATAGCAACTGCTTTGTGACCCCATTTCATAGCCTTTTTAACAATGGATTTTGCGCTACTCATAGCATCCATTGCAGACATATTGGTATGAAGATGAAGTTCAACTCGCTTTTCCTCTGCTTCGTCAACAAAATCAACCTTCTGAATTGTTGCAACGCAGTTAGGACGGATTACGAAATCCTTTTTATAGTCATCATAGCCGAGAACACCGCGAACAAGAACGGTTACACCGTCCTTCAACTGTGAATCAAGGTATTCAAGCTGTTCTTTTGTATCGAAAAATTTGCAACCGAAAGAGCCTGTATTATCGGTTATATTAAACTCAATAATATATCTCTTTCCGTCCTTTGTTTCTCTTTTCTCATATTTGAAAACATCACCCCAGACGAAAACTTGTCCGTCTTCATAGGTAACATCTTCCATTGCTTTTGGTTTCTGATATTTAAAATTACCGATAATTGTTTTAACAGTATTAAAATCAAGGGGAACATCGGGGAAATTTTCATACTGTGCCTGAGGACGAAGAGTTTTATTGGAAGAGTCTATCTCTTGCTGTTTTTTTAAAAAATCCTCTTCGTTTGAGTCCTGACCGATAAATTCAACAGTGATTTCACGATTAAAGTGATTTTTTATGTAGTCCTGAAGGAATTTATCCGCACCAGCATTAACACAGATATCTCTACCGCTTTTAAGAAAATTAACAGTAAAAACATTATCAATAAAACTTGTGTCAATATTATCAAGAAAACCGTTTGTCTGAGGAACATTTACCTTCATAACCTTTAAAAGCATAGGGAAACAGCTTTCTGTTAATGCTTCAGGGGGTAAAACATATTCAAATTCAACTGATTTGAATTTAAGAGCAGTTTTAATTTCATTTGCAACTGCTTTAAGGCACATTATATTAGCGAAAGCATCAACATGAAGAAGTGCTTTCATTGACATACTGTCCCTATTTATCTCTAAATCGGTGAAGCTTGTATTCCCAAGCATATCGCGATACTTGGGTGTTGCAATATATTCACCGAATATTTCTAAAAAATTATTCATCATATTTTATCAATTTCCTCAAGAAGCTCTTTGAGGACATTTTCTTCTGAAACCTTTCTAAGAATTTCGCCTTTCTTGAAGAGAACGGCGCATCCGTCCCCTCCCGCTATGCCAATATCGGCTTCTTTAGCCTCTCCGGGTCCGTTAACAACGCAACCCATAACGGCAATTTTAATAGGCTTTTTAATATCTCTGACCGCATTTTCCACTTGGTTAGCGAGGGAAACAAGGTCAATTTTTGTGCGTCCGCAGGTTGGACAAGATACTATTTGCGGTGTTTCAACTCTCACGTTAACTGCTTTAAGTATATCTTTTGCGGCATAAATTTCTTTAACAGGGTCATCTGTAATGGAAACTCTTATAGTGTCACCAATGCCTTTAAGTAAAAGTGAACCAATACCGATTGAGGATTTAATAAGAGAGCTTCTCTCTGTTCCTGCTTCTGTAACACCAAGATGCAATGGATAATCACATCTCTCAGCAACAAGTGAATAAGCTTCGACCATATTGCCCACATCAGATGATTTAATTGAAATAACTGTATTATAAAAATCGCAATCCTCTAAAAGCTTAACGTGGCGGAATGCACTTTCAACCATTGCTTCGGGTGTTGCACCGCCGAATTTTTCTAATAAATCTTTTTCAACTGAACCTGAATTAACACCAATTCTTATAGGTACATTTTTAAGCTGACAAGCATCCGCAACTGCAAAAACCTTTTCTGCAGAGCCGATGTTACCGGGGTTAATTCTGATTTTATCAACCCCTGCATTAAGAGCTTCAAGGGCAAGCTTATAATCAAAATGAATATCAGCAACAAGAGGAATATTACTATGCTCTTTAAGCTTACCGAGAACCTTGACTGCTTCCATATCGGGCACTGCCATACGGACAATTTCACAACCTGCCTCTTCAAGGGCTTTAAGCTGTTTTAAATTGCCTTCAAAGTCACTTGCAAGAGCATTGAGCATTGACTGAATAGCAACAGGAGCATCTCCACCGATTTTAATATTACCAACATTAACCTGTCTTGAAACTCGTCTGATCATTTTAATTCACCTGAATTCTATTGAATTTATCAAAACTGTTTTATAACATCATTTACTGAAATTACCGCCATTAATATAAGCAGAAGTATAAGTCCGACTGTGTGAACTATACCCTCTTTTTTTGCAGGTATGGGTTTTCTTCTTATCATTTCAATAAGAATAAAGAATAATCTGCCGCCATCAAGTGCAGGCAAGGGAAGAAGGTTAAACATACCCACATTAATTGTTATCATTGAAAGGAAATTAAGAGCTGTAAGAATTTTATCTTTGAATTCAACGGGTTGAGCAGTTGATTCTGCAATTGCGGAAATTGTACCGATAGGACCTGAAACATCCTTCATTCCGTATTTACCTGTTACCATATCAACAAGGCTTAATCGAACCATCTGGACTATCGAGGCAGAGTCAAGAACAGCATTTTTAATAACATTAAGAACGGTTGGCTCTTCACCTACAATATAGAAATCCTGCTGAATATACTTTCTTCCCTCAAACTCAAACTGCTTAAATTCAACATCTTCAACAAGAACCTTTTCACCGTCACGAATAACGGTAATATCAAGCTTATTATCGGTGTCACGAACCATATTAAAAGAAACACCCTGAGAAGAATAAACATTGGTATTATTAATTTTAATAATCTCGTCCCCCGGCTTCAGACCGCTTTTATCGCTTACGGAATCTTCCATAAAGCTATGAATCTGACGAGTACCGACAAGGTCACCGCAAGAAAGGCAGATACCAACAACCACAACACCCAAAATAAGATTAAGTATTGCACCTGCTGCAACAATTATAAGTCTTTGCCAAGCGGGTTTATTATTAAATGCGCGAGGATTATCGCTCTCCTCATCCTCACCTTCCATACTGACAAATCCACCAATGGGGAAAAGGCGCAAGGCATAAGTTGTTTCGCCTTTTTGCTTTTTCAGGATTTTGGGTCCCATACCTAAAGAAAACTCATTGACCTTAACATCAAAAAGCTTTGCAAATGAAAAGTGACCAAATTCGTGAATGGCAATAATTACGCCAAAAAGAAATATAGCAAGTAAAAACGGCCAAACACTGCTCCAAAGTGCGCCAATATCAAAATTTTCTATGGTTAACACCTCTTTGATAAATTTAAGTATAAATTATTATACTTTCGCTAATTCTCTTACCTTTTCTCTCATCAGAACATCTGTATCAAGAACATCCTGCAAAGTGAAATCCTGCTTTTTGAGAGTATATTCAGATGCGAGAGAAATAAGCTCGGGAATAGCATTAAATGATATTTTACCCTGCCTGAAAAGAAGATTTGCTTCTTCGTTTGCACAGTTAACTGCGGCGGGATAAAGACCACCTTTTGTAATAGCATCTCTGCAAATATTCATACAGGGGAAATTTTCGTAATCAGGTTTATAGAAAGAAAGATTTCCAACTTCCCATAAATCGAGCTGCTTCTCAGGTGACGGAAAACGCTCGGGATAAGTTATTGCAAACTGAATTGGTAATCTCATATCGGGATGACCTAACTGAGCAATAACAGAATTATCATCATATTCAACAAGAGAATGAACAATACTTTCTCTATGAACAACAATATCAATCATATCGGGGCTCACATCAAAAAGCCATACCGCTTCAATAAGCTCAAGACCTTTATTGAACATTGTTGCACTGTCGATTGTAATTTTCTGCCCCATACTCCAGCTCGGATGCTTTAAAGCATCGGCTAAAGTAACGTTCTGCAGTTCTTCTTTAGTTTCACCAAAGAAAGGACCACCTGAAGCAGTAAGAATAATTCTTTTTAGTGCCTTATTTGAAGGCGCACCTAAAAGACATTGGAAAATTGCAGAATGTTCACTATCTACGGGCAAAATTGAAACATTATTCTTTTTTGCCGCTTCTGTTACAAGGTCACCACCTGCAACAAGAGTTTCTTTATTTGCAAGGGCAATTGTTTTACCTGCATTAACCGCATCAAGAGTTGGCTTAAGACCTGCCATACCCACAACAGAGTTAAGAGTGATTTCGCCCTTCGCCTCTGCACCGCAGAAGCAAACACCCTCCATACCGCTTAAAACAGTTACATCTAAATCTGCAACCCTTGCTTTAAGGTCTTTTGCGGCTTTTTCATCCACAAGAGCGGCATATTTGGGTTTAAATTCACGAATTTGTTTTTCAATACCGTCAACGTCAGAAAATGCGGCAAGAGCCTCGATTTTATAACCGTGGGCCCTTGCTACGTCTAATGTCTGAACACCAATTGAACCTGTTGAACCTAATAAATTAATAGTTTTCATAATCAAATAAATTAAAAAGCGTTAATGAAATATATTGCGGAATAAAGAACGGGCATTACAAACAATGCACTGTCAAAGCGGTCCATAATACCACCGTGACCGGGAAGGAGCTTACCGAAATCTTTAATTCCGAAATTGCGTTTGATTGTTGATGCGGCAAGGTCGCCAAACATACTGATAACAGAGAGAACAACACTCAGAATTGCAACAGTTATGTAAGAGAGAATTGATTCGCCTTCGAAGAAAAACTTCTTGAAAACGAAAAGGAGAAGTAAATTAAGAATAACCGCTCCAACAACACCGCCTATTGCACCCTCAACAGATTTTTTAGGACTGATTTTGGGGCAGAGCTTATGTTTACCAAGCTTACTGCCAACAAAATAAGCGAAAATATCTGTCATCCAGCTTGCAAAAAAGGCAAAGAGAAGAAGGTAAATTCCGTCGATTTTTGTATAACCGTCGAAATGCTTATGAATATCACGGAAAACAATCATAAGGGAAAATGAAAACGGCACACAAACCGAAGAGAATATTGCAGTTACTGCTTGTTCAAATTTAGTTGTTTCAAATTTCAGAAGCATAAATATGAAAATAAGAACAACATAAACACCGCCGAATGCGGCAATTGGCATTTTCACACCAAAATGAACAATAAACGGAATTGCAACAGAAAGCACAAGGCTTACTGCCATAATCATTTTATTTTTAAGACCGACTGCTTTTTCTATTTCCCATACTGCCATACCGCTTAATAAAGCAACAAATATGGGGAACACAATAGTATTCATAAGCAAAAGCGCACCAATAAATATTATACCGGACAAAACACCGGTTATTACTCTCTGTTTCACAATTTTCTCCTTGTTCTACTCCACAGTAAAATTACACGCCACCGAAACGACGGTTACGTTTCTGATAATCTTCAAGTATTTTATTAACATCATCTTCCGTAAAATCAGGCCAAAGAATATCTGAATACCAGAATTCCGAATATGCAGACTGCCAGGTCATAAAATTTGAAAGCCTGTATTCTCCGCTTGGTCTTACGATAATGTCAGGGTCAGGCTGACCTGCAGTATAAATATGATTACCAACAAGCTCTTCTGTTATTTCATCAACAGAAAGCTCCTCTGCTTTAACCTTTTGGGAAATCTCCTTTACGGCATGAGTAATTTCTGCTCTACCACCGTAATTGAGAGCGATGTTAACAGTAACTTTATCATATTTCGCAGACTCTCTTTCTGCCTTTTCAATGAGCTTTAAGAGGTCTTTCGGAAGATTATCGCGCTCACCGATAAATTTAAGCCTCATCTGGCGAATATCGTTTTCGGCAATACGCTCATCACCTTCTTTAAGATATTCCTTAAAGAGCTTCATAAGAGCAAGAACCTCTGATTTGGGTCGGTTCCAGTTTTCAGTTGAAAAAGCATAGAAGGTCATATATTTAATGCCAACATCGGCGCAATATTCACCAATACGGCGAAAAGTTAATGCACCTTCCTTATGACCGGCACTTCTTTCAAGTCCGCGCATTTTTGCCCATCTGCCGTTACCGTCCATAATAAAGCCGATATG
The DNA here is from genome assembly GCA_045543035.1 of Acutalibacteraceae bacterium. Classification (GTDB taxonomy): domain Bacteria; phylum Bacillota; class Clostridia; order Oscillospirales; family Acutalibacteraceae; genus DTU089. Next base: position 60,489 of record JAZQMA010000039.1, on the reverse strand, counting down.
CTGGGGCAAAACATCAAATTTGGGAATGTTTTTTTCCATAATTTAGATTTCCATTATCTCTTTTGTTTTTGCATCTGCGATTTCATCAATTTTCTTAACAAATTCATCAGTAATTTTCTGAAGCTTATCTTCACCATATTTCTGGTCATCTTCAGTAATTTCTGAATTCTTCTTCATTGTTTTGATTTTTTCGATGCAATCACGTCTGATCTGACGAACAGCAACCTTTGCTTCTTCACCGTATTTAGAAACATCTTTAGAAAGCTGTTTTCTTCTTTCCTCTGTAAGAGCAGGGAAAACAAGACGGATAATTCTGCCATCGTTAGAGGGATTGATACCAATATCGGAAGCAAGAATTGCTTTTTCGATAAGGCTTAATGCAGACATATCCCAAGGCTGAATAGCAAGAACACGAGGTTCGGGAACAGAAATTGCTGCCATCTGGTTGATAGGTGTTGGAGAACCGTAGTAATCAACAGAAATTCTATCAAGAACTGCGGCATTAGCTCTGCCTGCTCTGATTGAATTATACTCATATTTGAGAGAGTTGATTGATTTTTCCATTTTTTCATTTGCTAAATTGAATACTGATTCCATAAAGAATACCTCCGAAAAATTATATATAAATTTAAAAATTATTTATTCATTTGTAACAACAGTACCTGCATTTTCACCGCAAACTGCTTTAAGAATGTTAGATGTATCGTTAAGATTGAAAACAAGAATGGGAATGTTGTTTTCCTGACAGATAGCAGCAGCTGCTGTATCCATAACTGCAAGATGCCTTTCAAGAAGCTCGTTATGAGTGATTTTATCAAACTTAACTGCATCATCGAACTTATTGGGGTCTTTGTCATAAATGCCGTCAACATTAGTTGCTTTTAAGAGAACATCTGCATTAATCTGAGCAGCTCTTAATGCCGCCCCTGAATCTGTTGAGAAGAAAGGATTTCCTGTTCCTCCTGCAAAAATAACAACTCTACCCTTTTCAAGATGCCTTACTGCTTCATCACGTATAAATGTTTCAACAACACCTGTAATCTGAACTGCAGACTGAACGCGAGCCTCAACACCAATATCAAGGAAGCCTTGCTGAAGAGCAAGTGAATTCATAACAGTTGCAAGCATACCGATGGAGTCTGCTCTTGTTCTGTCCATGGCACCGCTTGAACGACCGCGCCAGAAATTGCCACCGCCAACAACGATACCAACCTGAACACCTTTATCGGTAACCTCTTTTATAGCCTTGCAAACATCTTCAATAACATTAAAATCAAAACCGTGACCCGCTTCGCCTGCGAGAACCTCACCGCTTAATTTTAATAAAAGTCTGTTGTAAACCGGTTTCATAATATAACCCCTTTCAATGCAATAAGCATTTTATCCTATTTGTACCATTTTATTTTACAACAAACCCACTTCCTTGTAAAGTGTTTAAATGCTCAAATTTAAAGTATATTTTTATTTATATTATATAATATCAAATATATAGCAAAAGTAAAAACAGACCATCACAAAAAGTGACAGTCTGTTAATATTATGAAACGCGTCTTTTTAATCTTATATCATCTGCAATCATTGCAATAAATTCGGAGTTGGTTGGCTTACCGCGTTGGCTTTGAATAGTGTAACCGAAATAGGAATTAAGAACATCAACATCTCCTCTGTCCCAAGCGGTTTCAATACCGTGACGAATAGCTCTTTCAACTCTCGATGAGGTGCTTTTAAAGTTTTTCGCAACAGTCGGATAAAGAATTTTTGTAACTGAATTAAGCATTTCGGGATTTTCGACAGTTAATTTTATTGCTTCGCGAACATATCTGTAGCCCTTGATATGAGCCGGAACTCCGATTTGATGGAGAATATCTGTTATTATAACATTCAAATCCTGAGGTGGTTCGTAGTTACCTGTTACACCAACATCTTTCCAGCTTGTTAATTGAACAACTCGCTGAGCAACCATTTGTGCATCAATGGGTTTAAGAAAATAATAATCAATACCGCATTTTAAAATTTCTCTTTCAAAATTCGCGTTATCAATACCTGATAAAACTATAATCAACGGTCTGTTTGTCGGGTCTTTCATATTAATTCTTGAAACAACACCAACCGCATCAATATGTTGCAAAAAAGCATCCATAATAATAACATCGGGATTAGTTTCATCGATTAAACTAAGAAGCTCCGCTCCGTTTTTCTGACAAATTTTCACATCCATCCTGCTATTGCGCAAAGCATTAGCAAGTTGAGAAGTCCCCTCATCCTTTTCATCAGTTAACAAAACTCGTATATTGCCAACCATTTGAACACCTCCTAAATAATGACTAAATTATACGCACAAAATCTTCATATTTCAAGAGGGTTCGAGCAATATCGTTAGTTTAAACAATTTGTGATATTTTTCCAATATGGAAAAAAGTTTAAATTATTACGAAATTGTCGAAAAATGTCGAATAGTTTATGCAAAATGACATTATCGTTCTACACTTTCAAGCTTACTGAGCATCGTTTCTGCAAAAATACCAAAACCGCCTGTGGCATCATTAAGAAATACATGTGTGACCGCGCCAATAAGTTTTCCGTTTTGTATTATGGGAGAACCGCTCATCCCCTGAATAATGCCTCCCGTTTTTTCAATTAATTCTCTGTCTGTTATTCTTATAACAAGATTTTTATTCTCGGTTGATTTTTCGTCAATTTTTTCTATTACTACGGAATACGACTGCGTTATACCGTTCTCAATAGTTGTAATTATTTCAGCTTCACCGGTTTCAATTTCAGAAACACTTGCTATTTCATACAAAGCCCTGTTTTCAGGTAATGAATTAAAACAACCATAAACCCCAAGATTATCATTACTGTAAATAACACCTGTTTTTTTGTTATCAAGATAACCGCACAACTCGCCTGCTGAACCATTCTGCCCTTTGATGAAGCCTGTAAGCCTTGCTTCAGTGCATTCCCCTTGTGATATTGGAATTGTTGATTTAGTATCAATATCACAAACGGCGTGACCTAATGATGCAAAGCCACCATCCTTTGTACAAAAAGTAACAGTTCCGATACCTGCAGAGCTGTCTCTTATCCATATACCTGCTTTATATTTCTGTTCACTTTTAGAAAACTCTGCTTTAAAAGAAACCTCAAATATTTCCTCATTCCGTTCAGCCTCAAAAATAATTTCTTGTCCTGCACTTTTTTCAATTATTTCAGATACTTGCGAATTACTTTTCACTTCTTTTCCGTTAACCTTCTTAATTATATCACCGATTTTAAGACCTGCTTTTTCTGCTGTGTTAACAAGTCCGTTTTCAGTATCAACCGCTTCTGTTCCAACAATTACAACCCCATCTGCATAAAGCTTCAGACCAATGGGATAACCCCCAACATACACCTGCGGTAATGGTTGTGTAATTTCTCTTTTCTCTTTATTTACGTCTTTATTATCACTGAATATGTTAAGAAAATCATCTTTGATTTCTGTCAATTTTCCGCTTACATTATAAAGCTTCACATCTGCTGCTGCATCATTTATAAAAATTCCGGAAGAAAAAACCGAAAACATTAAAACTACAGATAATAATATCGAAAACATTGATAAAAAGACTTTACTTTTTTTCAAAAAAATCACCTCGCTTTACACAAATTACTTTGTGTAGAAACAAGGTGAATATAATGAAAATTTATTGACAAAAATTAAGCAACCTTGATTTTTCAAGGTTGCTCAAAATGGTAATTTTTTGAAAATCAGATAGAAATTTCGTTTGCAATTCTGTAAAGGTCAAGGTCAATTGTTTTCTTCATATTGAGAGCTTCAATAATATCATAGTCAACAATTTTATCTTTACAGGAAGCAACAACTCTGTTACCAATATCATTCTTAAGAAGCTGAACAGCATAGTTACCCATCTGAGAAGCAAGAACTCTGTCACGAACTGAGGGTGAACCACCGCGCTGAACGTGACCAAGAATTGTTGCACGGCTTTCAACACCTGTTTTCTGTTCAATATATTTTGCAAGAGAATGAGCATCAATACCCTTAACGCCTTCTGCAATAACAATAACAAAATGTTCTTTGCCTGTTTTCTGAGTACGTTTCATTCTTTCGATGATATATGAATCAATATCATAATCAACCTCAGGAATAAGAATGCAAGTTGCACCGATAGCAAGACCTGCATTAAGAGCAAGATAACCTGCATTTCTGCCCATTACTTCAACAACAGAGCATCTGTCATGAGATTCTGTTGTATCGCGAATGCGGTCAACCATTGCCATAACAGTGTTAAGAGCGGTATCATAACCGATTGTATAATCGCAGGATGCAATATCGTTATCGATTGTACCGGGAATACCGATACAGGGAATACCTTTAAGAGTAAGAGCGCGAGCACCTTTAAAAGTACCGTCGCCACCGATTGTTACAATACCTTCAAGACCGAATTCTTTACAAACCTCAACCGCTTTATCCTGAACCTCAGACTCAGCAAATTCGGGGCAACGAGCGGAATAAAGCATTGTACCGCCACGATGAATAATATCGGAAACGGAACGAAGATTCATTTCATACATATCGCCCTCAACAAGACCTTTATAACCACGACGGATACCCATAACTCTCATACCGCTTTCGCAAGCAGTTCTAACTACTGCACGAATGGCAGCGTTCATACCTGGTGCGTCACCGCCGCTTGTAAGTACACCGATTGTTTTCACTTCAATGACCTCCATCACACATATGTTTTGTTTTAAATCCAATGAATTATAGCACACATTTATTAATCTATCAAGAGTAAAAAGTGAAATTCCGTTATTTTTGTAAAAATATGTTTTTTTGAATATAATTTGCCAATTAATCATATTTATGTTATACTTTCAGGCGGTGGTAATTATGAAAAATAAAATCATTAAAGTTGTATCTTTATTTATTTCTATCATTCTTTTATGCTCCTGCGGTAACACGAAGGTTTTAAGAACAAAGGTAATAACAGATAAAATCACGCAGACTGCGGTTGTTACCGAAACCGACATAAAAGAGATTGAAGATTACAAAAAATTCTTCAAGGAGTTCAAAGCTGATTTTACAATTCCCGGTCTTTTTGAGGGTATAATCCCCCAGGGAATTTGCTATATCTCTGAATTAAATTCTTTTGCCGTAAGCGGTTATTATGAAGATGGTTTATTCCCCTCAATGCTTATGCTGATTGATGCAAAATCAGGTAAATTCACAAAAGCATTCCCTTTGCAGAATGTTGACGGAAAAGACTATTCAGGTCACGCAGGCGGTCTTACTGCATCGGAGGATTATATTTATATCACAAGTGAAAGCACTTGCTACATCTGTGAAATTGAAAGTTTGAAAGACTTGAAAAATGGTGAAGTTCTTCAGTTCGAAAGCAATTTCAAGTTAAATACATTCGGTTCATTCGCTTGCTATAACGATGGCATTTTATGGACAGGAGATTTCATTGAAAGCAGTGATAAGGGCAGAGAAAGCGCACGGAAAATAACCACTCTCGGTAGCGGTGAAACCTTCTATGCTTACTGTGAGGGTTACATATTAAAAGACGGTCTTCCTGATGTTAAAAAAATCAATTCTGAAACCACTGGTTATATCCCCGATTATCTTTTAGCAATTCCTGAGCAGGTTCAGGGTATGAGCTTCACCCTTAGCGGTAAAATCATCTTTTCAACAAGCTATGGCAGAAAAAACAACTCAAAAATATACGTTTATGACGATGTTCTTTTAACAGAAAGAATCGGAACATATAAGGTTGAAGAAACAGAAATTGACCTTCTTGCTTGCAGCTCGGATTTATTGAAAGGAACAATAATTGCTCCTCCGATGGCAGAGGGCATCACCCAAGGCGAAAAAGGTCAATATATAATATTCGAATCAGGTGCAGAAAAATACAGAAATCATAGAGGAAAATATCCTACAGATACGGCATTCAAGAGTAATATTGAATAAAAGATAATTGGAATGTATTAAATTTCTAACGAATTTTAATACATTCCATTTTTTCTACCCCTGATTTTAAATTAAAAAATGCTTAAAAACTTTGATACACAAGGGATTACGGTTCAATCATAGAACCGTCCCCTGATTGGTCTTCCCCTGATTGGTCTCCTCTTGCTTCACAAAAGAAAAGATTTTTTTATTAATTGAAAAATTGCTTAGTGCACGCCTATCATTAATCCCAATAAATAAATCAAGATGGTCTGTTGGAATAATCGCAATTTTTAATGAGTCATTATAAAATACAGGGAATGCTTTATATTGTAATGCTTTTTTGAACACTAACTCAATATTCTTTATTTCGTCTGTTTTTATAACACCATTTTTTATATAAATGTTTGAATAGCGACCCAATTCACAAACATTCCATATAGATTCATAAGAAAAAATAAAAATTGGATTATCTTCTTTAACATTTATCAATTCTAAAAATTGTTTAAATAAAGATTCTTCATATTTTTGGAATATATTGTATTGTTTAACAGACATATTATATCTATAGCGAACAAGATTTTTTGTATCATTAAATGATAGTAAATAATAGTCTGATTTGAATTTTAGTGTTTCTATATCGATAAATGAACACAACTCACTACATGGTTTGTTTATATATTCATTCATAAAAATCATCCTTTATTTTTATTTTTAGGACCATCAGGCCATATTTGAATACCTGAAAAATCAACTTCTTTAATTTTTTGTCCATTTTTATTTGTTACATCATAATGATCTTTATGAAGCTTATCAACATTCCAAAAATTCCCTTTTGAATCCTTGTAACCTTGGTTCCCTCGCATTTTTGAAAAATCAGGGGACGGTTCTGTGATTGGGTTGTTTTATCCAAAAAACCGCCCCTGATTTTAAATTAAAAAATGCTGAAAAACCTTGATACACAAGGGATTACGGCTCAATCATAGAACCGTCCCCTGATTGGTCTTGATTGGTCTTGCGTTCTTACGGCTTGTCCTTTCTACTGAAAATCAGGGGACGGTTCTGTGATTGACGATTTTCGGCATAAAAAACCGCCCCTGATTTTAAATTAAAAAATGCTGAAAAACCTTGATACACAAGGGATTACGGCTCAATCACAGAACCGTCCCCTGTCTTGTCGTGGTTTCGAACCGTCCCCTGATTGGTCATTGGTTCTTAATTCGAGTCATTTTCGTTGCAATTTTAGAGTTTTGATAATACTCTACCTCGTATCTTCTTCCACATATATTAGCCTTAGAATCAAACACATCAGGAAAAATTATTATTTTCAACTTCTTTTTATCCAATGTATGACCCCACACACGTATATAAGTTTCTGTTTGATAATCCAATCTTTTGTCTGTAGTACCATTAAACATTAAAAAGGTTTGTCTATTAGAGACTTTAGTTATAGTAATAGTCGTCTTATTTATACACAGAGATTTTAAATCTTTATTTATCTGGTACAAATCAATACAAAGAAAAATACTATAAACCATAAATGGCGGGAATAAAAACACACCACATAAAAGGACTTTTAAGTCTCCCAGTAAATACGAAGAATCGGTTTGTATAGATCCTTCGTAAAACGATAAAATCCAAAGACTAATGAGTAAAAAAAACCAAGTTATTATTAAAAAAGAAGCAATGTTTTTTTTGAGATTTTTTAAATTATTCATGATTTATCACCTTAATCTGACAAACCTGAAAAAAATGAAACAGAAAACTCACAAACAGCACCTACAGAATCATCATAACGACTTATATATTTATCTATATAGTTACCATTTGCCATCATTTTGTTTGTAACATTTTTACCATTATTTACAGTTCGTAATGTCATTCTTTGATCAAAGCCTGACATTTTGTTGAAAGACCTCAAATTGATCTTTTTTGCTACTTCTCCAAAGCCAGTTGACAACGAACCTATCAGAAGACCTTGAGCAAAACTCTTTCCAGCATCTACTACTGTCATAGACTCTCCATTTAGTAATTTGGTACCAGTTTCTTGTATCACATTTGTAACACCATTACTTAAAATATCAACTGTGGTAGAAACAGCAACATTACTAATTTTAGCAACACAAGAAGAAATTCCAAAAGAAATTAAACTTGTAGCCCCACCTACTACAGCACTTTTCAAAGTTCTTCCCCAATCAACTTTAGAAAAATCGCCACCGTTTTTCACTAACTGTATCCCAAGATCAACGGCACCATTTACTATAGCACCAACAGCAAATTTTACCGCTAAAGTTGCCAAAAGTGAATGCCCACTCGGATCAGTTGCATTAACCGGATTATTAGCACAATAAATGAAAGTATTATAACCTAAAACACCGGCACCACTATCACTAATACTGTCACTATTCAAAAACCTACCAATTTCAGGATTATAATATCTACTCTGAAGATAATATAACTTGGTTTCAGTATCGTAATAATACCCACGATAACGAATGGGGTTGATTTCTGCAAGGTTGATGCCTGAATCATCTACAACAGCAATCACATTACCCCAAGCATCATATTCATACCTTACAATACAATTACCTGTTTTGTTGTAAATCGCAACAACATCGCCGCGACGGTTTGTTGCAGGGTAATACATAGTATTGTTATACTCAAGCCCTGTCAGATAACCGTTACTGTCATAGAAGAAATAAAGCTTTGTTCCGTTACTGCGCTCTTCATAATGAAGCTGACCGTTAACATAGAAATATTTTGATGTTACGCCATTAACGGTTTTAGTTGTTCTTAAACCGTCAGCATCATATTTATAGCTTATTGCATTATTGCCTTTAGTATAGCTTGTTAACTGCCTGCCGTTCCATTTAAGAGTTGCACCTAAATATGAGGTAGGGTTACCAATTTGGTCATATTCAATTATTTCATTATTAGCAACATCATTGCTACCATCAAGGTCAACCGCAACAAGAATATTGTTCCAACTGGAATAAGTTTTAGTTGTTTTCGTACTATCCTGATAAGTAATTTCATCATCAGGATAATAGTATTTTACAGTCTTGTTAACTGTTTCGTTCTTCAAATCCGCAACAGTTGTATAAGCGTATTCAGATTTTGAGGTTATATTACCTAATTCATCATAATTCCATACACTTGTTTTTTTGCCTGCAAGATTTTCCCTTGTCAACTGACCTAACTCGTCATGAAAAATCAGGGGACGGTTCTGTGATTGGGTTGTTTTATCCAAAAAACCGCCCCTGATTTTAAATTAAAAAATGCTGAAAAACCTTGATACACAAGGGATTACGGTTCAATCATAGAACCGTCCCCTGATTGTTTCGTCTTATTGACTTTCTAATCGAATTACTTTTCCATACCCAACCCAAATTGTAGCGAAATCCTCTTCAGCGATTTCTTTAGATATTTCAATATTTTCTTTTATGAAAGTCTCCTCGTTTTTTAAGACATATTCATTGCTTTTATGGATTTCATTATAATCATTTACAAAGGTATATACAAAAGCCCTTGTGTGATATTCATCCAAAGGATGTTCAAGAGTTAGAGAAAATTCTATAATAGAATTAACTAGAAAATCAATATCTTCTTTAGAAGAATTATATTTAGTTGCTATCAAATGCATAAACTCGGGTTTGGGATCTAGTTGCCATATACCATCTTTTAACAACTCAAACTCATTAGTGAGTTGTTCGGGTTCTGTTGCCAAAACACAACTTAGATACATAGCAAGAACCAAATCTCTACAATGTGCAGCATTCAAATCACTCCTATTTTCAGGGCAATACCAAGCACTTGTTTCAGAAAAAGTTATATTACTGTTGTAAAATTTGCTTTTTTTAAATTCATATTCAGAAATACCATTTTCTAAAACTTCTTTAAAAAGCATTTTGTTATCCGAAGCCTGTTTTTTATCAAAGCCATATTGAACAGTTTCTGTTATATGCTCATAGCATAAATTTAATTGTTCTATTTCTCGTTGAGCGTTATGGTATATACAAACACTAAAAACACCGCATACAACTAAAAAAATACTCAAAAATAAAGCAAATATCTTTATTTTTTTCATTAATTTTCATCCCTTTCTAAAAACCTATCCTGGATACAACGCATCAAAATAAGTGGAAGACATGTCTCCTTGATTATATATTCCTAGATGATTGTACATTGAAAAATCAGGGGACGGTTCTGTGATTGGGTTGTTATATCCAAAAAACCGCCCCTGATTTTAAATTAAAAAATGCTGAAAAACCTTGATATACAAGGGATTACGGCTCAATCATAGAACCGTCTCCTGATTGGTCTCTGATTGGTCTCCCCTGATTGGTCTCTGATTGGTCTTCTCCTGATTGGTCTCCGGGTCAGCTATGCTATTATAATTCCACATTCCGAAGTCCGCATTCCACATTCATTTTACCATTCCTGCTCAAAAACAACATCAGGCTTTTTAGCGGAGATGTCTTTATAATATTCTATTTTCAAATAGGCATCATCGTTATTAAGAGCAAAGGCAACGCTTGCGGTAAAGGTGCCTGATGTACCAACATCACTTGGCTCAAAAAGGTCTTTTTGGGGATACTGCTCCAGTTCTTTACCCTTACTATCATAGGCTTTGAAATGAGTGTTGCCTATAACAAGACCATGGGCAATATCATCATTTGTGTATTCATAAACAACAATGGCAACCGATTCTGCTTCGGGTGCTTCCTCTTCCTTGGGATTGGGTTCAACCTCTAAAACCTTTGTGATTTTAAGAGTATAATTCCCCTCTTGCGCCTGCAAGGTTGCTTCATCGCTGACAACGGGTGCAGGGTCTTTTTTTGTATCATCCTTTGTTACACCTGCAACAATAAGAGTTACAACAAGCAAAACAACAACCAATCCAATAGCAATTAAACCATATTTTTTGTTCATAAAAACACCTCTTTAAACTCAATAGATTTTAATGAATTTATTTAATTTAAATGAATAAATATATGTTTCCTTAACAGGTATTTCTGTGCATTGATAAAGTGCATCCGCATAAATTTCAAGCTGATTTTTATAAACTGAAACAAAATAATTTTCGTCAGTTATATTATCGGTTTTATAGTCAATAAGAACATAGCCATCTGCTTCTTTAAAAGCGCAGTCAAGCTTACCCTGAACAACGATTTTCTCATTTTTTGCAGTATCGGGTAAATCAGCATAAAGCTCTTTTGCGTCTTTGAAAATTGCAAATTCATATTCTTTAAGAACCTCATCGGAAGCTAAAAGTCTGCTACCAACATCACTATTGAGAAAGCTTTTAACCGCACTTTCATCAAGGACCTGAAGCTCTTCATCGGTTATGAGATTTGCATTTTTAAGCCTCGTTTTTTCATCATTAAAACTCTTATATGCAGAACTGAAATCGCAAAGCTCAAGGAATTTATGAACTGCCGTTCCCCTATCTGCACCGCTGAATTTTTCGTTAAGAAATCTCGGCTTTGCAGTACCGAAATAAGTTCTGTTTTTACGAGTTGTTTCAGTTGAAGATGCGGTTCTCTTAGCAAGAATACCCGAATAATCATAGGGATAAACATATTCAATATTATTCCTTATTTCAGAAAGCAATTCTTTATTTACAGGTATTTCTGTTGTTTTATTTTCTTCAACTGTAAAATCATCATCACGGGTTTCAATATATGAGCAATCAAAACGGAAATCTGCATTTTCCGAAAAGCTATATGACGGAATACCGAATATATCTCTTATTATAGCGCCATCAGGATGATTTGACAAGCAGGACAAAATCCATTCTGCCATTGAACCTGCTCTGAAAACTGCATAGGGGTGCAATTTATCGTTATGATTATTTTTCATCAAATGATTGAGCTTAATTCTGTTGGGAAGAGTATTATCGCAAACATTTATGAAGAAAGTTAAATGCTCTTTTGCTCTTGTCATAGCAACATAAAGAACTCGGAGTTCTTCAGAAATAGAACTGAAAAGAATTGCATTTTCTGTTGCGTTTGAAGAAAGTGAATGGTAACGAGTGAACAAATCATCGTTACGAATTCTCATTCCCACGCCTGTTTCTTTAGAAAGAACCATTTGCTTATAGGCATCTTGTTTGTTAAAGCCTTTTGAACAATCGGCAATAATCACATAAGGAAATTCAAGACCTTTGCTCTTGTGAATAGACATAATTTTAACGCTGTTATCGTCAAAAAATCCACTGTCAAGGCTTTTCATTCCGTCTTTTTCTGCGGCAATATCAATATAACGGACAAAATCACTTAAACCTTTTCTTCCGCTATCACAAAAGTCTTTAGAAAGTTTAAGGAAGCCTTTGATATTGGCGTTTCTTATGTCCCCCTCACCAGCGGCATAATAAATATCGGAAACCGCAGTATCATTAACAATAAATCGCACAAATTCATCTATGGGATATGTTGCGGAAATATTGCGGTAAAGCTGAATTTTTTGAAGAAAAGCTTTTGCTTTCTTATTATTTTCTGCATATTTTGAAAGACAAACATAGAAATCTGCTTTTTTGTCAATCATTCTGATTTTTGAAAGCTCATCGGGAGTGAAACCGAAAACCGGAGAAATCAAAACAGAAATGAGCGGAATATCAATTAACGGGTTATTAACCACCTTAACAAGCGAAGTTAAAAACTGAATTTCCTTTGATAATGCGGCTTCGCAGTCCGCAGAGCTTGTTACGGGAATTGAAAGCTTTTTAAGCTCTTCTGCGTAAGCACCCATTTTACCCTTAGCGCTTCTTAAAAGAATACAGAAATCACCGAAACGGATCTTCCTTTCACCACTCTCATCCTTGACAGTCGCTCCGGATTTTACAATGCTTTTAATATATTTAGCAACTGTTTCAGGCTCGGTTGGTGCAAACTCATCCTTTTTATCTGCATTAACGCAAACAATCTCTAAATCGGGTGTTGCTTTTTCGGAATATTTTGCACTGTAATTAAGATACTCTTTTTCGTTATAATCTATTTCGCCCATTTCCTTTGACATAATGTTTGAGAAAACGGCATTAACAGATTTTGTTATACCCTCTCTGCTACGGAAATTATTTTCAAGAATAATCTGTGAGGGTTTTTTATCACCGTCATAATCGGAAAGGGCATCTTTTAAATCCATAAATAAATCTGGACTTGCAAGACGGAAGCCATAAATACTCTGTTTAACATCACCAACTGTATAAAGGTTGGTTTTATCTCTTGAAATTATTTCAAAAATAGTATTCTGTGCTTTATTAGTGTCCTGATATTCGTCAATAAGAATTTCTTTATATTTAGCTGTCAATTCCTCTGCAAGAGGTGTTTTTTTCGGTTCAACGGATGAAAAATCAGCAAGTAAATCAATTGCCTTATGAAGAACATCATCAAAGCCATAGGAATTTCTCTCTTTTTTCATTTCATCAAGAGCTTTTGTGAGCCTTTTTACCGCTTCACAAAGCTTTTTGACTATTGGGTAAAGAGTTTCGCAATCCTCTTTATGTTCTGAAAGCAAAGGCAATGTATGGTTATTAATAGATTTTAAATTATCCTCAAAGCTACCGAAAACCTTTTCGGTTACTGCTTTAACTTCTTCATCAATATCATTTTTTCCTTTAAGACGAGGCTTAACTGCGATACCATTTCTTAAATGATTTATTGCAGAATCCCATTCCTTTTTCTCTAAAAGCTCTTTGAGAATTCTGAGGTTTTCTGCGCTCATATTAAAACGGTCGGTATAATTTGATGTATTGCCCGAATCCTCTTCAATAAGAGCTACACATCTGCGCAGTCTGTGATAATAAAAATCTGCAAACATCAAGAGATATTTTGAACAGAAATCCACCCAACCTGTTGAAAGAGGGTCTTTTTCCGGTGAGAATTTTTCGGTTATTTCATCAAGCCACAAGCTTGGTGACGGATAAGCTCGGGAAAATGTATAAAGATTTTCAATAACCTCTTCAAGCTTTACATCATCGCGCTCACTGAGGAACATTTCACTTAAAGCGAAAAAATCAGCGTCATTTTCTTCATAAAGAGCATCAACAACATCTTTTACTGCATATTTCATTAATTCTTTTTCGTCTTTTTCATCAAGAATTTTGAAATCAGCACCAACATCGGCAAGATGGAAATTTTCTCTGACAAGCTTTGCGCAGAATGAGTCCATAGTACAAATATCTGCAGTTGGTAAAAGAGTCATCTGACGGCGAAGATAATCGCTGTTTTCGTTATTATTTTCGATTTCTTCACCAAGAGCTTTATAAATTCTGTCGCGCATTTCATTTGCTGCGGCACGTGTAAAAGTAACAACAAGTATTTCGGAAACTCCACAAGGATTTTCAGTATCGCAGAGTATTCTTTTAACTCTTTCGGTGAGAACTGAGGTTTTACCTGAACCTGCGGCGGCAGAAACTAAAATCTGCATATTTCTCGCTTCAATAGCCTTTTTCTGATTATCTGTCCAATTTCTACTCATGTTCTTCACCGTCCAATCTTTCAAGGGCTTTTAAGTGGGTAAGTTTGGTAATTTTATTAAAAGCTTCTCCACCCTCTCTTGCGCAAACAGAACGATAGGAACAATATTCGCACATTTTGCCGTCCTTTTTATCGCTTTCACCAATGGGCATAGCAGGTATTTCACCATTATGCAAAGCGTTACCCATTGAAACAATTTTATCATCAATAAGTCGGGAAAGAGAATGGAACTGGGGTAATGAATAATAGTTTCCCTTTGCACCGCCTTTTGCATTAAAGCTTGCGGGGAAATAATCGGGATAAGTGTCAACACCCATTCCGTTAAACACAACTGGACTATCTAAAATCATACCTGATAATTTACCGCTTTTTCTCTTTTGATTTTCAATAGTTGTATCATCGGGATTTCTATCACCGAGATAATTTTTAAGACCAATTCTTGAGGGAAGATACAATACACCTGAGGGTATAATTTCACCATAATATTTCTTACCGTTTTTCTCCAGTGCCATAAGATAGAGAACCATCTGAATATTAAGTCCGTCAAAAAGCTCCGATAATTTAAACTCTTTCTGACCAGTTTTATAGTCCACAACGCGAATATATTTTATTCCGTCCTTTTCCATCAAATCAACTCGGTCAATTGAGCCTGTAACACGAACCATGCCCTCATCTAAAGGTAATTCATAAGCGGGAATATCGTTACCGCCAATTCGCAATTCAAAGTCACAGGGCGCAAATTCCCCTACCCCGAATTCAACCTTTAAGCGTTCAATAACAGACATTGAAATATCAACAAGGCGGTAAAAAAGCTTCATAAACCTTTCGCTTTTTTCTTCAACGCCACCCATTTTCTCTTCAAGGTATGCTTTTAAAACCGATGAAACTGCTTCTCGCAATTCATCATCGGGTGTATCAATAAATTTTGCCTGAGGGTATTTTTTCAGTATTTCTTCCATAACAAGATGGATTATTGTACCGCTTTGCGCCGGGTCAAGTGTTGCTTCCTTTAAAGGCTCTGCACCAAGACCATAGCGCATAAAATAAGCAAATGGGCAATTATAAAAGCTTTCAACCTTACTTGCGGAAATATATACATCCTCACCAAAAAGCTTTTTAGAATTTTCACTATCCTTAAAACCAAATGGCTCGTTACCGCTTAAAATTTCAAGAGCATCAATTTTCCCCTCATATTCTTTTTTATCTTTAAAATATGCCTTTAAGGTTGATTTGATTTCATTACTATAAAGATAGTTTTTAGAATATGCAGAGAATGCACTTTCTTCACTTTCTATGAAATATTCTGCAGGTAATTCAGATGTAACAACAAAGTTAAAATTATCAAATGCTTTTTCAACAGTTGTTATAATTTCAGATTTAAAAAGTGCGCCACCCTCACCATCATTGCATTTATAAGTCATATAAAGCTTTTCGGAAGCAGCAGTAATTGCACAATAAGCAATAAAACGCTCTTCATCAACTGTATCTTCAAAAGGCGGACGAACCTCAATACCGAGATTTGTCAATAAAACTCTGTCAGCATCGGTTAATATACCGCTTGAAACATTAACAAGCGGAAATTCATCCTTATTAACACCAACAAGAAAAACAACCTTTGTTTTTTCAAGGCGAATTCTGTCTGCGCAACCAACCGTAACCTCATCAAGACCCTGCGGAATTTCACCCATATCGCCTGAAGAAACGAGTATCATAAACAGTTCATACCAACGCTTTAAAGGATAGAATTTACCCTCTGTTATTAGAGCCATTGTATCAAGAATATGCATTAAAACATTCCAGGAATATTCCTGACGGTTTGCTTCAACCGAGAAACCACCATCATCCAATTCAACTGTTAATTTAAACAGATTTTCTTTAATTTTTGAGTTAATAATAAACTCATAAACGGCAGTTGCAATTCTCTTACCATCTGCATCTTCACAATCATTTTTCAATTTTAAAAGCGGTAAAACTGCTTTTTTGCGAATTGAATTAAGCTCATCCAATCTCTTTTGAGCTTTTTCATCTAATTCCTCACCAAATCCATCAGGGTGCATTGTAAAATCCTTTTGCCAACCTGATGACTTCAAATCCCAGATAAGAGCATATTTTTCAAGCTTTGAAATTTCAGAAACCGAAAGACCTGTAAGACCTGTTTTAAGGTAACTCATAAGATTTTGAGTTGTAATGCCCTTTGAAACACATTCAAGAGCGGAGCAAATGTTTATGAATAAAGTTTCAGTAGCAAGAGGTTGTCTACTATCATCAAAAACAGGAATGGACAAACGTTTTAGCGCATCAATAACACTTTTTTTATAAGTGCCGTTGGTACGCTCGATTACCGCAATATCACGGCATCTGTATTTCCCTGATTTAAGAAGCTTTTTAATTGTTGTTGCAACAAAAAGTGCTTCATTTTCACTATCGGAGCATTTTGCAACAATAATATCGCCGTTATAATTTATTTTTTCAATTTTTTCTGTTGCGAAAAGTGATTTTTCAAGCTTTGAAATATCAGGTGCAAAAGCATTTTTATTTTGCTCACAATAAATTTCATCAACGGCAGTGTTGGTTTTAGCTGCAACTGTTCGAAGTCTGTTTTCAAACTCCTTCATATAGTAAAGAGATGAAAATTTTCCGACCTTTTTATCAACACAAACAGTAATATAAACATCATCACATTGAGAAAGAGCCAATTTAAGACATTCTAATTCCTGTTTTGAAAAATCCCTGAATCCATCAAGAAACAAGGTTTTATTTTTAAAATAACCGCTTTCAAGCGCAGTTTCAGTAAACACGCTTACAGCGTCTGCATCATCAAAATAACTCTGAGTTAAAAGCGCTTCATAAGTATTTCTGATTAAATCTAATTCTGTTAACTTATTTTTCAAAAATGAATTAGTTGAATTTTCAAGCTTTTCGTTTAAACTATCACTGTCAATACAGCAATATTTAAGCTCCTTGCAGAAATCAACAAGTGGTGAAAGAGCAGTTGAATTATGCCTTACATTTGAGAAAATTTTAAGCTTTCCATCTAACTGCATAAGAGCTTCGCTCATAATTGCGGCTTTAATGCCGTTATCTGCAGTTTTGAGATTTGCTAAACCTCTTTTCTGCAATTCAGAAAATGCCATTCTCGGAAAGCTGAATATATCTATATTTTTTAAATACTTGGGTCCGAGAAGCTCTAACATTATTCTTTCAGTTTCAAAAGAAAACTGCTCAGGAACAAGAAGCAAAGGTCTGCTACCGCCCTTTTCAGCCATCTGAGAAATAATTTCACGCATTTTTGCAGTTTTGCCGCTTCCTGCCCTGCCCTTTAATAAATGTAACATAATTCACCACCTGAGTTTAGTTAAACATATAATAACATATTTCAGATGTAAATTGCAAATTTCAAAATACAATAAATGGTACTGAAACAGATTTTTTAAAAATTAAAAATATTTTTATAAATCATTTTTTTATGCAAATAATATTTTTGAAACAATTGCAGAAAGGAGATTTATTTATGTTAGACAGAATTGCTTTGATTCTTGTAACAATCGGTGCGCTTAACTGGGGTAGCGTTGGTCTTTTTAAATTTGACCTTGTTGCGTGGCTTTTCGGCGGTCAGGCGGCTATTCTTTCAAGAATTGTTTACGTACTTGTTGCTCTTGCAGGTATCTGGTGCATTTCTCTTCTCTTCAGAGAAAATGAAATGGTTGAGTCCAGAAATGATATTATCGACGACAAAGTTGAATAAGAAAAAACACATTTGGAGCTTTTTCCAAATGTGTTTTTTACATATTTTAGAGTTTAATTTATTTTGTACCGAAAATACGGTCGCCTGCATCGCCAAGACCGGGAACAATATAGCAATGGTCATTAAGCTTTTCATCGAGAGAAGCAAGAAAAATATCAACATCAGGATGAGCTTTTGCAAGAGCATCAAGTCCTTCGGGAGCACCAATAATACCAAGGAATTTGATATGCTTTGCACCACGTTTTTTAATCTGAGTTATTGCATCAATTGCAGAACCACCTGTTGCAAGCATTGGGTCAACAACAAAAACATCTCTCTGCTCAATATCTGCAGGAAGCTTGCAGTAATATTCAACGGGCTGAACTGTTTCAGGGTCTCTGTAAAGACCAATGTGACCAACCTTTGCGGAAGGAACAAGAGCAAGCATACCGTCAACCATTCCAAGACCTGCTCTCAAAATGGGAACAATTGCAACCTTTTTACCTGCAAGAGTTTTACCCATCATTTTGCAGATAGGAGTTTCAACCTCAACATCTTCAAGGGGTAAATCTCTGGTAGCCTCATAGCAGATAAGGTTAGCTATTTCAGAAATAAGAGCGCGGAACTCTTTAGAACCTGTATTAACATCTCTGAGAATGGAAAGCTTATGCTGAATAAGCGGATGGTCCATTACAACAATTTTTCCCATATTTAACATCCTTTCAGTTTTAAAATGTCTGTAAATCCATTTTATATCAAAGTTTTAAGAATTGCAAGTGCATCTGCAATATCGTTTTTAAAGTCATCAGTATGAGCTTCTATTGAACAGGTTTCACACCCTGCTTTTTTGAGTGCATTAAAAAATTTTTTATAAACACTGATAATCTCATTGCTATCTTTCGTTGATGGGTAAACGCGTTTTTCAGGCTCTGCAATATGAGAATGCAAAAGCTCGCCTTCAAAATCACCTATACCCTCAATACTATCATTATTACCATAAACGTGATAGAGGTCTGCAAGACCTGCCACATTTTTCTTCCCGCTCATACGAGCGATTTCTATACCGTCTAAAACCGTGTGAACCATTGATGTTTCACCAAATCTCAAGGGTTCCATAACAATTATACAACCTGCTTTTTCGGCTCTTGGTGCGACATATTCGCTTAAAAAAAATGCAAGCTGTTCTCTTGCTTTTTCTAAAGAATACCCTTCAGAAAAGCTTCTTGCTCTGCCTGAACCGAAAACAATCTTTTTAACGCCCAGAAGTTCTGCCCTTTCAAAGCCTTTATCAAGATATTCTGACAAGGCATCATAATTAATACTATCGCCAACAACATTTAATTCACCGGGTAAAAAGCCGTTTGCAACAAGGCAAGTCAAGTTATTTTCGTTCAAAAAATTTTTGCATTTATTGAATTTTTCATCATCATAATTTGCAAGGCTACCAAACCCGCACTCGTAATAATCAACACCGATTTCGGAGGCAATTTTTATACTTTCGAAGTCATCAAGACCCCTGCAAACACCAAATTTCATAAGTACATCTTACTCCTTCGCACTATTTATCATTTCCAGAGCATTATCAAGCTGGGTTTGTGTAATTTCGCCACCGCTTGTAATTCTTGCTATTTCTCTTTTTCTGCCTTCTAAATCAAGCAGAGTAACACCTGTATAGGTTTTTCCGTCACGAACAGCTTTTTCTATAAGATAATGGCTATCTGCATAAGACATTAACTGAGCAAGATGGGTAACACAAAGAACCTGCTTACCATCAGAAACAGTTTTTAGCTTTGAGGCAACTTTAAGTGCTGCCCTACCGCTTACACCTGCATCAATTTCATCGAAAATCATTGTGGGGATTTTGTCCTTATCAGCAAGAACCGTTTTAAGAGCCAACATAATTCTTGAAAGCTCACCGCCACTTGCAATTTTAGCAATTGGCTTCGGTATTTCGCCCACATTGGCAGAAATAAGAAATTCTACGCTATCAATACCGTTCTCGCAAAGGTCAACCTCCTCGAAATCCACAAGAAACTGAACACTTGGCATATCAAGAAAACGAAGCTCATCGCATACCTTTTCGCAGAAAATTTCCGCTTCTTTTTTCCTTTTATCAGAAAGAGTTTTTGCAAGCTTTTGAGTTTCAACAAGCTTTTCTGAATATTCTATTTTAAGTTCATCAAGAACTTCATCAGAAAGTGAAATTTCGCTTAATTCTTTCTTAGCGTTTTCAAGGAATTCAAGCATTTCATCTTCGGTTTCACCATATTTTTTGCTCAATTTATAAAGTAAATCTAATCGGTTTTCAATTTCTTCAAGTTCAAGTGGGTTATATCCATCTCCCGAAATACTGTCACGGACGGTATCAGCAACATCAGAAAGCTCGTAATATAAATCTCCTAATTTTTCGGAAATAGCTTGTATTTCATTTGAAAATTTGCCGATTGAAGAAAGCTCTCTGAAAGCACCCGAAACCATTTCAACTGCACCTTTATATGAATCGCCACCTGAAAGTGCATCATAGGTTGCAGATAGACTTTCCTGAATTCTTTCAAAATTCTGAAGCTCCGTTCTCCTATTTTTTAAAGCTTCCCATTCACCCGGGTTAATTTCTGCCTTTTCAAGCTCATCAATCTGATAAGAAAGAATATCAATTCGTCTTGCTTTTTCTTCTTTATTACCCGAAAGCTTTTTGATTTGCGATTTCAAACTTAAAAGCTCGTTATAAAGGGCTCTGTAATCCTCTACAACAGTTGTTAAATTACCAATTGAGTCAATATATGAAATATGGGTTTCGTTATTTAAAAGCTCTCTGTTGTCCTGCTGACCGTGAATAGAAATAAGCTCCGCACCGATTTCACGCAATGCAGAAACATTTGTTAAAGCATTATTTACTTTGCAGATATTTTTATCGGGACTGATTACCCTTGAAACAAGCAATGTTTTATCGGGAGTTAGGGGTAAAGAAAGTTCCAGGAGTTTCTTTTCAACATTTTCGCTTACAGACGAAAACAACGCAGTTACTCTGGCTTCACTTGCTCCCGTTCTTATAAGCTCACGGGAGGTTCTGAAACCAAGCACTGCGTTAATAGAGTCTAATATTATAGATTTACCTGCTCCCGTTTCACCGCTCAACACATTAAAGCCCCTTGAAAATTCAATCTCGGCGCTTTCAATTATAGCTATGTTTTCAATCTTTAAAACGGAAAGCATAAAGTTTTACCTGCCAATCATTCTGTTAAGTGCTTCTGCAACACCTCTTGCTTCATCAGAAGTACGGCAGAGCATAAAGATAGTATCATCACCTGCAATTGTGCCAACAACCTCGTGAACATTCATTGAATCAATAGTGGCACATGCAGCACCTGCAAGACCGGGTGAGCATTTTATAACACAGATATTACCTGCATAGTCAACCTTTGTCATAGCGCTCTGGAAAAGAGCATCAAACATACCTGAATAACCTGTGTTTTTTGTATTCTCAACTGTATATTTATACACTCCGTTAGCACCAAGAGTTTTCAAAAGGCGCAATTCCTTAACATCTCTTGAAACTGTTGCCTGAGTTACATCATAGCCCTTATCTCTCAAAAGAGCTAAAAGCTCTTCCTGAGTTCCGATATCATACTGTTCGATTAAATCAAGTATAAGCTTATGTCTTCTCTTTTTCATAAATCCTCATCCTACCCCGATATTTTTTTATTTAAAACATCAATAAATGTATCGCTCTTTATTTTAATGAATGATGCGCATTTTTCTGATTTTTTAACAGTAACAACTGCTCCTTCAGGTATTACTACAGCGCTTTGACCGTCACAAGAAAGTATTGCCTCACCACTGTTATCGTGAGTTATTTCGAGCTCCGAACTTCCACCAAGAACAACTGAACGCGAGAAAACACTGTGAGCACAAACAGGAGTTAACAATATACTTTCAACACAAGGGTCAATAACAGGACCGCCTGCCGAAAGTGAATAAGCAGTTGAACCGGTTGGCGTTGAAACAATTGCGCCATCTGCCATATAGTTAATAAGCGGTGCACCATTGCAAGAAACGGAAAGCTTCATAATTCTTATAACACCGCTTCTTGAAACAACTGCATCATTTATGCAATTTGAATGATATATTATTCTATTGGTTTTGTCAAGAATTGAAACAGAAAGCATCATTCTTTTTTCTGTTATATACTCCCCTTTTGCAACCTTAGAAATAAGCTCAAGCTCATCACTTTCAAGGCAAGCAAGATAAGCTAGTTTACCTGCATTAATACACAAGACCGGTTTATTGTTATCAGTTGCAACCTTTGCGGCAGTTATAAAAGAGCCGTCTCCGCCGACAGAAACAACTATATCGCAAGAACTTAAAAGAAATTTTTGCTCACCAAAAACAATATCCGTAAACCCACCAAAAACCTCTTCAAGAGCTTTATCCATCATAACCTGACAACCAAGAGCAAAAATTTCTTTTACTAATGAATTTGTAACAGAGTTTGCATTTTCTCTTGTCATATTGGGAATTATAAAAAATTTCATAATACCACCCAAACACTAAAAACTTATTTATCTAAAACTTTATGAGAACGCTCGACCAGCTCTCCCGCGGTAGCAATAACCTCTTCGGAATTTTGCGGTTCATTGCATTTTCTTAAATACATAAGATATTCGATATTACCTTCAGGGCCTTTAACAGGAGAATGTTCAAGACCTAAAACCTTAAAGCTCTGAGAATTGGCAAATTCTGAAATTGTTTTAATAACATTTTCGTGAATTGCAGGGTCGCGGACAACACCCTTTTTACCAACATTCTCTCTTCCTGCTTCAAATTGTGGCTTTATTAAACAAACCGCTTCACCGTTCTCTTTAAGAAGATTATACATTACAGGTAAAATCAGTTTTAATGATATAAACGAAACATCAACAGACGCGAAATCAATATCTTCGGGTATCTGTTCATGGGTAACATAGCGGAAATTTGTTCTTTCCAGGTTCACAACCCTTTCGTCACTACGAAGTTTCCAGGCAAGCTGACCATAACCAACATCGATGGAATATACCTTAAATGCACCGTTCTGAAGCATACAGTCAGTAAAACCGCCTGTTGAAGCACCAATATCCATACAAAGTTTGCCGTTAAGATCAATAGGAAAGCTTTCCATTGCTTTTTCAAGCTTTAATCCCCCACGGCTGACATACTTAAGAGTGCTACCCCTTACTTCAATTTTATCATCACTTTTAATATCACGACCTGCTTTAATTTCTTTTTGGTCGTTAACATAAACAATACCTGACATAATAAGTGCTTTTGCTTTTTCACGGCTTTCTGCAAATCCTTGTTCAAAAAGCACTATATCAAGTCTTTTTTTATCACTCATTTATTTAACTCCGTTGTAACAACATTATACATTCCGTCACTGTCAAGTGAATACTGTTTTAAGATACTATTGAGCTTTCCTTGTTTTACAAAGCAATCAGGGAAAGCTGTCAGAGAAAACTTTGATTTAACATCTTTTTCAAGCATTAAAGTTGCGAAGCTTTCACCAACCCCACCGCTTTTAATACCCTCTTCAAAGAAAAACACATTCTTTGCATTTCTGATGCAATCAATGCTTTCCGATGGCACGGGAACAATAATATTAAGTTTGATTATTCTAACTTTCAAGCCATCGTTTTTCAAGCGATTAAAGGCTTCATAGCAATGAGCAAAAATTCTGCCGTAAGTAACAAGAACAATGTCCGCATCCTCATCGCCAAAAACATCAAATGCTTTACCGCTACATTCATAGTTTTCCGGCATCGGAGGTTGAGCACCTCTCGGATATCTGATAACACAAGGTCCGTTACTATGATAAAGAGAATTAACAAGCGCGTTGTTAAGCTCACAATAGTAGCTTGGTGAATAAACAGTTATATTGGGAATACCATTAAAAAACGCAGTGTCATAAATTCCGTTATGAGTTTCTCCATCGTCGCCAACAATACCCGCTCTGTCAACGGCAATTACCATTTTTGTATTCTGCAATGCGCAGTCGTGCATAAGCTGGTCATAGCAACGCTGTAAAAAGGTTGAATAAACAACAAAAACAGGTAACATTCCGTTTTTAGAAAGACCTAAAGCAAATGGTATTGCGTGCTCCTCGGCAATTCCCACATCAAAAACTCTGTCGGGATATTCTTCCGAAAATTTTTTTAATCCTGTTCCCAAAGACATTGCGGCAGTTATAGCGCAAATTCTTTTATCCTTTGGCGCCTGGTTATATAAAAACTCACCGAATTTTTCAGAAAAATTATCAGAAGACACCGTAAGGTTTCCGCTTTCGCTATCAAAAGGAGCAACACCATGAAATTCAGAGGGTCTTTCTTCAGCGGGTTTATAACCTTTTCCTTTAACCGTGTTTACGTGAACCAAAACAGGTGCATTTATAAGCTTTGCACCTTCAAGAGCATTGCAAAGCTGACTGATATTATGACCGTCAATAGGCCCCATATATCTGATACCTAAATCCTCAAAGAAATTACTTTCATAAAGCATATTCTTTAAATCAGTTTTTAATCTGAACAGTTTTTTTGCAAGAGTGTGCCCAACAAAAGGAAGCTTTGAAACAGCTCTTTCTGTTGCGGCTTTTAATTTAAAATATCCTGAACGAGAACGCATAACTGCAAGTCTTTTTGCAAGATGACCCACGTTTTTGGAAATAGACATTCCGTTATCATTCAAAATGATAATAAGCCTTGTATCCTGCATATGACCGGCATTGTTAAGTGCTTCATAAATAAGTCCGCCGGTAAGAGCACCATCACCCAAAACTGCAATAGCATAGTCTTTTTTACCATTGATTTCATTGGCAGATGCAATACCTAAAGCAGTTGAAACAGACACACTGCTATGACCGCTGAAAACAATGTCATGCTCACTTTCATCGGGTCTTGAAAAGCCTGAAATACCACCCGACTGACGAAGAGTTGAAAACTCTTCATATCTACCTGTGAAAAGTTTATGAGTATAAACCTGATGACCAACGTCCCATATAATTTTATCATTCGGGGAATTAAATACCTTATGGAGAGCAATAGTAAGTTCAACCACACCTAAATTTGAAGCAAGGTGACCGCCATTATGCGAAACAGTTGAGATAATAGTATCTCTGACCTCCTCTGCAAGCAAAGGAAGCTGTTTTTCATCCAATTTTTTCAAATCTTGTGGGGATTTAATTTTAGAAAGCAATTTATGTTCCATTAAATCAATTCTCTCTGTGTGCTAAATATTCTGCATATTTTTTTAGTGTTTTGTTATTTTCAAATTCTTCAAGTGAATTCAAAGCCTCTTCTGTAAGCTTTTCAACAAGTGCCTGACACTTTTCAACTCCCATAAGAGTTACATAGGTTGATTTACCGTTCTGACTGTCGCTACCAGTAAGCTTACCGAGTTTTTCAAGGGAGCTTGTAACATCAAGAATATCATCTTTAATCTGAAAAGCAAGTCCGATACTCTGTGCAAAAGTTCTTGCGGCATTAAACTGCTCCTCATCTGCACCTGCAGCAATACACCCCAAAACACATGCAGCTTCAATTAACGCGCCTGTTTTCAATGAATCCATTAATTGCAAGGTTTCAAAATCAGCATCAGGATTATTTTCATTAAGCAAATCAACCACCTGACCGCCAATCATTCCCCTGCTACCTGCAAGAGAAGAAAGTGCAGAAACACCGCTTATGGCAGTTTCGCTATCATAAAGACCCTCAAAACAACCTTGAGAAATTCTTTCAAATGCGGCAGTAAGAAGACCGTCACCTGCCAGAAGGGCGAACGCTTCGCCATAGACCTTATGATTTGAGGGTTTACCTCGACGGTAGTCATCATCATCCATACAAGGTAAATCATCGTGAATTAAAGAATAAGTATGAATAAATTCAACCGCCTGTGCAAATGGTAATGCAGAATTCACATCACCCCCACAAGCATCGCAGAAAAGTAATGTAAGAAGCGGTCTTACTCTTTTACCGCCATTTTTCACGCTATATTCCATAGACTCGAAAATTAATTTATATTGGGGCAGATACTCTTTGAAATACTCATAAAGATTTTCTTCAAAGAGTTTGCCGAAAAATTCAATTTTACTCTGCATTTTTCTCACCATTCATAAGTGTTATTATCTTCTGCTCCGCATTATCAAGATATTTTGCGCAAGAATTAAGAAGAGCTGTACCTTCACTGAAAAGCTCCAGTGTTTTTTCCAAAGGTTGTCCACCCTCTTCCAAAACTGCAACAATCTCTTCTAATCTTTTTAATGATTTTTCGTAATTGTGTTCCATAATTCATTTCACCACAGCTTTAATTTGTCCGTCAGAAAGTTTAATTGAAATTACATCGTCTTTTTGTAAATCCTTTACCTTTGTAACAGGTTTATAGTCTTTTTCAACAAGGGCATAACCTCTTGAAATAACGCTCAAAGGACTTAACACATCAAGCTTACCTGCCAGAGCAGAAATTTTTGATTTATTACTATCTAATACAGAATTTGTTAAAGTAGTTAATTTTTCTGTAAGATAAACTAATTCTTTTCTTTGCTCATTTATGTTAGTAACAGGGTCACGCAAAGAAAGTGTTTTTTCCAGAGAACAGAGTTTTGTTTTCTCAAAATTCACTCTGTTTCTTGTTAAAGAAAAAATATGTTGTTTTAAAGAAACAAGATTTGATTTCAGTTCAAAAATATCAGGTACAGCACACTCTGCCGCTGCAGATGGTGTTGGTGCTCTTAAATCCGCAACAAAATCGCAAATTGTATAATCAGTTTCATGACCTACGGCAGAAATAACAGGTATTTCAGAAGCAAAAACAGCTCTTGCCACTATTTCTTCATTAAATGCCCATAAATCTTCAATTGAACCGCCACCACGGCCAACAATTAGTACGTCTGCACATTTCGATTTATTAAATTCACCGATAGCTTCAGCTATATCCTCAGCCGCACCATCACCCTGAACCTGACAAGGTCTTAAAATGACCTCTGCAACAGGAAATCTGCGCTTTAAAACATTGAAAACATCCTGAACTGCTGCACCGGTCGAAGAGGTAACAACACCTATTTTTTCAGGAAATTTCGGTAGTGGCTTTTTATGCTCCTGACTGAAAAGACCTTCCGCCTCCAGTTTCTTTTTTAATTGCTCGAACGCAATATTCAATGCGCCTACCCCATCGGGTTGCATATCGTTTATATAGAGCTGAAATGAACCGTCACGGGGAAAAAGAGAAACAGTTCCGAAAGCAAGAATTTTCATTCCGTTTTCAGGTTTAAAGCGCAATTTAGAAGCGTTACCTGCAAACATAACTGCTTTTATTGAAGCAGTTTCATCTTTAATTGTCATATACAAATGACCGCTGTAATGGGCTTTATAGTTAGAAATCTCCCCTGTTACAAATATATGGGCAAGGTTTTCATCTCTATCGAGAACACCCTTTACATAACTATTCAATTGTGAAACACTGTAAACAGTTGGTGAGGGTGTAATCATAGCTTACTCCGTTTAGAGTGGGTAAAGCGTATCCGGACCAGATTTTGGGATAGTCTTTTCCACTCATATTTCGTTAAAATACTCGCCAATCCGTCAGGATTAGCTGCGTTTTTGCCTCATCTGAGCGAAAAATACTTAATCACAAAATTCTCCGACCTTAAACGGATGAGGTTTCGAGGAATTTTGGTCGTATTTGACTGCAGATAGGCTGGCGCCTTTCAAAGGCAAATCGGGCAAAAGTACCGAAACATCGCCGTTTAAGGCTGGTTCGGATATGCTTTACCCACTCTAGATTAATGATGTTAAAAAGGCTATTCCAACCGCATTATCACAAGAAAATTCGGGTTCTGCAAAAGAAGCATCAAAACGATGGGCTATTATATCTCTAATTATTTTATCTGACATTACTCCACCTGCAAAAACAATGGGTAAATCTCCGAATTTTCCGAGGGCATATTCAGTCATAGCTGAAATTGTATCTGCTATATAACATAACAGAAACTTTGCAGTATCTTCTTTTGTTTCTCCGGTTTCGAGCATTTTTAAGCATTTATTTTCAAGACCTGAAAGAGAACAAAAGCCACCATTCAGTTTTATTTTATTTTTATAAATCTTTTCTGATTTTTCGGCTAATTTTTCAAGCCCTATTCCTGCAGGAAAAGGTATTCCCATTTTAACACCAATTCTGTCAACAGCCTGACCTGCCTTTAAATCACTAGAACTTGAAATTGGTGTTATATTGATAATTTTCTCATTATCGGGTTCACAAAGAACCAAATCCGTTGTACCACCCGAAATATGGAAAGCTAAAAAACGTTTATCTAATAAATCAGTTCTTTTAGCAGAATACAAGGCTGCGGCAATATGCCCTTGTTGATGAGAAAAGCTGTAAAACGGCACATTTAAAGCACTTGAAACAGTTTTCGCGGCATTTTCACCAACTAAAAAGCAAGGCATATAAGAGCCTTCCCGGGTTGTTGGAGTAACAGATGCTCCAACTGCTTTAATTTCACCTGAAAACGATGCCAAAACACCTTCTAAAAGCTCTGCATAGGCTTTGGTATGGTGAAATACAGCATCACTCTGACGAATTCCCCGTTCGCCATCTTTTACAGGTAAAAGTCGCTTATTCTGAAAAACATCACCATTGTTATAGATAGCAACTGATGTTGTATAGTTGCTGGTATCAAACCCTAAAAATCCGCTCATATTATGCTTTTGCAATTGTTCCAAGGATTCCGTTTATGAATGAAGCATCTTCGATTGTTCCGTATTTTTTGGCTAGCTCAACAGCTTCGTTAACTGCAACACCATTAGGAACATCATCAATATATTTTATCTCTGCTACTGCAAGGCGAAGAATTGCAAGAGAAACCTTTGGTAATCTTGCAAGTGTCCAATCCTGAGAATTTGCTCCAATAATTTCATCTATTTCAGAAAAATGCTCTTCAACTGTATTAAGTATATTTTCAGCAAAACTGTTAATTTTAATAAGCTCTGCTTCCTTTGCAGTTGCAACAATTTCAGAAATAGTTGCATCACTATCAAAAATTTTTTCAAATAAAACAATAAATGCTTGTTCTCTAGCTTCTCGTCTTGTCATAATTATCTCCTTGGTTATAATTTATCAATATAAAATTATAGCACATCAATATACATTTATCAAGTAAAAAAGGAAGAACAAGTCACGAAACCTGTTCTTCCTGAAAAACATATTTTATTTATTAAATAAGACCATAATCAAAATCTCTGTATTCAGAAATTTCTGTCACAGTACCTTTAGAGCCGATAGGAGCAATAAGAAGCTGACCTTCAACAGAACCAACATAGCTTGTTGTCTGTTTAATGGAAACAATTCTGCTTGTAACGGGATTATAGATAAGTTCAACTGTACAGTTTTTATAAGTGACATTTGATGAAGTAAGAGATGTTATACTAAGACCATTGCTTACCATATTACCAAACTCTTCACCTGTGATTACAGGGAACATTGCACTTGTAAAGCTTGCTGCTTCTTTTGCATCAGGTGCAGTTACTGCGGGATCTGATTCTTCACGTAAAGTAATAGTGATTTTCTGTGAACCATCTTCAAGCTTAACAATTGTTGCAGATTCAATTGCATCTGCAGCATCATCTGTTGCAAGCATACTTGCATATTTTTCGTTATTAATGAGGAATTCGGATGTATCAGTGTTTGCAGGAACAACAATGGGGCTTGCTTCTGCATTTTCTTTAGAGATAAAGTATTCGGGGTTAGCAGACTGAAGGTTGCACATAAGAATTGCATCATAGTTTTTATCAAGAGTTCTGTATGTAACCTTTGTGAAAGAGGGTTTACCTACGCTCTTAGCATATTTAACAACTGCATTATACTTTGAAAGAATGTCTTTCTTCTGTTTGATGGATTCTTTTGATTCTGTGGTAGATTCGGTTGATTCTGTTGTATCCTCACCGGTGTCGCCACCAAGTCCGCCGAGCAAACCACCTATGTCAATATCGCCTAAACCGCCAATAAGACCACCTATATCAATTCCACCCAGAAGACCGGTTACCATACCTAAGATATCACCAATGCCTCCACCGCTAGAACCACCATCACCTGCAGGCGCTGTGGTTGTTGTGGTTGCATCAGAAGAAGGTGCTTCTGTGCTTTCGGGCTCTGTTGTTGGAGTTTCTGTGGAGGGTGCCTGAGTTGTTGGAGCTTCTGTTGTCGCAGGAGCGGTTACTGTAGGAGCAGTAGTATCAGGACCAGCAACATTGCCATCATTAACAACATTGTCAATAAACTGATCAACAACAGGAATATTTGTTTTTAATTTACGCTTTGTTTGCATATAGTAGGTTGAAGCAACGAGCTTAACAGCTGCACTTGAAAGAATTCCTACAACCATTGTTGTAACAAGCAGCAAAGCAATAACTTTTTTAAGTCTGCCGTTATTTTCTAAAGTTTTCATCCGAGTATCCCCCTTGATACCTATTAATTCTTAATCATTTTACACAAAAAATAACCAAAAGTCAATAAGAATTGAAATTAAGTTTTTTATATATTAATAAAAACACAAATTTTGTTAAAAGCGATAAAAAAAACATAACTAATTTAGCAATATTGATAGTTGCAAATTCACATAATATATTATAAAATATATAAACAAATAATATTGTCAAATATTGGGCAATATAAAAGGAGATTAAAACCATGAAAAAAAGCAGATTAACAAAAATCATTGCTGTTATTCTTTCGCTGACTCTTGCTTTTGCATCTTTCAGTGCGGTAACAGCGAGTGCCACAAGCGTTTATCCAATCATAAGTGGCAATAGTAATGACCCTATTGGTGTTATTTTTTCAGACATTGTTGAATCACTTTTAAACTTCATACTCAAGCTGTTCTCAGGCCTCTTCAATGATGGTCCTGGTTTTGTAGACCGAGAAACAGCTGAAGAAAAAGCTGCAGAAAACTTCTACGAAGGCACAGGAACTGAATTCCAGTCTTCAGCAAGAAGAGATGCAAAATGGAATTTAGGCTATAAAAATGCAAGTCTTATCCCCAATGATTACAGTAATGGTACATACTACATCGGTGGTTACATCGCTATTGAAAACGGTTTTTCAAACGTAGTTGAAGGTATCGCTGAAATCCCCGGTATCGGCAAAGATGACATGAAAGTTCGTTGTATTGCTATAAATGATGGCACAGATAACGGCACTGCACTATTCGCAACAATTGACTGTATCGGTATTACAAATGCTGATATTAAAGATATCCGTGCAATCGTAGCAGAATATGCAGAAGCAAACGGCATCAGCGACATTGTTGCAATCAACGTTTCTTCTACACATACACATAGCTGTATCGACACTGAAGGTCTTTGGACTAAACTTCTTTACAAACTTGCTCACAACGGTATAGTTAACGGCACAGGTGCCGAAGAAGAGCTTATTCAGGGTACAAATCCTGCATATATGGCTTTCCTTAAAGATAAGGTTGCAGATACGCTTATTGACGCGTACAAAGATTTACAACCAGGTGTACTCACCTACACTGAAAAAGATCTTGGCCAGGAATATTTCAACAATAAAAACCGGCCTTCATCCGGCGAGATGATTTATGAAATTGATGCAGAAGGCAATACTGTTTATACAGGTGAAAACGCAATTGCTATGACTGATATTTCTCGTTTCATTTTCACTCCTGAAAACACTGACGAAACACCCACAATGATGCTCAACATTGCAGCACATCCCGACGTTGCAGGTCTCCCCACTGAATCCAACTCCGGTCGTGAAATCAGCGGTGACTATATCTTCTATTGTGGTAAATTTCTTGAAGATGCCGGTTATAACTTTATGTTCTTCCAGGGTGCTATAGCAGGTATCTATATGTCAAGAAGCGTTACCGGTGATGGTGTTCCTACAGAACAGAGAGTTGAAGAATCTCAGAGATATGGCTTTGAGCTCGCAAGAATGGCTCTTTCACTTACAAAAACAAAAGAAGAAGTTGTAGCAGATCCTATGCTCAACTGTGCAGAAGAAATCGCTGAATACGGCGATGAAGAAGGTTACACAATTTGGTACGAAGAATGGAATAAAGATGATGCCGGTAACGATGTAATACCTGAAGAAAAAACCGTTGAACCTTTCCTTAACATTCTTATCAGACAAGTTGAAATTCCGATTTCCAGCCACCTTATTGAAACAGTAGGTAAACTTAATCTTGCTAACTATGTTGTTATAACAAAAGATGACGGTACATATGCTACAATTACAGAAATTGGTTACATGGAAATTGGTAACCAGTTTAAAACTGTATTCCTTCCCGGTGAAATCTGTCAGGACCTTGTAGTTGGTGGCGCTTCATTAAATGCTGCATATTCAGTTACAGCAACAGAATTTAAATCATCAACAGCTGCTGCCATCTTTGGTTCCGATGTTAAATGCTTTGGTCTTATGAACGATGCTATTGGTTATGTTGTTCCTGATAACGACTTTACAATGGGCGACCCTGTTAACCACTACCACGAGCTTATTTCTCTCGGTAAAAATGTAGCCTCCGCTCTTATGGACGCTCTTAAAGATCTCAGCACAGAAATCGTTAGAGTTTAATTAAATTAATCTGCATAATATATTTCGCCCCTCGGGTTTAAACCGAGGGGCGATTTTTAATTATTTATATCTCGGGAATATTCCATAACACTTTGCTGTCTTTTTTCTGCAAGCTCAGAGTACATCCATTCTCTTTTTTGTTTAGATATGGGCCAAAGGAATTTGGGAACTATTCTTAATATACCCGTTACTGTAGGAACTATGGTACAAAGAGCAAACTCCCAGAACTTTGTTTTATCGTTCTGTGTTCCGATTTCAAGGCCTTGAACGTAACCTATCCTCTTCATTATCAGACTTGTAACAGAACCTAACAGAGCGCTTTGAATTTTTAAAATCAAACCTTTTGCAACGCCTGTTGTGGCTTCCATTCGATAACCGTTTTTCCATTCACAATAGTCCATTGCTTCATTCCACAGGTCTGCGTTAATAACCTTTGAAATACCCCAGGACCATTTTATAAACCATTCCTTCAAACCAAATGCTATGCACATGGGAACAGTCTTTTTAAACATAGTCTTCTTCTTTGTCATACCAAAAAGGAAAACTGCTGTTGTTATTGCACTGTTATATATATCATTGAAAATCCATAATGACTTTGATGAAAAGCGTTTTCTTAAAGGACCAACAAAAGCATAACTGATACTACCATTCATTGATGACGGTATATTTAGTAATGTAATAAGAGAATAACTGCCTAAAACATCAATAAAGTAATTTGTTTCACTTTTACTGATTGAGAAGTTACCCAGGAACTCTGATAAGCACATAAGTAATACAGGATAGTTAGAAACAATTGCTTTCATTCCCTGCTTTACACTTGGCTTCTCAATTGATTGAGGAACTCTTTCTTTGGATTGCAGGAAGAACCAGAATGTGCAAAGTGAAGAAACCAATGCGGTTCCTCCGCCCATTACCATAAACACTGAACTTAACTTCCATTTAACTATCTTGTTATTAACAAGGTCTATGAGCACACCCATTATATAACGTGGCAAATCCTCCCCCATGTAGCCTGTTAAAAGCTCTGCAAGGGTAATCAGCCGTATTCGTTCATTTGGGTTAGGCGTTATGGTTGACATATAACCGCTTTTTGCAACATTTGTAAATGTACCTGCAGTTTCATTTATAACTGCAAATATGTAGTAATAAATCAGTTTTGGTAAATGAGTTCCTGCAGTGTTCGGGAAGAACAACGGAAGTAACCAAGTAAAAATACTGATAATCGTTAACGGCAACTGCATACCAACAAGATATGGTCTGAATTTACCTATTCGTGTTCTTGTTCCGTCAACAATAACAGAAATAAATGTATCATTTACTATATCCCAAGCTGCAGTAACAAGGTTCATTACCGCACTTACTCCGAAGTCAATATTAACAACATCCCATATATATCTTTCAGTAAAAGAGTTAATATTGAAAGAGTTGGACCAGTCATTTAAAAGGTATGCAACAGTTTCACGAACACCAACATAATTAAACCCTTCGTAATATCTTACGTTTTCCTTCTCGGCAGTTTTGCCGATATTTATTATCTCTTTATCACTCATAAAAGCACCTCCTTATTCTTCCGAAACATTTACGACACAAACATCTGTAAATGTTTCTCCGAGGTAACTGAGTTTAACTGTTATTGTTACGGGTACATCACTATTCTTTAAAGCTTTAACATAGCCCATTTCGTCAACCGATACAATATTTTCATCAGAAGATGAAAATTCAACAGTATATTCACTATCATTATCAATTACAGCAACTACATTAAGCATCTGTTCTTCATCGAAACCGAGTGTAATTTCATCTTCGACAAAAGAAATACCGGCATAAGAATATTCATAAGTATCGGTTACGGAATAGATAAGCGTGATCTCTTTTTCACCAAAAAGCTCTGCATCATTTATAAATTTTGCATCAAATGTAATTGCATACTTTCTTATTACATTTATATATTGTATTTCATCATTTGTTCGATTAACCTTTGCTTTTATAATAAAACTATCAGGTTTTGCGCTGAAGTTATCAATTCTGCAATTATCTTTAACCGCTTCAATAAATTTTTCTTTTGCGGATATATCATCTTCAACCGAAAACATTTTAGAGATTTTTTTGTTGAAAGCTTGGTTTTCAAAATCAACATTATAGATTAAATAATAATATTCATTATCAACCAAATTTCCCTCATCGTCAAAAACGCTTTCCCCGTTTTCATCCACCTGACCAATTGAAAAAACCGCATTCTTCAATGCTTTTTCATTGAGTATAAGAGTGAGCTTTTTGCTGTTATCTTTTTCAAAAGAACCTTCAAAATCTTCTGCGTAGTAGCTATCAATAGCAGAAAGCATTCTATCTTTTGCGAAATTGAGCAAAGCTTCATCTTTATCTTGCTTCTCAGAAGAATTCAAGACTTTTATACCACTGACAGAAACATCGGTATAGGTTTTTGTTTTAACAAATCTATCATTTGTTTCGAAAACAAGCTTATTAATATACTCAACCAAAGTATCTTCTGATGAATTAAGCTCTGTTTTACTGATTATCCTTTTGTTTTCAGTTGCATTTGTTTCGCTATCTGAATTATTAACCGTTACAACAAGCACACCCAGACAAAGAGCAAGAGCAACAACAGAGCAAACACCAAATACAATAAATTGTTTTATTTTATTATTCATTTTATTTGCCCTCCCCCTTTGCAGATTGGACAAGTTTATCCTTTTCCTCTTTTTCTTTAAGCCTTTTTTCTTTTTCTTCCTCGGATTCTAAAACAGGCAACGGTAAATCAGCATAAGTTAATTCACCATTTTTAATCTGTTTTCTGATTGCTACTCTCTGTAAATCGATTTCTTTTATATCCGGTTGAATGTTTTTTGTGACAATAAGTTTATTTAAAACAAATATAAATGTTAGAACTGCTATACAAGCAATTGAACCTATGCCAAGCTTTGCATTGATAAAAGATATGTCAGAAACTATTTTTGGTAGAGAAAAACTTAATACAAGTGAAATTGCAGAAAAAACTATGCCGATAACCGATAATATCTGCGCTTTTTTGGCAGCTTTCTGAATATTGATAAAAGAAAGAACAAGAGTAATAAATACACCAAGACCGCTAAGAAAAATCAAAACTATTAAAGCTAACAATATAAGAAGTGAAATTGTTACTTCAGGTGTATAGGTACTTAAACTCAAAACAGCATTTAATGTTCCGTCGGTAAAAGCCTGATAAATTCCAAATGCACCAAAACTGAACTTAGCAGAAAACAAACCGAAGCTTGCCTCAACAGTTGCAAATGGTACAAATATCGCACCAATAGCTAAAACCATTGCAACAATTCTCATTATCTGGATTTTACCGCCGATAAAAGCATTTTTTAGTTTAGCAGTTAAAATATGAAAGGTTGCATATTCCAACTCACACCTTTTAGCATCTTCTGTAAGAAGTGCTTCTTGCTGAGCATAGAAAATGTTAACACCACAATGTTTACAATCAGGTGCAAGCTCTAACCTGCCTATTTCTTTGTTACAATTAGGGCATTTCATTTAATCACCTTATTTCTATCAGTTTTCTAACAAGAATTCTACCAACTCCCCTACCTTTTGCGGTCGGGGTTTATTTATTTTGAAAAGCAAATCATCAATATTCTTTTCAACTGCATCAACTTCTCTTTTAAAATCCTGAGCAGACACGCGAAGCACACCGAAACGAACAGCAGATAACTGAATAAGATTATCAGAAGTCACAACACGAACATTATCATTCTTGCCGATGTCACTTATAAGCTTTTCAATGTAGTTATCTCCAAGCTCACGTTCTTTGGTATAAACAACATGAATATTGTTATAATTAAACCTTTCTCCATTATTTCCTGATACCTTATAAGCGTCAAAAACAACAATTGTCTCACTTTTTGTGAAAGCAGAATAATTACAAAGAATATCTAAAAGCTTGTCACGAGCTGCACCCAAGTTATCGTTTGCTATTTCTTTTAACTCGTCCCATGCAAAAATCACATTATAACCATCAACAATAACATATTTCTTACGGATTTCAGTATTATATTCCGCATTAACAGGCTTTGCAGGTGTTTTATTATGGCTATATCTGTAAAAGGGATGCTTATCTTCACCGAATTCACGGGTCATTATAGCTTCAAGCTCTTTATCATCAATATGGAAATTTCTTTTATTAAGATTAACCTCATACGGAGTTTTTTCTTGTTCAAGACAAGAATCAATGTGCATATATTCAAAAACTTTATCCCATTTCACATTGAAGCCTGCACCATGAGCGCAGAAAACCGAATCAGGTGTATTCTCCAAATCACTTTCGGGAGAATAATTTGAATTTTCAATTATTTCTTCTGCATTATGGCAAACATCATAACCGCAGACTTCAAGGAACAAACGACCTTTACCACTTGTATATGCAGCTACCTCTGAAGCATAGCCGTTCAATGTTGTAACAGGAGCTTTACCTGTTAAGATACTGATACCGTTTAAATCCTCGGGAGAATCAATTGTGCCATTTTTCATTCTTATATCATTGATTGCTCTGCCGATTTGCTCAGTTGGAACTTCAAGGCGAAAGCTGTAATAGGGTTCTAAAAGAATGGATTTTGCCTGCATAAGACCTTGCCTTACCGCTCTGTATGTTGACTGTCTGAAATCTCCGCCCTCTGTATGCTTTAAATGGGCTCTACCTGCAGCAAGAGTTATTTTAATATCTGTTATAGGCGAGCCTGTAAGAACACCTAAATGTTCTTTTTCGGACAAATGACCCATAATCAAATTCTGCCAGTTTCGGCTTAATGAGTCTTCACTGCATTTTGAAAAGAATTGAATTCCACTTCCTCTTGGCAAAGGTTCTAAAATCAAATGAACCTCTGCATAATGCCTTAAAGGTTCATAATGACCAACGCCTTCAACTTTACTCTCAATTGTTTCCTTATAAAGCACCTTACCGCTATCAATTTGCACCTCAACATTAAAACGAGTTGCTATAATGCTTTTAAGAATTTCTGTTTGCACATCACCCATCAATGAAACATAAATTTCTTGTAAATACGTATTCCAGGTTATATGTAGCTGTGGGTCTTCTGCTTCAAGTTCTTTAAGCTTCGGAAAAAATGTTTTAGGGTCACAATCCTTTGGCAAAACAATTCTATAGTTCATAACAGGTTCTAAAAAAGCTTTTCCAAAGGATTTTTCAAAACCTAAGCCATCACCTGTATTAACTGAATTAAGGCCTGTAAGAGCATATATACCGCCACTTTCGGCTTCTTCAATTGTTGTGAATTTTTCACCCGAATAAACTCTTATATTGTTTACTTTCTCATTTTTATCATTGATTGCTATGGTATCTTTGACTTTTAAAGAACCGCCCGTAACTTTAATATGAGTTATTCTTTCACCTTTAGAATCGTGAGTTATTTTATAGACCTTTGCACCAAATTCATCGGAGTAATCGGGAACAGAAATATATTTCCGGAGACCGCAGGCAAATTCATCAACCCCATCCCCTTTTAAGCCTGAGCCAAAATAACAAGGGGTACATTTACGGATTTTAATAAGTTCTTTAATTTTATATTCTTCTATTAATCCGTTTTCTAAATATGTCTCTAACGCATCTTCATCGCACATTGAAACATTCTCAAAAAAATCATCAGAATTATCATTTGAAAAATCAACGCAATTATCGGAGCAAAGTTCTTTTAAATCTGCAATAAGCTCTTCTTTCGAAAGCCTTGCATAATCCATTTTAGTAACAAAAATAAATGTTGGAATATTATATGCGCAAAGAAGCTTCCATAAGGTTCTTGTGTGAGCCTGAACACCATCCGTTCCGCTGATAACAAGAATTGCGTAATCTAAAATTTTAAGCATTCTTTCTGTCTCTGCAGAAAAGTCAACATGACCGGGTGTATCAAGAAGATTAATTTCCAAATCACCAATATTAAATACCGACTGACCTGCGAAAATTGTTATACCTCTTTCGCGTTCAAGGGCATGGGTATCCAAAGCCGTATCACCATTATCAACACGACCTAATTTTCTTATTTTGCCCGATTTATAAAGTAATGTTTCTGCAAGAGTTGTTTTACCTGCGTCAACATGGGCGATGATACCTACTACTACCTTTTTCATACACTACCTATTGTTTTAAAAAACCGACAGAACAAGGGTATCGCTCTGTCGGTATTTTATTTATATTTTATGATTTGAAATCAACTGAAATTTTGCCGTCAACTGCGTTAACCGTAATAACATTCACCAGTGCACCTGCATTATCAATAAGAATATTAGCGATTTTATCTTCAACCTCTTTTCTTATTGTTCTTCTTATATCACGGGCTCCTCTTCCGCCATCTTCGGACAAGTCAGCGATAATTTCATATACACCCTCCCCAACAACAAGGTCGATACCTTTATCTTTAAGGGGTGACTTAAGTTCGCCCAAAAGAACCTCTGCAATCTTAACAAGTTCTTCTTTTCCGAGAGTGTTGAAGGTAACAATTTCATCAACTCTGCCCAAAAATTCAGGACGTAAGAATTCTTTCAAGGCTTTCATAGTTTTATCTTTTGAAGCCTGATTTTTATCACGATTAAAGCCGAGAGCATTTTCGCTGATATGACTACCTGCGTTGGAGGTCATAATAATTACAGTATTTTCAAAGCTTACTGTTCTGCCCTGAGCATCGTTTGTTTTGCCCTCATCAAGAATCTGAAGAAGAATGTTAAGAACATCGGGATGAGCTTTTTCAATTTCATCGAAAAGAACAACCGAATAGGGTTTTCTTCTTACCTTTTCAGTAAGCTGACCTGCTTCATCATAGCCAACATAACCGGGAGGTGAACCGATAAGACGAGAAACGCTGTGCTTCTCCATAAACTCGGACATATCAAGACGAATGAGAGTTTCAGGAGTTTCAAAAAGCTCATTTGCAAGCTGTTTAACAAGCTCTGTTTTACCAACACCTGTTGGACCAACGAAAATAAAGGATGCCGGCTTTCTTACTGCAGAAATCTGAACTCTGCTTCTTCTGATAGCAGCGGCAAGAACCTCAATCGCTTCATCCTGACCGATAATCCTCTGTTTGAGTTTGCTTTCAAGACCTGAAAGCTTTCTCATATCATTCTCGATGATTTTTGATGTTGGTATACCTGTCCAGAGATTGATAACTCTTGCAATATCCTCTTCGGTAACATCATTATCGTCGGCTTTGATTTTAACCTGCGCAGCTTCTTTTTCAAGGGCAAGCTTCTCTGCCTTAAGGTTAGAAATTGCTTCGTAATCAGGGCCTTCCTCTGCGGTTACATCAAGAAGCTCTTCCTGACGCTCGTTCAAATCTTCGATTTTTGTCATAAGCTTCTGATAATCGCTTATGGCAACATTACGGAGATTTGCACAGGTACAAGCCTCATCAAGAAGGTCAATTGCCTTATCAGGCAAAAATCTATCATTAATATATCTTTCAGAAAGGTGAACTGCTCTGTAAACAAGTGCATCTGAAATTTTAACCTTATGGAAATCCTCGTAATATTCCTTGATTCCAACAAGCATTTTATAGCACTCTTCAACTGAGGGTTCTTCTACCTTAACAGGCTGAAAACGTCTTTCAAGAGCTGCGTCCTTTTCAATATGCTTTCTGTATTCATTAAAGGTTGTTGCACCGATAACCTGAATCTGACCTCTGGAAAGAGCGGGTTTAAGAATATTTGCCGCGTTCATTGAACCCTCTGCATCACCTGTACCAACCAGGTTATGAACCTCGTCAATAAAGAGGATTATATTTCCCTCTTCCTTAACCTCATCAACAAGACCTTTAATTCTGCTTTCAAACTGACCACGGAACTGAGTACCTGCAACAAGAGATGTTAAATCAAGAAGGTGGATTTCTTTATCTGCAATTCTTGCAGGAACATCACCTGCTGCAATTTTAAGAGCAAGACCCTCTGCAATAGCGGTTTTACCAACACCGGGTTCACCAATAAGGCAGGGGTTATTTTTTGTTCTTCTGCAAAGAATTTGAGTAACTCTGTAAATCTCTGTTTCTCTGCCGATAATTCTGTCTATTTTACCTTCTCTTGCTCTTGCAGTAAGGTCTGTACAATAAGAATTCAGGAATTTTCTTTTAGTTCTATGTTTATTCTTTTTCTTCTTGCCTTTTTTATCGTCCTTTTCTTCTTCCTCTTCTTCAACCTGTTCTTCGGCAGGTGAAGCATTATTATCAATAGGATTATTATTAAGGAAATTCTGCATAAAAGGCATAGTTCCTGCGCCACCAAGCTGGAAATCATCCATATTTTCCATCATATCGCCAAACTGCTCGCTGACAGCTTCAATATCATCTTCAGTGATACCCATACTCTGCATCATCTGTTTTATCGGACCGATATTAAGCTCGGTTGCACATTTTATGCAATAACCCTCCTGAGTTGTTTTATCACCGTCAACGCGGGAAACAAAAATAACTGCAGGACGTTTTTTGCATTTACTGCATATCATTTTATTATTCATTTAATTCTCCTGGGAATAGTATAATTAGTGTTTGGTTAAAAAATTATTTTTTGGAAAAACGTTCCTTAAACTGACGGAATGTTCCGGGAATATAGCTTGCGAAAGCTACAAGAGTTAGTATTGCCGAAATAATAACAAGTATCATCATAAGAATATTGGGAAGAGTGAATACTGTTCTGAAAACGCCAACCTCGGGACCAAAGGCAATAACCAAAATCATTATTGCATAGAAAGCGAATGTTGCAACCTTACCATATATTTCAGCTGCACCGGGACGGATACCGCAAGCAAGCATAACCGCACCACCAAGAACCATAACAATTTCTTTAACAATGAATACAAGGAAAACCCAGCTGAATGCTTTTAATGTTGCATCCTGTGCATTGTTAAAAGAAACAAATAAAAGCACAGCAAGTGTTACCTGCGTTAATTTATCAGCAACAGGGTCAAGCATTTTTCCCAATGCACTGATTTGATTGAATTTACGAGCAATTTTACCGTCAAAGAAGTCAGAAAGACCTGAAAGAACAAGAGTTAAAATTGCCCAACCATATTCTTCTCTATAAAACAAGACTGCAAAAACAGGTATAAGAAGAATTCTTATAACACTGAGTAAGTTCGGGATTGTCCAACAACCTTTAAATAAATCTTTCATTTCAAGCCACCTCTTAACCTATTAAATCAATAATGGGATTATTTTCAATAATTACTGCATAGATTTTAGAATTGTTAATCGCTTCAATAACAGGCTGGGCACCTGACATACCTGCGATAAAGTAGAAAGCAGTGCAAGCAACGAAAATGATTGCCGCAGCTTTTATAACACCGATCACACCGCCAAGACCTGCATTTAATTTACCTAAAAGCGGAATATCGTTTACTTTCTTAAATATGCTTACAAGGAATTTTAATGCGATTGTAATAATGATAAACATTGCAATAAAAGTAACAACTTCCGTAACATTTATCATAATCGGATGACCGATTTTTTCTACTGCAAGGTTAATTAAAGCCTCATCAGAAAGATTACCGCCTCCTGACATTGAAAGAGTTAAGCTGTTAAAATTAACACCCATAGCCTCTGCAAGCTTAACTGCACTTGGTGGAAGGCCCTCAACCATAGCATTAACTTTATCAGTTACACTCAATGTTGAAGAAATATCTTCC
This sequence comes from Acutalibacteraceae bacterium, assembly GCA_045543035.1. Lineage (GTDB taxonomy): Bacteria > Bacillota > Clostridia > Oscillospirales > Acutalibacteraceae > DTU089. Next base: position 18,046 of record JAZQMA010000039.1, on the reverse strand, counting down.
AACACTCTTGTAAAACGAGTTTCAACTAAACTACGGACAAAGAGGTTATATGCACCCTCTGCCACAGGTTCACAAAACATATAAGATACAACCGCAGAAATCGCAAGAGCGAAAGTATCAATTACTGTTGAGAGAAAACCCTTTTTATACGCCATTGCAACAACAAAAACAAATAACGCAATAATAACAATATCAACTATGTATGCCATAAAGGAACCTCCTAAATCAATTACTTAATTCAATTGTTGAATTGCCGTAAGAAAATGTTCGGGTGAGCTTATCAAGCGAATAAATATAAATATATTTATCTGTTGATAAAAGACTTCTTGCATCGCCTTTTATATCTATACGGCTAATTTCTTTACCATTCAAATTATAAACCATTATAGTATTTTCGGCAAGAGCAAAAATATATTTATCACTCATTGTAACACTTTTTATTGGACAATCAATTAAGATATTTGCTTTTTCTTTTCCGTTGGGTAAATATATAGTAACAGAAAAGTCGTTTGCGCTACCATATTTTGCCAAAGCAACAATATATTTACCGTTATCTGCGCAATCAAAAGTATTAAATTCCGAGGAATAATATTCTTTAATTGTTTCATATTCCTCGCTTTTTTTCGAAACTTTATAAACTCCGGTATCAGCAAACAAAGTCAAAGTGTTAACTGATGTGAATTTCAAATCAAATGCCGAAGCACCTGTTATAGTCTGAGAATTTACAGGCTCCTGATAATCGAAACCAAAGTATTTAACACAAGTGAAAACCTCACCGTTTTCAGCACCTAACACTGCCACACCTGCAAACTTACCGTTTGGTGCTAAAGCAATTGAAACAATATGCTCATAAGCGCAATTCCATTGGAATTTAACCTTATTGGTTGCTGAATAAACAATTAATTTACTTGTTGAATCATCACCGAGAGTACCAAGTGCATAGTTTCCGCTTTCACCATACTCTGCACAGATTATAGAATTTGAGGCTTCACCTGTATACACTACCTTTTTTTCATTGATAAGCATATAGCTTTTATAGCCTCTGTCAAACACCACGCCTTTATCACCATTAACAGAAATTGCAGGTGAAGAGAAGCTATGGGGTTGAGTGTAAACAAGCTTACCGCTTTGCGAATAAACAGAAAAATTCTCGGTTGTCAGAATGAGAATATTGTCGCCGATAACAGCAGTATTAATAGTTGAATCGGTATTAACAACTATAGGAAAATTATCGGCATCCTGCAAAACAAAGGTCGAAAGCCTTGAGCTTAAAGCATCAAAGGGAATAATGCCAACAGATGATAAAATATAAACAAAAACAAAAACCGCAACAAGAACACCTGCAATTATCATTTTGCTTCTTGTTTTTTGAGAAAAACGAGATACTCTGCTGTAACCTGTAAATCCACTGTTCAACTCTGTTAATTTAACCTTCAATATTCTCACCTCCGTAATAAACTTTATTTAAGTACAGACCATCGGGTATTGCAGTAATCCCCGCTTTTGTTCGGTCGCAAGATTTTATAATTCCGGGAATGTCATCAGGTTTTATTCTTCCGTTATTTACATAAATAAGCGTTCCTGCCATTATTCTGACCATATTATAAAGAAAACCATTACCGCAGACACGGAATTTAACCAAATCGCCATCTCTGACAACATTTGCACTATATATTGTTCTCACCTTTGATTTAACCTGTGCATCTGCTGCGCAAAATGCTGAAAAATCGTGAGTACCAATAAAATGCTGAGCAGCCTTATTCATTAATTCAACATCGATTTTATATTTATGATTGAATGCTCTTTTATACAAGAACGGTGATGGAATTTTAGTATTCTCAATCACATACTCATATTCCTTTTTCACACAGTCAAAACGAGCATTAAATTCGTAATCAACCTCTTGGCAGGAATAGATTGAAATTTCCTTAGGTAGCTTCGCAGAAGAAAGTGCAACAGGAAAGCTTTCCGTAGGAATTGTTGAAGAAGTTCTTACATTGAAATAGTATTCATTAGCGTGAACCCCTGCATCAGTTCTGCTGCAACCGATTATATTCGGAGTTTCTCCCGTAAGACTTTCCCAAGCTTTTTTTAATTCACCTTGAACAGTGACTGCATTTTCCTGCTGTTGCCAGCCATGAAAAGCAGAACCGTCAAAGGCAATTTTAAATAATAAATTTCTCATAGATTAAATCACGTTTTTAAAATATATATTCAGAAGTATTATTGCTGAACAAATAATCGCCATAACAACAAAGGAAATAACATCTCTATATGTCATTTTCATTTGTCTTAAACGGGTTCTGCCCTCTCCGCCTGTGTAACAACGGCAGGACATAGCATCCGTAAGCTCAATCGCTCTTTTAAAAGCAGAAATAAAAAGAGGAATAAATATAGGGAACAAGGCTTTTATTCTGCTCACTAAATTACCACTTTCAAAATCTGCACCTCTGGCTTTCTGGGCAGACATAATTCTGTCAATCTCATCGATAAGAGTTGGAATAAATCTTAAAGCAATTGTCATCATCATAGCAAATGTATGAACATCAACCTTGAAAACCTTTAACGGTGATAAAAGCTTTTCAATTGCATCTGTTAAATCAGTTGGTGCAGTTGTATAAGTGAGCAAAGAACTGATTAACAAAAGAGTGAAAATTCTGGTGATAATAAATATTGAATTAAATATTCCGTCATCAGTAATAGTGATAAATTTCCATTGAAAAAGAATATCACCGCTTTTAATGTAATAAAGCTGAAGAACTGTTGTTAATAAAACAATTGGTAAAAGTGGTTTAAAGCTTTTCAAGATAAGTTTGGGAGAAAGTCTTGTAAGAATGAACACAATTACTGCAAAACCACTTAAAAGACCTAAAGACCAAAAATTTTTACAGACAAAAATAAAAATGATAAAAATAAAAGTTAAAATTATTTTTGTTCTTGCATCTAATTTATGAATTGGTGATTTACCGGGGAAAAATTGACCGATTGTTATATCTTTAATCATACATTCTCCCCCTTTTCAAGAAATTCGAGAATGGCTTTTTTAGCACCTTCAACTGTATATGCAGTTTCGCCTAAATCAAAGCCGTTCTTCTTTAATTCGAGGAAAATATTAGTGATTTCAGGAACATCAAGGCCTAATTCGGAAAGAACCTCGCCTTCAGAATAAACCTCTTCTACTGTTCCTGAAAGAGCAACCTGACCTTTGTTCATAACAATAACTCTGTTTGCAACCAAAGCAACATCATCCATATTATGAGAAACGAAAATCACAGTACTGCCCGTTGATGCGTTATAGTCTTTAATAAGATTTAATAAAGCATTTTTACCTACGGGGTCAAGACCTGCAGTCGGCTCATCAAGAATGAGAACTTTTGGCTCCATTGCAATTACACCTGCAATTGCAACTCTTCTTTTTTCGCCACCTGAAAGGTCAAAGGGAGATTTCTCAAGGTAATCTTCTGAAAGACCTACATAAGAAATTGCAGAAAGAACTCTCTTTTTGATTTCTTCTTCGGAAAGTCCCATATTTTTAGGACCGAAGGCAATATCTTTATAAACTGTTGATTCAAAAAGCTGTTGCTCGGGATACTGAAAGCAAAGACCTACGTTAAAACGACATTTACGCAAAGCATCTTTTGAAGAATGAATATCAACACCCTCTAAAAGAACTTCGCCTGAATCCGCTTTCAAAAGTCCGTTAAGGTGTTGCAAAAGCGTGCTTTTACCCGAACCTGTGTGACCAATGAAAGCAACAATTTCACCCTGCTCAAAATCAAGAGAAACACCATTAAGAGCACCCGTTTCAAAAGGAGTGCCTTTAGAATAGCCATATATTAAATTGTGCACTGAAAGCACAGCCATAAATTAACCTCTGTTATTTTTATATTCTTTAAAAATTTTTACAAACTCTTCCGCTGTAAGCGGTGTTTCTTTTAAATCAATACCGCTTTCCTTTAATGCTATTGCAAGCTCCATTGGTTTCGGCACTGCAAGTCCGATTGATTTTAAAAGTTCAATATGCGAAAACACCTCTGCAGGTGTACCGTCAAGCTCGACTTTTCCGTCATTCATTACCACTACCCTGTCAGCTTTAACAGCCTCATCCATAAAGTGAGTAACAAGAATTACGGAAATACCAAGCTCGTTTTTTAGTTTCAGAAGAGCATTCATAACCTCTCTTCTGCCTTTGGGGTCGAGCATTGCAGTGGGTTCATCAAGAACGATGCAATTAGTCTGCATTGCAATTACACCTGCAATAGCAACTCTTTGCTTCTGACCGCCCGATAGACGATGGGGTTCGTGTTTTCTGTAATCATACATATCAACAAGCTTTAAAGCTTCGTCAACACGTCTCCTTATTTCATCACGAGGAACACCAAGATTTTCAGGTCCGAAAGCAACATCATCTTCAACAATGGTTGCAACAATCTGATTATCAGGGTTCTGAAAAACCATACCAACTTTTCGTCTTATGGGGATTTCATTTTTTTCATCGGCAGTATCATAACCATAGGTTGTAACACTGCCATTTGTAGGATATTCCAAAGCATTTATAAGCTTTGCCATTGTGGATTTACCCGAACCATTATGACCGAGAACACAGGTAAACTGACCTTCAAAAAAATCAAGGTTCAAGCCGTTTAAAGCATCCTTCTCTTCATCAGCATAACGGAAATCCACATTTTTAAATTCTATAATTTTATTCATAATCATTTAGTCCATACTGCAGTAGAACCACAAGGAAGAACAAGACCGCTATCAGTTACTTTAAGACCGATTTCATCTGCGGTAGCAAATCCTCCGAAACGCTTTGCTACTGTTGAATTTAATATGTAACTCATTACTGCAGGAGAAACACCTGCGGTATAAGAGTTAATAAGAACTGCAAGGGAATTTTCTGTTAAAAGCTCACAACACTGATTTACAAAGCCGTAAATCTCATTTTCAAGCTTCCAGACCTCTCCACCTGGACCTCTGCCGTATGACGGAGGGTCCATAATTATAATATCATATTTATTGCCACGTCTGATTTCACGGGCAACAAATTTCATACAATCATCAACAATCCAACGGACGCTTCTGTCAGCAACGCCTGAAGATGCTGCATTCTCCTTTGCCCACTGAACCATACCCTTTGAGGCATCAACATGAACAACTGACGCGCCCTTTAAAAGAGCAGAAACTGTTGCGGCACCTGTATATGCAAAAAGGTTAAGAACTTTAACATCTGTTCTTCCGCTTTTTTCAATAATATCTGCGACCAAATCCCAGTTACAAGCCTGCTCGGGAAAAACACCTGTGTGCTTAAATCCCATTGGTTTAAGATTGAATTTCAAATCTCTGTAACAAATCTGCCATACCTCAGGAATTGTTCTGTAAAACTCCCAGGAACCACCACCCTGATTTGAGCGGTGATACCTGGCATGTGCTTTTCTCCACATAGGGTTTGTTCTGTTTGTGTTCCAGAGTGCCTGAGGGTCAGGTCTTATGAGAAAAATATCTCCCCAACGCTCAAGTCTTTCTCCATCTGAACAATCTATAAGCTCGTAATCTTTCCAAAAGTCAGAAACTCGCATTAAAGTAACCTCTCCTTAACAACCTGCGCTATTTCCTGCGCAAGAATGTTTATCTTTTCTTCATCCTTACCCTCAAGCATAACTCGAACAAGGGGTTCTGTGCCTGAAACACGGACAAGAACTCTACCCTCATTGCCAAGTTCTTTTTCTGCGGAAGATATTGCATTCTTGATTTCTTCATCGCGTGGAAATCTAGCTTTACCGAAATCAGAAACACGAACATTGATAAGTGTCTGCGGGAATACCTGCATAACAGATGCTAATTCTGAAAGTTTTTTGCCTGTAGCTTTCATTGTGCAAAGAAGCTTCAAGGCAGAAAGCTGACCGTCACCTGTTGTGGCAAAATCCTTGAAAATGATGTGACCGGACTGTTCGCCACCGATAACATAATCATTCTCCAACATATTTTCAAGAACATATCTGTCGCCGACTTTAGTCTTTTCGCAATTGATATTATTATCTTCACAGAACTTGAAAAATCCCATATTGCTCATAACAGTAACAACTGCAGTATTATTTTTCAAAGTTCCCTTTTCTTTCATATATTTTGCGAATATGGCTATTAATTTATCACCATCAACAACATCACCGTTTTCATCAACTGCAAGAAATCTGTCAGCATCTCCATCAAAAGCAAGACCAACATCACATTTATTGCGAACAACAAAATCCTGCAAAATCTCAAGGTGAGTTGAACCGCATTTTTCATTGATGTTTGTGCCGTTAGGATGGGAAGCAATGAAAAAACAATCATCACAAAGATTCATAAAAATTCCGGGTGCAGTAACAGAAGATGAACCGTTAGAGCAATCAACAGCAATTCTTAAGCCTTCAAAATCGCTGTAGTTATTTGAATTCAAATCAGCTTCTGCAACATCAACAAGATAATTGATATAATCTGTTCGTGCAGTTTTAGAACGGGTTATTCTGCCTACCTCACCACCGACTTTTACAGGTGGTATCTGAGCTTTATCGAGAATAATACTTTCAATTTCTTCTTCAAGAACATCAGGAAGCTTGTAGCCTGTTCCCTGAAAGATTTTAATTCCGTTATATTCACAAGGGTTATGAGATGCAGAAATCATTATTGCAGCATCATATTCATATTTTTTCACAAGATATGCAACTGCAGGAGTAGGAATTTCACCTAAAAGCATTACATCCGCACCAACGGAACAAAGTCCTGCAGAAATTGCAGATTCAAGCATCTGAGAAGATGCTCTTGTATCCATACCAATGAGAACTCGCGGTTTTTTATGTGAATGTTCAGTCAGTACCATTGCTGCTGCTCTGCCAATTTCCATTGCGAGCTCACAAGTCAATTCTGTATTTGCAATTCCTCTTGCACCGTCAGTACCAAATAGTCTACCCATTAAATAATCACTCCAAATTAAAATAAAGAACCTTGTGTATCATCCGAAACCGGAGTTAAACCGAGATGCCTGTATCCTAAAGCGGTAACCTTTCTGCCTCGGGGGGTTCTTGTTAAAAAGCCTAACTGCATAAGATAGGGTTCATAAACATCTTCAATAGTTACTGCTTCCTCACCAATCATTGCGGCGATCGTATCAAGACCAACAGGTCCGCCGTTATAGTTTTCAATCATCGCCCTTAAAAGATTTCTGTCAACAAGGTCAAGACCTAATTCATCAATTTCCATTCTTTCAAGTGCATTTTGTGCAGATTCAACGGTAATTATACCATTACCCATAACCTGAGCATAGTCTCTTGCTCTTTTCAAAAGTCTGTTTGCAATACGTGGTGTTCCTCTGGAACGGGATGCAATTTCCAAAGCACCGTCCTGCTCAGCTTCTATATTTAAAATACCTGCACTTCTTTTAACGATTTTAGCAAGCTCATTTGGTGAATAAAGCTCCAGCCTTAAAATAACACCAAATCTATCTCTCAATGGTGCAGAAAGCTGACCTGCGCGGGTTGTTGCACCGATAAGAGTGAACTTTTTAAGATCAAGCCTTATTGAACGAGCTGAAGGACCTTTACCGATTATAATATCAAGGGCAAAATCCTCCATAGCAGGATAAAGAACCTCTTCAATACTTCTTGAAAGGCGATGAATTTCATCAATGAAAAGAATATCACCATCATTAAGGCTTGTAAGAAGTGCTGCAAGATCACCGGGCTTTTCAATTGCAGGACCTGATGTAACACGAATCTGCACACCCATTTCATTGGCAACAATACCTGCAAGGGTTGTTTTACCGAGACCGGGAGGTCCGTAAAGCAACACATGGTCTAAAGACTCGTGTCTGTTTTTAGCAGCTTCAATATATATTTTTAAATTTTCCTTTGCTTTTTCCTGACCGATATACTCTTCGAGAGTATGAGGACGAAGAGACGTTTCAATTTCGTTATCATCTGAAATATATTCGGGAGCGATAACTCTCTCTTCATCGGAAATAAAAAAATCGTTCATTTTATTCTCCTGTTTTTATATCTGTTAAAATCTCAAAGTCATATTTTTCAAAGCACCCTTGATAAGCTCTTCAACCGATAGATTGGGTGAAAGCTTACTGACTGCAACAGAAGCTTCTGTCTGAGAATACCCCAGAGCAGTTAACGCGGCAATTGCTTCGGAAGTATTGCTCATTGAATTTGCTGTATTGACTGCATTTGAAACAGAACTGCTTTCTTCGGAAATAAAGCTAACATTTGCAATTTTATCTTTAAGCTCCATTATCACTCGCTGAGCAAGCTTAGGACCAACGCCATTAGCAGCGGTGATTGCTTTTGTATCCCCTGAAGCAACCGCAACCGCAAAAGCATCGGGAGAAAGCTCTGAAAGAATTGCAAGAGCTGCTTTAGGACCAACGCCCGAAACGCTGATTAAGAGTTTAAAAGCATCAAGTTCATCGTTGGTTGCAAAGCCGAATAAATCGAGAGCATCTTCGCGGACATTAAGATGAGTGAAAACTGTTACCTCACCGCTTTGCAAAGAAAGCTTTGCAAGGGAGTTTCTTGTTGTAAAGCACTTAAAACCAACCCCACCGCAAGAAATTGCAATAGTTTGCTCATCCTTATATATTATTTTTCCTGTTAAACTATAGAACATAATTTCACCTTAATTTTGAGTTTATCATTAACGAATCACTTGCGTGACCGTGGCATATTGCAAGTGCCAGTGCATCGGCAGCATCATCAGGCTTGGGTATTTTATCAAGATGCAGAAACATTCTTGTCATTTCCTGAACCTGTTGCTTTTCTGCTCTACCATAGCCGACTATGCTTTGTTTAACTTGTAAGGGTGTATATTCAAAAAGCGGTATTCCGGCTTTCTCAACAGCAAGAACAATAACACCTCTTGCCTGAGCAACATCAATAGCGGTTTTCTGGTTAGTATTGAAATATAATCTTTCAATGCTTATCGCATCAGGTTTAAACTTTTCCAAAAGCTCGGTAATATCGTCATAAATTTTGGTAAGACGTTCATTAAAAGGCATATCTTTATCAGTTGTAACGGCACCGTAACCCATAAGAGAAAAGTTATTTCTTTCATACCTGACAACGCCACAACCAACTATTGCATACCCCGGGTCTATACCAAAAATGACCATATTTTCACCGCCCTTTTAAAGAACACACTACCTCATAATATAATTCAAATAATTATACCATAATAATATAGAAAATAGCAACATTTTTAGGGTATTTTTTCAGTTTGTTCACAATCTTTTTTGCCCGGTTTTTAATTAAAGACTTCGCTATTGATTTTCTTATAAAAAAATGCTATAATTACTTTAACTTACAGGTGAAATTTTGTTTCACAGATGATAAGGAGAATATTTATGGACAAGTTAAAAAACAAAAATACTATAGTTTTAATAATTTCTGCAATACTCATTTTAATTGCAATTATCGTTGCAGTTGTTGCTACCGCTTCATCAGGTAAAGATAACAAAAAGGATACTTCCGCTCCCTCAACCGAAGAAGGCGTTTCAATTGACCTTGCTTCAATTGCCGATATAAACAACGCTTCTACAACTAAAAAAACTCAGCAGACTTCATATTCTTATGAACCCGGTAAATATAAAATCGCTACAAAGGATGACCCGCTTGGTCTTCGCCTTGAACCCAACACATCATCTGACAGACTTGTTTATGTTCCCAAGGGTCACGAGGTTGAAGTTATTGCAATTTGGGAAGATTGGGGTTATGTTGTTTACGAACAAACAGGCGGATGGCTTTCAATGAACTATCTTGAGCTTGTTTCTGCAAACAAAAAGACAACCAAAAAACCCACTACTACAACACCTGCGGAGCAATAAGATGTTTACTTGTAATCTTTGTCCGCGAAAATGTAACACTCAAAGAAAAGCTCTTACCGATAGCGGTAAGGGCTTTTGCAATATGGGTGAAATGCCTGTTATAGCAAGAGCAGCTTTGCATTTCTGGGAAGAACCACCTATTAGCGGTACTAACGGTAGCGGTACTGTTTTCTTTTCAGGTTGTAACCTGAAATGTGTTTTTTGTCAGAATGAAGAAATAAGTTCAGGATGTTTCGGTAAAGAAATAACTGTTGAAAGACTAAGAGAAATATATTTTGAACTGATAAATCAAGGTGCACATAACATAAATCTTGTTACGGGAACGCATTTTATTAATGCAATTTCAAAATCTCTTGAACAACCACTCCCCGTCCCCGTTGTTTATAACTGCGGTGGGTATGAAAATATAAATTCATTAAAGCTCCTTGAAAATAAAGTTCAGATTTATTTACCCGATTTGAAATATTCAGATGATGGATTGGCTTTAAAATATTCTGATGCACCTGATTATTTTGAAACAGCAACAAATGCAATTAAAGAGATGTTCAGGCAAGTTGGAAAATATGAATTCGATGAAAACGGAATTATGACAAAGGGTGTTATAATCCGCCATTTAATTTTACCAAATAACCTCTCAAACACTAAAAAGGTAATTGACTGGGTAAAAAACAATTTCAATGATGGTGATGTGCTTTTCAGTCTTATGAGTCAATTCACACCCAATAAGACTTGTAAAATACCCGAGCTTTCAAGGCGCTTAACACAAGAAGAATATGTCGAAATTGAAGAATATCTTTTTAACTCAGGCATTGAAGACGGGTTTATGCAAGAGCTTTCCTCTGCTAAAGAGGAATATATTCCCCCATTTAATTTAGAGGGTGTATAATTTTGTAACATTCCAGCTACCTCTTCATATTATGTAATGAAGTTGAATTTTAGCTTCAATACTTAATATAGGAGGAAAAGATATGGCTGATAACAAAAACTACCCTGACCTTCACCATATCAAAGAAGCGATTTGCATTGACACAAACAGAGTTTATGACTCCTGCGCCGACAAGGACTGCCTTACGGATTTAAGAGTTTATTTAACCGACAGAGGTCAATGCATTCTTGAAAACGCTTCATCTGTTCGCCCAAGAGCGGCTGAAATACTTAATTGCCTTGTTGAAGTTGAAAAAGTACCCTTCAACAAAGGTTGCTACTCCGTTGACCTTACCTTCTTCGTTAAGGTCTGCCTTGATGCTTTCACCTGTCCCACCGCAACACCTACAATGCTTGAAGGTCTTGTAACCTTCAATAAAAAGTGCATTCTTTACGGTAGTGAGGGTAATGTGAAGATATTCTCATCAAACTTTGTTTGTGATGGATATGATGACCAGAACCCCATCGGCAACGCTAACCCACGAGCAAAGGTTCAGGTTGTTGACCCGATTATCCTTGATGCAAACATCTGCAGAATCTGTGATTGTTGCAACACTATGGGTAATTGTTGCGATTCCGTTCCTAACCATATCTGCCGTTGCTTTGAGGGCAATTTCTGTTGCTGCGAAGGCGAAAAAGCCGTTAAGGTTACACTTGGCATTTTCACAATTGTTCAACTTGAAAGAGATGTGCAGATGCTTATTCCTGCTTATGATTTCTGCGTTCCCACAAAAGAATGCTGTTGCGATACAGAAGACCCCTGTGACACATTCAGAAAAATCAGTTTCCCAATTGATGAATTCTTCCCCCCAAGCGCAAATGATTGCTCCTGCGAAATGAACTTCAACCCAAAAAACAACTGCGGATGCAAATAAAGATGAGTGTATTCAATCATTTCCGATTGAATACACTCATTAAATTTATTTCTCAAAAATCATACTGTCCTGTTTCATTTTATCGGCATTGGTTTTATCGTACCAGTGCCCTTCTATTTTTATATCAGGTTTAAGCTCTTTCCCCTGAATTGAAAAAATACATTGTTCAACAGCGTTAAAACCTAAATTATAGGCATCCTGAGCAACACCGCCGATAAATTTACCACTATCTTCACTTTCAAGCCATTTCATCTGTTTTGCACCTGAATCAAAGCCACAGAATGTTACATCTTTATATTTATCTTTTTCAGAAGAAACGGTATCACTTATTTTATCGGCAATTTCAGGATGAGTTATAAAAATAGCTTTTGCCTTTTCTTCTGTCAAATTATTTAAAGATTCATTGTAATCCGATTCAGATTCTGTTTCAATTTTATATTTATCTTTTAAGCTTTCATCTGCATCTGCTAATTCCGTGAATTTTTCTGAAAAACCCTTTGCTTTTTCTTCATCAAAATCATCGTCTTCGCGCTCAATAACACCAATAACATAGGTGCTCTCTGATTTTTTAATATCTTCTTTTACTGCTTCAAACATTTTCTCGGCACAAAGTGAACCAGCCTGCTTATAGTCTGTTAAAACTGTTGCTACAATAGGATTTTTATTCTTCCCTTCCAAATCTTCAACATCATCGCGAGTAATACTATCTATCTGAACGACCGGGATTTGTTCATCGTAAAACCTGCTGAAAATCTCGCTGTAACCTTCGCCCATTGGGGTTACAACTACGCCCGAAGTATCACTATTCAAAGACTCTTCAAGCTTTTTTATATGAGTTGCAGAATCGCTCTTCTCGGTATCTTCAATACCAATATAATCAAGTCTAAACCCATATTTTTTTGCCGCTTCTTCTCCGCCTTTTTTCAAGCTTTCATAGAACCCCATATTCTCCATACCGCCCACAAGGGTAATAGTTTTCCCTGCAGCTGCAGTAGGCTCGGTAGTAGTTGTGGTGGTAGTATTTCCTGTATCTTTTTCTTCTCCGCAACCGCTGAAAAGAGTTAAGCACAACACCGCAACAATAATTATTGACAACATTTTTCTGAAATTCATTTTATTCCTCCTATAAATTAAAATTCATTTCAAAAATATTATTGTCAAATTTTTACTTTTAATACAAAAAGAAATTGCTGTAAAAAACAGTTGTTTTATTAGACCCACTTGTTTGGGGATTGGAAAAAAAGATGCAGAACGAACAAACTGCGCAAAATAAGGCTTCAGCCTTGTTTTGCTTGCCCGAAGGCGTACAAAGGTACGTCGAGTGGCGAAGTTTGTTTGTAGCATAAAACATTGTTTTTTACTATTTATAGTTTCAAATAAATTAATGGGGTTCCACAGAAAAGTAGCACCTGTTGAACCCCATTGGTTTTATATTGTTTTATGCGGTCTGCGCTTTTTTAACATCCCCAAATTTATTCACCAATTAATCTGTTAATAATATCGGAATAAAGTGCCCCAGGGTCATCAAGAAAACCATCCTTTAACTGTTCTGCCTGCCATTCATCAGATACATTAAGAGTTAAGGAAAGGAGCTTATCGCCGTTACTTTCAATTTCAAAAGTAACATCATATCCATTATCAACCTTTTTAACCGCAACCATATTTTCTCTTTCAGAGCGGGCCCTTGCGACTGTGTTAAGAGCAACTTTAACTGCTCTGTCACGAACACCGGGAAGAAGCTGAGTTTCAAGCTCTTTTGCACTGTTACTGCCCTTTGCAGTAATTACAAGATGAGCTTCACCTACATATTCCTCTTCCTTCAAAGCATTACTTTCCAGAAGCTCATCAAGAGCAGAATTGGCATCAAAGAAGTTAACCAGACCTGTTTTCTGGAGAACATCACAAATCTGATTTCTTGTCATAGGAGTTTTAACACAATCAAGAATATAACAAATAAGAATTTTTATTTCAAGCATACTACGAAGACCGCCGATTTCAATTCCACCGGCAAAAGCATCAAACTTAACCATAAAAACATCTCCTTTCGTATCGCCTTGTATTTATATTAACATTATTTCAGTTTCAAATCAATAAATGTTCTGTTAATTTTTAAAAGATTTCTAATAGAGTTTCACGGATTTCACCTGCAAGATAAAGTGACCCAACAACTAAAACTGCGGTATTTTCATCCGCAGCAGCGCAAGCGATTTTAACCGCTTCTTTAATACTTTGAACAGTAAACACCTGTTTTGAATATTTACTTGCAATTTCTGCCAAATCGTGAGCTTTCATAGCTCTCGGGTTATCAGGCGTTACTGCAAAGAAAACATCAGTTTTAAGCATAAGTGGTTTCAGAGAACTTTCAACAGCTTTATCTGCCATCATTCCCGCAATTACAATAACTCTTGATTTATTTTCAAGTTCTGGCAAAACCGCGTTATAAAAGGCTTTTGCCCCATCTTCATTATGACCGCCATCAAGAATAACAAGCGGTTTTTCTGATATAATTTCAACTCTTGCAGGAAGAATTGTTCTGCCAATTCCGCCTTTAATATTATCATCACTAAGATTAAAATACTTCTTTAAAATGTTACAGGCTTCAATAACGCAGGTCATATTTTTAACCTGATGCTCCCCTGCCATTTTCACGAAATAAGCATTGTTTTTATAAACGAACTCCGTACCGAAAATATCGCTTTTAAGAATTTCAATATCACTTTCGCAAGGAATTGTGAGAGTATTATTTTTTTCTTTAACTGTTTTTTCGATAACCTTTATTGCACCCTCAGGTTGACCGAAAGAGCAGACAACATTACCGTTTTCTTTAATAGTTCCGCATTTTTCAAAGGCAATTTCTTCAATAGTATTACCTAAAATTGCAGAATGGTCTATTGAAAGTGAGGTTATAACATTAACTAATGGAATTTCTATAACATTAGTTGCATCAAGTCTGCCACCCAAACCAACCTCAAGAACAACAACATCGCATTGAAGTTCTTTATAGCAAAGAAAAGCAGAAGCAGTTAATGCTTCAAATTCTGTTATTATAATCTCTTGTTTTTCAAGCGCTTCAACGGCATTTTTAACCTTTTCAACACATTTTGCAAAAAGTGCTTTATCAATTGGTTTACCGCAAAACTGCACTCTTTCAAGAAAATCAGTTACATAAGGAGATGTATATAACCCTACCTTATAACCTGCATCAGTTAAAACATTTGAAATTGCAGTTGAAGTTGAACCTTTACCGTTTGTTCCTGCAACGTGAACATATTTCAAATCTATATGAGGGTTACCGAGAAAATGCAATAAGGCATCCATCCCGTTAAGACCGGGACGGATACCGAATTTTAATAATGAATGTATATATTTTACTGCTTCAATATAATTCATTTGAGTTTAAGAAGGCTTTCTTCAAGCATTGCGATTTTAGCTTTATGTTTTGCCTGAGCATCTCTCTGCTGAGCAACAACCTTTTCAGGTGCTTTAGCCATAAAGCCGGGGTTATTAAGTTTATTTTCAACGAACTCTAAATCTTTCTTTGCAGCGTCAAGCTCCTTCTGAAGTCTTGCTTTTTCTGCTTCAAAGTCAACAAGCTCGTTAAGAGGAATGTAAATTTTTGCGCTTTCTGTGATAACGCTTACACTACCCTCAATTTCAAACTCGTCACCGATTTCAACCTCGGAAGCGGATGCAAGTCTGTTCATAAACACGCTACCGTTTGTGAAATCCTCTGTATATTTAGTTGCAATATAGAGCTTTGCTTTCTTTGAGGGAGGAACGTTCATTTCTGCACGACGGTTACGAACTGCTTTGATAGCAGACATAACGCGGTTCATAGCCTCTTCTTCAACAGGGAAATTAAGTGCTTCGTCATACTTGGGCCACTCGGAAATCATAATAGATTCGCCATCATGGGGAAGAGCAAGCCAGATTTCCTCTGTAATAAAGGGCATAAAGGGATGAAGAAGTTTAAGAGTGTTGCTCATTACATAAACGAGGACAGCTTTTGCAGTCTTCTTACCCTCTTCATTATCACCGTTAAGACGGATTTTTGCAATTTCAATGTACCAATCGCAGAATACATCCCAGATAAAGTCATAAAGATTCTGAACTGCGATACCAAGCTCATAATTTTCGAGAGAGTTTGTAACTGCTTTAACAAGGCTGTTGAACTGGCTCAAAATCCATTTATCTTCAGTTGCAAGATTTTCAGGAATATGGGGTGCAGGTTCATCCTCACCAAGATTCATAAGAATGAATCGGTTTGCGTTCCAAAGCTTATTAGCAAAGTTACGGCTTGCTTCGATTTTCTCGGGCAAGAATCTCATATCATTACCGGGACTGTTACCTGTTGCAAGAGAGAAACGAAGAGCATCTGCACCGTACTGGTCGATAATCTCAAGGGGGTCAATACCATTACCGAGAGATTTAGACATTTTTCTACCCTGTGCATCACGAACAAGACCGTGAATAAGAACAGTATCAAAGGGTACTCTGCCTGTGTATTCAAGAGCGGAGAAAATCATACGAGATACCCAGAAACCGATAATATCATAACCGGTAACAAGAGTATTTGTGGGATAATAATGCTCTAAATCTTTAGTTTTATCAGGCCAACCAAGAGTTGAGAAGGGCCAGAGAGCAGAGCTGAACCATGTATCAAGTGTATCTTCATCCTGAGTAAGCTTTGCAGAACCACATTTACAGCATTTATCGGGTGCCTCAACGCTTACTGTAACGCCACCGCAATCCTCACAATACCAAGCGGGAATTCTGTGACCCCACCAGAGCTGACGGGAAACGCACCAGTCACGAGTTCCGTTCATCCAGTTAAGGTAGTTCTTTGTAAATCTTTCGGGAACAAATTTTGTTTCGCCCTTTTCAACTGCTTCAATAGCAGGTTTTGCAAGAGGAACCATACGAACGAACCACTGTTTTGAAACCATAGGTTCAATTGTACTATGACAACGGTAGCAAGTACCAACCTCGTGCTTGAGAGGTTCGATTTCTTTGATATAACCGCCTGCTTCAAGGTCTGCAAGAATTGCTTTTCTTGCTTCCATAGTGGTCATACCTGCATATTTACCGCAGTCAAGAACCTCGGGTTCATTTTCAGTTGCTCTTCCGCTTGCAATAAGCTCATCAGCAATTCTCTTATCCTCTGCACCTGTAAGGCGACCATCATAAGTAAATGTGCGGACAATGGGAAGGTTACATCTCTGACCAACCTCAAAGTCGTTAGGGTCGTGAGCAGGTGTGATTTTAACAACACCTGTTCCCTTTGTCATATCTGCGTGTTCATCGCAAACAATGGGAATTTCTTTATTGAGAAGAGGCAAGATAACGTGGCAACCGTGAAGATGTTTATATCTTTCATCTTCTGCATTAATAGCAACTGCAGTATCACCGAGCATTGTTTCGGGACGTGTTGTTGCAAGCTCAAGCTTCTCCCCTGTTTCCTTAACAGTGTAAAGAAGATGCCAGAAATTGCCGTCTTTCTCTTCATATTCAACTTCTGCATCAGAAATAGATGTGTTACAGCAAGGGCACCAGTTAACCATACGGTTACCTCTGTAAATCAAATCCTTATCATAAAGTCTTTTGAAAACTGTATTAACCGCTTTGTTACAGCCTTCGTGAAGAGTAAATCTTTCTCTGTCCCAGTCGCAGGAAGAACCGAGCTTTTTGAGCTGTTCAACAATTCTTCCACCGTACTGTTCCTTCCAAGCCCAAGCTCGCTGGAGGAAACCGTCACGACCTAAATCTTCTTTAGAAATGCCCTCTTTACGCATTGCTTCAACAATTTTTGCTTCAGTAGCAATTGAAGCGTGGTCAGTACCGGGAAGCCACAAAGTATCAAACCCTTGCATACGTTTAAAACGGATAAGAATATCCTGTAAAGTATTGTCAAGAGCGTGACCCATATGCAGTTGTCCTGTAATGTTCGGTGGTGGAATAACTATTGTATAGGTTGGCTTGTCCTTTTCACATTTAGCGTGGAAATATTTCCCATCAAGCCATTGTTTGTAAATACGGTCCTCAACATCCTTGGGGTCGTATTGTTTGGCTAATTCTTTTGCCATTTTTAACACATCCTATTGGAAAATTGTTCTTGTAATATTTGAAATTTTAAAACACATATTATACTTGTCGGTAAAGATTAAAAGCGTTTGCATTAACAGGTACCGACACCGCCTGATGTCAATTTACATCGGGCGGTCTTTAATTTTAACACAATAAAACTTATAATTCAAGTTTTTCTTGTTTTGCTTCGCCTGTTTGCTTTTTACTGCCTGCGGCAGGAAGATTACGGGTACGGTAGCGATGTTCGCTTTCGAGTGTTCCCTTTTCGTAAATCAAAACATTTGAAATACGCTGACCTTTT
>JAZQMA010000038.1:0-65177 GCA_045543035.1 Acutalibacteraceae bacterium | reverse complement strand
GATGAATATAATACAAAAAATAAAACAGATAAAATACATAAAAACCACGCCCGTGCTTGAAACAGAAAGATTGATTCTGCGTCCTATTACACCCAAGGATGCAGATGCAGCTTTCGTATGGTTGAGTGATGAAAAGGTTAATAAATTTATGCCGTATAACCTTTATAAAAACACAGATGAGGTATTGCATTGGATAAATGTAATAATCCCTAAGGACAAGAATTGCCACTGGGGAATTGTACTCAAAGAAAGTAATCTTTTAATAGGTAGTTGTAGCATCGGTCCGGACAAAAAAGAATCGGGCGCTTGGGGATTTGGTTACAATATCCGTTCTGACTATTGGAACAAGGGACTGACCACAGAAGCTACCAAAAAGATGATTGAATTTGCCAATAAAAAATACGGTATAAAAAGCTTTGTTGCAAGCCACGCAGTTGATAACCCTGCTTCGGGCAAGGTTATGGAAAAGTGCGGTTTAACCTTCGACCACTACGGAGAATACAGCACCTTTGACGGTACACAAACCTTCAAAGCAAAGTTCTATAAAATGCATTTGGATTAAAATTTTGAGGACAGGGGTTCACCCTGTCCTCTCATTAAATCTTTTAACCTTTATTTAGTTTTGATAATTTTCGCCTTGCTTGACAAACATTTCATAGTATTTACCCTTGCGGGACATCAGTTCATCATGGGAACCGCTTTCAATTATTTCTCCGTTCTCAATATGATAAATACAATCAAAGTCACGAACAGTTGAAAGACGATGAGCAATCATAATAGTTGTTGCAGTGTTTGATATATCAAGAATATTTTTCATTAAATTAACTTCGGATAAAGGATCGAGAGCGGATGAAGGTTCATCAAGTATCAAAAGCCCAAAGGTATCTGTAAACAATCTTGCAAGCATCAGCTTCTGAGCCTCTCCGCCGGAAAGTGCAATACCGTCTTCCGTAAATTCACGGGAAACCATTGTATCTAAATTTCCATCTGCTTTTTTGAGAACGTCCGATAAACCAATTTTGTCCAGTATTTCAATCAATTTTTCATCAGGCACATCGTTATATACAGTCAGATTATCACGCAGGCTCATTGCCAGAACCCGAACATCCTGAAAGACTACACCCATATTCAATCGCAATTGATGAATATCATAATCTTTTATATTCTTTCCGTTAATAAGAATCGCACCATTATTCACATCATACAAACGCAACAGCAGTTTAGTTAATGTTGTTTTACCTGCACCATTTTCACCAACAATTGCAATTCTTTGTCCCGGCTTTATCCGGAGATTAAAGTTTTTGAACAACTGAGAAGATTCTTCATATCCGAAAGAAACATCTTTAAATTCAATTTCATAGTTTCCGACAGGAGCAGGAAGGGTGTTATCTTTATGGGGTTCAATTTCAGATTCAGCTTCAAAAAATTCTGCAACCTTTTCACCGTTTGCTATGCATTGAAGCATTTGCATAACACTGCTTGCTACATCATTAAGACTATCAGCCAATGCTGTTGAAGCAACGGTAAGGGATGCATATAAGCCTATTTGTGTTTTATCATCGTTAATAACAAAAAATATTATATATGCAAGAATACAGGCAGCTTGTATAGGAGAGACCGCACCTTGCAAGAGATGAAAAGGTGCAACCTTTCTTATAAACTGTTTATACACTTTTTGAAAGTTATCCATAGCCCCATTGACTGTATTAAGAAGCTTTAAACCTGCACCTGATGCACGCAATTCAGCAGCATTTTCCTTTGTTTTCAATACTCTGCTTGAATATTCCATAGGACGCCAAGCATCAGCAAGGCTCATTTCGTAATCCGCAGTGGGCTTTACGGCAGGAATTCCTACAATTGCATTTAATATAACAAAAAATGTTGTAATGCCAAGTAAAACAGGACCTACAGAAGCAATAATTGTAACCATAGCAACCATTGTTGCAATTCCTCTCAGAATATCCGGGAAAATCATCACAACATTCTGAGCGTGAACAGGATAGCTTTCTTGTGCGAAAATAAACTTTACAAAAAAGTCAGGTTTGTCATAGTACTTGAAATCCGTATCTAATGCTTTTTTATTAACATCATTTTTGATTTTGTTGCTGACTTTTACAAGTGTCATTTGTGTATATGCCATCTGAATTACTTTTTCCAGTGCAGAAACAAAAACGACGAACAGAGTGAACATTATGATTATGCAAACAACTTCTTTGTGAGGTGTATCATTCATAACAGCATCAATTGCCTTTTGGGGTAAAAGTGCTGTAAGGTATGTAGATACAGGTTGAAGCACTGCAGACATCAGTAAAATCGTAAGAATGTATCCTTTTCCATATTTCCAATATGGTTTAAGTAGAAATAAAATATATTTTATTTTTGATAGTTTTTTAGTATCTTTATTCTTCATATAATCACCGTTATTTCTAAAATGTTTTTTGACACGACAAATATTCCGCTTTAAAGCAGATTTTTATTAATAAACATCAAAACGAGTTTATAATACAGAACCCGACAAAAGCAGAATAAATATGACTTCCTGTGGATTTTAAGTCAAATCCATTTTAAAAATATCAACAAAGTGATTTAAGTGGAGTGTAACTATTCAAGGAATTTTTCATACCGTCAGAAATAATCTGAATATCTTCCCATTTCATTTACACTCACCCCCTATATAAAGATACAATATTATTATAGTTCATTTTCAAAATGTAATCAACCAAAAATTTTGTGTTTGTGAGATAAGGATAACAAAAAAGACCTATGAAGTTGGTTCACACAACCTCACAGGTCTTCATTTTATAGTGTTCTCTCTTTTAATGAGTGCTTAACCACCATCCGGATAATCGACAGACATAAAAATATATCTTGAAACATTGGTGGATTTCGCAAGAATTTTATCCGTACGCGGATATAATCAATATAAACCTCTTTATTACCATATTCACTAATTAATTCTTACAACAAGGTCACTTTCGGGATAACAACAGCAAGGATGTATGAAATTAAATTGCATATCTGCTATACGGCGTTTATCTTCGCCCTCAGGTATATAAACCTTTCCGTTAACAAGCTTACTTCTGCAGAAACCGCATTCACCTGTGTGGCATCTTGCCGGAACAACAATGCCTGCGCGTTCAAATGCACAAAGCACCGTTTCATTACTGCTTGCCTTGATTATACTTTCAACTCCGCGGTTAATAACTGTGATATTATGCTCCTTAGGTTCTTCCTCAGCCTTCTTACCGGAAGAGAACACCTCAAAACGAATAAATTTCTTTTCTTTTTCAAGTTTAGGAAGCTCAGTTTCAAGGAATTTATATAAACCTCCGGGGCCACAAACAAAAACACTATAATTCTCTTCTGGAGCATATTTTCTTATAATGTCCGCACCAACAAAGCCCCTTTCGTAGCCTTCTTCATCGCTATGGCTCAATACATAAACCACATTGATTTTCTCATTTTTCTCAGAAAGAGAGTCAAGCTCTGCTTTGAAAAGAATTTCATCTGATGTTCTGCAACCATAGAGCAAAGTAAGACTGCAATCCTCTTCACCTTGGTCAATTGCTCTTGCAATTGAAAGGAATGGTGTGATACCGCTACCACCTGCAATACCAACAATATTGTTTGCATCTCTTAACGGGTTATATATAAGATTTCCTTCAGGTGCATAAGCAATAACATTATCACCTATGCTCCAATTATCAAGAATATAATCAGAAACAAAGCCATCATTAATGCGTTTAACTGTAATCTGATATTCACCATTCAACGCACTCGCAGGTGAAGAAGCGATTGAATATGAACGGGTAACAACTGAATTACCTATTTCAAGCTTAAATGTAAGATACTGACCCGCTTTAAAATATGCAAGAGGCGCTTTTTCGCTTTTAAAATAATAGCTTTTTGCAATATCTCCATGCTCTTCAATTCTGCTGATTACAAGCTTTTGCTCTTTAGGATGAATGCTTTTAGCAACCTTGTTTACACCGAAATCATCGGTACGGGTTGGTATAACTGCCTGGGCACTATTAATAAATTGCTTTCTTTCTGTTAAAAACTTTACTGTATTAACGCTATCCTTAAAGGTACCGTTTACAGAGAATTTTTTCTTGCTCATTTACTTTGCCTCCTTTTCCATAGCGAGCACAGCAGCCTTTGCTGCCATATCACCGGTTGTATAACTGGGTGAATAACCCATATGCCTTGTGGTATAACCACCGGCAAAGTAAAGTCCCTGAATACCTTTATCTATCATATCAAAAACAATTCGTTTAACGATGCCGTCTTCCTTGGTTGCTTCATAGCCGTAAATAGTGCCTGCAGGAGCATCTGTATAACGGGCATAGGTCATAGGTGTTGCAATTTCAATTTCCTCTATGTAATCTCTGATTTTAACACCTGTAGCTTTTTCAAAATTATCTATCATTTTTTCTGCAAAAGAAATTTTTGTTTTATAGTAATCTTCAACAGAAATCTTGCTCCATTCATTTCCTGCAAAAATAGATGTCATATAAAGTATGCTTGTTCCCTCAGGCGAACAATCGTCAAAGGCTCTGTTAAGGCAAACAGTTGCCTGAACATCATTGGTATCTATTTTTTTGCTGAGTTCGTAGCACTTTCTGTTATCGTTAGTGGGATAAATAAAATAAGTATGGTTATTAAGACCCAATTCATCTGCAGAACGGTTCAGACCTAAAAATACTGCAAAGCCTTTTGCTCCCAATGTTTTAGCATTAACTTCCTTTTTCAGTTTTTCCGGAATTTCATTTTCATCAATAAGCTTTGTATAGGCATTATATGGTGAAGCGTTACAAACAACTGCCTTGGCATTTATCTGTGTTCCATCATCAAGCTCAACACCTGTTGCCACACCATTTTTAACAATTATTCTCTTAACACTTGTGTTAAACCAGGCATCTCCACCATTTTCGGTAAACGCTTCAAGCAATGCTGTGCTTATCTGATGACTTCTACCTCTCGGAATAACGGCACCGTCGATAATATATGAGTGAAGCATTGTAAAATAGTGAATAACATTCAATTCATCTGTAGGCTGACCAAGGTAGCACCAATAAGCATTAAGAATATCTCTTGTTTTCTGGCTTGCTCCGAAGGATTTGAGAACTTCATCAACAGAATAGTTTGCCACCTTCAAAAAGTCTGTATGCTCAGAGAATATTTCTTTTATCATTGAAGGCTTGAAATCTTCAATATTGCTTACAAAGTCCAAAGTTTTTTCAATACTCTCAATAAGATCAAAAATCTTTGTAACAACAGCTGATGACCCCGGATCATATTCCTCAAGTTTTGATATAAAAGCGCTCTTCCCCAAAGGCATTGAATAGTCGCACTTTTCGTTTTCGTCCAATGTAATCACTCTGAACGCTTCATCAAGTGAAACCCACTCAATTTTATCTGCCGCACCAACCTCCTGAAAAATCTTCAGTAATGGTGATTTTCCCGTAATAGAGCCGATACCGCAAAGCTCATGAAGAGATGCTTCAAATTCAAATCTGCCTCTTACAAAGCTTGTAGCAAAACCACCGGGCAAATTATGGCGCTCAATAAGCAACGTCTTTTTACCTTCTTTAGCAAGGCGAGCTGCTGCCACAAGACCGCCGTTACCTGCGCCTATAACAACTGCATCATAGTTTTTTACCATATTCCCACTTCTTTCGTAAAAATATTTATACAAACGAATTGTACCACATTCCTCAAAATACTGCAAGGAAATAGTTGAATTCTTATTTCAAGGTTATATGCATTCAACACAATTATTGAAACATTTATAAATATATGGTATCATAGTTTCAGTTTCAGGAAAGCAGGTATTCTTATGAATTATCTCAAATACGTAAACATCAAGCAAGGCACACAATCTCTGCATCGTTTCTCTCAGGGTAACACATTACCGCTTATTCAAAGACCTTTTGGTTTTGCGGCATTCAGCTTACAGACCGAAACATCCAGAGGTAGCTGGTATTATCATCCCGGTGACCGCTCTGTTGAAGGCATTCGCCTTACCCGTCAGCCAAGTCCCTGGATCAGTGACCACAGTGCATTTACAATGATGCCTCAGATAGAAAAGCCTTATGTTGACTTTGAAGATTGCTGGTCAGGTTATGACCCTAAAAAAGCAATTTTACAACCTCATTATCTTAAATGCTATCTCAAACGTCCTTTCTGTGATTTTGAGCTTACTCCTACTGAATATGGTGCTTGTGTAAGGCTCAGCTTTAAGAAAGATTTTGATTGTTATCTTTCAGTTTTGCCTGTTAAATATAACTGCGAATATGAGTTTGATAAGGAAAACAACCGCCTTTATTGTTGGACAGATTGCAACCGCAGTAAAAAAGGACACGACAAAGGTACTCTTAAGGGTTATTATGTTTTTCAGTTTGATGCAGATTCTGTTGATGCAGATAAGATACTAACAGGCAACAGAGATACTTGTGATACAGAACACAGCTTACATATTGCAGGTGAAGGTACAGGTATTCATGTTGCCCTGAAGAAAAAGGACGTTACATTCACTGTTGCAACATCCTTCATAAGCTATGAACAGGCTTTGAGAAATCTTCAGCACGACTCTGTTTATGGTAGCTTTGACGAACTCAAAGCAGAGAACGAGCGTATATGGAATGAATATCTCAGTAAGATTGAGATTGATGCTGACGAAGATACAATGAAAACATTCTACAGCTGTATGTACCGCACATTCCTTTATCCGCACAAAGCTTATGAGCCTGATGAAAACGGCAATCCCATACACTATTCCCCCAGCGCAGACAAGGTTCTTCCCGGTGTGAGATACACCGACAACGGTTTCTGGGACACTTACCGCACAAACTATCCTTTTTATGCTATTGTTGCAAAGGATATTTTACCCGAAATCATTGAGGGTTACATACAAGACTACAAAGATGGTGGTTGGCTTCCCCGTTGGACTGCAGGTGACGCACAAAACTGTATGCCCAGCACCGCTATTGATGCGGTTATTGCAGACGTTGCTACAAGAAATCTGATTTCAAAAGATTTGCTTCGGACTGCGTTTAAAGGTATGGAGCACCACGCAAACAAATCCTCAACTGTACCTGCTTACGGCAGAGAGGGTTGCGAGGAATATCTCGAGCTTGGTTATGTGCCTTATGATAAATATAGCGAAAGCGTAAACCTTACACTTGATGCGGCATATTTTGATGATTGTATCGCAACTGTTGCAGGTATTCTCGGCTACGATGATAAGAAAGAAAAATATCTTGCTCGTGCCAAGAATTACAAAAACATTTTTGATAAAGAAACAGGCTTTATGAGGCCCAAGGATTCAAAGGGTAACTTCAAGCCCGACTTCGACCCAATAAGATGGGGTGGAGATTATACCGAAGCATCCGCCTGGCAAACAAGCTTTGCCGTTCAGCACGATATTGAGGGTCTGGCAGAGCTTTATGGTGGTAAAGAAGGTCTTATCAAGAAGCTTGATGAGTTTTTCTCAACTCCTGCAGAATACAGAGTTGGCGGATATAATTATGAAATTCACGAAATGACCGAAATGGCGGCTTGTGATTGGGGTCAATGTGCGATTTCCAACCAACCCAGCTTCCATATACCGTTTATTTACACCTATCTCGGTCAACCTGAAAAGACTGAATATTGGCTTAAAAAGATTTGTGCAGAAGGCTTTTCCTGGAAAGACGATGGTTTCCCCGGTGATGAGGATAACGGTTCAACTGCCGCATGGTACATTTTCAGTTGCCTCGGTATATACCCCATCACTCCCGGTAAACCAATTTACACAAACAATAAACCAATAGTTGATAACATACGTATTCTCGGTAAAAAGGTCGATTTCAGAAAATACGGCAATATAATTACTTATGATGAAATAATGAAAGAAATAAGAGGTTGATTTATATGCATAAAAAATTAGCACTTACTCCCCCTATGGGATGGAACAGTTGGGACTGTTATGGTGCGGCTGTTAATGAAGAACAGCTTCTTGCAAATGCGGATTATATGGCAAAGCACCTTAAGAACTACGGTTGGGAATATATTGTTTGCGACATTCAGTGGTCCGAGCCTACTGCAAACAGCTTTTACTACAACTACTTTGCTCCCCTTTGTATGGATGAATATTCACGCCTTATTCCCTCAGTTGAACGCTTTCCCTCTTCAGCAGGTGGTAAAGGCTTCAAGCCTATTGCCGATTACATTCATTCCCTTGGTCTTAAATTCGGCATACATATTATGAGAGGTATTCCGAGACAGGCGGCGCATCAAAATACAAAAATCAAGTGTGATGGCATAACTGCAAGGGATATTGCAAACCCCACTTCTATTTGTAAATGGAACCCTGATATGTACGGTCTTTACTCCGACAATAAAGGTTCTCAGGAATATTACGATTCAATATTCGAGCTTTATGCTTCATGGGGTGTTGACTACATCAAGTGCGACGATATTGCCAACACAGAGATGTTTCCCGACAACCCGTATTCCGCAAGAAAAGAAATTGAGATGCTCAGAAAAGCTATTGATAAATGTGGCAGAGATATGGTTCTCAGCCTTTCCCCCGGTCCTGCACCTGTATGGGAGCACGAGCATCTTGCAGCTCACGCTAATATGTGGCGAATGACAGGTGATTTCTGGGATGAATGGAGCAAGCTCCACGCTATGTTTGAGCGTTGCTATGCCTGGCAGGAATACGTTCAACCGGGTGCCTGGCCCGATTGCGACATGCTCCCGCTGGGAAGAATTCAGCTTACAGAAGAACTCCCCCAATACAGAGCTCGTTATACACGATTTACCCACGATGAGCAGATAACAATGATGACCCTTTGGGGTATTTTCCGTTCCCCTCTTATGATGGGCGGTGAAATGCGTGAAAACGATGAATTCACTCTTTCACTTCTTCAGAACAGAGAGCTTATTGATATGCTTAAAAATTCAAACGGTGCAAGGCAGTTCAAGCGAGAAGAAACTGACGGAAAAGGTGAAATCATATGGACTTCAAACGGTGATAACTGCAAATATGTCGCACTCTTTAACACAGATGATGATGAAAGAGAAATCAGCTTTGATATTACCGATATTTCAATCGGCGGTATTAAATACAGCGTTTGGGATATGTGGAAGCACGAAGAATTCACAGTAACTGACGCAGATTTCTCCGCAAAGGTTAATCCTCACGGAGCAAGACTTTTTAAGATTACTGTGAAATAAACAAAGTTGAATATTTAAAAAGAACGAATCACCTTTCATTTTCAAGGTAATTCGTTCTTTTGACTTTTATAAACTTTTTAATATTGTGCCGCTTTATTCTTCATCAGGTTGCTGACCATCGTGGGCTAACCATTTGCAATCTGTGATTTCCATATTGGTAAACGTTGCTTTGAATGATGAAGCTTCGGGACTACACGCATAAATACCAAACTGAATTTTGCCTCCACCGTTCCACATATGGCATACGCGCATCTGCTTGAATATAACACCATCCTCGGAGCACTCAATACAATAATCATCTTCACGGCGACTGAATCTGTACCACATTGATTTAATATCCGCATCAATTTCGGTTGTTGCCCAATCTGAATAACCATTGTTGGTTACAACAGAACCAAGATGCTGAAACTTCTCGTTTTCATATTCAATTGAACCTTTGAGCCAATTATCAGAATCGAGGTACATAACTATTCCGCATTGGTCAAATCTGTGTTCACTCTGAAACTCGGTTTTAACAATAAATGAGAAAAATTTTTCTTCTGTTTCCATCTGGAATACAGGGGCATTATCATTTCTGAAATGATAATAAGTTCTTTGCCATAAGTCCGTATGAGGGTTTGTAATTATTTCAATTTTATCTTCAGTTACAGCGCAAACTGCAGGCTCTCTTGTCCACTTAAAAGCATTTACATCAAATTTCATATTAACACCGCCAAGATAAATTTTAATAATTATACCACACAGAAAACAACTTTTCCATAGTTCATATATGTAAAATTCAGAGTATGGATTTTTATACCCACACCCTGAATTTTTTATAAATTTATTCCTTACTAATAACTTTCTTTTGCCATGATTTTTTACCGCACTTCGGACATTTCATATATCTTGTTCTGCCCATGTGCATAGCAAACCAAACTGCTTTAAGCGTAGGCACATATTTATGCTTGCAGTGCTGACATTCATAGTATCCTGCAATCTGCTCAATTCTCATAGCAAAACATAATCCAACAAACCCGGGAATAAAGCCTGAAAATATAATAGCCAGCTGTTTCCATTCTTCCATGGGCAATAATGCTCCGATAAATATCGGTACAAATAAAATGATACAGGAAAGAATGCCGATAACCCATTCAAGCATAAGTAACCTTTTATCGCTTTCTTCTTTCTGTTTTATCATTTCAAGAATCTTGTTTTCCATTTCTTTGTTGTAGTTATCCATAATAATTACCTCCCCACTTAATAAATCATTTACTGTAATTTTAAGAACGCTGCATAATTGGAGCATAATAGATGAATCAGGCAACGATTTGCCCGTTTCCCATTTTGACACTGCTCTGTCGGTTATATTCAATTTTTCCGCCAACTGCATTTGTGTTAAATTTTCATTTTTTCTGCATTCCGCAATAAATTTTCCGATTTTCACTTGGTCCATAACATGCCTCCTTTCAATTATCAGTATAGATTTTTAAGAAAACAAAATACACACACCATAGGTTGAGTGAGGAGATATCAACCGTTGGTAGAGTAAAAAATGACTGCAAGCTATCATCTATCAAGATAATTATATCACTCAAGCAAAACAAAAAGCAATACCAACTTAACCATTACTTATTTTTCCTATTCTTGACGCAACTACCATATTTATATAAAATATATTTATATTTTTCAAAGAGGTGATTTTCTCTTGAATATTAAATTAATCGGTTCACCGAAGGTTGTTATGACCAATAACGAAAGTCACCACGCATATTTTGCCTGGCCCACTATTGCAAAGCTTCAGAATGGTAAAATCTGCGTTGGTGCTTCAGGCTACCGGGTTGAGCATATCTGTCCTTTTGGTAAGGGTGTTTTAGCATTCAGTGACGATAATGGTGAAACTTATTCGAAGCCCGTACCTGTTTTTGATACCGTGCTTGATGACAGAGATGTTGGACTTTGTGTTTTTGGTGAAAGCGGTCTTATTGCAACATCATTTAACAATACGCTCCAATTTCAAAGAGAAAATATGCCTCAGACACAGGAATGTTTTGACTACATAAATTCTGTTTCTGCAGAGGATGAAGCGGAAGCTTTAGGAATCAGCTTCAGAATAAGTAAAGACTGTGGCGAAACCTTTGGTAAGATATATAAATCCCCTGTCTCCTCCCCCCACGGACCAACTGTGCTTAATGATGGTACTGTTTTATGGGTTGGCAGAAGACTTGGCATTCACAACCACATTGAAGCTCACGTACTCAATACCGAAACCGGTGAAATGAAACTTCGTGGCGAATTAGGCATCTATAAATACGAGGAGTTCAAAGACCTTTATTTCTATGAACCGCACGCAATTCAGCTTCCTGACGGAAAAATAATTTGCCATCTTCGTGCAGAAAACGCAGAAGAAACTATATTCACTCTTTATCAGACAGTTTCTCTCGATAAGGGTATAACCTGGAGCAAGCCTGAACAGATTGTCCGTGATGACAGCGGTGCTCCCGCTCACCTGTTCAGACATTCTTCAGGAACTCTGATTTCAACCTTTTCTCACAGAAAGAGGCCATACGGAATATGGGCAGTTTTCAGTGAAGATAATGGTGAAACCTGGAGCGATGAAGTTATTTTGCACCATGGTTATGATACCGATGATTTAGGTTACCCCTCAACAATTGAACTGGATAACGGCGATTTAATCACCGCATTCTACACAAGAAAAAGCGACCTTGACTGTGACCCAGCCATTATAATGCAACAAAAATGGACTTTAAATAATTAATTCTGAAAGGAGCTTTTCATTATGACAAAAGGAAAATCTAAAAAAACAAAAAAGAGATTGCTTATCTTTATTTCTGTAGTTATAGTTCTCGCAATTATAATTGCAGGACTTAACCTTATATCAGTTCAGAATCTTTTGAAAAAAGGTAATTCATACAATACCCTTGAAATTGAAAATCAGCTTACTCCTCAAAAGGATGAAAACGGCTATTGGTATTTCACAACCGATGGAGATTTCAAGGTAATGCATCTCACTGATATTCATATCGGTGGCGGTTTCCTTTCAAAAACCGTTGATGAAAAAGCACTTAATGCAGTTGCAACAATGATAACAAAGGAAAAACCCGACCTTGTTGTTGCAACAGGTGACATTGCTTTCCCTGTTCCTTATATGGCAGGAACATTCAATAACTACAGTGGCGCAAAGGCATTCGGAAATCTTATGGAAAGTCTTGGAGTATATTGGACTGTTACATTCGGTAATCACGATGCTGAATGCTATTCATATTTTGACAGAGAAGCAGTTGCAAAAATTTATTCAGACGAAGATTTCAAGCATTGCTTATTCCAAGCAGGTCCCGAGGATGTTGACGGCTACGGCAACCACGTTATTGAGGTGAAGAACTCAAAAGGTATCATTACTCAGGCTATGGTTTTAATTGATTCTCAGGCTTATGTTAAAAATAATCTCATAGACAGCATTAAGGGTACATACGACAACATTCATCCGAATCAGGTTGAATGGTACGAAGCAGAAATCAAGAGAATGAACAAAGAAAACAAGGCTATAGACAAAAAGGCTGATACAGTTGTAACTCAGGCTTTCTTCCACATTCCGTTGGTCGAAATGTTAGATGGCTGGAAAGAATTTACCGAAAACGATTTTATAGACACAAATAATTTCAGATTTATTGACGGTATAATGGGCGAAGGCGGTAAACAGGTTTACTGCGGACTTGGAGAAGATGACCTTTTTGAAAAGATGCTGGAGCTCGGTTCAACCAAGGCTATGTATAACGGTCATGACCACCTTAATAATACAACCTTTGATTATAAAGGTATCCTTTTCAGTTACGGCTACAGTATAGACTATTTTGCATATTCAGGTATTGACAAGCTTGGTTCTCAAAGAGGTTGCACCATAATTACCTGCAAGCCCGACAGCACTTTCTCTATTGATAAATACAATTATTATTCAGACAGATATGACCTCGACGGTTTCACTCGTGAAGATGTAACAATGCAGTTTGAAGATGTAACATATCAGCCTGTTGCAGAATAAAAAACTAAAAAAGGAAATGGGAAGATATGATTAAAGAAAAACTCAGCAAGAAGAATTGGTTTATAATTACCCTCTTCTGCTTTATGGGTGGTATTGCCTGGAATACAGAGAATATGTATTTCAATACCTTTATCACTAACGAAATTTATGCAGATGTATCACAATCAGCTATTTTAGGTTCAATGGAAGCAGTAACTGCGGTTTCGAGAATGGTTGCCCTTTCCGCTATTGCAGCGGTAGTTACCACATTTATAATGGGTGCTCTCAGCGACAGATTGAAAAACCGAAAAATGTTTATTTCTGTAGGCTATATCCTCTGGGGTATAGTTACAGCAATGTTCGGCTTTATTACAAAAGAAAATGTTGCAAACCTTTTTAATCTTACCGATGAAGCAAAAATCCTCGGTTGCACTGTATGGTTTGTTATTCTGATGGATATTGTTATGACCTTTATGGGCTCAACAAGTAATGATGCTGCTTTTCAGGCTTGGGTAACGGATGTTACAGTTCCAAGGCAAAGACCTATTGTTGAAACAGTTTTATCTGTTGTAGGTACAATATCCTCCTTTGCAGTAACCGGTGTTGGAAGCTTCGCTCAGGCAGGTACTATCTCATATAAGCTTTTCTTTGGAGTTTTAGGTCTTGTTGTAACCTTGTGCGGTATTTTAGGACTTTTTCTTATTAAAGACCCACCCCGTACCGCACAAATTAAAACCTCATCAAACTATTGGGCAGACCTTTTCTATGGCTTCAAGCCCTCTGTTATTAAGGAAAATGCAAGGCTTTATCTTTCTCTTGCTTCCTTCTGCTTTGCAATAATTTCATTCCAGGTTTTCTATCCTTATCTTCTTACATACGTTCAATACGTTGTTATTCCCGATAATGGCGGTGTGGAAGGCCTATTAAGAGTACCGGTAATTATAACTGCTGTGGTTGTTGCAATTGTTGTTCTTGCTTTGATTGTGGCTATGCTTAAGCTTTCAACAAAGAAAAAAGGCTTTTGCCTTATTGTTGGAGTAGTTGTAATGAGCTTAGGCTTCTTATTACTTTCAACAAGCACCAGTATTTATATCATTCTTATAAGCATAGTGCCTGTTGTTCTCGGTAATGCTCTTGTTAATATTTTATTCGGTGCCACTGTAAAAGACTTTATACCCGAAGGCAAGGCAGGTCTTTTCCAGGGTATCAGAATGATTTTTGCTGTTCTGCTTCCTATGGTGATAGGTCCATTTATTGGTGAAACAGCCTGCAAATATGCGGCGCAGACTATTATAAATGAAGCAAATGCAGAAGTAATTGTACCTGCAAAGGATATGTTCCTTTGGGCAGGTATTGTATGCATATTAGGTCTTATTCCTCTTTACTTCCTTGTGAAAAAAGGTGTAGAGATAAAAGAGACCGAAAGTGCTGAATGAGGTATAAAATATGAATAAATGGAATTTTTATACATCAAAAGAAATTAAACCTGAGGGTTGGCTTCGCCGTCAGCTCACCATTCAAGCAGATGGTTTAAGCGGTAATCTTCATAAAATGTGGCCCGATATACGTGACAGCGCCTGGATTGGCGGGAATCGCGAGGGTTGGGAAAGAGTTCCCTATTGGCTTGACGGATTCATTCCCCTCGCCTATCTTTTAGAAAATGAAGAAATGATTGCAACTGTTAAGAAGTACATTGATGCAATTGTTTCAGCTCAAGAGGACGATGGTTGGATTTGCCCTTGCAAAAAAGAAGAAAGAGCAAAATATGATACCTGGGCAATTCAGCTTATTTGCAAAACTCTTAAAGTTTATTACGATTGCTCAGGTGACGAAAGAATTCCCGAGGTTATTTATAGAGTTCTCAAAAACTATTATGAGCTTCTAAAAAGCGGTGAAATAGCTTTATTCAAATGGGGCAAATACAGATGGTTTGAAACTTTCATCTCGTTGAATTTTTTATACGAAAAATATAATGAAGACTGGATAAAAGACCTTGCAAAAATCATCAAAAAACAAGGCTTTGACTATAACACGGCAACAGATTTGTGGGAGAAACCAAGCCATACATGGCGAATGACCACTCATATAGTAAATATGGGTATGATGCTTAAAACTGAAGCAATTTCCCACGATTTATTGGGTGAACCTTATACCGATAATGCAGAAAAGCTTCGTGAAATTCTTGATAAATACAATGGTACCGCTTTTGAAGGCTTTACAGGTGACGAGGTTCTTTCGGGACTTGACCCCACAAAAGGCACCGAGTGCTGTGCTGTAGTTGAGCAGATGTATTCCTATGAAGAAATATTTGCTCATACGGGTGATAACAAATGGGCTGAGCGCCTTGAAATGCTTGGTTTTAATGCTTTGCCTGCTACACTGAGCGAGGATATGTGGACCCATCAATATGTTCAGCAGGTTAATCAGGTAGCTTGTCAGAAGACTATGATTATGGCTCCGTGGAGCACAAATGGTCCTTATGCACATACCTTCGGACTTGAGCCGAACTTTGGCTGCTGCACTGCAAACTTTAATCAGGGTTGGCCTAAATTCGCTCTTTCAACCTTTATGCATAATGGTGACACAATAATAAATTCACTTATGTTGCCCTCAACGCTTAATGATAACGACGTTACAATCAAGCTTGAAACCAACTACCCCTTTGAAAACAAAATGCACTATTATATAGATGCTGAGAAAGATTTCAACTTTGTAATCCGTATTCCCTCTTTTGCAAAAAATCTTAAAGTAAATGGTGAAAATGCAGAGGTTAAAGACCTTGAATTTGCCATCAAGAAAGGTAAAAGAGAAATCGAAATTGAATTTGAAGCAACTCCGTTTTTCAAAAAGAGACCGAATAACCTTTATGCTTTGCAAATGGGTTCTTTGCTTTTCTCTGTTCCTATCAGTTATGAAAAGAAAATGAGAGAATATGTGAAAAAAGGTGTTGAAAGGAAATTCCCCTATTGCGATTATGAGTTCATTCCAAAATCAGCTTGGAATTATGGTTTTTCCAGTGACGATTTTGAAATCAAATTCAACGGAATAGGTAATATTCCTTTTTCACAGAACAACCCACCCTTAACCATAAAAGCCAATATGCAACAAATCAATTGGGGGCTTAAATTTCCTTACAGAAGTATTGCACGAAAAACACCTAAATCCACAAAGCCCCTTTCAGAGATTCAGAAAATTGAGCTTTGTCCTTATGGTTGCGCAAGACTCCGTATGACAGAAATGCCTATACTCAGAAAATGATTATAAATTAAATGCAGTTCCTAAATGGAACTGCATTTAATTTATATCAAAACATAATCTGTATTTTCCTGTGTATCAAATGAAACTATGTTGCCTTTTCTTTCAAAAGGTATTTCTTTTTTATCTGCTTCTCTTATTACAGATTTAATACCCAAACATTCAACAGTGCATTTTCTTCCTTTAAGGCTTTTAATTTTAAGAGAAGAAACCTTTTCATTTTTAAGCTCTGCAGAAACAAGGAATGCACCATCTGCACGAAGATTTTCAAAGCTGGCATCGTCACTTTTATTCCAGCAAGGGAACAATCTGATTATACCTTCGTGGCTTTGCATAAGCATTTCATTTATGGTTGCAGGAATGGTTGTAAGGTGCTCAATACCGCCACCGTGATGACGGAACAATCTGTTGGGAAGTGCGAATTCCTTGATATTCTGATGAATACCCTCAATAAGAAAATCAGGGTCAACACCAATTCTCGCACCTGCAGGAAGATATGAGTTCGAGCCGTTATCATCAAGTCTTCTGTCGTTAATGAAATATGTATTCTTTGCAATCTTAAGAAGCTTTTCGCTTGATGAAAGACCAATCTGAGAAGCAGGGTAAATATGCTGAAGACCGACTGTGTTATCATTTCTCCAACGAATACCAAATTTTGAATATCTGAAACACTTTTTACCCTTTTTGACAAATGTGGGGAAATCACTGAAATTTTCAATAATATCTTCCCATAAAGCATATTTCTCGGAGTTAAGCCCTAATTCCTTTGCCATATCATAAACACCGTTAAATAACAGCTTTACAAGACCCATTGAATTGATAGCATTTATGGTATTTACCTGACCAAAATGAGTGATATATCTGAATTTTTCACCGCGATAATATGGAATTTCGTGGGCAGCATCACCTTTGATTACATATCTGCCCTTTTCTTTAACAAGATAATCTTCCCAGAATGCCACAGTATTCAAAACAAAATCATAATAATTTTCAAGAGCAAATTCTTTATCATAGGTTGAAAACCAATGCATTATAGGAATTACACAAGCATAGGCGGCGTGGCTTTTCTGACCAAGGAAAAGTATGCCGTGTTCCTTGCAATCAGCCTGACTATAAACATCAAGAGCTTTCGGTCCAAAGCTTACAGGGAATGCATAACCCTTGCAACCGAAAAGCTTTGCCATTCTTTTTGCCTCATCCCTCATATCATTAACAGGTGCCATATAGCCGTCAAAAAGTTCGGGATGGTTAGCAGAGAATATGCAATAATAGGGCGCTTCATAGTTATAATTCATATGGTAATCCCCAGCCCATGGGAAGAAATCATCAGTTACAAAGTTACCGAAAAGACCGGGTGGAAATTCACTATTGCCCATACAACCTGCAAGATGATAAAGGCTTGAATTATAGAATTTTTCAATTTCTTTGTCCTGAAGCGTTACTTTTGATGCAGAAAAGAAATTTTCCCATTTGGCTTCTGTTCTAGCTTTATCCTCATCATAATCACAGTTTTCAACCATTTCAAAAGCTTTGCTTATGTAATCATCAGCATCAAAATTTGTAACAACTGAAATACAATAGCGAGTGGTTTTATATCCATCAACTATATTTGAACTAATCTCTTTTAAGCAAACTGCAACAGCAGATTCTCTGTAAACATTTTCACCGCAGAATTTACGGGAATAGCATTTCACACCATTTTCTTCCGCCTGTGAATTTACCGAACCGCAAGTATCAGGAAGATTAACGCTAATGTAGTTAGTTTTCTCTGTTTCAGGCACTTTAATTTCAAAACAAATAAGGTTTTCGGGAGCAACAAAAAATTCAATTTCAGTATCGCCGAATTTACATTCAAGAAGTCCTTTATCAAAATATTGCTTAATGTTGTATGCATCTAAATTGATATTATCAATTCTCAAATCGCCAACGGTTTTTATACCGCCATCACCACGAACACCATTAACAAATTTCCAGAAATCGCATTTTGAAATGTGAATAACAAGGTCTTTTTCATCGTTATCAAAAACAACACCCAAATCACCATTACCGCATATTGCGCCTGCAGGAATTTTATAAACAACTTTACCGTCAACTGTGTTTATAGGCTTTGAGGTTATTTCATTAAAATATGTGTTCATATATATCACCACTCCATCAAATACGCTTCCGTTTCATCTCTTGTTTTAAAGATTATAATTTCTTTTTTCGCCTTATATTTTTCAATTAAATCATTTATCTTCGGCAAGGATTTTTCGGAAAACTCTTTTATAAAACCTTCAAATTCGGGGTTCAATTCCTTTTCAATCCAAGGCAAATCATAGCGACCTTTACCAATTCGTTCTGTTGCTCCTTGTATGCAAACCTCTGTTGGCAAATCAAAGAGGAAAACGGTATCACATTCTTTAAGTCGCATTTCGATTGTCCTGCCGTAATTTCCGTCAATTATCCATTCATCTGTGCTGAATATTTCCTTTATTCTCTCATCAAATTCCTCTCTGGAAATATGAGTTTTATCGGGCTTATGCCAGATCGCGTCAAGATAATATAATGGCAACCCCGTGCATTTTTGCAATTTCTCCGCAAAAGTTGTTTTACCCGAACCCGGACAACCTATAACAATTACTTTTTTCATATTTCTCCCTTAACAGAATATTATACTTAATATTAACATTGATATAAAAGTTTTGCAATCATAAAAATAAAATGGGGACAGAGATAAAAAATCCCTGTCCTTGTTTTGTTGAAATGTCTACATATTACTTTTTACTGTCGCTGTCTTTTTCTGCAGAATCATAAATAACATTTCCGTCATAATCCCATCTTATAATGTGATTATCATACTCATAGCGGATTTCTAAATAATCTTCATCAGTTATCCAGCTTATTAAATCACTATCACCAAATTCATCAGTATTCCCATTTAAAAAATCTTCATAAGCATTTATATATTCCGGTATTTCATCATTTCCGTTTTTCTCTTTCGACCATACCTCCTGACCATTGAAAATAAACACATCAACATCAGGATACTTTTCTGCACCTTCCGCAGAAAAATCAACAACATCAATTGATGCTTCTCCTATATACTTTTCATCAAATGAATCTGAAATAACCGTAGTATTTTCTGTTCCCTCATATATCATTTTTCCATTCTTTTCATAAAACCTGGTTTTATAAGATTGGGATGATGCATTTGCAGTGGAAAACACGATAAAGAACTTGTCAACTTTTTTATGTGAATACGGTTCATCATCGGTGTATCTGTAAACACATTTAACCTCAATATCATCAATAGGTTTTATATTAGCTTTAAAAAGAAGATAATAACCTCCTGCAAGAACAGCGCAGGAAAGTATTGACGCGATAATAACCGTTAATATTTGTTTTATTCGTTTTTTTCTCATCAGCAAAGCAAACTCTTTAGATGTTGATTTGCTTTTATAAGTTGGAATATCTTTTGAATATTTTTTATATTCTGCTTTGCATTTATCGCAATCATTAAGATGGTCTTCAACTGCATTTTTTGTTGTATCATTCACAGCACCATCACAATATAAAGGTAAAAGGTCTTCAACGATTTTACAATCCAATTTATTTTTATGTGTGTTACTCATAATAGCCGTCCTCTCTTATTTTTTCGTTAATCATTTTTCTTGCTCGGTAGTAGGTAACCCTTGCCCACTGCTCACTTTTTGAAAAAAGCCTTGCAATATCTGAAAAGCTCAGTTCCCCGAAAACCCTTAAAGTGAAAACCTCTTTATATGGTTCTTTTATTTCGTGGAGAATTTTGTGTATGTTAAATACCGCCTCTTTTTTTGATACGCTATCTTCAACACATTCATTTGAATAAAGCTTTTCAAAACAGTTTTCTTCAAAAACCTCGCGACCTTGCTTTTTGCATTTATTAAGGAATATTCTTTTTGCAATTGCGCAAAGCCAGGTATAAAGGCTACTTTGACCTTCGAAGCCGGTTTTTGCGCTCATTGCTTTCAGAAAGGTTTCCTGAGTGATATCCGATGCCAGATTTTCATCGTGGCAAAGTGAAACCACGTAGCGATAAACAGCGTTATATTCACCGCACAGAACCTCGTCGGTTATTTTTTCCGTACTTCTTTTTCTTTTCACTCTTTCACCCTCCTTTTTCCTCATCTTCACCGGTGCGTTGGTTAGACAACCGAAACTATAAAACGTTACAAATAATTTTTATTTTTTCAAAATTATTATATCACACAAACATTTCAATTCAATTTTAAAAGCATTGTTTTTCAGGTCTATTATATGATATAATCAGTTTATAAAATAAAGAGGAAACGGAGATAAATATGAGCATAAAACTATTTCTTGAAGCAGTAATCAAGTTTTTATCAGGTATTGTTCTTGTTGGTTTATTGATATTCTTACCTGCAGGAACATTCTCTTTCACAAATGGTTGGATTTTTATGGGAATTTTATTTGTTCCTATGTTTTTTGCAGGAATTGTTATGATGCTCAAAAACCCGAAACTTCTTAAAAAAAGACTTGATGCCAAAGAAAAGCAAAAAGACCAGAGTATTGTTGTTAAATTAAGCGGTCTTATGTTCCTTACCGGTTTCATTGTTGCTGGACTTGGTTTTCGCTTTGACTGGTACACTTTACCTTTCAGTGTTACGATTTTCGGAGCAATAATTTTTATTTCGGCATATATTCTCTATGCAGAGGTTTTACGGGAAAACACTTACCTTTCCCGAACAATTGAGGTTCAGGAAAATCAAAAGGTTATTGACACAGGAGTTTATGGTATTGTAAGGCATCCGATGTATAGCGCAACCTTACTTTTGTTTTTATCAATACCCCTTGTTTTAGGTTCGGTATTTTCATTCATAATTTTCCTTGCTTACCCTTTTATAATTGCTAAAAGAATTAAAGGTGAAGAGGAACTGCTCGAAAGAGAGCTTGAGGGTTATAAGGAATATAAAAGTGAAGTGAAATATCGTTTGATACCATTTATATGGTAAAGGTGAATTATGAAAATTGAATTAATTGAAGCATACTCTCACAAAGAAGAAGTCAAAGCACTGTTTCAGGAATATACAGATATGCTCATTGAATGTGACAATAATTTTAAAGAGTATCTCAACAAGCAGAATTATGATGATGAATTAGAACATCCGGAGAGCAAATATGGTTTACCATACGGAAGATTATATCTGGCTTTCTGTGACAATGAACTTGCAGGTTGCATCGCTTTAAGAAATATTGATAATGTAAACTGCGAAATGAAACGATTATATGTACGACCTGATTTCAGAGGCAAAAATATCGGGCGTATTCTTATTAAAAAGATTATTGAAGATGCAACAAGCATAGGTTACAAACATATTCTTTTAGATACTTTTCCTTTTTTAAAAACTGCAATAAATTTATATAAAAACCTTGGTTTTTATGAAATTGAAAGCTATAATAACAACCCTATGGACAATTTAATCTATTTAAAATTTGACCTTTAAAACCCTATATGTTAAAATCAAATAAACTTATTTGACCCGAGGTAAAAAAATGAAAAAATATTTATCTGCATCGTTAATGTGCGCAGACCTTACAAATCTTATTGATTCTATAAAAGAACTTGAAAAAGCAGGTATAGATTACCTGCATATTGATATTATGGATGGCTCTTTTGTTCCTAATATCACATTGGGTTTTGATTTAATCAATGCCATAAAAAAGGTTACTGATATACCTCTTGATATTCATATGATGGTAAATGAACCTTCAAAATTCATTGACAGAATGAACCTTTCCAAAGAAGATATATTATGTGTTCATTATGAATCTGAAGTCCATATTCACAGAGTTCTTGAAATGATTAAAAACAAGGGTTGCAAGGCAGGTCTTGCTCTTAACCCGCAAACTCCAGTTGAAAGCATCAAACATTTAACAGAATATATTGATATGCTTTTAGTTATGACGGTTTCTCCGGGCTTTGCAGGGCAAAAAATGTTTTTAGGTGCAGAAAAGAAAGTGGCAGAAGCGAAAGCACTTTTAAAAGAATGGAACTGCGAAAATATGCTTATTGAGGTTGACGGAAACGTAAGCCTTGAAAACGGCAGAAAACTTTGCAAAAGCGGAGCAGATATTTTTGTTCTTGGTACAAGTGCGTTATTTTTGAAAGACAAACCCATCACGAAAGCTGCTGAAGATTTTACAAGTTATATTTTGGGGTAAAAGCTATGTATAAAAATATTCGTGCCACAGTTGTTGGCAGTATTAATATGGATTTAATCCTGAACATGAAGAAGGTTCCCGAAATTGGCGAAAATGTTCTTGGAACAGACTATGGATATGCCAATGGCGGAAAGGGTGCAAATCAGGCAACTGCTTTGGCAAAGCTTGGTGCAAATGTCAAAATGATTGGTAAGGTTTCAGAAGATGCTAACGGGGCAAAGCTCTTAGAGAATTTAAGAAACAACAATATTGACGTTTCGGGTGTTGCAACAGATGGTTCTCAGACAGGGCTTGCAGCAATTATTCTTGACGGAGAAGGCAGGAACAGAATTGTAGTTTTCGAGGGTGCAAACTCGGAAATCGAACCCGAAAGAGCCGTTAATGATATGGGAACTGACATTGACCTTTTGCTTTTACAATTTGAAACCAATGAAGAGGTTGTTATAAGCTGTGTTAACCATGCAGTCAAAAATGGTATAACGACAGTTATTGACTGCGGTCCTGCAAAGAATTTCGCATTAGAGAAAATGCAGGGGGCAACAATCCTTTCCCCTAACGAAAGTGAAACTAAAGCATTGACGGGTATCTACCCCGACAATGAAGAGAACATTTTGAAAGCTTCAAAAATATTGGAAGAAAGAAGCAAGGCAAAATATATTGTTTTAAAGCTTGGTGAAAGAGGTTGCGCACTCTGGAACGGAGCAGATATAAAACTCTTCCCACCATACAAAAGCAATGTTGTTGATACTACTGCTGCAGGCGATTGCTTCACCGCCGCACTTGCACTTGAATATATCAAAAGCGGTGATATTGAAAAGGCTTGTGACTTCGGCAACAAGGCAGGTTCAATTGCAGTCAGCAGAATGGGCGCACAAAGCTCAATGCCCACAATTGAAGAAATCATTGAAACAAAATAAAAAGCATAACCGTCATTTATTGATGGTTATGCTTTTTACTATATTTTATTTTTTCTTATATGCTTTTAAAAGGCGGATTGTTTCAACAATCATATAAACCAACATCGCAGTGCAAGTAATTGAAATTACTTCGGGACTGCCCGAACGTAAAAGCATATTAAGTATTCCTGCAAGACCTAAAAATACACCTACTGAAAGAACAAAATTAATAACAAACGCTAAAATTATACCTTTCTTTGTTTTCCCTTTTTCAATTGCAACGCAAGTAGGAAGAACAGAAGCTAATGCACCTAAAGCAAAAACAGACAAGAAATAGAGAATTTCTATCCATTCAAGATATAAGAAGTAAACGGCAACAAATAAAGGAATGGAGAGAACCGCTACCAATATTGGTAATGTAACTGTCTTTTTGCCCTTAATTGCACCTATAATGAGCCAAACTAATGCCAATAACACAGGAAGTGCAAAAAGAATATATGGAATATAGCTTGCAAATAAATTATGTTTAAATTCTTTATCGGGCTGCAACTCTGATTCTGCGTTATAAGGTGTTTTTCCGCCCTCTCTGTTAAGACCTATAACAGTATCTTTGATTGTGCCTGCCAATGAATAATCCCAAGCTTCAAAATTCAAAGCAAATGCAGGACTGTCTTCTGCTAAGCTGAAATCAAAATTCAGAGCATCCTTGAAAAGCGGGTCTGAAACTGTGGGAAAATGGATAAAACCTTTTTCCTGAGCCATTTTAAGTGTATAAATATTTTCACTTGTATTGAAATACAGCTCGTCTCCTTCCGTTAAGCTCCACATAAGATTGCCGTTATCATAAAAATGGGAAGGATTTAACATTTCAATATAAATCGGTGCTTTGTTATATGTAAGGAAAATATTGTTGTAATATATGGCTGTTGCATGAGTTTCTTCCCTATTTACGCCGGGACTCATCAGACCTTCTGCACTGAGAGCTGCAATATTATTTCTGATAACATTACCCTCACCGTAATGAACATTAAAGCTCTGGTTACCGCAAGCATATACAAGGTTCTTTTCAACCTCCATATAAGATGAGCCTTCATCAAGGTAAATACCCCAACCACCGTAACCGCCTTCACCCGGGTCAGCAGCAACATTGTGTATAACATTTTCGCTTAAAACAGTACCGGGTTGTTTACCGAGCATATATATGCCACCCATATCGGAAAGCCAACCCTGACCGATATTGTAAATAAGGTTTCGGCTTATATTTATATTTTTAGTTACGTGGTAAGCATAACCCCAAATCCAACCAACAGAAATACCTGTATAGTAACCGTCGTGGATTTCGTTGTTAACAACCTCTGCAGTATCACAGAAGGTTATATGAATACCGATTGCACTGAAGAATTTTCTGCCGTATTTATAAATTTCGTTGTTTTTAATTGTGATATTCCGGGTATAATTCTCCTGTTCGGGAAGACAATTTTCACCACCTGCATAAATAGCGGTAGCTGCTATATTTTCAAAATAACAGTTTTCAACAGAGGAATCTTTTACACCGAAACCTAATTTTACTGCTGTACCACCCAGGTGGGTAAACTCACAGTTTTTGAAATGAATATTTTTTGCGTGTTCAACGGAAACAACGCCATCAACAAATATTGCAGCCTGAGGAAAGTCCATATCATTTTCTTCCCACCAGGTGCCTGAATAAAAGCCATCCGCTTCAGGCTCTACCCAATCGGTACGAGTAAAATGAACACCCTCAAAGGTAATTCCGTCAACACCGTTTATATTAATAAGTCTGTCAATATTTGAACCGTAAAGGGTGAGCGTATCAGCTTTTTCACCCTCCTTCGGTACATAATAAAGAACGCCCGAAGCCTTGTCGAGATACCATTCACCGGGCTGGTTGAGTGCTTCAAAAACATTTTCAAAATAATATCGGTCAATATCTCTTATTTCCATAGTGGAAGGCCTTGATAAACCGATTTTGCCACTTTCGGCATCATAAGATTTTATATTCATCAACTCATCGTGCCAATAGTGAAGAATACGAATATTTACATCCTCTTCATTATGAAATTTATCGGGAATATCTTCGGTATTTGCATAGAAGGAACGCTGACCGAAAGTGAATTCCCAAGGTCTGTTTTCTTCGGTCCAAAGGTCATCCTCGGGTGCGGTTGATTTAACAGTTAAATAACCTTCTTCAGGAAAACGGGTTATTTTAACTTCGCCATTGTCACTGAAAAGAGATTTAAAATACCAGTTATTTTTAGAAGTATCAAGCGTTTTTGTAAACACCT
This sequence comes from Acutalibacteraceae bacterium, assembly GCA_045543035.1. GTDB lineage: Bacteria > Bacillota > Clostridia > Oscillospirales > Acutalibacteraceae > DTU089. The sequence continues at coordinate 39,279 of JAZQMA010000038.1, read as the reverse complement.
TTACACCATTAGCTTCGCTTTCTTTAAATCCGTTTATTTCATAAGCACCGGAGAAAATAACCTCTTCCTTATTATAGGCTTTATATGTAACATTAGCCATATCTTCAGAATTGAAGCACAAAACATCATCAAAATAATATGTTCCTCCCAGAAGATATACCGTTGCAGTTTTATTCTTATTTTTCATTCCTTTGAGTAGCTCTTTTGCACCCCAAATGCTTATGGGAGACTGCATTGTGCCCTCACCGTTATCATTGGCATCGGGAGATACATACAAAACAACACCACTGATATTTTCATTAACTGCAAAAGCACTAAGCCCCATACTGCCTATAAAAAAAGCACATAAGCACAGTGACAAAACTACACAAATTATTTTTCCCATTTTAATTTTCATATTATCCCTCTTTTAACTTTATTTAAACCAATCTAAATCTACATTATCTGCAACAATTATACCGCCTAATTTATTGGGGTGAACATAGTCTTTGCCAAGATATTCTTTTTTTGAGCAGGTTGGTTTTTCAGGATTCACAACCAATATTGCCTGGTCATAAAAAGCGTGAAAATGCCCTCTGTTTTCATAGAGAAGCTTATTTGTTTCAGTAACAAGTGCTTCTTTATGAGGTCGGGAATCGATACTTTCACCAAAATTGAGAATATTGAAAACTATCAGTTTTATGCCTTTCTTTTTCAATTCTTCTGAGGCAGTTATAATACCGTCAATAAATTCCTGCGAAGTTGGTTTTTCTGATTTTGGTGCCTGAACTGTTCCATACTGAAGGAAATCATTAGTACCGAGAGCAAAAATAACATACTCAACATCAGGATAATTAAGAATATCTCTTTGCAAACGATTAAGACCGCTTTTACCGAAAAGACCTTTGCAGAAAAATCGCTTACTGAAATCTCTTAAAAGCCTTGTTCCCATAATGGATTTATTAATAACTGAATATTTACCGGGGTAGGCTTCATAAATTCTTTCTGCAAAAGCATTTGTCCAATAGCCCTGCTGACTTATTGAATCTCCATAAACTACAATTGTCCTTGCACCTGTGTCATTCAGCACCTGAACGGATTGAAATAACGGTATCGGCTTATGAAAATACATTTTTAAAACTGCAGATGCAACTTCTCTTACCTTATCACGAATTCTTCTCTGATTTTCAATTTCAGGAGTATGGGAAACATCGCCTTTTACGGTTAAAAGATTTGCATTATCAAGAAGATTTCCGCTTCTCAAAGAACCTTTTTCCACATAAGCGTTAATGCAGAAATACTCCCCTGCTTCAATATCAAGCTCGACTTCATCGCTCAGAACAACTTCGCCTACTTTAAGGCAAAGAGATTTTTGAGAGTTAACCGTTGCGGTTTTACACTCACCCAAGAAATTGCCGTTTTCATCGCATTTTGCAACCGATAAAGCACCTATTTGAACATCTTTTTTCGCACATTCATTGGAAAGCTCGAAGCGAACACTTTTACCCGAAAGTGCAGATTTTATAACTAATCTGTAAGTTTTTTTACAGGATGGGTAATAGAAAAAAGAAAATGCAGAATGAGCCTGCCCCCAGACCTGAACCCAACTATTCATAATTTATCGCTCCTTAGAAATTCGGTGTTGCGGTTTCGTGAGAAACGTTGTTTTCAACCATCGTCAGCAACTCATCAAGAGTAACAAGCTGAACATCATCGTCAAGCTGACTGACAAAATACGCAAGATTTTCAACACTTATTGTCCAAGGGTGAATATTTATAACACTGTAGCCGTTTATTGTTTCCAAAACTGCAGGATAAGAGTTTACTATATCTGCTTGTTCCTTTAACCATTCCTTTGTTACATTTGCACCCTCTCCGTCAGGGTGCCAGAGAGAAAGACGGTTACTTACAAAGGGCTTATCGTTTGCAAAATAGACCTTACCCTTTCCGCCCTCGTATCTTTCAGGGTCAAGGCTGAGAACACCGCCTTTGATATTATCATATCTTGCATAATACGAAAGTCTGTGCTCCAAAACCTTATCGTCTATGAGGCTTTCGGGTGTATTATCAAGGATAGAAACATAATTCAAATTACTCTTCTCCATCATGGAAGAGGTTAAGTCGGTAAACTCGGCAAGAGCGTCCAACGGATATTCTGTTGGGTGCATATAGCCTGCACCCGAAACACCTGCTATAAAATAATCATTTTTTGTTGCGGAGGAATAAACAATGTTTGCAGTTAAGGGTGAAAACTCCTGCATAAAGGGTGAAAATGACCAGGTAATCGGAAACTGCGTTTTAAGAGAAAGCTTCTCAAAATATTCAGAATAACCGTTCTGAATCCATTGAACGTTGTCGCCATCGCTGAAAACGAGCGCACAGTAATGCTTTGTTTTCTCTGTATATTGTTTAATTTCTTTGTGCTTTTGTTCAAGATTTTCGCAATCAAAGGATGCAAGGAAGCTGTTATTGTGACTATGGTCCGATGGAATTACCATATTTCCGTTTTCCGAAGCCTGAGAAACATATTCCACCTCATATTTTGCCCAGCCTAAAACAGGTACATTTTCCCCTGCAAAATCTATTATTTTTCCTCTTAATTCGTCTGTGTCCTCATCATCGTCAATATAGAACATATAAAAACCTTGTTGAATTGCAAGGTCTCTAAGACCGGTTGCTTCATATTTAAGGCTAACAACAGCTTTATACCGAAATTCTTCTTTATATTTTTCAAAATATTCCTCTTGAAGACCCACACTATATTCCTTTTCGCTTAATTCCTCTTTAATCTCTAAGCCAGCATCTTTTGCGAGATTTTCAAGGCTTTTGTGAACAGGAAGCCAACCATAAAGAGAGGCAAGGTTTGTTGCAATATTCAGACCCTCACCCTTTTCGCTTTCTTTATAAAGTGTGTAGCCTTTTTCACCAATATAATCTTTAAACTCTTTCAGAAGAGTTGCAATGGTCCAAGGTTCGCCTTTTTCATTATTATATATAAGCTCAATTCCGCCTTCTGAGATTTTTTCGAGGTATTTTCTATCCATATCATTAGTAATGATAAAAATAAGCGGTGTTTTTTTTGCAACAATACCTTGAAGACTTACTGCAAGATGACGTTCTTCAATAGTTTTAAAAGAACCTGAATCAATAACATAAAGCTTGTTTTCCGTTTTAAATTCTTCGATGAAATCACCCAAAGAAGCGATTTCTTCATTGGATTTCGGTTCGGGAATTTTAAACCCTGAAAGAGTTCCTATAAGCGCAGCCGCAACCAAAACAACCGCCACAAAGGGAATAATTATTTTTTTCATATCGCACCTCAGAATCAAAGCTTAAAAATAAGATTGAGCCATTTTTTCAAATCAGTAAGCCAAGCGGAATTATATTCGAAAACAGGCATCATATCGTCAATAGTCTGGCTGTCACAGGTGGAAAGTCCGTGACCTCCAAAGGGGAAAATATGAAGTTCAAAAGGAACTCCTTTTTCTGCTAAAGCACCTGCATAAAGAAGGCTGTTTTTAACGGGAACGCAACCATCCTCTGCGGTATGCCAGATATAAGCAGGTGGAGTTATTTCTCTCACTTGCTTATCGCAGGAGAAATATTCTTCCTCTTCCTTAGTTTCCGGCTGGTGACCCAAAAGGTTGATAAAGCTTCCCATATGGGCAGTTCTTGCATTGGCATTTATAACTGGATAGCAAAGAACTGATGCATTGACAGATTTGCTTTCGGGGAAAACCTCTCTGACTTCTTTGCAGTCAAACATTGTTGAATAATGCGCAGCAAGATGACCACCGGCAGAAAAGCCCATAATTGCAATTTTTTCTGTATCGCAATTCCATTCCTCAGCATTTTTATAAATCAGCTCAACTGCTGCCGCAACCTCACGGATTTGGGTGGGGAAACGGTTAGGTGCAACAGAATATGTAAGAACGAAAACATTGAAGCCCTCGGGAAGAAAATGCAAGGCAACAGGCTCAGCTTCTCTTTCGGAGCACATACCATAGCCACCACCGGGGCAAACAAGCATGCAAGGTCTTTTCTGATTTTCTCTTCTCATTTCAATCATATTATAAGGTAAATAAATATCAAGAACAGGATTTCTGCCCTCTTCACCTAAAAAAGAAAAATAGTTTTTTAATTCAAGTCTTTCGTGCTTCATACTTTCAACTCCCGAAGAAATTTTATATTCACAGTATAATACATACGTTTTTTCAATTCAACTGAAAACTTTAAAAATATGTTAATATTGACTAATAAATATTTACAAGCAAGATGTTTTATGTTATTCTTTTAACAAAGGCAGGTGAGTTTATGCAACCAAGTAAAACAAAAAACTTTATAAAGAACAATAAAGTTGTTTTGCTTTCAGGCTTAACAATTTTTATCGTCTTTTTTATTATCGCCTACTTTGAGTTAAAAATGATAAGTGACCACGGATGGCATAATATTCATTCGTTAAATATATTGCGATATTCGTTTGCAGGGGTCTGCATTCTGGTTTTCGTTATTACAGCCATTAACCTTATTGCTACCCGAAACAGAGAAAATAAAACAAAAAAACAGTTAAGCATCGCTGATACCCTTATTAACTGCATAACTCTCCTTGCAGAAGAAAAAGATATAAACAAAGCAATTGACAGTCTTTTAAAAATTCTTAACGATTATTTTGACGGTGACAGGGCTTATCTTTTTGAATTTGATTATGAAAAACAGACCACCTCAAACTCTTATGAATATGCCGCACCGGGTATAACAAAGCAGATTGATATTCTTCAGGATATACCTCTTGAGGTTATTGATACCTGGATAAAAAAATTTGAAGAAACAGGAACATTTTATATTTCCAGCCTTAATAAAGATGTTGATAAAGAAAGTGATACTTATAAAATCCTTGAAATGCAGGGAATTACAAGCTTAATTGCAGTGCCACTTATTAAAGATGATTTGATAATCGGATTTTTGGGAATTGATAATCCGAAAATCAATTATGAGAATTTAACGCTCCTCTCCTCTGCCACATTCTTTATTTTAGATAGCATTGACAGAAGAGAAAGCCACGAAAAGCTTCGTCGCTTAAGCTTTGAAGATACTCTTACCTCTGTTTATAACAGAAACAAATTCAATCATGATATTGAAGAATATCAAAATAAACCTGTTGACGATATAGGCATTGCCTATTTTGACCTTAACGGATTAAAAGAAGTTAATGATACTCAAGGTCACGAAGCAGGTGATAAATTAATTAAAAATACCGCAAACGCTATCAACAGTGTTTTTATTGGTAATACTTACCGCATAGGCGGTGACGAATTTGTTGTTATAACCCACTCCGTTGAAAAAGATATTTTCGAAGAAAAAGTTCAGAACGTAATCAAAAAACTCAACGAAAACAATATAAGTGTTTCTCTCGGTACAAGTTGGGCGCAAAGCAGTGAAACAATCCAAAAACAGCTTACAACCGCAGACCACTTAATGTATGAAAATAAACTTTTGTATTATAAAGATTCAGATAAGCAAACAGAGAACGTCTAATTTCCGTTCTCTGTTTGCTTTCTCGAAAAAATCACCAAAAAAAACTTTTCGAACTCCCCTATTTATAACAAATTTTTAGAATGTTTTTTCACAAGAAAAAATTTAGCTCTCTACACTTGACAATCACCATATTTGGAATTAAAATTTATTCGTGAAAAAATTTCCTAAATGTTTAACAAGGAGATGTCTATTATGAAAAAAATCTATGAAGGCAAAACAAAAGACGTTTATGAGCTTGAAAACGGAAACGTAATGCTCAAGTTCAAGGATGACTGCACAGGTAAAGACGGCGTTTTCGATCCCGGTGAAAACAGCGTTGGTCTTACAATCGAAGGTATTGGTAAAGAAAACCTTAAAACATCTATCTACTACTTTGATATGCTCAAAGAAGCAGGTATCAAAACTCACTATGTTAGCGCAGATGTTGAAAATGCTACTATGGAAGTTCTTCCCGGTAAGGTTTTCGGTCACGGTCTTGAAGTTATTTGCAGACTTGTTGCAACAGGCAGCTTCATTCGTCGTTACGGTGAATATATTGAAGACGGCACAGTTCTCGAAGGTGGCTATGTTGAATGCACATTCAAGAACGATGCTAAGGGCGACCCCCTTGTTACAGGCGAAGGTCTTGCAGCTCTCGGTGTTATGAGCCCCGCAATGTCCGAAAGCATGAAAGAACAGACTCTTAAAATCACAAAGATTATTGCTGATGACCTTAAAACAATCGGTCTTGACCTTTGGGATATTAAATTTGAATTCGGTTACAACAATGATGAAGTTATTCTCATTGACGAAATCGCTTCAGGTAATATGAGAGTATATAAGGGCGATACAATTGTTGAACCCGTTGAGCTTACTAAATTAATCTTAAATAGATAAAACGAGTAATTTTGCGCAGAAGAAAAAACAACAGATACTTTACAATTGTCGTAGAGTATCTGTTTTCTTTTTTGTTGGTATCTGTTAAAATATTTTTGGAAATTGTGTAACATTTTTTAATTTGCTGTGTCATATTAGTGACCGGTCAAAAAGAACAGGTTATGAAAGGGTGTGGATGGCTTGAATGAAATTGAAATAATTTATCAGAAATATTATAAATTTGTTAAAGGCTATGCTTTCACTCTTTGCTTTGACGAAAATCTTGCAGAAGATATAACCCAGGAAACATTTTTCAAGGCAATTAAATCCTATGAAAAATTCAACCACAAATGCAAGGTTGAAACCTGGCTCTGCCAGATTGCAAAAAACACATTTTTTAACCTAAAACGCCCGAAGCAAACGGAAAACCTTGAAAATTTCCACAACCTTGTTTCCAATGATAACCTTGAAGAAAACCTTGTAAAGAAAGATAATGTAAAAAACATTCTATCTGCTTCAAGAGATTTGGAGTCACCTTACAAAGAGGTTTTTTATATGAAAACTCTGGGTGATTTTTCATACGATGTTATTGCAGAGGTTTTTGAAAAATCGGAAAGTTGGGCAAGGGTTACATATTATCGGGCAAAACAAAAAATTATAGAAAGGATGAAAGAAAATGAGTAAAATCAGTTGCGAAATTATAAGGGATTTGCTCCCCCTTTACATAGACGGTGTTTGCTCATCCGATTCAATTGATGCTATTGAAAAGCATTTAAAGGACTGTCCCCTTTGCGAAGCAGAGTTTATGAATATGCAGAACAATACCGATATTAAACCCGAAATAGATAAAGATATTGACAAGGCAGTAAAAAATGCTAATAAGAAAATCAAGAAAGGTAATAAAAAAGCAGTTGCAAAAGCACTTTCAATTACAATGGCAGTAATTGTGATAGCAGGGCTTTTTGCCTACCTTATTGTTCCTGTAAAGGTGTCTTATCATAAATATTGTGATGAAGGATATTTATATTCACAATGCAACTTGCTTGATATTGAAATTACAAGCCAAACAAATCCGAACTTCAATGGAAAGTACGCAGATGTTTATATAGACGATGCCTTGGGTAAATACAAAGCAACTGAATTTCAGGAAGGCAATAAATTAGAATTTGAAGATGGCAAAACGCTTGTTATATCATATATTCCAACCCTCAAGGAAAATGTTAAACCATTTTACGAAGAACATGGTGTATTCGGAATAGGTGGATGGTACGATTTTCCATTCTTTAACCCTATTATAAAAAAAGGTATTGAAAATATGGGAATTGACCCTGACACGCTGTACGCTGACCATACTTTATACACTAAACTCCTCAAATCATCCGAGGAAGATTGGGTCGGATATAAAATACCATTAGTCCTCGAAAAATTCGCTATGTGGTACGCATATTATGCACTATATATAAATGTTATGCCAAACCCTGCTAATTCCACAGGTTACTACATTTACACAGAAAATGACAAATTGCAAGGATGGGGCTGGTCAGGATACAACGAAGAAACCGGCAACAGATATGTGTTACAACTTCAGCCTAAAGGTGAAATATATGATAACTACAACTTAATTTTCACAGGCTTCAAACGTGAAGAAATGATTGAAATAGTTGAATCAGTTGAGTTGAATTAAATAAACACTTGACCCCTATGAATTTTTTGGAAAATTTCATAGGGGTCAATAATTTTTTATAAAGTCTTCAAGTAATTAATACTCATTTCAGCACATTCGATAGGTGTCTTTTCCATTGATGGGTCATCCTGCTCAACAACTACCCATTCTGCGCCTGCTTTTTCTGCGGAAGCGATAATCTTTTTCCAATCCTGGCAACCGTAGCCAACGGGGCGGAATTCGAATGTATTTTCAGCTTTTTCGGTTTCTTCCTCTTCAATACCGATAAGCTTATAAAGAGGTCCGTTACCCTTTGAACCGCTGAAATCCTTAAGGTGAACGATAGGTGCTCTGCCTGAATATTTTTCAACATAAGCGCTGGGCTCTTCACCGCCGACATTTACCCAACAGGTATCAATTTCTGTTGCAAGTAAATCTTCAGGAATTGTGTTATAAAGAATATCAAGAGCATATTCACCATCAATTTTAAGGAACTCAAAATCGTGGTTATGATAAAGAAGCTGAAGTCCCATTTCTTTTGCAGCGGCACCGATTTTGCCGATACCCTCAACAGTTGCAGACCAACCTTCGGTACCGGGACGGCATTCCTCTGTAAGATAAGGAACAACAACATATTTGCAACCCATATCTTTATAATCCTGAAGAACTGCTTTGGGGTTTTCGAGCATATCATAATAAGGAACATGAGCAGAAACGGGAACAACACCGATTTCGTCACAAATCGCCTTAACTTCTATGCCTGATTTGCCGAAAAGTCCTGCAAATTCAACGCCCTCATAACCTAATTCTTTTACTTTTTTTACTGTACCATAAAAATCTTTTTCCATATCGTCACGAACGGAATAAAGCTGAATAGCAATAGGTAATTTCATAAAATAAAAACTCCTTTGTTCTGAAATTTACACTCTTTATATTACTCCTAATCCCCTTACATTTCAAGGTTTTTTCGCCATTTTATTGACAAGGGCAGTTAATTAGTTGTAAAATAATTATATTCACTTAGAAATGAGGTAAAAAGATGAAATATCTTGTTGTTTTATATGACGGAATGGCAGATTACCCCGTTCCTGCTTTAGATGGCAAAACTCCTATGGAGCTTGCTAAAAAGCCTTTACTTGATAAGCTTGCACGTTTCGGTAAGGTTGGTACTGTTAAAACCGTTGCCGATGGCCTTAAACCCGGTAGCGATATTGCAAATATGAGTGTTTTGGGTTACAACCCCAAGGAATGCTACACAGGTCGTTCCCCTCTTGAAGCGGTTAGTATTGGGGTTGATATGAAAGATACGGACATTATTTTCCGTACAAACCTTGTAACCCTTTCCGATGAGGAAAACTACGAAGATAAAACAATGGTAGATTACAGCGCAGGTGATATTTCCACCGCAGAAGCAGCTGAAATTATAAAGAGTGTTCAGGAGCATTTCGGTAACGATAAATTCGCTTTCTACAGCGGTGTTGCTTACAGACATTGCCTCGTATGGAACAACGGCACACTTGACCTTGGCAAAATGACACCTCCCCACGATATTTCAGGTAAGGTTATCGGCGAGCATCTTTCAGATAATGAAAACGCAAAAGAGCTTATCGCTATGATGAAGGAAAGCTATGATTTTCTTATGGAGCATCCTGTTAACAAAGAAAGAATGGCAAAGGGTGAACGCCCCGCAAACTCAATCTGGCTCTGGGGTGAGGGAACAAAGCCCGCTCTTTCCAATTTCAAAGAGAAATATGGTGTTGATGGTTCAATTATTTCTGCAGTTGACCTTCTTAAAGGTATTGCAAAATGTGCAGGTATGGGTTCACCCGATGTAGAGGGCGCAACAGGTTACATAGACACTAACTTTGAGGGCAAGGCAGACTGTGCTATTGAAGAGCTTAAAACAAAGGACTTTGTTTATATTCATATTGAAGCTCCCGATGAATGCGGTCACAGAAACGAGCCTGAAAACAAGGTTAAAGCAATCGAAATGATTGATGAAAAGGTTCTTGCAAGAGTTCTTCCGGAGCTTGATAAATATGAGGATTACAAGGTTATGGTTCTTCCTGACCACCCCACCCCCATTGTTACAATGACCCACGCAGGTGATGCAGTTCCATATCTTATTTATCAGAAATCAAAGGCATCTGACAACGGTATTGAAAGCTTCACAGAAAAAACTGCAAAGGATGCAGGAAACTATGTTGAAGTTGGTTACACACTTATGGATAGTTTTATTAATGACTAATTATTAAATCCGTACATACTATTGTGGTATGTACGGATAATTTATTTCTTCATTTCCTATGTAATAGGTATCAGGAACTGTGCCGACAATTATTGTTTCAACAAGAATAACCGTTTCATCAACGCTTTCATTCAAACGACAAAGTCCCATATAAGCGTGGGCAGAGGCTTTAACCTCAAGGTAAATTGTATGTCTGGTCTGGTTAATACCAGCACTCTCAAATTTTGAAACAATATCAGTTACTGCAAAGCCGTAAATAGTTGCACGGACATTGATATTAAATCCCCTGCCGTTGAAAAACGAACCGCCAATTAAAGACCCTATGGGAATGGGAACAACCGTTTTATCAAACTTAGAAAGCCTGTCGGAGCAACCGTCCGATAAATCTGCTTTATAGCCGTTGATATATGTGTTATTAAGGGTTAAGGCGGCAATTGTACCGTCGGGATTTCTTTCAATATTAACCATTTTGCCGTATTTAACCCCAAGCTCATCCACCATATCATTAACCGCACCATCAACCACATTGGAAAGAGAATTTTTCAAGGCATTCCCCCCTACCGTTTCAATAATCGGTCTTATTTTCATATCGGCAAGAACGCAGATTATAACAAGAACTAAAAATATTGAAGCAACTCTGAAACCTATAGTATTCCGCCTTTTGCGAGAGTGAAATCTTTTAGCAATAATGGGCGGGGGTCTTTTTAACCTTGGTTTAAAATACATTTTTATCATACAATTCACCAATACATTATATGATACCTTGTAAAAAAATCCACCTCAGAAAGAGGTGGATTTTCTCATAAATTATCAAGTGTCTGTTCATAAGCAGGAATAAATTCATTCAGGAATACATCTGCTTCGGGCACATTCATTTTTTTGATGCGTTTTAAAGTGGATTTTTCTGCCTCTTTAAATTCGGTGTTACCTGCCTTACGCTCTTCAATACATTTAATCAGAGCGCTTAATCTATCAGCAGCTTTAATAAGAATTAGTAATTGTTCATCCTCATTTTCACCTGTTAAAAGGCTATCAAAAGCTTCTCTCAAATCCTCTGGGAGCTTACCCAGAAGTTTTTCATTAGCAGAATCTTCAACTGCTTTAAAAGCAACTAAAATATCATCATTCTGATATTTTACAGGGGTAGGCATATCGCCTGTTATAATTTCGTGGGCATCGTGATAAAGACCTAAAACTGCGGCTCTGTCGGGGTTATAAGCTTTGCCGAAACGCTTGTTACCGATAACTGCAAGAGCATGGGCGATGACAGCCACTTCTTTTGAATGACTGTCAAGGCTTTCTCTGTCGGTATTGCGCATCAATGCCCAGCGGTCGATGTATTTCATTCTTGAAATCATCGCAAAAAAGCTGTAGTTCATTTTAATTTCACCTTAAATGTTTTAATTTCAAAAGGTTTGAATGTTGCGGTAAGAGTATTATTCTCGAATGCGACTGCTTCATCCTCTTCTTCCATAAGGTTACATTCTGTTGCGCATTCAATTGCATCGCAGAATGTAAGTGTTGCAGGAGTTTTGCTGTTCCATGTTTCGTAAGCACGAACAATGATGCTGTCGCTATCCTCTGCCACCTTAACTGTTTCTATAACAACATTCTCTTTATCGCAGGAAATGAGAGAATATTCGGGTGCAAGTGTGCCTTCCTGTGCTTTTGCAGGGATTGCATAAAGCGGGAAGTTCACATTATAACCTTCTTTAACAACGTCAGAATCATTTACTCTCTTAGAGTGGGGATAAATTGAGAAAGAGAAAGAATGATGTTCTCTGTCCTGAATTTTGTTAGGACGGGTAGCGCAACGGAAAAGAGTAGGTCTTATTCGACCGTTCTTCACATCACAACCATATTTACAGTCATTAATAACTGAAAGACCAAAACCGTTATCGGAAAGGTCTGCCCATTTATGCATTGACTCTTCAAACTGTGCAAATTCCCATGTTGTGTTTGTTGTTGTGGAACGCTCAATATTACCGAACTGAATATCAAAGGTTGCTCTTGTTGAGTTAACATCAACAGGATAATCAGCTTTAAGAACAACGTGGTCTTCGTGCCAATCTGCTTCATAATCTACATCAATTCTCTGTAAATCGTTATAGATGCAATAATATTCTGTAAATGTAGAATCACGGAAGGTTCTGTCAACCTTATAAACAGCTCTTACTGCACCAAGTTCAATAAGCTCTGCTTCTTTGAAATCAAGGCTCCAGGAAACCTCATCAAAATAGCATTTGATGTCCCAAGCTTCGTGGTTATGGGGTCTGTCCTGATAAGCGATAACCTTACCAACAGTTTCGCCCTCGGGAGCAACGTTTCTGCCTGTTTCTTTATGAATAAGCTTTGAAATATTATATTCTTCATTAAACTCAACATCGAAGAAAGGTGTTGTAACCTTATCTGCAGTTGCATTAACGAAATCAAATTTTTGTGGTGCAGTTCTCTTTACTGTGTAGGTTGAATATCCCTTTGAAACAACATCTGCAACGAAAACAATTTTACCGTCAAAGGTTTTCTGATAAGGAATTTCATTGCCGTTTTTATCAAAAATTGCAAACTCTTCTTCACAAGGAATTTCGCAAACTACTGCATCATGGCGATTGAAGCCTGTTGTATTGAAAACAACAATGCTATCCTCTGCAAGATTGATTTTTGAAAGGAGTGCGCTCTGTGCTTCCCCTGCCATTTCGCAACCTGCTTTGAGAACTCTTTCGTAATCTTCTTTACTGTCCTCATAAACAACAGAAATTGAAGAACCGGGAAGAATATCGTGGAACTGATTAAGAAGAATTGTTTTCCAGTTTTTAAGAAGCTCTTCTCTGGGGTAAGCAAGTCCGATTTCCTTATTCGCGATTGCACGAAGAGTTTCAACATCGTGATAAAGACATTCGCTCTTGCGGTTATATTTTTTGTTCCTTGCCTGACTTGTGAGAGTACCTCTGTGGAATTCGAGATAAAGTTCACCGCACCATGTTGGAAGGCGTTTATTACCTGAAACCTTTTTGTCAAGGTCACGGAAGAAATCAAGTGAGGTTGACTGTTTAACAACAGGACAACCCTGAATACCTTTTCCCATTCTTCTGCCGTATTCAAGCATTTCAACAGTAGGACCACCGCCACCATCACCAAAGCCATAGGACATAAGATAGTCTTTGTTAAGGTCTTTCTGGGAATATCTCTTATAGCCACCCAAAACATAGAGAGGTCTTAACTTGCTGTTATAGGTTGTCTGCCAATTGGAACGTTCATTAACGGTCACGTGACAGCTTGGCGGGAAATGAGAAAGAACCTCTGTTCCGTCAATACCGCGCCATTTGAAAGTATCATATGGGAATTTATTATACTCATTCCAACTGATTTTAGTTGTCATAAAGTAATCCATTCCGCATTTTTTAATAAGCTGAGGAATTGCGGCTGAATAACCGAAAACATCCGGCAACCACATAATTTTATTATCAATTCCGAATTCTTCACGGAAGAAGCGTTTACCAACCAGGAATTGTCTTACAAGAGCTTCACCTGAGGCAACGTTAGTATCAGCTTCAACCCACATTGAGCCTTCAACTTCCCATCTGCCCTCTTTAACTCTCTCCTTAATCCTCTCATAAACCTCGGGGTAATCCTCTTTAACATATTCATAAAGCTGTGCCTGAGAGGACATAAATTTATACTCGGGGTATTCTTCCATTAATTTAAGAACAGTTGAGAAAGAACGGCAAGCCTTATCTCTTGACTGACGAAGACGCCATAACCAAGCAACATCAATATGAGTGTGACCAACTGCCCAGCAGGTTGCTTCTTCAAACCTACCGTAAAGGTTATCATCAAGATACTCTGAAGCCTCAATGCAGGAATTATGGAAAATTTCACGGTCATTTGTATCAATATCAAGAATATTGCAGGCCTCGTTAAGAGCTTTGAGAATGTTAACTCTTGCATCACTGTCTTCGTCTTTATACTTTGCAACCTTTAACGGTGTAAGAATATCAAAGTAAGTACAGAAAGCTACATCATCAAATACCTGAAGCTGTGCTCCAAGCTGAATTTCGCCTCTCCATTCCCAATCATCTGAATAAGCGTTAATTGCAATTTCAAGCTCTTCGCCACCCTCTGCGCAAGAGGTGAGGGTAACATAACGATGGTTACTGTCTGCCCCCTGAACCACCTTACCATTTACGCAGATAATAAACTGAGGGTTAACTTCGTTTTCCCAATTACGTGCATAAGGTGTGATATTATAAATAACATGCTGACCCTTGAAGCTTTCGGGAATTTTAACTGTTTGCTTGAACCAGCAATAGCATTCACGATAACCCCAATAATCTTTATTTGCTCTGAAAGGCGTCCATTCGCCTTTGTTAATATCTTCAATAGAATACTGGCCGTCACGATATAAAAAATCGCCCGTATCAACACTGTCGATGATAATGAATTTATTATACATATCACGCAGAATCTGGTTAATACGACCGCTGATCATATACCTTTCACTGTTTTTGTCATGAAAATCAATTTCAAAATGTGCCATAGAAAAACCCCTGTTAAATAAAGTAAGGTAATAATATCACAGAATATGTACTTTTACAATAATTTAAAGTAAAAAATCAGGATGAAAATGGTAACATTTCATAGTTGACATATTTCGAAAATGAGGTTAAAATGTAAGGTAATAATTTTGTCACAAGGAGCGATTAGAATGGCACATTTTTGTAACGAACCCTCAAGAACCTTTAGCGAATATTTGCTCATCCCCGGCTATACCGGTCCTGACTGTATTCCTGCAAATGTTTCTCTTAAAACTCCCCTTTGCAAGTTCAAAAAGGGTGAAGAATCTCCTATAACTCTTAACATCCCAATGGTTTCTGCTATTATGCAGTCCGTTTCTAATGATACTCTCGCTATTGCCCTTGCGAAAGAAGGCGGCATTTCTTTCATCTATGGCTCTCAGTCCATTGAAGACGAAGCAGCAATGGTTGCAAGAGTTAAAAGCTACAAGGCAGGTTTTGTTGTAAGCGACTCTAACCTTTGCCCCGAAAACACTTTGGCAGATGTTGTTAACCTTTATGATAGTTTAGGTCACTCAACAATGGCAGTTACCGATGACGGTACTCCTAACGGCAAGCTTCTCGGTGTTGTTACATCCCGTGATTACAGAATCAGCCGTATGCCCCTTGATTTAAAAGTTACAGAGTTTATGACTCCCCTTGATAAGCTCGTTACCGCTCCTGCTTCTACAACTCTTAAAGAAGCAAACGACATTATCTGGGAACACAAGCTCAATTCTCTCCCCATCATTGACGAAAACGGCAACCTTATGTATTTCGTTTTCCGTAAAGACTATTCTCAGCACAAAGAAAATCCGCAGGAAATTCTTGATGCACAGAAAAGATATATGGTTGGTGCAGGTATCAACACCCGTGACTACGAAGAAAGAGTTCCCGCTCTTGTTGAAGCAGGTGCAGACGTACTTTGTATCGACTCTTCCGAAGGTTACACAGAATGGCAGAAGAGAACAATCGCTTTCATCCGTGAAAAATACGGCGATACAGTTAAAGTTGGCGCAGGTAACGTTGTTGACCGTGACGGCTTCCGTTTCCTTGCAGACGCAGGCGCCGACTTTATTAAAGTTGGTATCGGTGGCGGTTCAATCTGCATCACCCGTGAAACAAAGGGTATCGGTCGCGGACAGGCTACTGCTCTTATAGAAGTTGCAGCTGCTCGTGATGAATACTTTGAAGAAACAGGCGTTTATGTTCCGATTTGCTCCGACGGTGGTATCGTTCACGACTATCATATGACTCTTGCTCTTGCAATGGGTGCCGAGTTTATGATGCTCGGCAGATATTTCGCAAGATTTGACGAAAGTCCCACACCCAAACTCAACATCAACGGAACTTATGTTAAGGAATACTGGGGTGAAGGCTCTAACAGAGCAAGAAACTGGCAGAGATATGACCTTGGCGGTTCTTCAAAGCTCTCCTTTGAAGAAGGCGTTGACTCTTACGTAACTTACGCAGGTTCTCTTCACGATAACGTTACAAAGAGCCTTTACAAAGTTAAATCAACAATGTGCAACTGTGGTGTTATCACCATTCCCGATTTACAGAGAGATGCAAAGCTCACTCTCGTTTCTGCTACAAGTATTGTAGAGGGCGGCGCCCACGACGTTACACTTAAAACAAATACAGGAAACATAAGATAAAACCCCAAAACGCTTGACCGAAAGGTCAGGCGTTTTTTCGAATAAGAAGAGGCACTTTGTCTAATAACTAATTCTGAACTAATATACAATATATAACTTTCTCCAAATCTTCGACAAACTTCAATTTTTTTATTGATAACCCTAATACTTTGATATATAATATTAAAGATTTTCAGAAAGGGTTGATATCAATGAAAGCTGTAACAGAATATTTCGGTTGTGATGTGTTTTCCGCATCTGTTATGAAGGAGCGTTTGCCTGCAGAAACTTATGCAGAGCTTGAACGTACTCTTGAAACAGGTCATCGTCTTGATTTAGATGTTGCAAATGTTATTGCCAATGCTATGAAGGATTGGGCAATTGAAAAAGGTGCAACTCATTACACTCATTGGTTCCAACCTCTTACAGGCGTTACTGCCGAAAAGCACGACAGCTTCATCACTCCCACCAAAGATGGTGGCATAATAATGGAGTTCTCGGGAAAAGAGCTTGTTAAGGGCGAAAGCGATGCTTCATCATTCCCCTCAGGCGGTCTTCGTGCAACCTTTGAAGCCCGTGGTTATACTGCCTGGGACCCTACCTCTTTCGCATTCATAAAAGATGGTGTTCTTTGCATTCCCACCGCTTTCTGTTCTTATGGTGGCGATGCTCTCGACAAAAAAACACCTCTTCTTCGTTCAATGGAAGCAATTAACAAGCAGACCCTTCGTATTTTAAGATTGTTCGGCAATACCGATGTTGTTTCCGTTAAAACAACAGTTGGTCCCGAGCAGGAATATTTCCTTGTTGATAAAGATGTTTTCAATAAGAGAAAAGACCTTGTTTATACAGGCAGAACCCTTTTCGGCGCAAAGCCACCCAAGGGTCAGGAGCTTGATGACCATTACTATGGCGCAATCAAGCCTCGCGTTCAGGCATTTATGGCTGACCTTGACGAAGAACTCTGGAGATTAGGCGTTCTTGCTAAAACTGAGCATAATGAAGCTGCTCCCGCGCAGCACGAATTAGCTCCTATTTTTGCAACAACCAACATCGCTACCGACCATAACCAGATTACAATGGAAGCAATGCAGAAAATTGCTAAAAAGCACGGTATGGTTTGTTTGCTTCACGAAAAGCCCTTTGCAGGTGTTAACGGTAGCGGTAAGCATAATAACTGGTCAATTTCAACCAACACAGGCGCAAATCTTCTTGAACCCGGTGAAACTCCCGCAGAAAACGCGCAGTTCTTACTGTTCCTTTGCGCAGTTATTAAAGCAGTTGACGATTATCAGGATTTACTCCGTATTTCAATTGCATCCGCAGGTAATGACCATCGTCTTGGCGCGCAGGAAGCACCCCCTGCAATTGTTTCAATGTTCCTTGGTGAAGAGCTCAATGCAGTTCTTGATGCAATTGAGAACGATGAAGACTACGGTTCAAAGAAAAAAGAAGTTCTTAAAGTCGGTGTTCATGTTCTTCCCCGTTTCCCCAAGGATTCAACCGACAGAAACAGAACATCTCCCTTCGCTTTTACAGGTAATAAATTCGAATTCCGTATGTTAGGCTCTTCTGCATCTGTTGCAGGTCCTAACACAACTCTTAACACCGCAGTTGCAGAGGTTCTTTCTCAGTTTGCGGACGAGCTTGAAAATGCAGAAAATTTTGAAACTGCAATTCAGAAGCTTATCAAAAGAGTTATTAAAGAGCATAAGAGAATTATTTTCAACGGCAACGGATATGACGATGCCTGGGTTAAGGAGGCAGAAAAGAGAGGTCTTCTCAATCTCAAAACCACTCCTGATTGTCTTCCCTATATGCTCCACGATAAGAATATCGACCTTTATACCAAGCATGGTGTTTATAGCGAAGCAGAAATCAAGGCTCACTATGAAATCAAAAACGAAAAATACTGCAAATATCTTAATATCGAAGTTCTCACAATGATTGATATGACTAAGAAAGACATTCTTCCTTGTGTCAGCCGTCAGATTCACGAGCTTGCAGATACAATTATCGCAAAAAGAGCAGTTGGTGAGTATATTGACACTTCTTACGAAGAAGCAGTTGCAAAAGAGCTTTCAGGACTTTCAAAGGAAGCTTTCAATGCAGTAAATGAATTGGAAAAGCTTTCAAGAGAGGTTAAAACAATCGAAGAAAGCGATGCTGCCGCAATGTTCTATAAAAACAGAATTATTCCTGTTATGGAACACTTGCGTTTCGCAGTTGACAGCGCAGAACTCCTCTGCCCCTCAGACAGTTGGTGCTACCCATCATACGGACAGCTTTTGTTTAGCGTACGCTAAACGAATTCGGAATTCAGAATTCGGAATGCGGAATTAAGCTTCGCAAGATTTAAACAATATTCATAAAACAAAAAGATTCAAGACAATTCATTTTGTCCTGAATCTTTTTTTGTTTAAAAGTAATGCGAAGCTTTCCCAATAATTCCGAATTCCGCATTCCGCATTCCGAATTATAAAATATATTCCTTATATTTTTCCAAACTGAATATCTCCGCCGTAATATCAAGCATTAATCCTTCTGCTGTGTATTCTTCCGAATGAACAACACCTGTTTTGCGGAGCTCTGCACCAACGCCACCCATTGAGAACGGAAGAAGAATTTTAACTCTTTTTCTCGTTGGGGGAAGTGCCTTGCGCACCGCTTCAAGAAGGTCATCAAGACCCTCGCCTGTTTTAGCGGAAACCCTTACAGAATTGGTCATAGGAATTGAAATATCATTCACAAGGTCGCATTTATTGAGAACGGTTATAATTGGCTTATCACCGCAACCAAGCTCTTCTAACAAATCCATTGTAACTCTGTAATGCTCAGCACATTCATCGTTTGAAGCATCGCAGATGTTAAGAATAACATTGGCGTTAACCGCCTCATCAAGAGTGGATTTAAAAGCCTCAACAAGCTTATGAGGAAGCCTGCGGATAAATCCGACAGTATCAATCAGAAGAACACTGCTGCCATCAGGAAGAGTTAAAGCTCTTGCAGTGGGGTCAAGAGTTGCGAAAAGCTTGTTTTCTGCAAGAACACCTGCATCTGTAAGAGTGTTCATAAGAGTTGATTTACCTGCGTTTGTGTAGCCAACAAGAGCAACTGTAACAACTCCGTCCTTTTTTCTTCTTTCTCTGTGACGTGCTCTTCTCTCTTCAAGCTCTTTTAAATCTTCGGAAAGAGCTGAAATTCTGCGCCTTATGTGACGGCGGTCTGTTTCAAGCTTTGTTTCACCGGGACCGCGAGTACCGATACCACCACCAAGACGGGACATGCTGGCACCCTTACCACCTAAACGAGGCAAAGCATATTTGAGCTGTGCCAGTTCAACCTGCAATTTACCCTCGCCCGATAATGCACGAGCGGCAAAAATATCAAGAATTAGCGTTGTTCTGTCAATAACTCTTGTATCGGTTATTGTTTCAATATTTTTCTGTTGAGCGGGAGTTAATTCTCCGTCAACAATAACCAAATCAGGCTTTTCATTTTCGCAGTATTCCGCAAGCTCTTCCAATTTACCTCTGCCAAGATAAGTTCCTGCTTCGGGTGCTTCTCTTTTCTGTGTCATTTCGCAGATAACCTCTGCGCCTGCAGTTCTTGCAAGTTCAGAAAGCTCAAGAAGAGAGGAATCAACATCAAACTCACCTGTATCAACAGATACAAGCACCGCCCTCTCCTGTTCAATTTTATTTTCATAAAGTTCCATAAGTTCACCAGATATATAAATTTGATTAAAGTATAACACATATTTGATAAGTTGCAAGTGGCAAGTTATATTATAGAGTGCGGAATGCGGAATGCGGAGTGCGGAGTGTTGGGGAAGCTTCGCTTCCAAACTTTTTATAATTTCGCAAACCAAAACCTTTTTCTCTATATTTGGTTTTTATAGCAAACTAAATATAGAAAGATGTAAGTTTTGCTTTGTTTTTTATCTATAATTGCCGTGCGCGGCACCCTTCATTCCGCACTCCGCATTCCGCATTCCGCATTTTTTATAATTATTTCTCCCAAACTGTAAATACTAATTTTATGATAAAAAATAATATTTACAAAGCAATTGCAATTATAACCACAATACTATTTTTCCTTCTCACCGGTGCGGATATGTATCTTAAAACCTACGGTGACATTTCCCAATATCCTGCAACAATTGAACAAACAACTGAAATCGGGAAATTAAGCAATTTCTATAAAAAAGAGGAAACAAAAATCCGCCTTATGACCTATAACATTTTAGCAGATACTTTAGGCTTTGAGGGTTCACCTGCAGAACTTCGTGCAGACGGTGTTTGCAAAATCATAAACGGTATTTTACCCGATGTAGTCGGTTTTCAGGAAATGAGCAGAAAATGGTTCGCCTGCATAATTAATAATACTGATTACAAATTTATTCATCCAATTCGGTCGGCAGTTTTTGCCACAATGACAACCCTTGCCTATAACCCCGAAACAGTAAATCCTATAGCATTCGGTGAGCAGGTTTTCAAAAACGGCAGTAATTCCCCTCTTCGCAGAATGGTATGGGGTGTTTTCCGCCATAAGAAAACAGACAAAATTTTCGCAGTTGTGAACACTCATTTCAGTTTAAGTGACAGTAGCTTCGCCGATAACACAACCCCATTAACCCAGGCACTTGAACTCATAACACTCTGCAAGGATTTAAAAAATCTTTTTAATTGTCCCGTTTTTCCTATTGGAGATTTCAATGCCCATAAACCCACAAAAAAAACTCCCTCGCCCATTTATGATATTCTTGTTACCGCCTTTAAAAACACAACCGACCTTTCACAAACTCTATCCCACGGAGAAAACACTAACAAGAAAACACTTTTTATTGACCATATTTTCGCTTTCGGTGATGTAAAAATTACCAATCACACAACCCTATCTCAAAGTAATTTCAAGAAATTAAGCGACCACTACCCTATTTTTTGTGATATTTCTATACAATAAATGTGAAATAATGTTAATTTTTTGTTGACTTTAATTCATTTTGTTGTAAAATATTGGTGTATATATTTTTAATTCTCAAAGGAGAGATAAATATGGATTTAAGTAAAATTATTGATTTAAAAAGCAAGGCTGCTCAATATATGATTGATGAAATCACATATATTTGCAACACTTTCGAAAAAAGAGCCCCCGGTTCAAAAGGTGAGCATCAGGCTTGCGAATACGCAGTAGAAAAAATGAAAGAATTAGGTTGCGACAGAACCTATGTTGAAGACTTTAAAGAAAACCCCGGTTCCTTCTTCGGTTGGATTTATCTCACAATCACCTGTTGCTTTTTAGCACTTCTTTCATATTTCTTTATTCCTGCTTTATCAGTTGCATTTATTGTAATCGGCCTTGTTATTTGCTTCTTGCAGTTTGGTCTTTACAAAAAGCTTGTTGATAAACTTTTCAAAGAAAAAACCGGTCATAACGCAACAGGCTTCAAAAAGCCTACAGGTGAAGTAAAAAGAAGAATTATCTTTGTTGGTCACGCTGATGGTGCATGGGAATGGCCCTTTAAATACAAATTTACATATCTCGGCTTTGATATTCATATGATGGTTTGCTTCCTTGGTGCTTTCTATACACTTGCTATCGCTATTTTAAAAATAGCAGGAGTTCTTGAAGGCGATCTCGCAACAAAGCTTGGTCTTGCAACCCTTGCTTTTGCACCCTTCTGGTTCGGACTCTACTTTATGTGGAACCCAAATAAAACTGTTGATGGTGCTAACGATAACCTTTCAGGTTGTTACATCGGTATGGCAATCCTCAAAATGCTTCAGGATGAAAACATTGAGCTTGAAAACACTGAAATCGGTGTTATTTTCACAGGTAGTGAGGAAGCAGGTCTTCGTGGTGCAATGGCTTGGAGCGAAGCTCATAAAGACGAAATGAACGATGTACCCACATTTATTTATTCTTACGACACAATAACACAGTCAGAAGAGCTTATGGTTAACTATCGTGACCTTAACGGCACTGTTAAGGTTGATAAGGATGTTTCCGATTTATTTATGGAAGCTTGTGAGGAATTGAATATTCCTTGTAAAAAAGGTATGGTTCCCCCTCTCGGCGGTGCAACTGACTCAGCAGCATTTGCTCAGGCAGGTCTCAGAGCAACAGGTGTTACCGCACTTAGCCATGCTCTCCCCGATTTCTATCATACAAGACTTGATACACCCGATGCTCTTAATAAGGAATGCCTTGAACTTTGCTATGCAGCAAGCGTTAAGGTTCTTGAAATGTTCGATAACGGAGCGAAGCAATAAAAACGCAGAGCGTTTTTATTGAATGCGGAATGCGGAATTCGAAATGCGGAATGATTTTCAACTTCTATGCAAATCAGTATTATTTTTTAAGAAAATCTGATTTAATTGAAAATGCAAAAATAACAACACTATAAATAAAAAGGATTCAGGACAAAAACCTTGTCTTGAATCCTTTAATTTTTCAACTGTAGGGGACGGTCTTGACCGTCCCGCCAAGTTATCATTAACCTTTCGGGCGGGTCAAGACCCGCCCCTACATTGTAAAAATCTTACGAAGCTTAATTCCGAATTCCGAATTCCGAATTCCGCATTTTTTGCGCCACACGACAAGCTCTTATGTACGCTTCCGCAACATATTCCTCAATGCTCATTTTCGCATATTTATCATTCTCGTGTCTGTCAGGCTTAGAGAATTTGTTAAGTTCAAATGTAAGAATACCATCATAACCGCATTTTTCAAGGCGCTTTGCATTGTAATTCCAATCGGCAATACCGTCAAAGGGTAAAAGGTGCAAATCGTCGTGCCAGAAAATTCTGCCGTTAAAATCCTTAATGCCTAAATTATCGTTAATATGGGTAGCATATAATTTATGACCGAAAAGAGCTAATAAATCTTCTGAGAAATTATAGCACATTTCGTGACCCGAATCCCAACAGAAGCCCATAGCATCTCTATCGCCATATCTTTCAAAAAGAGCCTTTAAATATGGGAGACCTTCAGTATTTTCAAAGGCTATTTTAACACCGATTTCTTCCGCATAGTCGATTACCTCACCATAATTCTTAAGACCGAATTCAGTAGGCTTATATTCAACATCAAAGCCAACAAAAACGTGAGAAACGAGAACAGGCACATCATACTTTCTGCAAAGGTCCAGGCAGTGCTTTAATTCTTCAACACCCTTTCGGGCATCTTCTTTTTCATTTTCATCCCACATGTCCTGACAATAACCCCAAGGAGCGTGAATGGACTGAAAAATCATATTTTCTTCTTTTGCCACCCTTGCACATTCTGCTATTTCCTCATCCATTCCCTTTTGCCACAGAACAAAAAATCCCTCAAAACCTGTTTTCTTAAATAACCTTATCTGCTCAGGTAAACTGATGCCATAAGATTTACTTGCCGAAAGGCATATTTTCTTTTTATACATTTCACTCACTCCATTTAATGTAGGGAACGGATTTATCCGTTCCGCAAAACAAACACCACAACAACCGGCGGTACGCATAAATGCGTACCCTACTTTGCATTCCGAATAAAAACATCTTGCAATTATCAACAAATTTGTTATAAACTATATTATAAACTATTCTATCACATTTTCAAGGAGTAACCTATGAAATCACAAAAACGAATTTTAACCGCCTTTGTGCTCAACCTTATTTTTGCCGTTTTTGAATTTATCGGCGGAACATTAACAGGAAGCGTTGCAATCATTTCCGATTCTGTTCACGACTTCGGTGACAGTATCAGCATCGGCATTTCCTATATTCTTGAAGAGAAAAGCAAAAAAGAGCCTGACGATAAATATACCTTCGGTTACGGCAGATATTCTGTTTTAGGAAGCCTTATAATGACAGTTATTCTTATAGTCGGCTCAATTTTTGTTATAATCCACGCTTGCGACAGAATTATTCATCCCATAGAAATCGACTACAACGGAATGATTCTTTTTGCCGTTTTCGGTATGGGTGTTAACCTTGTTGCTTCAATAGCCACCCGAGGTGAAGGCTCCTTGAATCAGAAAGCAGTAAGCCTTCATATGTTTGAAGATGTTTTAGGTTGGGGTGTTGTGCTTCTTGGCGCAATTTTAATGAAATTCACCGATATTACCTATATCGACCCCATAATGTCAATAGGCGTTGCAATTTTTCTTCTTGTTCACGCGTTCAAGCATTTCAAGGAAATCTGCGATATATTCTTCGAAAAAACTCCTGATGGCATTGATATAAACGAACTAAAAAAACACATTAAAGAAATTGAAGGTGTCCTTGATGTTCACCATTTCCACGTGAGAACCCTTGACGGTGTTAACCATATTGCAACTCTTCATATTGTAACCTCTTCTGACCCTGCAACAGTCAAAAAAGCAGTTAAAGAAGAATTAGAGGAACACGGCATTTCCCATACAACAGTAGAAATCGAAACACCAGAAGAAGAGTGCAAAGACTTGATTTGCCATCCCCAAACCGCAGAGCATAACCATAATCATTCGCATCATCATTGAAATGCAAAATGCAAAGTGCAAAATGCAAAATTATCGGAGAAGCTACGCTTCCGAACATTAAAAGTCATAAAAGATTCAGGACAAAAATGTCTTGAATCTTTTATTTTGGCGCATTTTCGCGCCCCGACACTTTGCGCTTTGCGTTTTACACTTTGCACTTAAACTAACCCACTTGACAATAAATTTCTTTGTGCTAAAATATACAATCGTTGAATAAGTTTATTGTATATTATATATAAAGAAAGAAGTAATACTATGCACTCAACTCCCGAGGTACTTTTAACCCTCTCAATCGCCTTATTATCAGGACTTTTGCTCTCCCGCCTTGCAAAAAAAGTAGGCTTACCTGCAGTCACAGCCTATCTTGTGGCAGGTGTTATAATCGGACCTTTCTGCCTTGGCAGATTAGGCTTCGGTTTTAATGAGGAGTTCAATCCACCCCAATATTATTCAATTCTCTGTGATTTGGCATTAGGCTTTATCGCTTTCGCAATCGGTAACGAATTCCGCCTTGCTCAGCTGAAAAAAATCGGTAAGCAAGCAACGGTAATAGGTATTGCTCAGGCAATTGTTACAACAGTTGTTGTTGATATTGCCCTAATCGCCCTTTCATTTATTTTGCCCGAGGGCTATCTCCCTCTCCCTGCGGCAATTATTTTAGGCGCAGTTGCAACTGCTACCGCACCTGCAGCAACCTTAATGGTTGTTCGTCAGTATAAGGCAAAGGGTCCTGTTACCGATATTCTTCTTCCCGTTGTTGCTCTTGACGATGCAGTCGGTCTTGTAGTTTTCGCAGTTTCTTTCGGAGTTGCAGGAGCAATCAACACAGGAGCAATCGATGTTATTTCAATGATAGTAAACCCCTTGTTAGAGGTTGTTCTCTCAATTGCTTTAGGTGCAGTAATGGGCTTCTTGTTCACTCTTTGCGAGCAGTTCTTCCATTCTCGCTCAAAGCGTATGGCAATTTCCGTTACCTTCGTAATGCTCACAGTTGCAATTTCCTCAATGAAATTTGAAATCGGTAGCATACATATTGCCTTTTCAAGCCTTTTAGCTTGTATGATGCTTGGCACAATTTTTTGTAATATCTGTGATTTTTCCGAAGAACTTATGGAAAGAGCAGACCGTTGGACAACTCCCCTTTTAGTTCTTTTCTTCGTAATAAGCGGTGCAGAGCTTGATTTATCCGTATTTAAAAACTGGATTTATATAGTTATCGGTGGCGCTTATATCGTATTTCGTTGCATTGGTAAATATTTCGGTGCCCGCCTTAGCGCAAAGGCAACAAAATGCGATGATAACATAGTTAAATATTTGGGTATCACCCTCTTCCCCCAGGCAGGTGTTGCTTTAGGTATGGCAAGTCAGGCACTTGAATTTGGTGGTGATATCGGTGTTCTCGTTCAGAGCATCACCCTTTTCTCTGTTCTCGTTTACGAGCTTGTTGGCCCATATCTCACAAAGGTTGCCCTCACTAAAGCAGGTGACATTGTCCCCCACGGTAAAACAAGTGCCCGTGAAGAAGCGAAAATCAAATTGCAGGAAAGCGACAGTCCCAAGAATATAAACAAATAATAAATAATCAAATCAGGTCGGTTCACTAAATTTAGTAAACCGACCTGATTTTTTATTTATCCTTTGAAACTGCCTCTCCAATTGCGCGGAAAAGCGAGCCTTCCTCTGTTGACGGTAAATCACAGTTATAATGCCATACCATCACACCGCCATAACCGTTATTTATTGCATAATCTGTTTTCTTTTCTATAACCTCAGGGGTATTGAACCAGAAATCCTTATCGGTTTCAGGGCAATGATACCAGCCATCTTCGTCAATTTCTTCATAATAACCGTTATAGCCGTACCAATAAGCATCCATATCCGTTGGTCTTGAATAAAATGGTAATCCAATATTGATTTTAGCTCTGTCTATTCCGCCAAAATCCGCATTTTCAATTCGATTTATAATATCTTCATAAGTAGCGTGTTTGCCTTCACTGTCATTATAATCATAGGCCATAAGTTCAAGTGAATCAATTGCTTTTTCAGCTTTTTTTGAGTACCCGATATTCCATTCAACACCTGAAACACCTAAAGTGTAATCCCCTAATTCTTCATCTAATGAAACAAGGAATTTATTGTAATTGCGCCAGGCTTTTTTTGAAAGCGGATATTCGTAATCAAAATGCACACCGTCAAAGTCATATTTTTTTAAAACATCAACAATATTTTTCTCTAAAACACCGCTTTTAAAGGCTTTGCTGTGTTCATCGCTCTGAGCCTCCATCTGCTCTTCCCAGACGTCAGAATTTGTTGTCCCTCTCGGACCTAAAAGGTTAAGTGTGATTCTAACATCTCTTTCCCCTATCGCTTTGCGTATATTCTTAAGAGCGATATCAAGCTTTTCTTTTTCGATTATAACCTTACCCTCGCTGTCAAAGGATGCACATTCGAAAAGAATAACATCTGTGATAATATCAAAATCCTCGGCATATAAGCTTTCCTCTTCTTGAACATAGTCACCGCGAATATAGGCAACAACCTTAAAATCTTCAACAGGTTTAATTTCTTCGTCTTTTTCATCATTACTGCAACCAACAAAAGAGGTTATCACAAGAACAACTGATAAAAAAAGCAAACTAAATCTTTTAATCATTCCTTTTCACTCCAAAATAGTTGATACTATTAATATATCATACAAAAAAACTTTTTTAAAGATAGACAATCAATAAAATTTGTGATAGAATTTTCTCATAGTAATGTAGGGTACGGTCTTGACCGTACCGCCAAATATATCATTCGAAAGGATGCCACAATTATGAAAGACCTTACAAAATATCACGGTATAATCCCCGCTTTTTATGCTTGCTATGATGATGAGGGTAATGTTTCTCCCGAAAGAACAAAAGCATTTGCAAAATTCCTTTTAGATAAAGGCGTTAAAGGACTTTATATGTGCGGTTCTTCTGGTGAATGTATTTATCAGAGCAAGGAAGAAAGAAAGCTTATTCTTGAATCCGTTATGGAAGTTGTTAAAGGCAAAATGACAATTATCGCTCACGTTGCTTGCAACAATACTGCAGATTCAATGGAGCTTGCCGCTCATGCAGAAAGTCTTGGCGTTGATGCAATCGCATCAATCCCCCCTATCTATTTCAAGCTCCCTGAAGAATCAATTGCACAGTATTGGAACGATATTTCTTCCGCTGCTCCTAACACAGATTTCGTTATCTATAACATCCCTCAGCTTGCAGGTGTTGCACTTACAATGCCTCTTTTCAAGGAAATGCTTAAAAACCCAAATGTTATTGGTGTTAAAAACTCATCAATGCCCACTCAGGACATTCAGATGTTCAAAGCCGAGGGTGGCGAAAACTTTGTTGTTTTCAATGGTCCCGATGAACAGTTTGTTGCAGGTCGTGCAATCGGTGCCCAGGGCGGTATCGGCGGTACTTATGCAGTTATGCCCGAGCTTTTCCTTAAAGCAGATGAACTTATTAAAGCAGGAAAGCTCGATGAAGTAAGAGAAATTCAGTATGCAATTAATGAAATCATTTATGCAATGTGCGCTTGCAAATGCAATATGTATGCCGCCGCAAAAGAAGTTCTCAGACTTCAGGGTATTGATATAGGCGATGCAAGAAAGCCCCTCGCCCAGCTTAAAGAAGAAAGCAAACCACTCGCAGCAAAGGTAAATCAGATGATTACCGAAGCTAAAGCAAAATTCTGCTGAACATATTAATATAAAGCAAGGCATAAAACTTATGAAAAAACATTTAGCAAATATTATAACTTCAAGCAGAATTTTAGGTGCAATAGTTTTATTTTTCTGCAAAGATATTACAACAACATTTTTAATAATATATGTTTTATGTGGATTTACAGATTTAATTGACGGACCAATTGCAAGAAAAACCAACAGTTCAAGCACTTTAGGTGCAACGCTTGATACGGTCGGTGATGTGGGAACATATCTTGCACTGACTAAAATTCTTATAAAAAACAAGCTTGTACCGGATTGGATTCTTATATGGATTTTAAGTGCAGGGGTTCTTTTTGGGGCTTGTTCCTTTGTATCTAAAAAGCGTTTCAATAAAATGTATCTGCCCCACACATATTTAGGTAAAATCTTCGGCGGAGCAGTATTCGTTCTGCCTGTTGCAATGCAATTTGTTGACGGAGCAGTCTGGATGGCCGTAATCTGCACAATTGCATCAATTCACGTTATTGAATTATTTATTATCCAAAGCAAAAGCAACGAAGCCTTAGACTTTGTTCCCTCAGTTTTTCATATTAATAAGTAAAAAACAAATATGCTGAAAAAGAACGAAATGAACAGTTTCTCTGCTCATTTCGTTCTTTTGTTTTAGATGCATTAATGCAATCGTTACGTGTGCAACACAACAGGACCATACAGACCGCCTGATACAAAGTCTTTTGCAAACTCTGTCTCTGACTCAAAATACGGTGATAATTCTTCTTTTTTCCACTTATCAAAGTAATCGGTATGGATATACCAGTTGGCAGATGTATTTGTTACAACTATTTTTAGTTGATTTTCTTTTTTAAGCAAACCTGCAGGGATTGTTAATCTATATGGTGGCATCAAAGCCGTTCCCAATGGTTTATCATTGAGAAAAACCTCTGCCGTGAAATGCACTTCTCCTAAATCAATTTCGCCTTTCTTTCCCACTTTTTCAGCAGGGAGTGTAAAAGTTGTTTCATAAACACCGCTTCCGGAGTATGCCTCACCAATCAGATATGACCAATCACCGAGACTAACGGAAACTGCTTTCTCGGAATGTTTTATATTCTCAAAACCGTTTTCATTACATATAAGTTCATTTTCTTTATGGAATATGAAATTCTCAGAAATATCAATTTTCTTTTTGAATTCTTTTTGTTTTTCCGCGTTCAGAGTTTCCTCTGTAAGTAATATTACAGCCGTTTCACCTATCTGAAGCGAGAGCTTCAAGATGTTGTTTTCTGTTTCAAAGCTCTGCAATGTACCGTTCATCAAATCAAGTAAATAGCCATTTGAGGTCGGCAGATGAATTATATATTCTTCGTTTTCACCTTTTTCACGGAACAAACAGAAAATTTCTGCATTATCAGCCTTTCTGTGCATTGCACGTAAGCCGTCACCCTCAACCTGAATTACAGGTATGAGTTCAGAAAGACTGTGCGAAACTCTGCCACCACCTTTAACAAAACGGTTAAGGATTATTTTTATATCATCAGGAATATATGCGTTTTCGGGAATAATGATTTTTTTATATGATGCATTTCCAATGCAAATACACCCCTCATCTATTCCTTTTGCATCTCGAATAACATCATCGTCAACTATATCAAAATCCACCATCATATCTTCAAGGTTTCTGCCGAGAGCATCAAACTCTTCTGCCAAAGCTTCTGCTTTCAGCTCGCCCTGAAAATCGTGAACGGGATAATAAAGTCCTGTTTCGCAGACTTTTTCACCAAGTGACGCTATATATGACAACCGCTCAACATAACGGTTGAACTGACCGAAAAATTGATAATAGGGCTGATTTTCCGTAAAAACAGGAAGCTCCTGAGCAAGAAGCGGACCTTTACGTCCGAGAGGAAAATTAAAGGGATTAAAGATGTTTATTCCGCGCACAGCCTGATAACCTATGGTATATCGCATTATATCGTAAGTAAGTCCCGGTCCTGCAACGCCAAAAATTTCACTCATTGCAAGCTTTGTGCCGTTCTGCACAGCAGCAGATGAAGCATATCTCGGAAAAAATCCGTTGTAACCGTTCATATCATTCTTATTTGCTATTTTATTTTCGGGATATAGCTGACGCCATATAATATCAACACCGGGAATATCAAAGCATCTCAGGGCGCGCATCAGATTAAAGTTTCCACCGCCATTGACACAACCGATAGGACTATGGTCCATATCCATATGACCTGTAAAAGCAATCCCCTGTTCATTTGCCCATTTTTTGCAAGGAAGAAGAAAATTCTCGCAGAATATCCTACTGCATAAATCATACCAACGGTATAATATGTGCACATTTTCCTCTGTAATCTCTACCCTTTCTGCAATAAGCGGAAGATACGGTAATATTGATTCTCTATATATAATTTCATATTTATCCGCTAACTCTTTATTGAAAGCTCCCCCCGGTGCTTTAGGCTCGTCTGTGAATACGGCTGTAACATTTTTACCGAGAGCACTTTTCAAGACGTGTGCATATTCTTCGTGGGTAATTTTAATAAAATATTCCGTTGCATTTTTATTGAGTAAGTCGGGGTAATCTGCATTCCCGCAGATATGTTTTTCTGTATAATACTCGGTTACAACAGTATCCTCTGAAAATATGTAACCCTCTTCAATAATTTCTTTATCATTCAAAAAAGCTGCAAGAACATCGGACGTTGTTTTTTTATAAGTATCACCCGCAGAAAAAGAGCGTTCGCAAAATTCCAAGGTCTGTCGGGCATATTCCGGGTGAGCTTTGAGAACTTTTCCGCAGGCACTGCCCGAGGGCCATCCGCCCTCATCATAAATCCAACAGCTCATACCAAGGTTTTTTCCCTTTTCAATGGCATAAGCACAAAGCTCAAAATATTCCTTAGAGAGATAGTCTGGCTCAAGATTTGTGGGCATACTGTCAGGTCGGAAGTTTTTCGGTTCGGGAAGAATATAAAAAGACCTTATGCCCAGCTTCTGCATTTCCTTAAGCTGAGCATCTATAATATCTCTTGTGCAGATGTCATTCCATACCCACACATATACAGGAGCATAGGAAACCTCGGGTGATATAAAGCTTTTTATATGGAATTTATCATTATTTTTCATAATTAAGCCATCCTTGAAAATCAGACATCTGCATTGTATTTATTTTGTTTTTTCAATTTATTTATAAAGAGCTTCAAAGCCACAATCATTATCACATAAAGCACTGCAAGTAAAAGCGGATATACTTTTATACCAAACAACCCGCTTATAAGACTGACCATAGGCGGTGCCAGCATAACACCTATGTAAGCAAATGCTATCTGCGAACCCATAATTGATTGGGATACTTCTTTGCCGAAATTGTGTGGTGTCAGGTGTATCATATTCGGGTAAATAGAGCCGTTGCCCAGACCTATAAGGAACAAGCCCACTACTGAAACAACACCCGACAAAGGAAGAAGCATAATTATAACTGCAGGAGCAAGAATAACAGCACCTATACCGATGCGATTCCAGGTACTGATTTTATCGGAAAGCAAACCTGAAACAAAACGTCCGATAGACATTCCCACATAATAAATTGTCAGAGCAAGTGCACCGTGTTCTGTTTCAAAACCTTTTTCGGTTACAAGATAAGTGCTTCCCCATACTCCGCAGGCATATTCAATTGCATTTGTTGCAAGCATAATAATCCATACAAGACGAACCTCAGGCCTTTTAGCCATCTGCAAAATAGTGAGGCTTACGCTACCCTCTTCTTCGTCTTGCTCAGCAGAAACAGTCTTTTTCCATAGAGGGAGCGACACAATAAGTAATAGTGTGATTGTTGCCTGCACAAAAAAAGCATAACGATAACCACTGCGCCAACCGGCACTACTCAATGCCTGTGACATAAGATAAGGACTAAGGCTCACTCCCACACCGTAAAAGCAATGGAGAAAATTCATATGACTTGCTTTAAAATGCAGAGCAACATAATTATTAAGACCCGAATCAATTGCGCCTGCACCAAGTCCCAGAACAACTGCCAATGGTACCATAACCCAAAAAGTCGGAGCAACAGAAAATCCAATCAAAGCCGCCGCAGTCATTGCTGTACTGAAAGCAGTAACCTTAGCAGTTCCTGATTTATTGAGAATTCCTGCGCTGAACATACTTGATAACACTGTGCATCCCGAAATAATAAATGTGAGAATGCTAACCGCTTCAACAGGCACATTCAGCTCATTATGTATAGCAGGCCAGGCAGAACCTATAAGAGAATCAGGAACTCCCAGACCGATAAACGCAATATATATAACAACCAATAAGAAAACCATAAATCCCCCGAATAATTCAGCAGTTTTATAATGACACAATTTCGCTGTTTTGTTCTTTATTCCAGATTATTTCAACCTCAACAGGAATATTTGATTTGATTGTTACCTGAGGTTTCTCATCTTCAGAGTTACGTGCCTCGCAAATCAAAGTAAGCTCGCCTTCTATACCAAATGGGTATTTTTCAACGCCGTGTTTTTCAAGCAGATTAATGTGCCAGGTGATTTTATTTTTTGCGGCATCAGGCTTAATGCCGAATACATATTCAAACAAAATCGAAATCGGTGAAAGTCCTGTCCAGCCAACAAAATCAGGCATTGAGGAGCTTCCCTTTTCAAATTTACCGTCAACAAGCTCAGGTGCATAGTTCTCATAAACTGTTCCTCTGTTTTTGAAAACATTCACAACAGCTTCAAGGTGCGATGATGCAATTTCGTGTGAAAGATTGTACTTCCCGTAGGTATCAAGGCCTTTGAGAACCATATAATTTGTGGGTGCCCATACTGAACCGCACCAATATCCGCCTGCAGGATTATATTCTTCGTGGTCTTTTGAAAGCGTGGGAACACGATGAATTGTTTTGAATTCATTCTCATTGTTAAGGTGAGCAATAAAATCCTCTTTTCTGTCCTCGGGAACGCATCTTGCAAGAAGCGACCAGAATGCACCGATATGCTTAACACCGTTAAAGGTGTCATCATCCCTGAGGTCATAGTAAAATTTTGTTTCATCGTCCCAAAGCTTTTCGTTGATTACCTTGAAAAGCTTGTCGCTTTCCTCTTTAAGCTCGGGAATAAATTCTTTTCTGCCAAGAATTTCTGACATTTTTATAAGAATATTGCAGGCGTTAAGCTCCTGCATACAAGCATCAACCCATATCATATGACCGTGACTGTAGCAAACGTGGTACTTTTCGTCAAGACGGGGGCAATTATCCATTCCGCAACCATAGCCTGAAGAAAAATATGTGCCGTCGCGCCAAGTAAAATGCTCCTTCATCCATTGATGATATGCTATAAGACAGGGATAAACTCGGGCAAGTCGCTCCTTGTCGCCAAAATTAAGGAAATAGTCCCACTCGCACCAGGCAAGCACCTCAGGTCCTGTTGAAGATGGGTCATGACGGGCAAAAACATCGCAACCTGTTTCTTCTTCAATCTGACGGCAGATAAAACCGTCAACGTGCTGATGGGAATAGAAATTATCAAGAGTTTTCTGAAATTTAAAAATTCTGTCTGCATATTTACCAAACATCAGCATAAATGCCGAATCCCACATAAATATACAGTTGTTGAATGCCGCATCAATATAATTGGTTACAAAGCCGGTATCCTTTTGGGGCTTTCTGATGTTGGAAAAGGCAATTTCCCAAGCCTTCCAATAACAGTTGATATAGTCAATATGGTCATTCCAGATTGGCTGAGGAAGCTCGCTTCTGATAGTATCAAAAGCAGGAATTTCCTCCTCTTCCACATCTGCGCCGATGAAAGAATTTTCTTCCATCAATTCTTTATCGTCATATGTAATTTCATTATTCTGCTTAAATGGAATCATAAAAAATACTCCTTGTGATTTTAACTCTATAAATTGAAATTTACCTTAGGGTGAAATAAGTTATCCCTGTGATTTTTCCACAATCTCCACATCACCTTTTTTATCACCGTTTACATATTCACCGTTTTTGTAATAAGCTTTTCCATTGATTTTTACAACTGCTTGTGTTGGTATATATAAAACAGCCTTCATATTCTGTGGAAGAGTAAGGTTGATAGTATAGTTACCATCAGTTTTTTCATAATCAAGAGTGATTAACCCTTTTACGCCGGGAACAGTACAGTTCATACTATCTGAAAGATTGTACTGAGGGTCTATTTTAACCTTTTCATAGCCTGCTTCAAGAGGTGTGATACCTGCAAAATGCTTACTCATTATAACAAGAGGGCCGCCACTCCATGCGTGGTTTTTAGTTCCTTGCCATTCATCCCAGAATTCCCAGAGAGTAGAGTAATCCTCGCTCATCATACCCTCATATCTTTCCTTAATTCTATCTCTTGCAGCTTCATATTCTCCCATTTTGCAAAGGGCTTCAAGAACATAATATTCCATATACGGACTTGAATTTTTAGTGGTTTTGAGCACATTTGTTATAGTATCATACTGTTCTTTTTCTGCAAGTCCTGCCAGAACTGCAAGGGCATTTGCTCTGTCATCAGGATTTTTCGCATCTTCACTTTTAAAGCCTTCCTCTGTCCAGAGAGTTTTATATCCCTTTGAGATAGCACCTTTTCTTTCGGTAATAAATGATATATCTTCGTCTTTTCCTAAAATTTCTGCCATTTCTTCTGTGGCGGAAAGAGCATAATAAACCCAGGCATTTTCAATGGCTGTCATATCTGCCTTGTTGCCCCAGTCAGGCCAATCCCATGACCCACCGCGATGAATAACAAGATTATTTTCACCCATTTCCCAAAGCTTCAGGTAGTCAAGAGACGCATCATAGACCTTTTTAACAAAAGCCTTGTCGCCTGTATATTCATAGTAAGTACGGAAGCCTACAATACCTGCAAGCTGCTGAACGGGAAGCTCAAAATAGTCACCGCTTATGGGTACAACAGTCTGAAGCACTTTTGTATCATCAATGTGGGAAAGCATCGCTTCTACACCCTTCTGATACAGTAAATAAGAATTACTGTCCAAAGAGTACATTGTCATAATCATTTCACTTGTAACATCGCCCCACCATTGAGCTCTTTCTCTGTCGGGACAATCCATAAAATTATCACGCATTGTAACATAGAGAGTACGCAGTGATTTTTGCCATAAAGAATTCAGAAATTCATCATCGCATCTGAAGTCACCGCTGAATGAACTGTCATAGCCTGTTTCACGATATTTCAAAGAAACAACTGTAACGTCTTTCGGTATTTTATAAGTAATATGTTCTCCGTTAAACCAACCTAAAGCCTCAAACTCCTGCTCGCCCTCTTTGGTTATATAGGTAGTTGAAACTGCACCGATCACTGTGTTTTCCGTTGTAATGCGAATCTTTTTCCCTGCAGGTGCTTTAATTTTGAGATATGGTGTAACCTGTGCGTTATAGGGAATATCTACGGTAATTTTTTCACCTAAATACTTATTTACTGTATAGTTTTCATAATCCTTTGAATTCTCATAATTCTTAAGACCGTAATCCTTCAAAAATGGTATTCCTCTCGGGTAGAGCTTGCCGTAAGCACCCTCACCGCCATCAGCATATTCGGTTGCATTCTCCCATGAAGAAACGTCGTAATCTTCATTTAACCAATCGACCGTATCTTCCCTTGCATCGAAATAAATGCTGTATTCGGGAAGTCTGTAGTTAGGCGGATAAAGAGGACTGTCAACAAAAGCACTGTTTCTTTTTACCTTCCAGGTTTTGTCGGAAATTATGCTTATATCTTCTCCAACAGCTTCAAAAATAAAACCACCCTGACCGCTACTACTATAGGAATAGCTTGTTTCATTATCCCAGAAACATACTAAAGCACAAATTGAGTTTTCACCCTTTTTGAGAAATGGCGCAATATCAATACTGTCATAATATCCGCTGTTTTTATTGGGACCTCGTTTCACGCTTCCTTCAAAAACAACGGTTTCTCCGTTTATATAAAGCCAATATTTTGAATCGGCTGAGATGTGCGCAACAAGCTCTTCAGGAACCTTATCAAGACTGACCTTTTTATTAAAGCACATCCAGACATTTTTCTCCGTCAGATTTTCTTTGTCCCAAATCCATTTGGCACTCCAATCATTTTTCTCTTCGGTAGAAATCACACTGTATTCAGGAATACTGTCAGGAATTTTATAATCATTTCTATATGGTATCATTGTCGCATCCCCCCACGAAAAAATTGAAGAAACAAAAGCTGCCGCTATTGCAAGATAAGAAACAATCGTCTGTAAAATTTGCATAAAAACCTCCCTGTTATAATGCCTCGATAAATTCTATTTTTCTGTTCTCTACAAATTGAATTTTGCTAAAAACCAAGCACCCGGTTGCAATTCAATATGATATACACCATTCTCAAAGTTAATATCTTTTGCCCCTTCAAAAACACCCAGCTTTTTTATCTTCGGAAAACCTCCGAGCATTTTTGTTAATGAATCGTAATGTATTTCTGACATAGAATTACCTCGTTAAATCGGAATTTCTTATTATAAAATCTCTGAAATTATAACCCATATTTACGAATGAAATATGATGGCGTACAGCTCCATGCGTGACAAAGGCTGTTTATCATTCTGTCATTGTATGGTGAGAAATCAAGGTCATCAGGAATATACGCTTCCCAGAAGGTATCTGCACCAAGCTCCACCATACCACCCCAGAACTTTTTCAAATATTGTACTGCTTCACCCTTCATACCAAGCTTTAACATAGCTTCAATAACATAATGGCGCATATATGGTGTGACAGGTTGCTTGAAATCCTTGTTATCAAGGCAAGAAAGAAGAAGTTCTTTTGCTTCTTCTCCGGTTATCACACCGCCCAAAACCATCCAGACCTGAGAATGAACGCTGAGCTGACCATTATCTAACGGATTTACAAACACTTTTTTGCTTTCATCATAAAGATGCTTTTTTGAAGCGGAACGGACCTGAGAAATGAGAGCAGAATATTTTTCATACTCCTCATCACCTATTGTTTTCAGCAATGCTCTGAAACGAGCAAGTGTATAAAGATATACACCCTGCAATGCAGTCATACATTCAAGACCGGGACACCAGTCAATAAAAGCAAACCAACCCTCCTGCCTTGTTGCAATCAGATTTTTGTCAAGAGTAGATTTGAAGCTTGCAAGCTGTGATTTGCAAATTCCCAAAAGGTCATTTACAACATCCCTGTCCCCTGTATGCTCAAAATAATCGCATACACTTACAACATATAAAAGTGCATAGTCCTCAATATGAGTTGCACCGGAATGGTAGTAAGGGGTTTCATAAACAAATGACGGCAGGAAACCTGATTCATTACATTTCCCTGCGGCAAAAAGATACAAGCATCTTTTTACAATTTCAAGGTTATTGAATGTATAATAATTTGTAAGAGCTTCAAGCCGAAGGTCACCAATCCAAAGACGGCGGTCACGCTTGGGACCATCTTCAAAGAAGGTCTGCATACATTCCTTGAGAGTGTTTGTTGCTACATAGTCAATTCTATTAAGCAAAACATCTTCCGTGTTCGCAGATTTCAATAAGGCTACATCTGCACTTGTTGATGCACGGAAGCTGAAATCAAAGAGCCTTATTGGTCGGGTGGTTCTTTCCACCGTTATTTTTATGTATCTGCAGGCATATCTTCTGGGCATAGTTATGTTCTGTGGGAAATCAAGATTGATTATTTCCTCCTGCAACCAAGTTTTTGAAAGCAAACCGTTGTATTGAGAAAAATCATCATTCATTTCTCTCATATCTTCGCCGAACTTAATAATCAAACGAACAGGAGCATCAACGAAAACATCAACTCTATCAAAATTAAAGGAAAAATATCCCACCGAATGTTCCCCAAGGTCAAGAAGAATACTGTCCCCGTTTGAACCGATAAATTCATTTATTTCAGGAGTAAGAACAGAAAATTTCAGTTCAGGAAAATTATCCTGAGCCTTACTTAAAAAGTAATCTTTATCTTTCATATTACAAACACTTCACTTTATAATTACGATTTTTATTGATAAAATCAAGTTTATCGAACTCTGTAAATTGGAATTTATCGTTATAAATCAATATTGATTTCGTACTTATCTTCAATGAGTATATAGTTCACATTATGCTTCTGTGCCAGCTCTAACATTTCTGCATTATCTGCCAACACACTATCCATTGTGCACCATTCATCATCCAAACGATTTTCAATGACATTTGCATATTTCTTTATGTCAGCAAAGTGATTCCTGATATATTCCTCACTCATTATCAGACAGTAATATTTGATATCTTTGAAATATTCGTTTTCAAAATCCTTCTGCCAATCGAATGGAATATAGCAACCTTCGACAATTAAGTTCTGCTTGTTTTCGATAGCGGTTTTTATCATTTCACGGATGATAGGCCATAAGTATGCTGTTAAGTCTTTATCCTCGCTAATCGGAGTGAGTTCAGTATTTCCGCTACGGATTAATCCCATTTTCAAATGGTCAATGGACAGATACGGATATTTAAATTTTTCCAGCAGCTTTTGGGCAAGAGCCGTTTTGCCTGTATGTGATGCTCCGGTAATTAAAATAATCATCTCATT
>JAZQMA010000037.1:0-14477 GCA_045543035.1 Acutalibacteraceae bacterium | reverse complement strand
CTTTCATCAAAAGAATCGAGCTTGTTCCCCTGAGCCCTCATACGGCAATGATCGTTCTTCTTGCAACCTCGGGTATTTTAAAAAGTGCGGTTGTCAGAAGCGAAACTGAAATCAATGTTGACATCGCCGAGGTTTTCTATAATATAAGTCAGAATTATTTTATAGGAAAAAGCGTTTCGGATATTTCAGTAACCTTCATTCAGACGCTTGTTGCATCCTTAGGAGACAGAGTTTTCATTATGTCCCCATTCCTTTGTGCAATATCGGATCTTTGCGAGGCGGTCAAGACAACCGAACTTCATTTAAAAGGTCAGTCAAACATTTTAAACCACAGCGAGCTTTCCGAGGATGCTTTCGTCCTTATGGATTTTCTTCACAGAGGCGTTCCTCTTGAGAATATGCTTAATTCTCATAAAAAGAAAACGAACGTCGCAATCGGAACCGAGAACTCCTATAAGGAGCTGAAAAACTCCTCAACGATTTTCTCAAAATATTCCGTCGGCGACAGAGACAGCGGTTCAATCGGAATAATCGGTCCGACGAGAATCGACTACGCAAGGCTCATTCCGAGCATAAGCTATTTAGCAGGGGTAATCGGAACTCTGCTTTCCGAAACCTTGGATGAATAAACTATTACATTTATATATAGGAGTGAAAATATGGCAACTGATGAGACAAGGGTAACTTCGGCGGCAGAGGCAACCGAAGAAAAAGAACAGAAGCCTAAAAAACAGAAAAAATCCGATAAAAAGGCTGAGCTTGAAGCTCTCAGAGCAGAGGTTGAAAAATTAACAAATGACCTTGCCGCCGCAAAGGATACTCATTTAAGAGTTCTTGCTGAGTACGATAACTTCCGCAAGCGATCCCAAAGAGAAAAAGAAGCAATTTACGGTGACTCAAAAGCAAACACCTTGAAGCTTTTGCTTCCCGTTATTGATAATTTCGACAGAGCCGCAGAAAATAAAACCGATGACATTGAGGTTTACAGAAAAGGTATCGAAATGACCTTGACGCAGTTCCGCGAAATACTTAAGAGTATGGAGGTCGAAGCCTTCGGCGAGGTCGGCGAGGAATTCGATCCCAATATTCACAACGCCGTTATGACTGTTGAAAACCCCGAGCTTCCCGAAAATTCTATCGCAGCCGTTTTCGAAAAGGGCTACAAAATCGGTGACAGAATTCTTCGTTTCGCAACAGTTCAGGTAACAAACTAATTAACAATCAACATTTTATATTATTTGGAGGTAACAATTATGGCAAAAACAATTGGTATTGACTTAGGTACAACTAACTCTTGCGTAGCAGTTATCGAAGGCGGCGAGCCCGTAGTTATTGCTAACGTTGAAGGTAACAGAACAACTCCCTCTGTTGTAGGTTTCTCTAAATCCGGCGAAAGACTTGTTGGTCAGGTTGCAAAGCGTCAGGCAGTTCAGAACCCCGACAGAACAATCGCATCTATCAAAAGACAGATGGGTACAGATTACAAGGTTCAGATTGATGACAAATCTTATACACCCCAGCAGATTTCTGCAATGATTCTTTCAAAACTTAAAGCTGATGCAGAAAGCTACCTCGGTGATAAGGTAACAGAAGCAGTTATCACTGTTCCCGCTTACTTTACAGACTCACAGCGTCAGGCAACTAAAGATGCAGGTAAGATTGCAGGTCTTGAAGTTAAGAGAATTATTAACGAACCCACTGCAGCTGCTCTCGCTTACGGTATTGACAAAGAAAATGACCAGAAGGTTATGGTTTATGACCTTGGTGGCGGTACTTTCGACGTTTCCATTATCGAAATGGGCGAAGGTGTTCAGGAA
Organism: Acutalibacteraceae bacterium; assembly: GCA_045543035.1. Classification (GTDB taxonomy): domain Bacteria; phylum Bacillota; class Clostridia; order Oscillospirales; family Acutalibacteraceae; genus DTU089. The sequence continues at coordinate 12,660 of JAZQMA010000037.1, read as the reverse complement.
GTTCTTGCAACTGCAGGTAACAACCGTCTTGGCGGTGATGATTTCGACCAGAGAATTATTGACTGGCTCGTAACTGAATTCAAGAAAGAAACAGGCTCAGACCTTTCTACTGATAAAATGGCTATGCAGAGACTTAAAGAAGCTGCAGAAAAAGCAAAAATTGAGCTTTCAGGCGTTACATCCTCTGCAATTAACCTTCCCTTTATCACAATGACAGAAGCAGGTCCTCTTCACCTTGACACAACTCTTACAAGAGCTAAATTCAACGAGCTTACAGTTGACCTTGTTGAAGCAACAATGGCTCCTGTTCGTCAGGCAATTTCTGACTCAGGTCTTAAAGTTTCCGAAATTGACAAAGTTCTTATGGTTGGTGGTTCTTCAAGAATTCCCGCTGTTCAGGATGCAGTTAAAAATTATACAGGCAAAGAACCCTATAAGGGTATCAACCCCGATGAATGTGTTGCAATGGGCGCTGCTCTTCAGGCAGGTGTTCTCGGTGGCGATGTAGAAGGTCTTCTTCTTCTCGACGTTACACCCCTTTCACTCGGTATTGAAACTCTCGGTGGTGTTTGCACAAAGATTATTGAAAGAAATACAACAATCCCCACAAAGAAGAGCCAGATTTTCTCAACTGCAGCAGATAACCAGACATCAGTTGAAATTCACGTTCTTCAGGGTGAAAGAGAGTTTGCAAGAGATAACAAAACTCTCGGTATGTTCCACCTTGACGGTATTCTTCCTGCTCGTCGCGGTACTCCTCAGATTGAAGTTACTTTCGATATTGACGCTAACGGTATCGTTCACGTTTCTGCAAAAGACCTTGGTACAGGTAAAGAACAGTCAATCTCTATCACAGCTTCTTCCAATATGAGCAAGGATGATATTGATAAGGCAGTTAGAGAAGCAGAGCAGTTTGCAGAAGAAGACAAGAAACGTAAAGAAGCAGTTGACATTCGCAACGGTGCAGACCAGATGGTATTTGAATGCGAAAAGCTCGTTTCTGAAAACGGTGATAAATTCGACGAAGCTGATAAAAACGACATCAACGCTAAGGTTGAAGAACTCAAAGAAGCTCTTAAGGGCGAAGATATTGAACTCATCAAATCAAAGCAGGAAGCTCTTCAGGCAAAATTCTATGAAATTTCCGAAAAGCTTTATAAAGCAGCAGGCGGTGCTCAGGGCTTTGACCCCAATAATATGGGCGCAGGTTTTGACCCCAATGCAGCAGGTGCACAGGGTGGAGATAACTACACAGAAGCACCTTTCACAGATGTTGACTAATAACTACCTAAAAAGACGGCTCATAAAGAGCCGTCTTTGATAGGGTATATTCCTAAAGAAAGGAATTACTTATGGCAGATAAAAGAGATTATTATGAGGTGCTTGGCGTTTCCAAAAGTGCCACACCTGATGAAATAAAAAAAGCATATCGCCAGCTTGCGAAGAAATATCACCCCGACCTTAACCCTGATAATAAAGAGGCAGAGGCAAAGTTCAAGGAAGCAAACGAGGCCTATGAAATTCTTTCTGATTCCGATAAGAAAGAAAAATATGACCGCTTCGGCTTTGCAGGCGTTGACCCCAGTTATGGCGCAGGTCAAGGTGGCGGCGGATTTGGTGGCTTCGGCGGATTTGACGGCGGAATGGATTTCGATTTAGGTGACCTTTTCGGTTCCTTCTTCGGCGGATTCGGTGGTGGCGGTGGTCGTTCCAACCCCAATGCACCTCGCAGAGGCAGTGATATTCAGACTAACATATATATTTCCTTTGAGGAAGCCGCAAAGGGTTGCAAGAAAACTGTTGAATTCCAGAAAATCGAAGTCTGCGATGAATGTTCAGGCTCGGGCGCGGCAAAGGGCTCTTCACCCCAGACTTGTCCCGATTGTAACGGCAGAGGTCAGATTAATGTTCAGCAGAGAACACCTTTCGGCACTATCAGTACATCAAAGCCCTGTCAGCGTTGTGGCGGTAAGGGTACATTTAACCCCAATCCTTGCACAAGATGTAAGGGCGCAGGCAGAATCAGAAGAAGTGTTAAGCAGGAAATCACCATCCCTGCAGGTATTGATGACGGACAGATTTTTACAGTCCGCAATCAGGGTAATGCAGGTGCAAACGGTGGCCCCGCAGGTGATTTGAGAGTTGGAGTTATTGTTAAACCTCATCCTTTCTTTGAGCGCGATGGTTATAATGTCTGGTACGATGTTAAAGTCAGCTTTGTTCAGGCGGCTTTAGGTGACAAGCTCCGAGTTCCTACCCTTGACGGTCAGGTTGAATATATTCTTCCTGCCGGAACTCAACCCGGCGACATTTTCAAGTTAAAGGGCAGAGGTATTCCCGTTCTTAACTCAACAAGACGAGGCGACCAGCTTATAAGAGTTAATATTGAGGTTCCTAAAAACCTTAATGACAAGCAGAAAGAAGCTCTTATGAACTTTAACACCACAATGGGCGCAAAGCCCGTTGACCCGGAAGAGAAGAAAGGTTTCTTTGGTAAGAAAAAGAAATAAAAGTTTTAACCCTGTTAAATTTTTTGAAAATTTAACAGGGTTAATTGTTTGGTATTTTATTTTTATTTATTTTATGATATGATTATTGAAGAAAACAAAAGGAGATATTCTTATGAAAATTATGATTGCATCCGATATTCACGGTTCTTTGAAATACTGCCGTGAGTTAGTTGAAAAATACAGAGAAGAAAAATGCGAAAAATTAGTGCTTTTAGGTGATGTTCTTTATCACGGACCACGTAACGATTTACCCGAGGAATATAATCCTAAGGGTGTTATTGCCCTTTTGAATGATATGGCAGAAGAAATTCTTTGCGTGAGAGGTAACTGTGAAGCAGAGGTTGATGAAATGGTGCTTTCTTTTCCTGTTCTTGCAGAATATGCTTTCTTTTATCACAAGGGAAGAATGTTCTTCCTTACTCACGGACATAAAATGAACCCTCAGAATCTTCCGAAAATCAAAAAGGGCGATATTCTTTTCAATGGTCACACCCACGTAAGCAAAATTGAAGAATTAGATGGTGGCTATATCTATGCAAACCCCGGTTCGGTTTCTATTCCTAAAGAGAATACACCAAGAGGGTATATGATTGTGGATGATACTGCGATTACTCATAAGACTTTGAGTGGTGAAAAGGTTCAGGAATATATTCTGTAATGCAAAATTTCGGGGCGCGAAAATGCGCCGTAGAAGAATAAAGGGGATTGAAAATGAGAAGAGATAAAATTAATTATTATTTAGATATAGCTGAGACGGTTTCACAGAGGTGCACTTGCTTGAGAAGGCATTACGGTGCGGTAATTGTTAAAGATGATGAAATAATTTCAACTGGGTATGTAGGTGCGCCGAGAGGTAGACAAAATTGTACTGATATGGGCGTTTGTATAAGAGAAAAACTGAATATTGCACGTGGTGAAAGGTATGAGCTTTGCAGAAGTGTTCATGCGGAAGCTAATGCAATTATAAGCGCTTCAAGAAAAGATATGATTGGAAGCACGATTTTTCTTGTTGGAACAGATGTTAAAACAGGAGAATATGTAAAGGACGCTTGTTGCTGTTCAATGTGTAAAAGAATGGTAATAAACGCAGGAATTGAAGAAGTTATAATTCGTGATGATAAAGATACATACCGAGTAATCAAAGTTTCCGATTGGATTGAAAATGATGAGTCAGTAGAGGGTGTACTCGGATATTAAAAAAATAAAGGTGTTGCGAAAGGTTAAGGTAGATGAATAAGGTTGATGTTTTTTTGTGCCTTCCTTCGAAGGAAGGTGGCACGAAAAATCTTGATTTTTCGTGATGGAAGGTTCTTGACGCGTAAGCGTCATTTCACCATAGGTGAAACTTTAATAAAGCTTTTGTTCTCGGTCAGTTTATTACAATTGAATCTTGCGATTCAACTACGCTCGAGGGCTCGCGTAGAGAACTCTCCACCACCCGACCAACTTTATTTGAAGGTTTGTTTTTTAGGCTCGTTTGGAAATTAATTCGTGATAACTACAAATCAAAAGGCAGTCCCCCTCTCTTCGAAGAGAGGCAGGGCGAAGCTGAAACTTTTTCGTTGAGGTGAGATTGTGGCGGAATTTATTTTTGATTTTATAATTGAAACTGTTTTTGAAGGCGCAATTGGCGGTTTTTGGAATGATGGCTCACCAAAAGAAAAAGCACAAGCTATATTTACAGGGGTTTGTGGAATAATAGTTCTTTCTTTGTGCATTGCAGGGCTGTTTTTAACAATAAGGGCTAAGGCTGTTTTTGCAAGTATTTGTTTTTCGCTTGTGATTGTTTTATTAATTTTTGTTTTTGGAATGGTTATCCATCATTTAATAAAAGCGAATAAAAATAAATAAGAATATATAAACTGATAATCCCCAACAACAATTTTGAAATTGTTGTTGGGGATTAAATTGATTTTATAACTCGATTTTCTCACATTCGTAGCCGAGTAATTCGTTACTTACTTTATCAGGCTGATGACCGCCAACATAAAGAGTGATTTTACCGTCGGGAGTTACTCGCTGACCGTCTTCAAGAACTGCTTTGAGCCAATATGTATCAATATCAATTGTTACATTCTGTGTTTCGCCTGCTTCAAGGCTTGTTGATTTAATACCGCAAAGCTGGAAGTGGGGGGTATAGGTTCTTGAATCGGAATACTGAGCATAAATCTGTGTTTTTTCAATACCTGCTCTGTCGCCGATATTCTTAACGTTTACGCTGACTTTGATATTAGCATCAGTCTTTTCAAGAATTTTTGCATCTGTGTATTGGAATTTTGTATATGAAAGACCATAACCGAAGGGGTAAAGCGCATCGCCCTCAATAAAACGATAGGTTTTGCCCTGCATATTGTAATCAGTGAAATCAGGGAGGGGATGCTCACCGTCATAGATTGTTACGGGAAGCTTACCGCAGGGGTTGTTTTCACCTGCAATTGTTTTTGCAATTGCAAGACCGCCCTGAGAACCGGGATACCAGGCGTGAATAATTGCTTTGGCATGGTTTCTTACTTTTTCTCCAAGGTCAACTGAGCTACCGCACAAAATAACAACAATAACATTTTCACAAGCATCGCAAACCAATTCTGCAAGCTTCTGCTGAGTTTTGGGGAGATAGATATTTTTCTTGTCGCCACAAGCGGTATAGTCGTTATCAAAGCCTGTATCTTCACCCTCAATTGAGCAATCAAGACCAAGAGCTAAAATTGCAATATCTGCTTCTGCGGCTGCAGCGGCACCATCGCTGAGCATATTACCGAAGCCACTCCACTCGTTGATTTTTTCGTGGCAGTAGTTACATCCTCTTTCAACAGAAATATCTGCATCTGTAAAAACTCTTCTTACACCATCTGCAACTGTGATATATTCGGAAGCATAGGCATTGTAGTTACCCTCAAGAGCAGTAACGGAAAGCGCATTAGGACCGATAACTGCAATTTTCTTGTTTGTATTTTTATCAAGGGGTAAGTAGCTATCGTTTTTTAGAAGCGTTACGCAGTTTTCAGCAGCTCTTAAGTTAAGCTCTCTGTGTTCTTTGCAGTCAAGTTTTGAGTAAGGAATATCTGAATAGGGTCTTACTTCTTCAAATTCGCCTAAAAGGAAGCGGATCATGTAAAGTCTTTCTGCAGCTTCTGTGATTTGCTCTTCTGTGATAAGGTCTTCTTCATAAGCATCAACGAGAGCATCGTAGGTCTGACCGCAGTTAAGGTCACAGGAGTTTTTAAGAGCAACTGCAGCAGCTTCTGCTTTTGTTTCAACAAATTTATGGAATTCATAAATGTCCTGTAATGCGCCGCAGTCAGAAACAAAGTAACCGTCAAAGCCCCAATTTTTACGGAGAACTTCTCCCATAAGATAGTCATGAGCGCAACAAGGCTTACCATTTGTGCGGTTATATGCACCCATAACACCTGCAACACCTGCTTTTACAGTTTTCTCAAATGCGGGCAAATATGTTTCATACATATCGTGGAGAGTTGCAACAGCATCAAATCCGTGGCGGTCTTTTTCAGGACCTGAGTGAACTGCGAAATGCTTTGAACAAGCTGCACCCTTTAAGAATTCACCGTCACCCTGAATGCCTTTAATGAATGCAGTACCGAGAGTTGCAGTGAGATAAGGGTCTTCGCCAAAGGTTTCCTGACCGCGTCCCCAACGGGGGTCACGGAAAATGTTGATATTGGGTGCCCAATATGTGATGCCTTTAAAAATATCGTGGTCGCCATATTCAACGTGCTTGTTATATTTAATTCTGCCCTCTGTTGAAATAACATCAGCGATTTCGTTAATAAGCTCACTGTCAAAGGTTGCCGCCATAGCAATTGTATGGGGGAAAACTGTTGCAGTTCCTGCTCTTGCAACACCGTGAGCACCTTCATTCCACCAGTTATAAGCCTTGATACCAAGTCTTTCAATAGCGGGAGAGGTATAAAGAAGCTGTGTCATTTTTTCTTCAACAGTCATTTTTGACACAAGCTCTTTTGCTTTAATTTTTGCTTCGTTTTTTGTCATTGGAATTTCTCCTTTTTGAGAAAATATATAATAGGTTTAATATAAACTAAATGGGTAATATAGTCAATGAATGAAAACGACAAAAAATCAATAAAAAACTATATAAAAACAACAAACCGCCATCTATGTGGCGGCTTGTTGTTTTTGGCTTTTATGAAACTAATCTTTTATATATCTACCTTGAAGTCCGGTTCGGCGATAAATATGGGCGAACAAGATGTTCAAGGGGTATATCATATAACTATAGTGTAATCTTTTTGATTACAATGCTATTATACTCAAAAATATCAAAAAGTCAAGTAACTATGCACAAAAGAGCGCATTATAACTTGTGCAAAATAAACAAACGAAAATTAATTAAAAGTGTAATTGTCTTATACAAAAGTGTTTAAATAGATATATTAATTTTATTAATTTTGCATAATCAGGTGACAGAAATTTAACACAATATGACGAAAAAGTTGAATAAGTTTTAACAGGTATAAAAAAAGTTTGTGAAACTTTTTTCACAAACTTTTTGATAATTTACAGCAATTCTCTGTTGTATAATCCGTTGGTTTTCTTTCCCTCGGGAGCTTTGCCGTTTAAATATGCCTGATAGATTTTTTCGCAGTCCGTTTTATCTTCAATTGTGAAATAAAACGTTACAAAATCAAGGCTTGAAAGGTTTTTATCTCCGATATAAAGAGGGATGCTGTTATGAAGAACGGAATATTTTTTGTTCTGACACAAAAGCGGAAATTCTATTCCTTTTCTATCTGTTAAAACTGATTTTCCTTTGCATTTAAGGCAACCGTCAACGCCTTTCTGAGGACAGTTGCGCAATAGCATAATTGGAAGATAGCCATAAATATATATTCCTTTGGTACAATCTGCGCAGATGTTTTTTATCCCTTTTTCAGACAATTCAAAAGAAAGCGTAACATCTTCAAGACCCATATCTTTATATTTCTGCGCAGAGAATGAGTTTGTTACATTAAGTCCGTGAGAGCCATAAATCTTAAAACCTACTTTTTTGAGAAGGGCAATTCCGCCGATATTTCCCGTTACACCTCTTACGATACCTGTTCTTTTAATTGCGGTAAGCTTTTTGAGGACTTCTTTTTCATCTTCAGGGTAGATGAGCTGGGGCAATTCAACAGCAATTTTTACAGGTAAGCATTCAATTTCTTCAAGGTTATTAAAAACCTCTTCCAAAGGAAGAATAACTAAATCTGCCTTTTCAAAAGCTTCACTATACTGCGAAAAGCTTTCAAGTCTTATTCGTGTTTTTGGCTTTGAAAAATCGGGTTTAATATATGGAATATCGGGTTTTACATCATTGATTTTATATTCTTTCTTTGAAAGCTCTTTTTCCAGAAGATTTGCACCATCTCTCCTTAAAGCATTGATAGCAGAGGCTGGGAGAGTGAGAGTATCTTCATTTTCAAAGCCAAGAGAATCAAGGAAAAATGATGTGTCTCCTAATTTTGAAAGATTTCTCAATGCGATTTCTTCCGAAAGGGGAGCGGTTCTTGGTTCTTGTGGGATTTCGCTCCGAACTGTTACTGAAACACCCTTTGAAGAAAAGTGAAGTATTGCAGGTTCATTCCTTTTGAGAATAAGCTTTGCATTTGCTTTGTTAGGACGGATTTCGTTTTTATATGAGCTTTCAAGTTCTTTTAAAACGGCTGTTGCTGAGGTTACATCCTCTTTAACTCTGTAGCCGAACATATCAACATTTCTTTTAGCGGTTAAATAACCATCTGTGAAACCACTGCGGGAGAAAACAGAACGCAAGGTTAATTTATCATAAAATTCGTTATTTATTGCCTTTTTCAGACTGCTGACTGCGGCGGCAACATATTCGGGACGTTTCATTCTGCCCTCAATTTTAAAGGAATTAATGCCGATTTCCATAAGGTCTTTTATGTTGTCGAGATAGGACATATCCTTAAGAGAAAGGGCGTATTCTCTTCCGTTGGTGTTTGTCCAGTTAAGACGGCAACCCTGAGCGCAAAGACCTCTGTTACCGCTTCTTTCACCAAGCATAGCGGAAAGGTAACAGTTACCCGAGGTGCTCATACAATGAGCTCCGTGAACGAAAACTTCAAGCTCTGCATTAACTGCTTCTCTTATCATTTTCATTTCGTTAAGAGATAGCTCACGTGCCAGAACTATTCTTGAAAATCCCATTTCTTCAAGAAGCTTTGCGCCTGCTACATTATGAACTGCCATCTGAGTTGAAGCGTGAAGAGGCATCTCGGGGCAGATTTCTTTAACTGCTTTTATGGTTGCAAAATCCTGAACAATTACTGCATCTGCGCCACTTTTGGCTATGGCTTTTACGGTTTCGTAAAGCTCGTCAATTTCTTTATCAAAAATCAAAATGTTAAGAGTAACAAATACCTTAACATCACGAAGACGGCAGTATTTAACGGTATCTTTTAAATTTTCTGTTGTAAAATTGTCAGCATTACGCCGGGCGTTGAAATTATCAACACCCAGATACACTGCATTTGCACCGCTTCTTACAGCAGCTTTTAGTTGTTCTTGTGCTCCCACGGGAGCTAAAATTTCATAGAGCATAGTTCGGTTCCTTGTGTTAGCTTGGTGTGAGAATGCGGAGTGCGGAATTCGGAATGCGGAATGAATGGGAAGCTTCGCTTCCGAACATTGTATCAGATTATTGGAATTGAAACTTATTCTTACTGCTTGTTGTTTTTTAAAAGTCAGAAGAATAGGGCTTTCAGTATTATTTCTAATTATAATGGCGTCGCAGACCCGATAATTCCGAATTTCGAATTCCGAATTCTGAATTACCGTAGTGCCATTTAATTAAATATCTGTAACAATTTCTTGCTTTTGAGTTCGAACCCTTAAAATATCGCCTTTTTTAACATCTGCGGTGCAGTCGAGAGTGAGGAATTCCTGAGGATGACAAGCACTTTCGCATTCTTCCCCTTTTTCGTTGACGATTTTTGTTGCGGTGAATTTCATTCCGAAGGTTTCGGGAGAAAGAACTTCAAGTGTATCACCAAGCTTAAAGAAGTTTCGTTGCTGGATTTTTAATTGACCGTCCTTGCAGTCTTCAAGGGCAACACCTGCAAAGGTGCAATCCCAATGATAAAGACCGTCATTTTTATGACCATGCACAAGGTTCCCGAAATAGAAACCGCTGTTGTATGGACGGTGGCTGATAGCGTTAAGCTCGTCCTCTAAAAGCTCAAGGGGAGCGGATTTGTCAATTGCTCTTCTATAGGCGTTAACTACGTGTGATACATAGTATTCGGTTTTCATTCTGCCCTCGATTTTGAAGGAGTCAACACCTGCATCTGCCAATTTATCTAAAAAACCGATTGCTTTCATATCGTGGGAGGAGAGCAGGGCGGAATGGTCGGGGTATTCTTCTAATTTCATATATTCATTGGGGCGGTTTCTTTCAACAAGATAATATTCCCAACGGCAAGGCTGAGTGCATTCGCCTCTGTTACCGCTTCTGCCGTTCATATATGAAGAAATGAGGCATCTGCCTGAATATGCCATGCACATAGCGCCGTGAACAAAGGCTTCAATTTCCAGTTCTTCGGGGATTTTTGAGTGCATTTCGGCAATTTCGTCAATAGTCATTTCGCGGGCAACAACAATTCTTGATGCACCCATTTCATAATAAGCCAAAGCAGCAGAATAGTTGCAACAATTGGCTTGCGTGCTGATATGCACTTCAAGATTTGGTGCGGCTTGTTTTATTGTTCTTACTGCACCTAAATCGGCAACAATAACTGCATCAACACCTAATCCGTAAAGAGTTCGGGCATAGTCTTTAAGAGGCTCAATTTCGCTGTTTTTTGTGAAACTATTTACAGTTACATAAAGCTTTTTGTTCTTTGAATGTAAAAGCTTTACGGCAGAGTCAATATTCTCTTCTGTGAATGCAGATTTTTCTGCTCTTAACTGAAGAAGAGGTCCGCCGATATATACTGCATCCGCACCGAAACGGTCGGCAGCAATAAGGCAATTCATATCTCCTGCAGGAGCGAGAAGTTCAACCTTGTTTTTTAGCTTGTTCATAAGTTCCTCGTTTCTAATTTCTTGTCATTGATTTCTGTTTGTATAATATTACACTATATTTGGCTAAAAAACAAGGTGTAATATACTTGATTTTCGATATGGTACTGTGCTATAATGTTTTTCTATTATAGGTTATTATGTTTAATTTTATAGGGAGATGTTAAAATGAAGTACGATGTTGTTGTCATCGGTGCAGGTGTTGTAGGTTCTCTCATTACAAGAGAGCTTTCAAAATACAACATCAGAGTTGCCCTTCTTGAAAGATGCAACGACTGCGCAATGGGTGCTACAAAAGCAAACTCTGCAATTGTTCACGCAGGCTTTGATGCTGTGCCCGGTACACTTAAAGCAAAGCTCAATGTTCGCGGTGTTGAGCTTATGAAAAAGGTTTGCAAGGAGCTCAATGTTCCTCTTAAAAACAATGAAGCTCTTGTTGTGGCTTTCTCCGAGGAAGAGATGCCCCACCTTGAAATGCTTAAAGACAGAGGAGAGCAGAACGGTGTTCCCGGTCTTCGCATTGTAAGAAGAGAAGAGCTTGTTGAATTAGAACCCAATATCGGCGAAACTGCTGTTGGCGCTCTTGTTGCTCCCACATCTTCAATTGTTTGCCCTTATGAGCTTACAATTGCAGGTGTTGAAAATGCAGTAACAAACGGTGCAGAATTCTTAAGAAATTGCGAAGTTACTGATATTGACTATTCTGACGATGAATTTAAGTTGACAACATCTCTCGGTGAAATTACTGCAGAATATGTAATCAATGCTGCAGGCATTCATTCAGGTGAAATTGCTTCACTTATTGGAGACAATTCAATTGAAATTGTTGTTCGCCACGGCGACTATTATCTTCTTGATAAATCACAAGGCTCACTTGTTTCAAGAACAATTTTCCAATGTCCTACCAAAATGGGTAAAGGTGTTCTTGTTTCTCCCACAGTTGACGGCAACCTTATTGTTGGTCCTTCTGCTGAAGATATTGATAATGGTGACGATGTTGCTACAACATCATTTGGTCTTGATAAGATTTACAAAAACGCTATTAAGAGCGTTCCTGCAGTTTCTCTGAGAAACGCAATCACTTCCTTCAGCGGTAACCGCGCTCATCCCACAAGCGATGATTTTATTATCGGTTCTTCCGATGTTAATAAGAAATTTATTAATGCTGCTGGTATTGAATCTCCCGGACTTTCTTCCGCACCTGCAATTGCAGAAATGGTTGACGGCATTATCAATGAGCTTTCTGGTGGATTCGAGAAAAAAGCAGAGTTTGACCCCTGCCGTCCTGAGCCTGTTCGATTCCGACATCTTTCAACAGAAGAAAGAGCAAGGCTTATTGAGAAAAATAAGGCATACGGCAGAATTGTTTGCCGTTGTGAAACAATCACAGAGGGCGAAATTCTTGATGCTATCCACGCTCCTGCAGGTGCTCGTGATGTTGACGGCGTTAAGAGAAGAACAAGAGCGGGTATGGGCAGATGCCAGGGTGGCTTCTGCGGTAGCAAGGTAGTTGAAATTCTTGCAAGAGAATTGAATGTGCCTATGAATGAAATTACAAAATTCGGCGGAGAGTCGAAAATTATGTATCATAAAACAAAGTAAGGAGGTAGGGCAGAATGTTGAATTATGATTTAGTTGTAGTCGGCGGCGGCCCGGCCGGTATGGCTGCGGCTCTCAAAGCGAAAGAAGAGGGCGTTGAAAAAATAGTTATTCTTGAAAGAGCAGAAACTCTCGGTGGTATTCTTGAACAGTGTATTCACACAGGCTTCGGTCTTCACTATTTCGGAGAAGAGCTTTCAGGTCCTGAATATGCAGGAAGATTTATCGAGCAGGTTGAAAAGACAGATATTGATGTTTTCACCGACACAATGGTTCTTAATATTTCCGATTCAAACGTTGTTACAGCCGTTAACAACAAGGAAGGTCTTATGCAGTTCCGGGCGATTGCCGTTGTTCTTGCAATGGGCTGCCGAGAAAGACCGAGAGGAGCTCTTTCAATCGCAGGCTCCCGTCCCGCAGGCATTATGACAGCGGGTACTGCTCAGAAATATGTTAATATCGACGGCTATATGCCCGGTAAGAAGGTTATTAT
>JAZQMA010000036.1:0-41043 GCA_045543035.1 Acutalibacteraceae bacterium | reverse complement strand
TTGAAAGAGAGGAGCTTGACGAGGTTTATGACCTTCCTTATATGAGAGCTTATCACCCCTCCTATGAAAAGCAGGGTGGAGTTCCCGCTATTGAGGAGGTTCAGTTTTCTTTGACTCATAACCGAGGCTGCTTCGGTGGCTGTAATTTCTGTGCTCTTGCCTTCCATCAGGGAAGAAGCGTTCGCTCAAGAAGCATCGAAAGCGTTGTCAGGGAAGCAAAGCTTTTAACAAAAATGCCTGATTTCAAGGGCTATATTAACGATGTGGGCGGGCCTACCGCAAATTTCAGGTATCCTGCCTGCGAAAAACAGCTCAAGAGCGGAGTTTGTCCCGATAAGAAATGCCTTGCTCCCGAGCCCTGCAAAAATCTTAAGGCAGACCACAGCGAATATATAAAATTACTTTCGGAAATTGAAAAAATACCGAAAATAAAAAAAGTTTTTATCCGTTCAGGCATCCGTTTTGACTACCTTCTTGCAGATAAATCACCATCAGGTAATGCATTTTTCAAAAAACTTGTTAAGGACCACGTAAGCGGTCAGCTTAAGGTTGCACCTGAACACTGCTCACAGAACGTGCTTTCACTTATGGGTAAGCCTAATTTCAAGGTTTACGAAAAATTCAAGGACAGATATTTTGAGCTTACAAAAAGCTTCGGTTTAGAGCAATACCTTGTACCGTACCTTATGAGCAGTCACCCCGGTAGCACACTTTCCGATGCGGTAAAATTAGCAGAATATATTAAGCGTTGGAATTATAATCCTGAGCAGGTGCAGGACTATTACCCTACACCGGGTACTGCATCAACGGTTATGTTTTACACAGGGCTTGACCCGTTCACAATGAAAGAGGTTTACGTGCCTAAAACACCTGAGGAAAAGCGTATGCAGAGAGCTTTGCTCCAATGCGCAGACCCTAAAAATGCAGACCTTGTGCGCACCGCACTTAAAAAATGCCACCGTGAAGACCTTATAGGCTATGATAAAAAGTGCCTTGTTAAGCCATCTTATAAAGACAGAGTTGAACAGGCGAAGAAGAAAACACCACAGAACGCAAGAAATAAGAAAACTTCCAACCGAAGAGGGAGAAGGTAAAGCGAAGCTACCAGTCACCAGATGCCAGATACCAGAGCTTCGCGAAAATTGAAATTATGCGAAGCATTATAATTGCGTCGCAGACCCGACATTTTGCGCTCTGCACTTTGCACTTTGCATTATAATTGCGTCGCAGACCCGACATTTTGCATTTTGCGCTTTGCACTTTGCATTATAATCGCGTCGCAGACCCGCAATTCCTAATTCCTAATTCCTAATTTAAAAAGCACTTGCCGGAGCAAGTGCTTTTTCTCATTTATTTATACTCTCTCTTTGTTCCAATACCTGATTGTGTATACTCTCTTTTGTTTTACCCGTCAATTTATAGAAGAAGAACGGAACACCTGCAAGGAACATCATAATACCGTGGAAAATTGTGTAGAAGAAAAGCATCATCATCTTGGTATGAAGTGATTGCTCAGGGTTTGGAATTGCATCTGTTGGTTGAATGTACTGAATAATTGAATTTTCTCCATAAAGAATTTTTGGTGCAAGACCGCTTGCAATTGTTCCGCTTATCATTGTGCCGATGCCGATAACAAAGGGAAGAGCTGCATCAAGACGTTTACCCTTTGTCTGAACCTCAATTGATTCAAGCACATCTGCCTGGAACATACTCGGCAGAAGGTTTGATGCACCAAACTGAAGACCAATAAGGAAAAGGAAGATAATAAACACTATCTGCAAAGCGCTTGAACCTGTTTTGAAATACATATAACCTACAGCAAATGCGGCTGTGTTTGCAATAATTGAATAAATACCCGATGCAATGTAAAGAATTTTTGCATTGAATTTTTTAAGAAGGAAATTAATAACAAGCATACCAACTGCTGTACCTATACCTGTTGGTAAACCAAATAACAAGAATTTATCTGTACCACCAAGAAGTGCAGCTGCAAGGAAAACGCCCATATATGTTGCAATCTGCCTGAAATTCTTAAGCGTTTCGCTGATAATTATTATCCAAGCATATTTATTTTTGATAACATCAACAAATCCAACAAGGGGATTTTTCTTTTCCTGAGTGTATTCTATACGCTCCTTAACAAAGCGCATACCCATAAGAGTTATGAATGTACCAACAACGCTGATAAGAGCAGTTGATGCGATAAAAAGAGTTGCCTTATCCTTCACAAAAATGCCGATAACAAGTGTTACTACAAGGGGCGCTGAATTACCCACAGCACTTGAAATACTTTTGAAGGAAATCACTTTATCTCGCTCACGGCTATCAGGCGACATAACAAATGAAACAAGGTTAATTGCATTACCAAAGCTGCAGCAAGCACCGTGCAAAAGACCAATTGTGATAAGGTAAATCATTAAAAGCGCGCCTGTCAGATCCTTGGGTGTAACAAACATTAAAAGTGTTACAATACCCATAGGGATTGCTACCTTATTCATAATCGGCACGAATTTGCCGTTTTTCTTAATCTTGTGGTTATCAATAACCATTGCATAGAAAAAGCTTAGCACAAATCCTGCCACACTTAAGAATGAATTATAAAACGATGTCTGATTCTCTGTAAGGTGGAGCACATTAACAAGGTAGTCCTGCCTGTAGGAACCCACAATACCTGTCATCATAGTATAAAAGAATATTGCGGCAAGGTAGAAAATAAATTCCTTATTATCCACATACCCTTTATTCTGCTGTGGATTTATTTTTTCGCTCAAAAAATCACTTCCTTTATCAGTTTATAAAATGGTATCACAAAATCACTCACAAAGTCAATAAATACCGCCACTCAATAATATACAAATTATAATACTATTATTTGTAAACAATAGAAAAGTGTTGACTTTTACGGAGAATTATGGTAATTTATTGTTAATAAAAGGAGGCGAAGTTATGGATTCAATTTTAGGTATTCTTTTTAATCTTTTTGAAGGATTAGATTTAGAGAAGGTTCTCAGCTCAGTTGAGGGTTCTATGATTGAGTACAATGTCAGCGTTGCTCTTGATACTTTCTCAAGCTTCTTCGGCGGCCTTTTCTCATAAGCAAAAACCAAAAACCTTCCTCATCTGAGGAAGGTTTTTTTAATTAGGAATTAGGAATTACGGGTCTGAGATGCAATTATAGTGCAAAGCGCAAAATGTAGCTGCCAGTTGCCAGTTGCCAGTTGCCAGAGCTCCGCGATAATTAAAGTTATGCGAAGCTTTATAATTACGGCGTAGCCCCGAAATTCCTAATTCCTCATTCCTAATTCCTAACTTATATCCCTTGACTATTAACATAAATAAGTGTAAAATATATAATTAGTATAATTTCGATTAACTACATCTGGAGGCTAAAAACTTGGCTATTATAACAGTTGAAGGGCTTACAAAGTCCTATGGTAAAAAAACTGTATTAACCGATATGAGCTTCACTCTCCCTCAGGGTGAGGTTATTGGTCTTTTCGGTCCCAACGGTTGCGGTAAAACTACACTTATGAAAATTCTTACCGGCCTAATTCACGACTATACCGGTACGGTGCTCATAGACGGAAATGCGCCCGGCGAAAAAACAAAAGCCATCACCGCATATCTTCCTGAGCAGAGCTTTGTGCACGATTGGATGAGGAATATTGATGCAGTTGACTATTTCAACGATTTTTTCAGTGATTTTGATAAGTCGAAGGCTCTTGATATGCTTAAAAAATTTGGTCTTGATGAAAAGCAGAAGGCAAAAACAATGTCTAAGGGTATGCAGGAAAAGCTTCTTCTCTCCTTAACAATGTCGAGAGATGCTTCTCTTTATATCCTTGATGAGCCTATGGGCGGTGTAGACCCTGCTTCCAGAAGTGCGATTCTTAATTTTATAATGGAAAACTACGCTCAGAAATCAACTCTGCTTATTTCCACACACCTTATAAATGACCTTGAGAATGTATTTACTCACGCGCTGTTTTTAGGTAACGGCAAAGCCCTTCTCAATGATACCGTGGCAAACATCACAGGTGGCGGTAAAACTATAGAAGATGTTTTTAAGGAGGTATTTGCAAATGTTTGGTAAGCTTCTTAAAAATGAACTTAAAGCACAATGGCACTCAATGTCTGCCATATTCTTCGCAATTATTGTGATTGCCGTTGCAGGTGAATTACTTGCCCTCTTTTCAAGCAGTCAGATGGGTAAAGTATTAGGCGGTCTTGCTGTTATAGCGGTGCTCTTCTTTGCCTGTGTTTTCATACTGATTGCAGTGGGTATGATGTACAACAAAACTATGTTTGGCAGAGCAGGCTATCTCACACTTACTCTTCCTGTTAAAACTAATAAGCTTATCTGGGCAAAGACGGCTTCAGGTCTTATCTGGACATATCTTGTTTATTTTCTTTTCTTAGGCTCCTGTTTTTTATGGTTTTATCAGGTCAAAGAGCTAATGGGTGAAGAAGCTCTGGCAAGTGCTGAGACAATTCTCTCTCTTTTTGGTGTTCCGTCTTTTAAAATGATTGCTGTAGTGTGCATATTCTTTGCAGTATCACTTGCAATTTCTGCTCTTATGATTGTGCAGAGCATTTTCTTAGGCATAACACTTTCAAATGTAAAGCCATTTTCAAAATTGGGTCTTATAGGCACAATTATTTTTGCATTTGTAATCTTCTACTGTATTCAATCTGTTTCAAACATCATTTCTGAAGTTTTACCTATGGGAATGGTAGTTTCTCCGCAGATTATTACCTTTACCTCAGATACAGCATTAACTGCCGCCACTCTCGGCAAGGGCGTTATAAAAATCAACTTTGCAGGTCCTTTTTTCAGGCTTTTAGCAGGAATCCTTCTCAGTATTCCTGTTTCTCACCTGACAAAAACTGCTGTTAATATTAAGTAAACTATTCCGAAAGGACGATTATATATGGATAATATGAACGGTCTCAAGCGTTCAATATTCTGTGGCGAGCTTCG
This sequence comes from Acutalibacteraceae bacterium, assembly GCA_045543035.1. Classification (GTDB taxonomy): domain Bacteria; phylum Bacillota; class Clostridia; order Oscillospirales; family Acutalibacteraceae; genus DTU089. Next base: position 36,062 of record JAZQMA010000036.1, on the reverse strand, counting down.
TGCAGAAAATATTGGCGAAGAGGTTACTGTGTGCGGTTGGGTTGCAAAGCAACGAGACCTGGGTGCACTTATTTTCGTTGACCTTCGTGACAAAACAGGAATTGTTCAGCTTGCTTTTGATGAAAACACAGACAAGGCTATTTTTGAAAAGGCTTTTGGTGTAAGAAGTGAATATGTGCTTATGGCAAAGGGCGTTGTTCGTGAGCGTTCCTCAAAGAACAGCGAAATCCCAACAGGTGATATTGAAATCGATGTTAAGGATTTAAGAGTTCTTTCAAAGAGCGAAACTCCGCCGTTTGATATTGTGGAAAACTGCCAGACTGCAGAGCTTACACGTCTCAAATACCGTTACCTTGACTTGAGAAGACCTGATTTACAGAAGAATATTCTCTTCCGCCATAAAGTTACTAAGATTACAAGAGACTATTTTGATGAAAACGGCTTTGTGGAAATTGAAACACCTATGCTCATTAAGTCCACTCCCGAAGGAGCTCGTGACTTTCTTGTGCCAAGCCGTATACATCAGGGCACATTCTATGCTCTTCCTCAGTCTCCTCAGCTTTACAAGCAGCTTTCAATGGTAGCAGGCTTTGACCGCTATATGCAGATTGCCCGTTGCTTCCGCGACGAAGATTTGAGAGCAGACCGTCAGCCTGAATTTACACAGATTGACCTTGAAATGTCTTTCGTTACAATGGAAGATGTTCTTTCAATAGGTGAAGGTTATATTGCAAGAGTATTCAAAGAAGCTCTCGGAGTTGAAATTCCCCTTCCCCTTCCCAGACTTACTTATAAAGAAGCAATGGAACGCTATGGTTCAGATAAACCTGATACCCGCTTTGGTATGGAAATCTTTGACCTTACTGATATTGTTAAGGACTGTGGTTTTTCAGTATTCTCAGGAGCTGTTGCAGGTGGCGGTTCAGTTCGCGGAATTACTGCTAAAAATGCAGTTACAACATATACAAGAAAAGAAGTTGACAAGCTTACAGAATTTGCAAAAGGTATCGGTGCAAAAGGTCTTGCCTGGATTCGCCTTACCGATGATGGTATTGCTTCTTCCTTTGCAAAGTTTATGACAGAGGATGAAATGAAAGCAATCCTTGAAAGAGCAGGTGCTGAAAAGGGTGACGTTGTTTTCATTATTGCAGATACAAAAAACAGCTCCGTTCTTTCAGTTCTCGGTTCTCTTCGTAATGAAGCTGCTAAAAAGCTTGATATTATCGGCGATGGCTTTAATCTTTTATGGATTGTTGAATTCCCCTTCTTTGATTGGGATGAAGATACTCAGCAGTTTGTTGCAATGCACCATCCCTTTACTTCTCCTCTTCCCGAATGTCTCCCCTATCTTGAAACAGATAAGGCATCCGTAAGAGCAGAAGCTTATGACCTTGTTCTTAATGGTGTTGAGCTTTCTTCAGGTTCAATCCGTATTACCGATTCAGATTTACAGGATAGAATTTTCAAGCTTCTCGGTCTTTCTGATGAAGAAGCACAGCAGAAGTTCGGTTATCTTCTTGATGCTTTCAAATTCGGTCCTCCCCCTCACGGCGGTATGGGTATCGGTCTTGACAGACTTATTATGCAGCTTCTTCAGGTTGACTCTCTTCGTGATGTTATTGCATTCCCGAAAGTACAGAATGCAAGCGAACCTATGACAGAATGTCCCTCAAGAGTTGATAATATTCAGCTTGAAGAGTTGGGTATCAATTTAAACGAAGAAGAAAAATAAATTAATATTGAATTTTTCCTCCGTTTCAGTGTCAAAATATAAAAAAACACTTGAAAATAGGGGCGAAATATTATAAAATTATTATGTAAAAATATGAAATTCATTTTCGGAGGATTTAATTATGGTAACAGCAGGCGATTTCAAAAACGGCGTTACATTCGAAATGGATGGTAAAGTTTATTCCATCATCGAATTCCAGCACGTAAAACCAGGTAAAGGCGCAGCTTTTGTTCGTACAAAAATCAGAGATGTAATCAACGGCAGTGTTGTTGAAAAAACATTCAGCCCCACAGACAAATATCCTACAGCTTTCATTGAAAGAAAAGATATGGAATATTCTTATGAAGATGGCGGTCTTTACTATTTCATGGACCCCGAAAGCTATGAAATGATTCCCGTTGACGCTTCAAACCTTTCCGATAACTTCAAATTTGTTAAGGAAAATATGACTTGTAAGATTCTTTCTTACAAAGGCAACGTTTTCGGCGTTGAACCCCCAACATTTGTAACTCTTCAGGTTACAAAAACTGACCCCGGTTTCGCAGGTAACACAGCAACTAATGCTACAAAACCCGCTACTGTTGAAACAGGTGCAGAAATCAAAGTTCCTCTCTTCATCGACGAGGGTGAAATGATTAACATTGACACAAGAACAGGCGAATACCTCTCAAGAGCATAATTGTTTTTGTGTTTCAAATTATAAATTCAGGAGGTCATTGAAATGACACTTACAGAAAAAGTTGCATACCTTAAAGGTCTTGCAGCAGGTCTTGAACTTGATAAAGACTCCAAAGAAACAAAAATTTTCGAAGCTATGTTCGATATTCTCGAAGATATGGCTCTTACAGTAAGCGATATTGATGAGGATCTCAGCGCAGTTGAAGACCTTGTTGACGCTATCGACGAAGATCTCGATGAGCTTGAAGAATATGTATTCTGCGACGATGAAGATGATGATTTCTGCGGTTGCTGCGATTGCGAAGACGATGAACTTTACGAAGTTGAATGTCCTTCTTGCGGTGAAGAAATTTATCTTGATGATGAAATGCTCGATGAAGAGTTCATTGAATGCCCCGCTTGCGGTGAAAAGCTTGAACTCGATATTGAATTTGATGATTGCGACTGCGGTTGCGATTGCTGCGATTGCGACGAAGAATAATTTTAAAAACCGCTCAACCAAAAGGTTGGGCGGTTTATTAATTAGGAATGAGGAATTAGGAGTGAGGAGTGTCAGAGCATCAGTAATAGCATTAATAAATGGTAATACATTTCCTTGTATATTTCTTCTACCATATAAAAACCTTCTTTCTTATGTAATATCTGATTTTAATTGTATGACAATACGTCATATTTGTCAATAATAAATATGACATACTGTCATTAGGTGATGAAATTGGATAATAATTTAAGAAAATTAAGAAAAGAGCGTAAATTAACTCAAATAGCTTTACAAATGCATACAGGAATAGAACAAGCTTTACTCTCTAAATATGAAACAGGAGAACGAGTTCCACCAACAGAAACATTAATCATTTTAGCTGATTTTTATGATGTAAGCATTGATTATATTTTAAAAAGAACAGAAAATCCTGAAATTAACCAATAAATTTACATTAAAAACAACAGCTGTATCGATAATCGATACAGCTGTTGTTTTGTTTTTATCTGGTTGTTTATTAGAAATATTAAATCCAACTGATGTAATTATATAAGAAGCTATAAATAAAAAGATAACTATAACAGCAATTACAATTTTTCTTATTGTTTCATTTCTTCTTACTATTTTACTTTCGCCGATAACATATTTACTTGAACCTAATTTACCCGGATAATTTTTTGCAAATCCATAATAACTTTTGCGTTTTTTAACATATTCATTATTTTTTGCCATTATTCCGCCACCTCTGTATTAGGTGCAATTTCTTCTGTAGATGGAGGTGGAGCAGGGGAGGTTTCAGTAATAGGAACAGTTGAATCAGGAATTTCAACAACATCATCAGGTTCAGTTGCTTCAATTGTTGTATCCTCTGTAACAGGTTCTTCTGTTTCCGGCTGAGTTGTTATAACTTCTGTTGTATCAGGTACATATTGATTTTCGGTTGTCTGAGGTGTTGGTTTATTATATGAAGCAGTTGTTGTAACAGAGTTATCAGAAGAATTATTAGAAGAACTGTTAGAATAATCTCCTTTATAATTTGCGCCTCTGTAAACATCAATGATTGAAGTTCTGCCCTCATTTAATGTAATGTTAGATTTACCGTAAAGTTCTGTTTGTAATTTATATGCTGCTAACTGATAATCAACAACCCAAATCCAAGCATTAGCACTTCCTGAAGTTCTGCTTTCTTCATCTGGCATTTGAAGTTGTGTTCTTTCATAATTGAACCATTTGCCTGTTAATGCCTGAACACCTAAAGAAAGAATCTGAGTTTTGCTGTAACCTGTATCAACATAAGGAAGCAAAATATCAATATATTTGTTTAAATCTCCCATTGAAGCAGTTTTAACTCTGTCAATTATTGATTCAATAACCTGCCTTTGACGACGTGTACGACTAACATCTCCATCAGAGTCACAACCTCTGATTCGGCAGAAACAAAGTGCTTGTTCACCATTCAAAGTAACATTTTCACCATAGGGGAGAGTTACTTTAAATTTTTTATAGTTATAATCTGCTTCATATTTCTGCACATCAACGGTTATACCGCCCATAGCATCAATAATCTCTACAAACGATTCAAAGTTAACCATAACATAGTTATCTATTTCTATTTTATAGTTATTTTCAATTGTCTGTAAGAGACATTCAGGACCACCCATTGAAAATGCTGCATTAAGTTTAGAACAATATGCGCCTTTTGGGCTATCAATATAGAGATAACTATCTCTGAAAAATGAAACTAATTTTAATTGCTTGGATTTTTTATTAAGAGAAACAAGCATCATAACATCAGTATTACCTGAATTTGTTCCTTTGTCAGCACCAACAAGAAGCACATTTATAACATTCTTGCTGGACATTTTATTTTCGTTTCCCTGAGTTGCCCAGTCTTTAAGAGCTTGTTTAAAATCTGAAGAACCAATATCAATATTAATATCGTCAAAATCGGTATCTTCATAAATGGTATCATCATATTCAGTATTATTAATATTATCACCTAATAAACCGAATTTCTGAGCAACAAATATACCCAAAACAGTTGTTAAAGTGAGAATTATTGCCAATAAAACTGCAATTACACTTACAATAATTTTCTTTTTTTTAGGTAAATTGTTATACCAATTTGAAAGACGCTTGAAAATATTTTTTTCTTTACCTTCAGATGTTTTAATATTTTCAGCTTTTTTAATTGGTTTTTCTACTTTTTCTTTAATAGGGGGTGGGGAAGGCTTTTTTACTTGATTTTCAGCATCCTTTTCTGCCATTTTTTCAAGTAAATCCATATAATCCTGCAAGCCTTCATCACGCTTATTACTGTCAGACATAACTTATTCCTCCGTTGTTTCCTCTATTACGTCTTCAGTTCCTATATCTTCATTATCTCCTGATGTATCGCCTGCACCTTCTGTTGCAGTACCGTCATCCTCAACCTCGCCGTTGATTTCATCTTCATCATGCTCAGTTGTTGAAAGAGTTACAACTTTATCACCTTCACCAAGACGCATTACCTTAACACCCTTTGAAGGACGAGCACAAACTCTGACCGCAGATGCAGGAATTCTTATGATAATACCATCCTGTGAAATGAGAATAATATCGTCTTCCTCATTTATATCGCTTATAGCAGCAACTTCACCATATTTTTTAATATGATAGTTTTTAAGACCTTTACCGCCTCTTGACTGTAAACGATAGTTATCGTTATCGCTGATACGACCAAAACCGGTTTCACTTACTGTGAGAAGCTTACCGCCTTCGCTCATAACGCTCATACCAACAACTTCATCGCCCTCTTTTAGAGTTATAGCCTTAACACCACTTGCAGTTCTTCCGAGAGGTCTTGCATCATTCTCATTGAAACGGATACACATACCCTTCTTTGTTGCAACAAGTAAATCATCATTACCTGATGTAAGCTTAACCCAAGCAAGCTCATCGTCTTCACGAAGAGTAACGGCAATAATTCCATTTCTTCTTGTATTTCTGTAAATATCAAGAGAAGAACGCTTAATAAGGCCTTTTCTTGTTACCATACAGAGATACATACCCTCATCATCCTTAGGTACCTGAATCATAGCAGAAACTTTTTCTCCGTTTTCAAGGGGGAGAATGTTAACAATATTAGAGCCTTTACTTGTTTTGCTTCCTTCAGGAATTTCATATCCTTTAAGACGATATGCGCGACCTCTTGTGGTATAGAACATTATTGAATCGTGAGAAGATGCAATAAACATTGTTTCTGCATAGTCATCCTCTCTTCTTGACATACCCTTAACACCACGACCGCCTCTGTTCTGAATTGAGAACTGGTCAACCGGCTGACGTTTGATGTAACCCATATTTGTATAGGTATACATACATTTTTCTTCAGGAATAAGGTCTTCAATATCAACCTCACCGCTGACATTTTCAATAGCAGTTCTGCGTTCATCAGCATATTTCTTGTTGATAACTGCAAGTTCTTCCTTAACGATATTAAGAACTCTTTCGTGAGAACCGAGAATATCCTCATAATCCTTTATTTTTTCACGAAGTTCATTAAGTTCATTAGTAATCTTAAGAATTTCAAGACCTGCCAACTGACCTAAACGGAAAGCAACAATAGCTGCTGCCTGAACATCGTCAAAGTCAAATTTTTCCATGATAGCAACTTTAGCTTCTGCCTGACCGCCTTTACAAGCACGGATTGTTGCAATAATTTCATCAACAATATCAATTGCTTTTCTGAGACCATCAAGAATGTGTGCTCTTTCCTGAGCTTTTTTAAGGTCAAACTGCGTTCTTCTTATAATAACATTACACTGGTGGTCAATATATTTCTGAAGAATTTCTTTAAGTGTAAGAATTTTAGGTTGACCATCATCAAGAGCAAGAAGAATTACACCACAGGTTGATTGAAGCTGAGTATAAGTAAATAACTTATTAAGAACAACCTGAGCATTTGCATCTCTCTTAATATCAATTTCAATGTGCATACCCATTTTATCAGATGAGTAGTCATTAATATCAGAAATACCTTCAACTCTTTTATCTTTAACAAGGTCTGCAATAGACTCAATAAGTCTTGCTTTGTTAACCATATAGGGAATTTCAGTGATTATAATTTTAAATCTGCCGTTTTTACCCTCAACAATTTCACATTTAGCACGAACAATAACCTTTGCTCTACCTGTCGCATAAGCAGCTCTGATACCTGCTCTGCCCATAATAATACCACCGGTAGGAAAGTCAGGACCTTTGATATGCTCCATAAGGTCTTCAAGCTCTGCTTCAGGATTATCAATAAGGCATTCAACAGCACCGCAAACCTCACCTAAATTATGAGGCGGAATATTTGTTGCCATACCAACTGCAATACCCTGAGAACCATTAACAAGAAGGTTCGGAAAACGAGCGGGTAAAACAGTGGGCTCTTTAAGTCTGTCATCATAGTTAGGAATAAAATCAACAGTATTTTTTTCAATATCTGTGAGCATTTCCAATGACATTTTGCTCATTCTTGATTCTGTATAACGATATGCAGCAGCAGGGTCACCGTCAATTGAACCGAAGTTACCATGACCATCAACAAGCATATATCTCATTGAGAAATCCTGAGCAAGTCTTACCATCGCATCATAAACAGATGCGTCACCATGGGGATGATATCTACCGAGAACAGAACCAACTGTATCAGCACACTTACGGTATGCTTTATCAGGAGTAAGATTGTTCTCATACATTGTATAAAGAATTCTTCTGTGAACAGGCTTTAAACCATCGCGCACATCGGGAAGAGCACGGGATGTAATAACAGACATTGAATAATCAAGGAAAGCTGTTCTTACTTCTTTATTGATTTCAACATTTATAATTCGCTGATTTTCATAAGGGTCAGGAAGATTATTTACACCTTGAGTGACGCCTTCAGTTTTTTCATTAAATTCGTCCATCTTTTAAATCCTCCCTTTCTTAAATATCAAGATTTTTAACATATTTAGCATTTTTCTCAATAAATTCTCTTCTGGGTTCAACCTTGTCACCCATAAGAATTGAGAAGGTTTCATCTGCTTTTTCTGCATCTTCAACCGTAACTCTTAACATAAGTCTTGTTTCAGGGTTCATAGTTGTTTCCCAAAGCTGCGAGGGGTCCATTTCACCAAGACCCTTATAACGCTGAATTGAAAAACCTGTTCCTACTTCAGCCATTATTTTATCTCTTTCTTCATCAGAATAAGCATATTGATGCTTTTGACCTTTGCTTATTCTGTAAAGAGGGGGTTGGGCAAGATATACGTGACCTGTTGTTATAAGCTCAGGCATATAACGGAAGAAAAATGTAAGAAGAAGTGTTCTGATATGAGCACCGTCAACGTCAGCATCGGCCATAATAATAATTTTATCATAACGAAGCTTATTGATATCAAAATCTTCACCAATACCTGTACCAAGAGCAAGAACAACGGGTGTAAGCTTATCATTACCGATAACCTTATCAAGTCTTGCTTTTTCAACGTTAAGCATTTTACCCCAAAGAGGAAGAATAGCCTGGAACATTCTGTCTCTGCCAAGTTTTGCAGAACCGCCCGCAGAATCACCCTCGACGATATAAACTTCAGTTCTTACATTGTCTTTTTCAATACAGTCTGCAAGCTTACCGGGAAGGCTGTTACTTTCAAGAACAGATTTTCTTCTTGCATTATCTCTCGCTTTACGGGCTGCTTCTCTTGCTCTTGAAGCATCAAGTGCTTTGCTGAAAATTGCCTTTGCTTCTGCAGGATTTTCTTCAAAATATGTGGAAAGCTTTTCATAAACACATTTTGAAACAAGAGGAGTAATATCAGTATTACCTAATTTACCCTTTGTCTGTCCTTCAAACTGAGCTTCAGTGAGCTTAACGCTGATAACAGCTGTAAGACCTTCACGGACATCGTCACCTGAAAGGTTTTTATCATTATCTTTTAATAACTTATATTTTCTGCCATATTCATTAAATACTCTTGTTAAAGCAGTTTTAAAACCATTTTCGTGAGTACCGCCATCAATAGTTCTAACATTGTTAGCAAAACTCAGAATTAATTCATTGTAGCTGTCATTATACATAAGAGCAATATTTGCTTCTCTGTCTCCACTGACAGCAGAAAAATGAATGGGTTTTTCGTGAAGAGGAGTAAGACCTCTTTTATTTGTTTCAAATTCTACGAAGGATGAAATACCGCCTTCAAAACAGTAAATCTCTTTTACCTCATCAACATCACGCTTATCAGTAAGGGAAATTGAAAGACCTGCATTAAGGAAAGCCTGTTCTCTTAATCTTCTTTCAAGAGTTTCAAACTCATAAACAGTTGTTTCAGTAAATATTTCAGCATCTGCTTTAAATCTTATAAGAGTTCCGGTTTCATTTGTATCACCGATAACTTTAAGGTCGCAAGTTGGAGTACCTCTTTCAAAACGCTGATAATGAACGTGACCATCCTGAGAAACTTCAACCTCAAACCATTCAGAAAGAGCATTAACAACAGATGAACCAACACCGTGAAGACCACCGGAAACCTTATAACCGCTACCACCGAATTTACCACCTGCATGAAGCACAGTAAGAACAACGGTAACAGCAGGAAGGCCCTGTTGCTCATTAATACCAACAGGAATACCACGACCGTTATCGCGAACGGTAATAATATTATCAGGAAGAATTTCAACCTCAATATGAGTACAGAAACCTGCAAGAGCCTCGTCTATGGAGTTGTCAACAATCTCATAAACAAGGTGATGAAGTCCTTTAGGTCCTGTTGAACCTATGTACATACCGGGTCTTTTTCTGACCGCTTCAAGTCCTTCAAGAACCTGAATTGCACTGGCATCATATTTTTCGGTAACAACAGTATCAATTTCTGCGCTTTCATCAAGAATTACTTCGTTTTCTTTAGCTTCTTCACGAAGCTCCTCTTCGGTTTTAATAATGTTTTCGTCCAAAATACTAACCTCCGTAGAAGATTCAAAATAAATATATGTATAAATAATTTATTTACATAATTAATGTGGGTTACCTGATTCTATTCTTCGTAAAATAGTTCCCACGGAAACAGGAGAAATATAAATTCTTTTACCTTTTGGTGTCTGGCATACAATAAAGGATTTCGGAAGTTCAAAAGGTGCAACATTTATTACACTTTTTTCTTTCTCCGAATTATTAAGATAATCTATTGTTTTTTTCATAACAGTTGTGTTATCCATATCAAAAATTCCGATAATTTCTTTATCAATAACAACTGTATCTTGTCCTATATGAATAAACATTAAACTATCTCACCGCCCTTAATAAGAAAGGACTTACCGCCACATAGCCTTAAAACCTGTGATGGGTCACAGCAAGTAAGAAAAACTTGCCTGTCATTTATATGGTTAAGAACATAATCCTGACGCTTTTCGTCAAGCTCGCTCATAACATCATCAAGAAGTGCAACAGGAGTTTCACCTGTAATTTTTTTTATTATTTCAGATTCACCTAATTTAAGTGCCAATGCACAAGAACGTTGTTGACCTTGTGAACCAAAACTTCTTGCACTTACATTATCAATTAAAATTTCTAAATCATCTCTGTGAGGACCAACGGTTGTTGTTTTTGAAAATATATCCTCTTTACGAGAATTTTTAAGATTTTCAATTTCACTTAAATAAATATCCTTTACAGGTAAATCTTTATTTATATTTTTTGAATAATAAACGGAAAAATTTTCTTTATTTTCAGAAATTCCTGAATAAATGCTCTTACTATATTCAGAAAGTAAATCTATATATTGCAGTCTTTCTTTAATAACGCAGGCTGAATACCTTGCTAATTGGTCATCCCAAGTATCAAGCATATCATAAAGCTCTGAATTCAAATGTAAATCTTTAAGTAAAGCATTTCTTTGAATTAATGCTCTTTTATAACCTGCAAGATGCTCTGCATAAGATGGCTTTAACTGACATAAAGCAGTATCTAAAAACTTTCTTCTGGCAACCGGACCATCTTTTATTAAAGATAAATGAACAGGAGAAAAGATAACCGCATAAAATGAACCTATAAGCTCTGCAGTTGAACGAAGAGAAACACCATTTAAAGAAGCGGTTTTCTTTTTATCAGCAATAATTATTTCAGATTTTTTTTCTCTTAAATTATCAGAAAAATCTAAATTGATTTTAGCAAAATCTTCATTAAATTTAATAAGCTCGTTATCTTTTGCACCGCGAAAGCTTTTACAACCTGTAAAAAGCCATACAGACTCTAAAATATTGGTTTTTCCTTGTGCATTTTCGCCGTAAATAACATTTACTCCGTTATCAGCAGTAAAGCTTAAATCGGCAATATTTCTGAAATTTTTAATTTTAACAGAATTAACCGTCATACTTCACCGCTTCTTATAAATCATTTATTTTACGTCGTAAATTATTCTTTCATATTCAGCGCAGTCACCTTGACGGAGTTTTTTGCCTCGCATTGTGCAGGTTTCTCCGTTAACTTTGACTTCGCCTTCCTGAATTATAATCTTTGCATGTCCGCCCGTATTAACAACACCAACATTTTTTAAAAGGTCATCAAGACGAATATAATCACCTTTTAATATAAAATCTTTGTGTTCTTTATGAGCTACTTTAACTTTTATTTTCATTTTTTGAACATTCTTTCAAATATTGTATATAACTTTTTATCAAACTATATTTTCATTTTTTAATCTCATAGGAATAATTAAGAAAATGAAATTATCTCCCTCAACAGGTTTGATAATAATAGGAGAAACAGGGCTTGAAAGCTCAATTTTTACTTCATCAACATCAACTGTACGTAAGCAATCAGTTAAATAGGTATTATTAAAGCCGATTTCAAGTCTTTTACCTTCAATTGAAGCAGGAATTTTATCAGTTGCAGCACCAAGAGATGTTGCACTGGAAATTCTTATTGTATTATCATCAAAAATACAGCGAACAGGGCTTTTTATTTTACTTGTAATAAGAAGAGATGTTCTTTCAACACTATCAAGAATAAGCTTAAGGTTAACTCTTGCTTTTGTTGTGCTTTCTGAAGGAATTGCATTTTTGTAATTAAAGAATTCACCTTCTAAAAGACGGGAAATAATTCTATAATTACCGATTTCAAAAAGAATAAATTTCTTACCGATAGAGAAAGTGATATTTGAATCGTCATCATCTGTTAATTTAACAACCTCGGAAAGAGTTTTTGCAGGAACGACGAATGTCATATCTTCGCCTGCATATTCAATTGTTTCATTTCTTATAGCAAGGCGGAAGCCATCGCAGGAAATAAGACGAAGGTTGTTGTTTTCAACTTCAAATTTAATACCTTTATGAACGGGCTTAATATCCTGAACTGCAACTGCAAAAATGGTTTGTTTTACCATATTTTTAAGAATACCTTGTTTAATTGCAAAGGGAATACCTCCTGAAACTGTGGGAAGCTCGGGGTAATCGTCTGCAGGGATACCAACAAGTGAAAATTCTGCTTCTCCTGATGTGATTTTGCAAAGATTATGGCTGTCACAGTTGATAGTAACACTTTGAGCAGGTAATCTTCTTAAAATATCGCAAAGAAGACGAGCGTTGAGAACAATGCTACCTTCAGTTTCTGTTGAGCATTCAATAGTAGTTGTAATACCAACTTCAAGGTCATAACCTGTAAGAGTAAGTTTTGAATTTTTAGCCTGAAGATAAATACCTTCTGTTGCAGGAAGAGTGCTTTTCTGAGGAACACCGCGCTGAACGATGTTACAAGCTTCTGCAAGAACTGATGTGTTACAAATTATTTTCATAATGCTACCTCCATAAAGATAGAAATAAAAGATTTTTAAAATTGCGAATAAAACGAAAATTCATGTTAAAAATATTAAATTAAACAGTAGCAGTAGTAGATACTGTCAAATTGTAGAAAAGAGCATTTATACCTTGATTTAAAAGGATTTATGGGACGCTTTTATTCTGTAAGGAAAATGTTAATAAATGTCAGTAATTTAGCACCTAAAAACCACAGCGTAGAGAATGTTCAAAACTTTTTAAACATCTATGTTCAAATTGTTCAAAGGTAAAGTTTTCGCCAACCTTTTTCAAAAGGTTGTGGGGTCAAGGGCAAAGCCCTTGTCGCATTCCGCAGAATGCGACATACATTATATTAAAAAGCGCAGGAAGGTAGATAAAACAGTCCGGTGTGACTGTTTTATCGTAGGAAACCCTCGCCGGGGGTTTCCTGTATGCCGAAGGCATTTAATCCAGTCTCTCGTCCTTAATACTTTTCATAATATCATATATATTATTTTTAAGTGAGGGGTTGTCCTCCATTTTGCTTTCACAGGATTCAATAGAATAAATAACAGTTGAGTGCTTTTTACCACCAAACTGACCACCTATTTCCTCAAAAGTAAGGTTTGTAACCTCTCTCATAATATACATAGCTGCTTGACGAGCATTTGAAATTTCTGCCTTTTTCTTTTCAGAACGAATATCTTCGGGAGAAACTCCAAAGCTTCTTGCAACCTTATCAATAATATTATTTATTGTTACTTCAGTTGGTTGAGCGTAATAAATAATATCTTTTATAATATCATTAGCAACGCCTATTGTAGGTGCGTTTCCGTCAATCGAATAAACTGCATAAAGCTTATTAACAACGCCTTCAATCTGGCGAACATTGTTTTTAAGGCGTTCTGCGATAAATTCAACAACATCATCGGGAATTACCATATTGAATGCCTGCGCTTTACGGCGGATAATGGCAATTCTGGTTTCAAGCATAGGTGGTTGAATATCTGCAAGAAGTCCCTGAACAAAACGACTGCGAAGTCTTTCTTCCAAAGTGGGAATATCTTTTGGCGGACGGTCTGATGTAAGTACAATTTGTTTACCCTGATTGATAAGTGCTTCAAAGGTATAGAAGAATTCTTCCTGAGCAACACTTGTTTTGCCGATAAATTGAATATCGTCCATAAGAAGAATATCTGCATTTCTGTATTTATTATGAAATTCAGACATATTTTTTTCGCCCATATGGTTAATCATTTCGTTAAGAAAATTTTCACCGCTTGTGTAAATAATATTGGTTGTTGGTTTTCTTGATTTAAGCTCACTCATTATTGCTTTAAGCAAATGAGTTTTACCAAGACCGGATTCACCATAAATGAAAAGGGGATTATGAACGCTACCCGGGTTATTGGTAACTGCAACTGCTGCAACATAAGCAAACTGGTTTGTTGAGCCAACAATAAAGTTATTGAATGTAGGTTCAAATTTTGAAGAATCAAGCTCATTTTCAACAGAAACCTGATTATTATCATTTTTTTTGTTATTCTTTGCAGCTTCGGAATTTTTTATTGCAGCTTCATCAACTGTTACACTGACATTAACAGGAAAACCTATTACTCCTTCACAAGCTTTTTTTATTTCATCTAAAAAGCGATTATCGATAATATTCTTTTTAAATTCTGAAGAAGCTTGTACGGTAACGCAGTCACCATCAAAATCTATTGGAACCAAATCTTTAATCCAGGTTGATAAAACCGCATTTGAAACATTGCCTGCAATTTCCTGAAGAACCGCATCCCAAAGTTCAATGATATTATCCAATTATTTCACCCCAAAAATTTACATATATAATGTATATAATTACTATAATATATTCTATTAAAGTATATCATATAGTGCGGTAATTTTCAATAAAATTAAGAAAAAAGTCGACAATTCAAATAAGAATTGTTCAAAAATTTTTGAATATGTTAAAATAATTAAAATTTAACCTGTAAAATATTGCATTTATAGAAAAATTACTGTAATATTTATCTTGATAACTTATATATAAAACTTAAAAGAAAGGCGAAAAATGAAATATAAAAATTATAAGTGTCCTGTTTGTAGTATTCAGTTTAATGATGAAGATGATGTTGTTGTTTGTCCCGAATGCGGAACACCTCATCATAGAGAATGTTATATTCAAAACGGAAATTGCGCAAATGCGGACAAGCACGGAACAAATGAGCCGATAGAAGTTGAATTTGTAGAGGTTGAAGAGAATAAAGAAACAGTTTCAGAAACAGAAACAACAGAAAATAATGCAGAAAATCCTCAACAGGTTGTTCAGGAAATAATGGAAAAAATGAAAGGTGCTAACGGGGACTATATGCTCAACGGAAAGCATGTTTCTTTCTATGAAGCTGCAATCGGAAAAAATCAAAAATTCTATATTCCTCACTTTATGGTAATGGACAAAACCAAAAAAGCTGTTTCCTGGAATATTGCGGGTTTCTTTGTTCCGCTTGCTTGGTGTTTATACAGAAAAATGTATAATTTTGCAGCAATTATTCTTGCATTATATGTTTTGATGATAGGAACAATCGGGTTTACGATTATGTCAAACGAGGAATTTGTTAATTCTGTTACTGAGTGTGCAGAAGAAGATCCGAATTTTTATGAGAACATACTCCTTTATAACACAAGCAATTCTAATGTTTCATTAACAGAAAAGCAAATGAAGCTCAATAAGCTTACTAATGAATATAAACCACCTGTTCCCGTTCAGATAATGACATATCTTATAACATACGGTATAAGAATAATAATGGGTATTTATGCAACAAATCTGTATTATAAGAAAATAACAAAATCTATTGAAAAGGTCGATAAATCAGACCTTTCGCCGGATATGAAAAGGTCTGTGCTTTTCAGAAAATGCGGAACATTACCTTTTATTATCGTTGCAATAGTCGGATTTTTCGAATGGCAGATGTTTTGAAAGTGAGGAATGAGGAATGAGGAGTGAGGAATGTCGGGACCTGCGGTCAGCATTTTAAAGATTTGCGACGACAAAACCTTATTTTTCATTTTATAGTTTAAAATTTTTCAAATATCTTAATAGAGGGAAACTAAGTAAAATGATTGGAAGCAACGCTTCCCAAAAATTTTGCATTTTGCATTTTGCATTTTGCATTTCCGAAAGGATTTTAATTATGCATACACCTCTTGCGGACAGAATTCGTCCTCAAAGCATTGATGAAATAGTTGGTCAACAGCACCTGATAGGCGAGGGTAAGCCCTTAAGAAATATAATTGAATCGGGAGAACTTCCCAACCTTATATTTTATGGCCCATCGGGGACAGGTAAAACAACCCTTGCCCGAATGATTGCCAAAAAGACTGACAGAACTCTTCGCAAGCTTAACTGCACAACTGCAGGCACTCAGGATATAAGAGATATTGTTGAAGACCTTAACGCTTTTACAGCACCTAACGGAATTCTCTTATATCTTGATGAGATTCAATACTTTAATAAAAAGCAACAACAAACACTCTTAGAGTATATTGAAGATGGTTCTATAACTCTTATAGCTTCCACAACAGAAAACCCTTATTTTTATGTATATAGTGCAATTTTAAGCCGTTCTTCTGTTTTTGAATTTAAGCACGTAACTCCGGAAGAAGTAGAAAAAGCGGTTAATCGCGGTTTCAAGCTATTAGCAGAGGAAAAAGGCGAGGAATTTCAGGTTGAAGATGGTGTTTCATTACATATTGCAACCGCTTGTGGTGGAGATGTAAGAAAATCTCTTAATGCAGTTGAGCTTTGTGTTTTAGCTTCCCGAAAACCTCAGGAAAATGAAAAAAGGATAATCACTCTGGAAAATGCAAAAGAGCTTACTCAGAAAAGCGCAATGAGATATGACAGAGAGGGTGATGAACATTATGACATTCTTTCTGCATTCCAAAAATCAATGCGAGGCTCTGACCCTGATGCGGCTGTTCATTATCTTGCAAGGCTTCTTGAAGCAGGGGATATGACCTCTGCAATCCGCCGTCTTTTAGTTTGTGCGGCAGAGGATGTGGGACTTGCTTATCCAATGATTTTGCCAATAGTTAAAGCGGCAACAGATATTGCTCTTCAGGTTGGTATGCCTGAGGCAAGAATACCTCTTGCAGATGCGGTTGTGTTAGTATGCAATTCTCCCAAATCCACAACGGGACACGATGCTATCGGTGCCGCTATGGAAGATATTCAGAAAGGTAAAAGTGGACCAATTCCCCGTCAGTTACAAAATAAGCATTTTGATGGTGACGATGCAGAAGTAAAAGGTCAGTTTTATAAATACCCTCACGATTACCCAAATCATTGGGTAGCTCAGCAATATTTGCCCGATGCTCTTAAAAACGCTAAATATTATGAATTTGGTGATAATAAGCAGGAGCAGGCAGCGAAGGAATATTGGAAAAAAATAAAGGGGGATTTTTAATGAAAAGAAAAGTCGGAATTTTAGCTCTTGTTCTTTCAATATTAATGTGCTTTTTTACAATTAGTGCATTTGCAGCGGGAAATAAGAATGGAAATTCTCAGATGCCTTTTTCTGGCTCCGAACAGGTTACACCTGAACATCCTGATATTCAGACAGAATCAGACCTTTTTGAAGATTTTAAGGATGTTTTTGGAGAATTTAGCGGTCCTATGACATTTTTTTTTATATCAATGTTTATGAGTGGTTTTCTATTTTTCCCTGCTCTTGTAACAATGATAGTTTTC
Source organism: Acutalibacteraceae bacterium (assembly GCA_045543035.1). Lineage (GTDB taxonomy): Bacteria > Bacillota > Clostridia > Oscillospirales > Acutalibacteraceae > DTU089. Next base: position 18,641 of record JAZQMA010000036.1, on the reverse strand, counting down.
ATTATCCTTAATAGTAATACAAAGAAAAAAGTAAGAGAATATGAACGGTTCTTTGGTCCGTTACCTGAAAACAGAGAAAATTATTATAATCATTATATCTACAATACTCCTTACGGGACGCAGACTGTAAACCCAAAAAATGTACCTATGGGAACAGCTCCTGCAGGTAATCAAAATGTTCCTCAAAATGATGTGAACAATCAGCAAGGAGGGCAGTTTTAATGAAAAGTATTAAAAAACTCGCTTTAATGCTTGCTTCATTTTTGATTTTATCTTCTTTATTTTGCATTACGTCCTTTGCAGAAGAAAAAGAAACTTTTATTATAGATACAAATACAGTATATGCAGAAGTTCCTGACGATTTCAGATTTTTCCCATTTAATGATAGATTTTATTTTATAAACGAAGAAATTGGCAGATATTGGATTTTTCAGGCAGAAAATTTCAATCTTGAAAATGGGGTGAAAAATCTTACAAAAGAAAAAGCCTTTGACATTTATAAATATTATTTTGATATAGACACTGCTTATTATAATTATCAAATAAGTAAAGGTCAGATTGAAAAGATAAATGGTATTTCTTCATATGTGCTTCTGGGTGATATCATAAGCGAATATGATGAATGCGACGAATTAGAAGATGAAAGCGGAAATATAGTTCCCGGAGAAATATGTAGAAGATGTTTTATCGTTTATATATTTGCAACAAGAGAAAATACAATAATAATCAGCTTTGAAAGTAGCGGAGAAAAAACAAAAGAAGATATACAGAAAGTTAAAAAAATAACGGAAACTGTCCTGATAAACGGAACATATTTTGATAACGAAAATCTTTCTGTTTCTCATAATTTTACAAATTCTCCTGATTTTGAAGATGCTCTTTTGACAGCAGTAAATAATTATGATGCATTCAGTGAAATGGATTCTTCATTAAAAGTAATGTTTATTGTAACAATTTTTGTATTGTTTTGTGCTCCGGTAATTATTATTATCATCGTTGCAATTGTTAATATAGTTAAATATTCAAAAAACAAAAAGAAGTTAAAACAATATCAGATGACCTATGGAGGTATTCCTCAATATAATGCTTTGCCGCAGAATTACGGTGGATATGGTTATAATCAACCTGTTAATCAGCCATATCGACCGCATGTAAATCCCGTTTATCAACAAAATCCGGTAAATCAGAATGTTCAGCAGACACCGAGTTATGTAACAAACGCGGTTGAAAATTTGGGAGAACAATTTAATCAGAATCAGCAGCCTGTTCAGGTAAATAAAGCTGATATAAATCAGAATAATGAAAGCACAGGAGGAATTAAATGAAAAAAATAATTAAAGGTTTATCATTAGTTTTAGTTTTTATGATGTGCTTTGGTGTTCTCAGCGCATCTGCAAAAAGCATTGTACTTTCAAACGATAAATTCTATGCCGAAATTCCTGAAAACTTTGAAGTCAATAATACTTATGGTGATGACCATTATTACCTTGAAGATGTTTCTGAATATACAGACAGTTTCGATATTTTTGTCCAGGGTAACATTCTTTTTCCCGATGGAATTAAAGATACAGATATTGGTATAATCAAAGATAGATTTTCAAAATTTATTTATGTTGAAGAATCAACAGAGCTTGAAATAAAAACAGCAGAAAAAGGAAATATCAATGGTATAACTGCTTGTTATATTTATGGTATCGCAAATGACGGAATTTCTGAAGAATTTTTACACGCTTATATTTTAACAACTAGAGAAAGTCTTTATATTGTAACAACATCAAATTACATCGATGCTTACGAAAAAGAACCCGAGTTTTTAAAAGAGTTTATGAGTAGTTTTCTTATAAACGGAACTTATTATAACGGAGAAAAGCTAACTAAATCTCACGATTTTTCTAAAGCAGAACATTATATTGATGCTCTCGAAAGAGATGTTTTTACAGAAGAATATTATAACTACAATTCAGGAATAGATTCGTTTGTTGCTATTTTAGTTTTTCTGATTTTTTCACTTCCCGTTGGCACAATAATCTTCCTTGTCCTTTATATTAAAACAAGAAAAAAACTTAAAGAATATAAAGATTTTTTCGGTTCTATAGAACAGGCGAGAATGGCAATGCGTCAGCATTATATGCAGAATTCTTCTTATCAGCCTATGCAGAATAACGGTGGTTACTATACTAATGTTCCTAATATGAATGCGTATAACAACCAGCCACCGGTTTCTCATCCCCAATATCAACCAAATCAACCTGCGCAAACAAATCTCCCGCCCGAGATGCAGGAATTTCAAAATAGCAATGAAAATAAATTCTAAATAAATTTTTCAGAGGTGTTCAAAATGAAAAAATTTCCTATTGGTATCATTATTAACAGCTTCAGAACCGACATTCCCACTTCCGTAAGAAAAGCGGCAGAATGCGGTGCTCAGGGTATTCAGGTTTATTCAACTCACGGTGAAATGGCTCCTGAAAATCTTTCTCCTGAAAAGAGAAGAGACTTCCTGAACCTTGTTAAAGATAACGGACTTATTATTTCCGCTCTTTGCGGTGACCTTGGCGGTGGCGGATTTATCCACAAGGACCTTAACAAAGAGAGAGTTGAAAAATCAAAAAGAATTCTTGACCTTGCAAAAGATCTTGAAACAGATATTGTAACAACCCATATCGGTGTTGTTCCCTCAGATCCCAATCACGACCGATATAAAATTATGCAGGAGGCTTGTCACGAGCTTGCAGAATATGCTGATTCAATTGATGCTCATTTTGCAGTTGAAACAGGTCCTGAAACCAGCGCAGTTCTTAAAGGCTTCCTTGATAGCCTTAATTCAACAGGTGTTGGCGTTAACCTTGACCCTGCAAATCTTGTTATGGTAACAGGCGATGACCCTGTTGGCGCAGTACATAACCTTAAAAAATATATTGTTCATACTCACGCAAAAGATGGTAAGCAGATTTTCTTCCGCGACCCTGAAATCGTTTACGGTATCAAGAAAGATGTTATTGTTACAGACGACTCTTTCATTGAAGTTCCTCTTGGTGAGGGTAGCGTAGATTTCCCCAAATACCTTGCAGCACTTGAAGAAATCGGTTATAACGGTTTCCTTACAATTGAACGTGAGGTTGGCGATGACCCTGCAAAAGACATCAGGGCAGCAGTAGATTTCCTTAACGGACTTATGAAATAAAATTAATTACTCCATACACATTTTTACAAAAATGTGTATGGAGTAATCTTTTACTATTTATCGTGTTCAGAAGTAAACACATCTGCAACCTCGCTGATGGTTATAAAAGCATGAGGGTCGGTTTCGTGAACAATTTCTTTGAGCCTTGCAACCTGAAATCTGTTTACAATAAAATAAACCATTGTTTTAGGTTGGTTTGAATAACCGCCGATTACTTCAATTTTTGTTGTTCCGGTTTCAAAAACCTCCCCTAAAATGAAGCATATATCGTCGGGCTCAGTAGTAACAATCATAGCGCATTTTGCACGGTCAAGACCTTCAACAATAAAGTCAACGGTTTTAAGAGCAGCACCATAAGCCACTATGGAATAAAGAGGTAAAATCCAGCTATCAATTATAATTCCGCATATAATATAGAGCACCACATTATAAATCATAACAAATGTGCCAACGGTTATTCCTAATTTTTTTGCAAAAACAACTGCCATAACCTCAATTCCATCCATTGCACCGCCATAGCGGATTGCAATACCGCTTCCGATACCTGAAATCATACCGCCAAAAATGGCGCAAAGCAGTAAATCCGTTCCAGCAAGGGGGGAAGCAAGGTTAACATCTATGGGTAAAATGTCAGTTATAAGCCAGGCAACAAGAGAATAAATTCCAACAGTATATATAGCATAAACTGTAAAATGAACTCCCTGCTTTTTAAGTCCGTAAAGGAACAAAGGAATGTTTAAAATCAAAAGGAAAATTGAAAGAGTGAGGTATTCAGGTGTAATCTGAGCAAGGAGCATTGAAGTACCCGAAATACCGCTGTCATAAAGCTTAACAGGGTTTAAAAAAACAGTAACACCAAAAGCATTTATAATTCCCGCAACAGTTAAAAGAATAAAGTTTTTTATTTTGAATTTTTTTACTTTCTCAAGTATTTTCTGTTTTCTCGCTTCGTTCATATTCATCTCCAAAGTTTAAATCATTTGCAACTATTATATCATATATGCAAATTTTCCGCAAATAAAACAAAATCCCATCTCAATTAAGAGACAGGATTTTTTAGTTGCAAATGATTTAAGCGGTCTTATGCCTTATTTTTTGTAACTGCTTTGATAACAAAGAGAGTACCGATCATAAGTACGAAAGCAATGGGAAGAACTATCATCCAGTTAGGAACGAAGCCTGCAATAATATAGCTTACTGCGGAAACACCTGCAACTGTAAGTGCATAGGGTAGCTGAGTTGAAACGTGGTTAATATGGTCGCACTGTGCACCTGCGGATGCCATAATTGTTGTATCAGAAATGGGTGAGCAGTGGTCACCGCAAACTGCACCTGCCATACAAGCAGAAATAGCAACAATTGTGATAGGCTCGCCTGCACCGAATACGGAGAGAACAATGGGAATGAGAATACCGAATGTACCCCAAGATGTACCTGTTGCGAAAGAAAGACCAACAGCAATAAGGAAGATAATTGCAGGAAGAAGAGCTTGGAAGCCTGCTGCACTGCCTTCGATAAGCTGAGAAATGAAAATCTTTGCACCGAGGGAGTCTGTCATAGCTTTAAGGGTCCAAGCGCAAGCAAGAATCATAATAGCGGGAACCATTGCTTTGAAGCCTTCGGGAAGAGATTCCATAATGCTCTTGAAGGAAAGAACTCTTCTGAGAAGGTAGAAAATAACAGTAAGAATAATTGCAACAAATGCACCGTAAGCAAGGCCAACAGAAGCATCAGAGTTAGAGAATGCATTAATAAAGCTTTCACCGCTGAAGAAGCCACCGGAATAAATCATACCGATAACACAGCTTACAATGAGAATAATAATGGGAACGATAAGGTCGCAAACTCTGCCCTTGGGGTTAACTTCCATTTCTTCTATAGCCTGTTTTGTACCGCTTGTGAAAAGGTCGCCTGTTTCTTTGGCATTTTTTTCGTGCTTTTTCATAGGACCAAAGTCAAGACCTGTAACAGCAAGGAAAATCATCATTGCAATTGTAAGAAGAGCGTAGAAGTTATAGGGGATTGCTTTGATGAAAAGAGCGATACCGTTTTCTGCACCTGCGCTGTTAGCGAAACCTGCGACTGCTGCTGCCCATGAAGAAATGGGAGCAATGATACAAACGGGAGCTGCAGTAGCATCAATGAGGTAAGAAAGCTTTGCACGGGAAATTTTGTGACCGTCTGTAACGGGGCGCATAACTGAACCAACTGTGAGGCAGTTGAAATAGTCATCAATAAAAATAAGAACACCGAGAGCAATTGTTGCAAGTTGAGCGCCAACTCTTGATTTAATGTGAGCAGTTGCCCATCTGCCGAATGCTGCGGAGCCACCTGCTTTGTTCATCATAGAAACAAGAGCACCAAGAAGAATAAGGAATATGAGAATACCCATATTGTAGGAATCTGCAACGTTTGCAATGAAACCGTCGCTTACAACGTGAACAAGAGTTCCTTCGAAGTTACCGCCTGCATAAATTGCACCGCCAACGATAATACCGATAACAAGTGAAGAATAAACCTCTTTTGTTATAAGTGCGAGAACGATAGCAATAATGGGAGCAAGCAATGCCCAGAATGTTGCATACTGGGGAATTGACTCACGAACCTTGTCAATTGCTGTGTTTACATTTGTTTCAAAATTGGGGTCTGCTTCAAGGTTGTCAGCATAGCTGTCAACATAAGCGAGAGCGGAGTCACCGTCAGCAAGGTCATATTCAGTTTCGCCAACTGTAACAACTGTGGAGTCAGTTGCACCGATTGTCATAACCGCTGCATCTTCATCCGCTGTTGCGGAGCAGATTGTGCCGAGAGTGAACATGAAAATGCACATAATAAGCACCGCAAAAAATCTGCGTTTTCTTTGGTTTTTCATATTTTACATTCCTTTCCTTTAGAGTCGGGCAGAACCCGTACCCCTTTCCTGAAATAAAAAATCATGGCTGTGTGAAAAACAGTCATGATAGTAAAATCGATGATAGCTCTCCACAAAAAGTGACAGTCACTTTGCTCTTAACAAAGCAACCAACAAAAACGCTTCCGGGCATCTCGTTTTTGTTTCGGCGATTTCCCCTTTCGGCTTCTTCCTTGCCCCGCGGCTCTGAAACCTACTTTTGTCAATCGCACCTCTACCAAAAAATATTCAATTCAGGTTTATACAATCGTATTGTATATTGTAAGTCAAATTTTGTCAACAAATGTTATATTTTTAACACATAATAGAAAACTACTCTGTTTTTGCCGGCGTAGTTTTTTCTATTTGTGAAATTTTTGATATCTTTTTAGATCGGATATTAAAGCTTCAACTGTCTGATAGCGCTTTGCGATTTGTGTATCAGTACATTTTTTAATGATTTTACCCAATTTCCCGGGTGGTGTTTTTATTGAAGGATGAAGTTTAATGAGCATTTCATTGAACATTACACCTAAAGCATAAATATCTGTTGGCGGAAGAGATTGATAAATTCCGAATTGTTCAGGTGCGGCATAGCCTACTGTACCGAGATTTGAGGTATCCTTTTCCTGTCCGTCATTCATAAATCTTGCAGCAGAAAAATCAACAAGCACAGCTCTTTTTTCAGGTGTGATTATAATATTTCCGGGTTTTACATCTCTGTGAATTATGTTTTTTTTATGTAAAAAATCTAAAGCATTACAAATATCTAAAATGTATGAAACTGTATTATTCGTTGTTAATTCTGAATTTTCTATAATATCAGCAAGGTTTTCACCTTCAATATATTCTTCGAGAACCAGAATATGTTCTTCGCAGGAGCAAACGTCAAGAATAACAGGTAGATTTTCCTGCTTTAATCCTCTGAGTTTTCTGTAAATATGGTCATTTCTGTTTTTAGAAAGGATTTTAACCAGCTTATTATTGCTGTTTTTGTGTTGAAATACCTCTAATTTAGAGCTTTCATCATTCTTTAGAACATCAATTAAAATATATTCAGTTTTCAATGCATCTTCTATAAAAGTTCCATAAGTGCTCATAAAAATTATAAAGCCTTTTCGCTGTTATTTTCAAGTAATTCCACAGTTTTCTGCAAAGAAAAATTGTGATTAATCGCATAAATCAAAATACTGTCACGCTTAATTTTAGGATAAAGAGCTGCCCATTCATAAATTCTCAAGGCTTCTTGAAAAATCTCTAAATCACAGTTCATAACCAAAAGAATTTTAATAAGCATATCTCGTGAAGGATGCTTTTTGCCTTTTAAAATATCATAAAAGAAAGTGTAACCGATGTCAGCTTTATTGATGATGTCGGATTTTTTCATATTGCTTTCAGCAATAATTCTTTTCCAAAATTGTGAAATATCTGTATCAAGAAAGCAATGCTTATTATTGTTTAAATATTCATCGTATGCAGAATTTTCAAGTTTTAATTGATTCAACAAATCTTGTGTTTTTTTGTTCATAATTTTTCCTCTTTATTAAAAATCTTTAACAATTAATTCACCTTTAAAAGTTTTTACAATGTCGTTATATTGCGGATGATTTTCGGCAATATAAATTCTCTTTAAATTGGGGTAGCAATTATTATAAAAATCTTTTGAAGCAGGTGATTTCAGATAACTTGTTTTCGAAAGCCAAACCTCTTCAAGATAAGTGTTAACAGTATATATTGAACCTTTTCCCATAGATAAATAACAGTTATCAGGAAGTTTAAATATTTTATCAGTTTTGTTATAGGGATAAACGCAGGAAAAAATTGTATCGTTTCCCCATTTATAAAACAAAACCCCTTCGGAAGAAAAGACCTCCGGGTGACCGGTTTCAACATTTATCGCAGTTAATCCATCACCATAGTAGATTGAAGATTTTGGTATATTTAAAACATTTTTATGTATATTTAAAACTTTTAAATTAGGGCATTCATAGAGGTTATGAGCATTATCAATTTTAGTGCACCAGTCGGGGAAAGTGAGAGTTGTATAAGAAGGGTGAGCAGTAAACCAAAGAAATGTATTACCCAAATAATAAGCACCATCAATTAATTTATTATCATTTTTTCCCCCTTTTCCCATATATGTGATTGGACAGTTGTAAGCAAAGGCAGTACTTGTAAAAAAGCCTTTATTATTAAAAATCACCTTAGACAGAGAAGTAAGATTATTGAAACAATGGCTATAAAGCATAATAGTGTAAGTAGAACTGTCATCAAAATGAATTTCCTTGATTTTAGGATCATCTGAAAAGCAATTTTGCTTTAAAACAGCAACTTTTCGTCCATCAATGAATGAGGGAATTGTGACTATTTCTGCGCTTCCGACATATTTGGTTAAAGCAATGTTTCCATCGGGGCTTGAAGAATACTGAGGCTCGTATTCAAAATAATATGAACCGCTTTCAGTTGTGAATACTTCAGAAGTCTGAGTTTCTGTCTGAGTCGGTTTTGTAGTGGTTGGAGTTGTTGTGCTTTCTTCGGAGGTTGATGGTGCTTGAGTTGTGCCGAACTCTTCGGTTGAAGGGTCATTATTTTTTGTTGTTGAAGAATTTTCAGTGGTATTTTCCTCTTCTTTTTCGTCATTGCCGAAAAGCTTGTCAAAAAAGCTTTGTTTTTTCGTGGTTTCGGTTGAATCTGAGTTTTTATTTGAGTCATTTGTGTTAGCCTTTTTTGTTTCGTCTTTAGTTGTGGAAGAACCGAAAATTTTATCAAAAAAGCCTTGTTTTTCAGTAGTGGAAACAGGAGCAATTTTTGTAACTTCAATAATATCAAAAACTTGTTCTCCTGCATCATCCGTAACCGCTTCGCCACCCTTATCAGTAACCGCAACGGTAACGGTTTCTTTGATAATTGTTGTGTTGTTTTCAGGTTTTAAATTATCTCCGGAATTCATTGATTTCATTGCAAAAATGCAAATTCCCATAATAAGCAAAAAAGCCGCAGCTACACCGATGCGACAGAATAATTTTTTATTAAATTTTGCTTTAAAAGCAACTATAAAAGGAGCTTTTTTTACCTCATTTTCAGTTGTTGCAACAACCGCAGGGCATACCTCAGATTTTTTATAATTATTAATATCTGTAAAACAAAAAAGGCAAAAAGCCGCTTCCTCAGGAAGCTCCTTGCCACAATTAGGACATTTTCTTTCCAATTCCAATCCCCCAAGATGAACTTGTCAAAGTAAAGCATAAAGTGTTTTGTATGAATTGTCAAGAGTTAAAAATCTGAATTTTCGTCATAAAAAGGCATTTAAAATCGTTGAAGCTTTAGGGTATCAGGGACTTGATACCGAAAGTACTCTGGGAGAGAATTGTATTTTAAAAGAATATAATTTAGTATATGGGGGTATCAAAATTATAGATAAAATTGGGAATTTTTGCGTTGTTTATGGAGCTTTTCGAAAAAACAAAACTTTAAAAACAAAGGGAATTTTTTCTTTGACGAAGCAATTTTGAGTAAAATTTTTATGATAGAGGGATTATATGGGTGAGAATGTTGGCGGAATTCCGTTAGATGAGATGGACTTAAAGACATTTATATCATATGTAAACACATTAAATCTCCTTTCGCACGCTTATAACGATTTGAAGGAAGATGTTGAAGACAAAAAAAGACTTGAAATGGTAACAAATCTTATGGTTTCCGAAATTTTTCCGGATGCAGTTACATATGAGATTCATGCCCCTATAAAGTGTTCTTTTGCTGTAGATGCAGGTATACTGAATCTTCTAACTTATGGGCAGTATAATAAATATCTTCAAACCGGTGACGAAAGCTATACCGAGGTTTTCAAGGGGTTAAAACTTCACACACTAAAAAATATATTAGAATATCCTCTAGAATTTAATGCCAAAAAACCGTTTTCGATGGTTATAACAACAGATAAAGAATCTCGCGTTAAAGCGGAATCGCTTATTCAATATATTATGTTTTCTTTGTTATCTTCATCACCGAAGGGTTATGTAAGATGCAGATGCGCAGATAAAGAAAAAGGCGGTCAGAGTTTTGGCAAGTTTATTAACCTTATCGGGAAAAATAATTTATTTGGAAAAGGTATCTGTAGCAATGATGCGGCTATAGTCCAGATGGTTAAAGAGCTTAATGATATAACCGAAAGTAATTTTGCGAAGCTTGAAGGAAAATATCAGTCAGTATATGATTTCAATGCTTCAGCAACAAAACCATTACCTGTAACCCTTGTTGTTTTTTGTGATACTGCAGGCTTTGATTATTCTGATAGCAACGGGGACCTCCAAAAAGTTCTGAATAATGCAGAAAATTCGGCTATTAACACAATTTTTTTGCTTAACGAAGGTGCACCTATTGGTTTTACACCTACCGAAAACCAATTTCACATTTCGTTTAAAAAAGGCGAAGCTCATATTTCGTTATGCGGTATGAATGTAAGGTTAAAAACGGATAAAGCTGAGTTTACCAATGAAGAATTTCAAGTTTTAGAAGCTAAGCTTAATGCTATTGAAAAAGTTGATACAAACTTTAAATCTCACTATGACATTGAAAATCTTCAGTTGTTTACAAGAGATGCTACTAAAGGACTTAAAATACCTTTCGCATTTGACGCAAACAAGAATTTTGTTGACCTGGAAATTGGAGATGTTACGCCTCATGCACTGTTATCCGGTTCTACGGGTTCAGGTAAATCTGTAACATTGCATTCAATAATAAATCAGATAATGATAAATTATCATCCCGACGATGTTGAAATATGGGCTATTGACTATAAAGCGGTTGAGTTCGGTTATTATGTTAACAAACGTACTCCTCACATAACGGTTATAGGTCAAGATAATTCCGTTGATTTTACATTGGGTTTGTTAGATCTTATCAAAGGTGAGTATGACAGAAGAAAAAAGCTGTTTGTTAATGCGAAGGTAAAGGATTTTAAAGCATACAGAGCGAAGTTCGGTAACAGATCAATAACGAGAATGCTGATTGTTATTGATGAGTTCCATAATATGACTCAGGCGATTGCAGGATATATGGGAGAAAAGAATTATAAACAAATTCTTGAAAATCTTCTATCTGAAATGCGTGCTATGGGTATGTCTTTTCTGTTTTGCTCGCAGACAATTTCTGCAGGTTTGAATGGTCTTACAGAAAAGGCGAGAACGCAGATAGGATGCCGTTTAAGTATGAAGCATCAAGACATACTTGAAATTAAGGAAACATTATCCTTGTCAGCAACTGAAGAAGTTGATTTTAATAAAATCAAATACCTGAGGCAAGGTGAATTGATTTATAAAAAAATCAGCAATTCGCAGTCAGGCCCACCGTATACTCTCGAGCAAGTCAATGTTCTTTTTACAGAACCTTACAGAGATGAGATTATTGATATAATAAACAATAACATTGAAAAAGGTTATGTAAAAAGAGATGAAATTATTTGTAAAAACAGCGAAAGATATTCTGTGCTTGAAAAACAGAAGCATCCTTTGTCGAAATTTATTGATAAGGGAGAACCATTTGAAAGCGAAATGCTTACAATATTTCCCGGTGCGCCAACCTCTCTTGATGATAGCTTCTTATTTACGCTTGATTGCGAAGCCGGAAACAATGTGATGATAATCGGCGAAGATGATGATCTGAGAGAATCTTTGATTATAACAAGCATCATGGGAATGCTACTTGACTCGCAGAATAAAGTTTTTGTTTCTATAGTGGATATCAATTCTGCTGACAGCCAAAGGCTCTATAAGTTATTAAAAAAAATCAAAAGCGATAATCTGATTCTAAACTATGGGTTCGATGATGTTATGGCTTGCATAAGCAGTTTAAAGAAAATAAGGCCTTTGTATAATGCCAGAGAAATTTATTTCTGGTACGGTTTAAACAAGCTTAATAACCTCATTTTCCTTAATTCTCAGGAAAATGAGGATGCAGATGATTATGAAATGCCCGATAAATATAGTCCGTTCAGTGCGCCACAGGAAATTAAAGAAGGAGAAAATCCTGTTGATTTCCTCAGCAATATTTTGAAGGGTCTGGAATCTTCTGGAAATAAAACTGATATACCGGTTTCAAAAGACAAAAATGCAAATCAATTAACATATGATGACTGCAAGTCAATCATTAAAAAGCTCGAAGAATATGGTCCGGAAAACAATCGATATTGCTTTATGGTTTCCAATACCGTTAAAAGTCTTTTTAAATCCAAAATCTCAAATGTTGATAACTATGAATACAGAATCGGCTTAAAGATGTCAACAGATGATTCTTATGATTTGTTTGGTGTTTCGTCATTTGTAAACAGCGCAGATGAGAAAACCGCTGTTTTTTATTCAGGTGGTAAAATACCTAAAACTATCAGACCTTATGTTTTACCTTCTGATGAAATTGTTAATAAATATAACAGTAGATTGGAGAAATAGCTATGGCATATATTGATAGAGATCCCGAAGAAATGCTCAGATTTGCTGCTGACGCTAAAAGGTATGCGGCAACTATGATAACCTTAATGCGAGGTGTTCAGGGTTCAGCTTCATTTTACGAAAGCGAATTAGATAGCAACTGTAGAGGCTGCATTGAAAGATTAAATGCTGACTGCGACAAGTTCCTTTCGCAGGTCAATGTTTATTATGAACTTGCTAACCAGATCGAAAAGAAAGCAAAACAACAAATGGATATTAAGTTCAGATTTTAAGCAATTATGGGAAACAGTTTCAATATTGATGTTGCCGAAGATTTTTGCGGAATATTGAGCGAAACAATAAAACAAATTTCCGATGAAAGCGAAAAAATACGTAACCAATGCCGGAAATTTGCCACAAATACGACAGATGAATTATTGCACAAGTATTTTGCTGAATTAAGGCTTGTTGACAACAATATAGATAGAATTACTATTGATTTGGTTGATTTAAAGGAAGCTTTGTTTTTATACACTGAAGAAATGCGTGATTTGTTAATTATATCGCCTATGTCTTCAGAAAATGCTTACTCATCTGCTTATTACGCCGAATTTTCAAAGGATCTTCATTCGTTTGAGACAATATTTTCGTGGTTGGAAGAAATTAACCCAAATTTTGATGAATTTGATGTTACGTCACCTTATTGTACCAACTGTGGTTCTTGCGCGTGGGCAATTTTCCAAAGATTAGAAGGAATAAATTCTTCTGCTGTGGCAACAGAAAAAAATATTGCGTTCAGTTCAGATATGGAGAAACTAACGGGTATGACTCAAAAAGTAATGAGTGCCAATGATATTGAAAAATACTTACTTAACGCAGGTGATGGTGCACATGCAATAATCGGAATTGACAGAGCAAAAGGCTCAGGTCATTGGTTTAATGCAATTTGTAAAAATGGAAAAGTATATGCAATTGACGGTCAGAGTGGAAATGTATATGAATGGCCTCCCGATTACGGCGATGTCGTTAGTTGGGATATGAGTATTAAGGAGGTTTAAGTATGTCAGTTAATGTATTTGAAATTGCAGCAAGCTTTTTCGGAGTTTCTGTTGATGAAGTCAAGCTTAATTACGAGAAAATCCCCGATATTGACGCTTATTATTTTTGGCAGAAGCAAAGAGGTAGCTGTTCATTGATTGTTGGTATAAACGGAGAAAAATTAGGCGCTACGTCAGCTGTTTCGTTTGAAAAACACCTGGAAGCATTTGTAAACGGAAAACGCAACTAAAAAAGAGAGGTATTTTATGGGTAACAGATTAAATCTTGATTCAGCACAAAAGTTTTCTGAAAACTTAATAAAAACAGCTGAGATAATGGAAACCGAGACGGAAAACATCAATTCGGGCTTTAAATACCTTGGAAATACGTTCAGGGACCAGAATTATAACGAATTTGCTGGCGAGATAAATTTAGCCTCTTCTAGCATAAATAAAGTCATAGAAGACATACGCTCGTTAAATCGCTCTTTCGTTGAATATGTAAGACAAATGGGTGATTTGTTAAGATAAGAAGATGCGATTGATATGAGTAGAGATATTATTGTTGATGAAAGAGTTTTGTTTGAGCATCCAAAAAGAATTGAGAAGGTTCATGAGATGGTGAACCTTGATATTTCAAAAGCTTTTTCAGAGTGCCGTGAGCTTGGTAACAGAATTTCAGAAAGCAAAATGATGTGCCAGAGAAAGATGATGGAAATAAAGGCCGAAATGAATAACCGAACACCCGTTGCCGAGGCTTCTAAAGACGCTCATATCAGGCTGGAGCGATTTCAAGAATTGGCGAGAAATTACAAAACATTGGAAGCCCGTTTAATGAAATTGCAGCAATGCGAAAGACGGCTCAAGGAAGTAGAAGATCAGGGCAGAGTGATTAAAGGAGAGTTAAATCAATTCTCGGAAAAAATGGACAAATTAATGGGTGCATACAATTCAATTATTAAAAGATTTTTGAATTTGATAAACAGGAGACAGTAATATGATGATTGGAGAATATGCCAAAACAGGAGATATTAACATTTTGCTCAAAGCGAAGAACGATCTGGAGTCGGAACGAGACGACGGTGTATGTGTGTTTGGTTATGAAAGCCTAATTTTAAACCATATGGGTGTGCTTATGGGAATTGAAGAATGTGAATATGCCGAAGCGCAGGCATACACATCCTCAAGCTTGTTGGTTTCTGATTCGGGAAAGAGAAAAAAGAAATTATATGCTCTTGCTGAAAAAGGTTATAAGAAGGCCTCCGAAGCTATTGCAATGGATGAGGCTGACAGCAATCCTGCGCTTGCTTTGAAATACTTTTTTGAGTGCATTGGTGACCCATCTGTCGACCAGGGAAGACTTTATGAAAATATTGGCTTTTTATATTTTAACTCTGATATGCTTGATGTCAAAGAGGGTGTCAGCTACATAAAGAAAGCAGCAGACCAGTATAACAGACCATTTGCACAGTTTATTCTGGCATCAATGCTGTTTAATGGTGAGGGTGTAGATAAGGATATAGAAAATTCATATAGATACTGCAAGCAAGCAGCAATGAAGGGTGATATTTATGCCTTACATTGGATAGGAAAAGATTTGTTATATGCTTTTGAATATCCTTTGGAAAAAAATGCAGAATTAGGCATTAGTTATATTACTCGCGCGGCAGAGGACGGGAACGAGAAATCTCAGTATCTTTTAGGCATTGAGTATTATGAGGGAAATAATGTCCCGAGAGACCTTGAAAAAGCCAGATATTGGCTTGACAGAAGCACCTGGTTTGGTAAAGAAATGGATGGTATTTATGCATATCTCGGCGCAGTCTATTATGCTTTGGGAAATTATCAGGAAGCAAGAAGGTCACTTGAAAAATCCTGGCGAGAAAAAAATATCTTTGATAATTGTGAAATGCTTGTGGATATTTACAGAAGGGGATTGGGCGGAGATCCTGATCCTGTTTCGGCAATTCACCTTATTGAGCAAATGATTTTAAATGGAGTGGGCAATAAAGCTGATTGTGAATATATTGCAGATTGTTACTATGAAGGTATTGTTGTTCCCAAAAACGATGAAAAGGCTGCAAATTATTATGTTCTTATTGAGGATGAAAGTGCAAAAATAAAATATCGGTTAGGTTGCATTGCTTTAAATGGTACGTCAACACTTTTGACAAAAAACAATTGTATCAGATACCTTGAGAGCGCAGGAAATAGTGGTATACCAGATGCATATTCGAAACTTGCTTATCATTTTCTTTCATTAGACAATAGAGACAGGGCGTTAGACTACTTTAAAAAGAGCTTCAATGCTGGAAATGTTGACGACGGCGTTATGGTAGGGAAAATATATGAGGCGGGAACTGCAACAATAAGCAGAAATATGTCTGAGGCAGTTAGATGGTATAAGACTGCTGCTGAAAAAGGAAGCGATAAGGCAAAAGAAGAGTTATCTCATATAAAATCAACGTTCAGAGGCTATAAGAGGGTTTAATTATGGCGGATTTTACGATTAGAGATGGATTGCTTGCACTTGAGAAAGAGTGTGAGTTGTTGCGAGATAATTGGCAAGGCGAGGTTGCAGATTTATACATAAATAATGCTATGGCAGAATATTCCAAGAGCTTAAAAAATATTGAAATCAATTTACAATACTTAAGCGAAATATATAACGAGACGGAGCGTATGTTGGAGGATGATTCTGACGCTATATATGAGCATTCAGCAAAAAAAATAAAATTTTCCAAATAGCAGTGTGAATATGGTTTTTATTATACAAGGAGGTAATATAAATGAACGAAAAAAATAATGGAGGTATTTCTATGGAAGAACCTATACTTAAGCCAACAATTGGTTTTGAAGATGAGAAGATAAATGAGCCTGCTTCACAGGAATCAGTATCATCAATTGATCAGATATCTTTGGCAGAGCCTGTTTTACAAGTTCCTGTTGTTACAACGGAAACGATACCATCTCCTGTTGCAACGGCAGAAGTAGTGCAGGCCCCAACAGAAGGCGATGGTTTTTATTATGTAGGAGCATATAAATTAAAGTATATCAAAAATGAGCTCAGTGCTCAGGATAATCAAATTGCTTCTACTATTTTAGAATATGTAGATTGTGGCAGAACAGCGGAAGCTTTGAAAATGGCTCAGGAGTTTTGCGATAGAAATGTTTCTAACGAAATTGCATGGTATTGTAATGCTTCAGCTAAAATGGCAGTAGAGGATTACGCTGCTGCCTATTATGCCTATCAACAAGCAATAGCAATAAACGATAAGTTCGCAAATGCTTATGAGGAATATGGATATGCTTTAGCCGCCAACAAGGATTTCCAAAAAGCTCAGGAATGTTTTGAAGCAGCACATAAAATAGATCCTGATAATATTTATTATATGGCTGATATTGCGAGAAACTTAATAAACATAGAAGATGTAGATGCTTCTATTGAGAAATTCAGATATTTTATTGATATAGCCTCTGAAAAGACTGTCCTTGAGAATATGCTTGGAGAAGTATTGGTCGATTCATGTCTTGATTTATGTGTTGATATACCGTTGAATCTTGATGATCCTAACGGAGAAACAGTACCGGGCTTCTTAACTTTAGATGATATTGAATTAGCCAGGAAAAGAAGTAACGAGGCTTTAGGTTTGTTGACCTTATCCTCAAACAAAGAGGCAGTAGAGCTTGCTCATCGTGTTTTAACACAGTGCGATTTGGATTGTGAGCTTGAAAGATGTCATAGAAAATCTTTTACTATTTTCCATACTGTTATGTCAGCTATTTTTACATTCTTTGCAACATGTCTAACAATGGGAATTTACCTTCCTTTTGGAATAATAATGACTTATGCAACATATAAAGCTGATTTTTTCCCGACATATTGGTTTAATTATGCTTTTTATACAGGAAGCGACGATCCATTCCAATATAAGAAAGATAAGTTTAGGAATAATTTTAGGAACAAGCATGAAATTTTACAGGGGGCAATTGACGGAGGAAAAGAAGGATGGAACTCCGCTGGTAGCTCGTCTTCGTCTGTTGGTGGCGCTCTTTTGTCCAGTATTGTTGGTTCATACATTAAAAACAGATTTTGGCTTATGAAAGCCAGAATAGAGTTCTACAAGAGATTTATTAAAAAAATGCAAGAAAAGAAAAATAAATCTATTGGTGAAATCTAAGCTTAAAACAAATTAATATATAAATAATAAGGACTACAAACTTATCAAAATGGTAAGGGTGTAGTCCTTTTGTATTGAAATTTGGTTAATGATTAAAACAATACTACAGAGGGTGGCTGTTGTCATTTTTACTGAATATTTAAAGGAAAATTTTACTTTATATCAATTGAAAAGAAAAATATTTGTGATATACTATTAAATGAAATAATCTGTGCGCCTTTGCACAGTTGAAAGGATGAAATTATTATGGCAGAGAACAGATTTCTCGGCGAATATCCCGTAATCGGTATTCGACCCATTATCGACGGCAGACGCGGTCCTCTTAAAGTTCGTGAGTCTCTTGAAGAGCAGACTATGAATATGGCTAAAGCTGCTGCTGAGCTTTTCACAAAAAATCTTAAATATTCTAATGGTGAACCCGTTAAAGTTGTTATCGCTGATACAACTATCGGTCGTGTTGCGGAAGCTGCTGCTTGTGCAGAAAAATTCCGTAAAGAAGGAGTTATGATTACTCTTTCCGTTACACCTTGCTGGTGCTATGGTTCTGAAACAATGGATATGGACCCCTCAACAATCAAAGGTGTTTGGGGCTTTAACGCAACTGAAAGACCCGGTGCAGTTTACCTTGCAGCAGTTCTTGCAGCTCACGCTCAGAAGGGTCTTCCCGCATTTGGTATCTATGGTAAAGACGTTCAGGATGCTGACGATACAACAATGCCCGAAGATGTTAAAGAAAAACTTCTCCGCTTTGCAAGAAGCGCAGTTGCAGTTGCAACAATGAAGGGTAAATCATATCTTCAGATTGGTTCAATCTGTATGGGTATTGCAGGTTCTTCAATTGATACAGATTTCTTTGAAGAATATCTTGGTATGCGCGTTGAATCCGTTGACGAGGTTGAAGTTATCCGTCGAATGGAAGAAGGC
>JAZQMA010000035.1:0-24735 GCA_045543035.1 Acutalibacteraceae bacterium | reverse complement strand
GGTCCTATGGCTCAGACAAAAGAACACCTTCTTCTTGCTCGTCAGGTTGGCGTTCCCTACATCGTTGTATTCCTTAACAAATGCGACCTCGTAGACGACCCCGAACTTCTCGAACTCGTTGAAATGGAAGTTCGTGAAACTCTTGATTCTTATGAATTCCCCGGCGATGATACACCCATCATCAAAGGTTCTGCATTCCAGGCTCTCGATTCTGCTTCAACAGACCTCGCAGACCCCGTATATGCTCCTATCCTTGAACTCATGGATGCAGTAGATAGCTACATCCCCACTCCCGACCGTATGGCAGACCTTCCCTTCCTTATGCCCGTTGAAGACGTATTCACAATCACAGGTCGTGGTACTGTTGCAACTGGTAGAGTTGAACGTGGTCAGCTTAAAGTTGGTGACGAACTCGAAATCGTTGGTCTTAAAGAAGAAAGCAGCAAAACTGTTTGTACAGGTGTTGAAATGTTCCACAAGCTCCTCGACTATGCAGAAGCTGGTGACAACATCGGTGCTCTTCTTCGTGGTGTTGACAGAAAAGGTATTGAACGTGGTCAGGTTCTTTGCAAACCCGGTTCAATCAAACCTCACACAAAATTCAAAGGTCAGGTTTACGTTCTTTCTAAAGATGAAGGCGGCCGTCATACACCTTTCTTCAACAACTACAGACCTCAGTTCTTCTTCAGAACAACTGACGTTACAGGTACTATCTTCCTTCCCGAAGGCACAGAAATGTGCATGCCCGGTGATAACGTTGAGATGACTGTTGAACTCATCACTCCTATCGCTATTGAAAAAGGTCTTCGTTTTGCTATCCGTGAAGGTGGTAGAACAGTTGGTTCAGGTGCAGTTACAGAAATTATTGAATAATTTTTATAACGATACCGAGAGAGTGGCTTTTGCCACTCTCTTTTTTTCTTTCAATTGATAAAGCGCAATAGGACGTTTTTTCTCCCACTCTCTTTTTTAGTTAGGAGTTAGGTGTGAGTAGTGAGGAGTGTCGGGACCTGCGGTCGGCAATTATAAAAAGTTATAGAAAAATCAACTTTATTGTTTTAAAGGTTTTTTATACAGAAAATAATTAGTAATATGCTTTTGGTTTGCGAAGCTTTTTTATGTTTGGAAGCAAAGCTTCCCCAACATTCCTCACTCCTCATTCCTCACTAATACTGTTCTATATCTTGACTTTTATCATATAAAATAGTAAAATAACCTTATTATTTTACATATTCAGGAGGCAGTTATGGCAGAATTCTTTTTGAATGATTTCATAGTTGGTGTTGACGTTGCTATTTATCAGTTTGTTGACAGCATTATGAACCCCGTTTTAGATGTTATTATGACATTTATCACTCATCTTGGCGATACGCCCGGTATTATCTGGTGGGTAATCGGTATCTGTTTACTTATCCCCAGAAAAACAAGAAAGCTCGGTGTTCTTCTTATTGGCGGTCTTGCAGTTGCATCTCTTATCAATAACGTTGCCCTTAAAAATGTTATTGAAAGACCTCGTCCATATAACATTGACGCTTCTGTTTGGAAAAATGCAGGCTATGAATATATCTGGCCTGACCTTATCAAGAAGAGCAGTAGTTGGTCATTCCCCTCAGGTCACACATCAACATCAATCGGTGCAGCATTTGCAATGTTCCTCGGTTGCTTCAAGAACAAGAAATATCTTGCAATCGGTATTCCCACATTAATTCTTTCTTTCCTTATCGGTTTCTCAAGAATTTATGTTCATGTTCACTATCCCACAGACGTTATTGCAGGTGCAGTAGTTGGTTTAATCGGCGGTTTAATTGCTTACCTTCTTATTGCAAAGGTTCTTGTTCCTAAGGTTGTTCCTGTTATTGAGAAAAAGCTTAATAAAAAACTTATTGAAGACTAAAAATTAAATTGAGATACGAAAAAGACTACGGCAAAAACCGTAGTCTTTTTTGTATCTCATAATGATTAAATTAGCCTTTGGGAGTGATAAGGTCAATACATCCAACGGGACAAACCTCGTGGCATTTACCGCAACCGATACATTTTTCAGGGTCAACGCTTGCCAGGAAGTTTTCAACCTTAACCGCACCGTGTTCGCAAGCCTTAACGCATTTCATACAACCAATACAAGCGGCTTTGCAATGCTTTCTTGCGGTTGCGCCTTTTTCCTTGTTGTTACAAAGAACTGCTGCCTGAGTAACGTTAAGAGGAAGCATAGTGATAAGTCCTTTAGGACAAGCTTTTACGCAAGCTTTACAGCTATGACAAGCGATAGTTGAAATTCTTGCAACACCGTCGCAGATATGGATTGCATCAAATTCACAAGCATCAACACAGTCACCAAGACCTAAACAACCATAAGCACATTCCTTTGCACCACCGAAAAGCTGAGTTGCCATTCTGCAGCTGCTAACGCCCTTATAAGTCATTTTATCGTGAGAGTTAGATGAATTACCCATACACATAACAACTGCCGTTGTGGGCATTACACTGGCAGGAGCAGTGCCGAGAATACCTGCTATTTCTGTTGCAACCTTTGTGCCTCCGGGAGCACAAAGGTTTGTTTCGGTTGCTTTTCCTGATGAAAGAGCTGCCGCATAACCTGCGCAACCTGAGAAGCCACAAGCACCGCAGTTTGCACCGGGAAGAACTTCTGTAATAGCTTCTGCTTTTTCATCAACAGGAACTGCCATAACCTTTGAAGCGATTGCAAGACCTAAGCCTAAAACAAGGCCGATACCTGCAACAAGGAGAATAGGTAATAAAATTGTGTTCATTTTCTTCTACCTCCTTACCTTAACCGAATATGCCTTCAACAACACCTGAGAAACCAAGGAAGGAAACAGATGTTAAGGAAGCGGCAATAAGTGTTGAGGGAAGACCTTTAAGGCCATCGGGAATATCAGCAGTTTCAAGTCTTGAGCGAACACCTGCGAAAATAAGCATTGCAACCATAAAGCCAACACCTGCGCCAAGTGAGTTCACCATTGAAAGTGCAAATGAATGCTCCATACCGCCGAATTTATCAAGGTTGAGAAGAACAACACCTAAAACTGCGCAGTTAGTTGTAATAAGGGGAAGATAGATACCTAAAGCATTGTAAAGAGGCTTGATATATTTCTTCAGAACAATTTCAACCAACTGAACAAGAGCGGCAATAACAAGAATAAAGACGATTGTCTGGAGATATTCCATATCATGCTTTACAAGAAGTGTATTGATAGGATAGGTAACTGCTGTTGAAGCGAGCATAACGAAGATAACCGCAACGCTCATACCCAAAGCGGTGTCAACCTTTTTTGAAACGCCCAAGAAAGGACAGATACCAAGGAATTTACAGAGAACGAAGTTTTCTGTAAGAATAGCGGTGAGGATTATTGAGAAAATCTGAGTTGCATTCATATCATATTATCCTCCCTTTTTGAAACTACTTTTGAGCAGGTTGAAGCAAGAGGACAGCTTTCGCATCCGTGAAGCTCTGCTCGGGGAAGCTTTTTCTTATCGCTGATTTTGTTTGCAAGAGCAATAAGAATACCAAAAACAAAGAAACCGCCTGCGGGAAGAATGAACAATGTCATAGGTGTGTTAAGAACAGTAATACCATTAAAGCCACCTAAAACATTTTCACCGAAAACGCTGAGAAGGTTCTGCGCATCTGAGAAAAGAGTACCGTTACCGAGGAATTCTCTAACAAGAGCCATGCAGAAGAGAGCAGCGGTAAAGCCGATACCCATACCCAGACCGTCTACTGCGGAAGCAATAACAGGGTTTTTGTTTGCGAAAGCTTCTGCTCTGCCAAGGATGATGCAGTTAACAACGATAAGAGGGAGAAAAACTCCCAATGCCGCATCAAGAGCAGGAACAAAGGCTTTAACGAGCATCTGAACAATGGTAACGAATGAAGCGATAATAACAACATAAGCGGGAATTCTGACTTTGTCGGGAATAACCTTTCTTAATGCTGAAATAACAATGTTAGAGCAAATAAGAACAATTGTTGCGGCAATACCCATACCGATAGCATTAACCATTGAGGTTGATGTTGCAAGGGTAGGACAAGTGCCGAGAACAAGTCTTAAAACAGGGTTTTCACGAAGAAGACCTTTTGTGAACTCCTTGCGAAGAGAACATTTTTCGCTTTTAGCCATTTTCGGCACCTCCTTTTACTTGTGATAAAACATCAAATGCGCTGTTTACTGCATCAGTTACTGCCTGAGAAGTAATTGTTGCGCTTGTAATTGCCTGAATTTCTGTGTCGGAAGAAGAATTTTTATTAACTGAAATTCCGCTTTCTTTACCGATAAACTGGTTGAGCCAATCCTTTGCGGTAGCTTTCATACCGAGACCGGGAGTATCGCTGATGGCGGTGATTTCAACACCTGTAACCTTTTCTTCTGCGGAAATGCCTACCATACAAGTAAGCACACCCCCATAGCTTTTGGCACTAACATTGAAAACATAGCCAACTAAATTACCGTTTTCATCAAGTGCTTCATAATAAATGTTGCCGTTTATTTCTTTTGCATCTGAAAAGCTCTGTGCATCAATAACTGCAGATTTTGCTTCATTTTCTGCCTGAACGGCTAAATCTGCTATTTTATCTTTGGTTAAGAGATTTGTTCCTGCAAGGAGAGCAGTGCAAACAGTAGCAATAATAAACAATACAACTGCAGGAACAACAATTTCCTTTATAGTTTTGTTTTTCATTCTGCTTTTGCCTCCTTTTGCTTTTTCTCTTTAATATAGCCAAAGGGTTTAAGCTTTGTTAAATTGTCAATATGAGGAACAAGAAGGTTCATAAGAATAATTGCGAAGGAAACACCTTCGTTGTAGCTACCGAATTGTCTTATAATCGCTGCTACAAGACCGCAACCGATACCATAAATAATTTTGCCCTTTGAGGTAAGGGGACAGGTTGCATAGTCAGTTGCCATAAATATAGCACCGATAAGAAGACCGCCTCCTAAAAGGTTATATACGATATAGTCAAGGTCGCCTTTACCTGCAATTGCCATAAAAACGCCCATTGTGGCAATAAATGAAACAGGGATTGAGGGAGTGATAACCTTTCTTGCTAAAAGGTAGATACCACCGATTATAAGAGCGAGGGCACAGGTTTCGCCTAAGCAACCTGCTCTTTGACCGAGGAACATTTCCAAATATGAGGGCATATCGTCCATTGAGAACTTCTCCCCAACATTCTGAAGAACATAAAGGGGAGTTGCGGTGGTTACCGCATCAACAGTTTCGCCCCATTTATAGTTTTCAGTCCAGGTGGACATAGGACCGGGGAAGGAAACCATAAGAATAATTCTGCCCATTAAAGCAGGGTTAACAAAGTTCTGACCGATACCACCGAAGAACTGCTTAACAACTACTATTGCAACAAATGCACCAATGGGAATCATCCAGAGGGGGATTGTTGATGGTAAGTTGAAAGCAAGTAAAAGACCTGTTACAACAGCACTTAAATCGCTTAAGGTGTTTGTTCTTTTAAGAATTTTTCTTGTTATGTACTCAAAGAGTACACAAGAAACAACGCTGACGATATTCACTATAAGTGCTCTTGGTCCGAAAAGCCATACGGAAGCCGCCAAAGCAGGCGCGAGAGCTATTATAACATCTCTCATCATAGTCTGCGAGGTTTCACCTGATTTCATATGGGGCGATGCCGCAACGGTGGGTTTTATTTTTTGTATAAGGGCATTTTCACTCATTTTTTAGCACCGTCCTCTCTAATCATATCTTTTGCAAGTACAAGGTACTGAACAAGGGGTCTGCCTGCAGGACAGGCATAAGCACAGGTACCGCACTGCATACAAGCAACAACATTACTTGCTTTAAGTCCGTCAATATCTTTAGCCTTAACGGAACGCATTACATTAGTAGGCATAAGTCCCATCGGGCAAACCTGACTGCAACGTCCGCAACGAATGCAATCGTTATCGGGTTTATCTTTCATTGTTCCCTTTGAGAAAGCAAGAACTGCGTTATAGCTCTTGATAACAGGAACATCGGTGCTTACAAGAGCAGTACCCATCATAGGACCGCCTGCAATAACTTTATCAAGGTCGGGCTTGAAACCACCGCAGAAATCAATAAGCTCGTTAAGGTTTGTACCGATAGGAACTCTAACATTCTGAGGCTTGAGAATTGCAGAACCGTCAACAGTAAGAGAACGGCTTACAAGAGGTTTACCGGTTTCAAGGTATCTGCCGATAAAGGCGGTGCTTGTAACGTTCATAACAATGCAACCAACATCAGCAGGGAGCTTACCGAAAGGAATTTTTCTGCCTGTTGCAGAATAAACAATCATTTTTTCAGCACCCTGAGGATAACGGGATTTAAGCTGCATAACCTTGATTGAACCGTCACCAATTTCATCTGCAACCTTCTGAAGAGCTTCAATTGCTTTTGGTTTATTATCTTCAACGGCAATAACTGCCTTAGGAATGCCGAGATATTCCTTGATAATCATTAAGCTACGGATTATATAAAGAGTGTTATCAACGCATTCGCGGTAGTCAACTGTGATATATGGCTCACACTCTGCCGCATTAACAACAATTGTATCAATAGGCTTTTTAGGGTCAAGGTGGAATTTAACGTGGCTTGGGAAACCTGCACCACCAAGACCAACAAGACCTGAATCGCGAACTGCTTTTATAAAATCATCCACATTATTAATAACAGGGGGAGCAATTTCATCGAAAAGAGCCATTTCACCATCGGATTCAATTGTTACCGCGGGAGCAAGTCTGCCGTTAGCAAGAACAGTGTCTGCAATTTTTGTGACTGTACCCGAAATTGATGCGTGAATGGGTGCGGAAATGAATTTATCGGTATCGCCGATAACCTGACCCACCTTAACAGTATCGCCTACCTGAACAGTAGGAGAGCAAGGTGCACCGATATGCTGCTGCATTGGAAGAACTACCTTTTCGGGAGCGGGCATTCTTATGATTTTGCAGTTTTCGGTGTTTTTGTTGTGGGGAACTTTCACGCCACCGCGACCTTTTGCGGCAGGGTGAAGAACACCTGCAATGTGTTTAATCATTTTTATCTACTCCTTGTGAGTGATTGTGTTTGTTTTTAAAGCTTTTGAAAGTACGGGCAAGGTATATTTGAAAACAGTTCCTGTTACAATACCTGCAACCAAGCCCGAAAGAAGAAGCAAGGGCGTTAAAGTAAGCATTGCTTTTCCTAATATTACAACGGATATGCAAAGTTGCCCGATATTATGAAAAAGGGCGCACAAAATGCCTATACCGATATAACCGAATGTGTTTTTGAAATGTTTAAAGATTATTACCATAACAAGAAGACTTAAAAGTCCACCTGAAAGGCTCATAAAAAATGCAGTTGCACCCCTTGTCAGCAAAGCAAAAAATGCTTTAAAAAGAGTTACCGCAAGTCCGTATGGTGCGCCTAATGAACTGACACAGAACATTGTTACGATATTTGAAAATCCCGGTTTTATTGCGGGGACAGGTGCAATAGGTGGAATTAAGGATTCCAGAAAGGAAAGTCCCATTGCAAGAGCACAGAACATTCCCATAAGGGCGACTGTGCGAATTTTGTTTTTATTCAGAATAGTCAACCCTTTCTTTCGGTTTGGAATGTAGGGGAGGGCCCTGACCCTCCCGTAAGTGAATCGATAAATTTGCGGTACGGTCAAGACCGTACCCTACATTGTTATCCTACTACCGCATCCACCGAACTTCCGTTTGTTCCGTTTATGGTAACAATCACTTTTGCAGGGATGCAGGCAGCGGTCTGACCTGCGCTACTTAAGAATCCCATTTTTTCACAAGTGCCGTCGGGACACTCTGAATTGATAAATCGGATTTTATGGTCTTTTACCTCAAGTGTAACAACAGGGTCGGTTTTCAGAGTAATTATGCAATCTTCTTGCAAGGTTAAGTCTATTTCTTTTTCTGCTTTCCCATCCACCGTTATAACGGCAACAGGTAATTGTTTAGGTGATTTCAAAAAAAGTACCCAGGAGGTAAAAACTAGTAAAAGTGTTAAAAAAATAACAAAAACATCAGAGCGTTTTATTAAATTTCGCCCGAAAATGTTTTTCAAGACACATTCCTCCAACATATAACTTAACTTAAACATTATACAACAAAATACTTGTTTTTTCAATTGGAATTTGCTATATATTATGGTATAATTATGTATAAAATTGCAGAGGTGTTTTTATGGATTTTAACATTTATATGCCTGTAAGGATTATAAGCGGAGGAAAATGTGTTATAAAAAATAGTGCAGAGTTCAGAAAGCTTGGCAAAAAATGCCTTATTGTTACAAGCAGAACAAGTGCTAAAAAAAGCGGAGCTCTCCAAGATGTTATTACCGCTTTGAATAATGAAAATATAGAATATTGGATATTTGATGAAATAACAGAAAATCCTCTTGTTTCAACTGTAATCAAAGCAGGGGAGAAAGCAAGAGAATTTGGTGCAGAATTTGTTATAGGTATTGGAGGCGGTTCACCCCTTGATGCTTCAAAGGCGGTTGCAATCTGCGCAGAAAATCCCCATTATGATATTAAAGGTCTTTATTCAAGACCCATTCCCTCAAAAGCATTGCCGGTTATTCTTATTGGAACAACAAGCGGAACAGGTAGTGAGGTAACAGGGGTAAGCGTTTTAACCAACGATGAGGACGGAATGAAAAAAAGTATTTCAGGTGCAGATTGCTATGGTACGATTTCCTTCCTTGACCCGAAATACACTTGTTCAATGAATTATGATATAACCGTTTCAACGGCTCTTGATGCTTTCGCTCACGCGGTTGAGGGTTGGTTTGCGCCTGCTTGCACAGATTTACCCACCCAATACGGAAAAATGGCTTTACCGCTTATTTATAAAGGTCTTAAATACCTTGATGAAACAAAGAGCCTGCCCGATGAAAAGTTAAGAGAAGATTTATATTACGGTTCAATTTATGCAGGGCTTGAATTGAATGTTTGCGGTGCAGCATTCCCTCACACAGTTGGTTATGTTTTGACCGAGAATTTCGGTATTCCTCACGGAAAAGCCTGCACTGCATTTATGCCATATCTGTTAGAAAAAGCAAAGAAATATAAATATGAAAGATACTGCGAATTGTTGGAAGTTTTAGGCGATACAGAAGAAAATATTATCGGCGTTATAAACAGACTTACCGATGTTAAAAATCTTCCTATGACAGATAACCAAATTAAAGAATGGTGCTCACGCTGGAATAACGGAAACAAGAATTTTGATAAAACTCCGGGGGGATTTACAATTTCAGAGGGTGTTGCCGTCTTAAAAAAACTTTGCTAAAATTGAGAGGGGGCAACACCCTCTCAAATTTTTTTGTAAAATTATGTCAACTTTTACCTTTTATGACACATAGTAATAGAAAAGCTTTTCAAAGGATGATTTAATTGCAAAATAAAAAACGGGCTGACCAGCTTTTACGCAAAGCCTACGATACATACTATGAAAAAATCGCGCGTTTTTGCAATATTAAACTGAAAAACAGAAATGAAGCAGAGGACTGCGTTCAGGAATGTTTTATGGTTTATTACAAACGGATTTTAAGTGGTGAAGAAATCGGGAATACAAGCGCTTACCTTTATAAAATTGCAGATAATCTTGTTAAAACTCAATGGAGGCAGGATAAAAAAGCCAACAATATTATCCCGCTGGATGATCTGGCAGAAACCCTTGTAACAGAAGAGAGTTATGATTACGGCAATATTGATTATGAAGCCTGTGCCGAAAAGATTATTGAAATTTTCGATGAGAAAGAGAAAAAGCTATATAAATTAAAATACACCGACCAAAAATCCATTGCAGAAATTGCGGAAGAATTAAATATTTCTTTTGATGCCACCGCAAAGCGTTTGTCACGATTAAGGCAAAAGGTGAAAGCTATGGTTGAGGAAGAAATGAAAGGAGAAGATTTGATATGAAAATTGCAATTGAACAATTTCTTAAAAAAGAGAATATCAATGACGATTTGTTTTACTCTTCTCTTATAACTGAGCTTGAAGAAATTATTGAAGAAGAGCTTTCCAAGGATATTGAAGAAATGAATGCAGAGTTAATTGACGATTGCTGTCTGGCAATTGAAAATCTGCAGAATGCACTTACCGGTGAAAAAACTGAAGATTATAAAGTTGTTAAAGATGTTGAAAAAATTATTAATCAGCATAACAGAAAATTGAGAAGTGTATATGTTGGGGCTGTTGCTTGTGCGGCAGTAGCAGTTTTATGTGCAATAACCTCAGTTAAGCTGACAAATCAGAGTTCACAAGGTTCATTAAAGCTTAACAGCTTTTTGAATGATATTTTCAATATCAGTGAACAGACTATAACAAACCCCGAAGCTACCGAAACGAAACAGACAACGGAAAGTACAACTGACGAAACCACAACAGTCGGAAAGCTGACAACAAATCCGCAGGTGACTGAAAGCCAAAATACGACGGAAACAACTGAAGTTACTGTTACAAAGCCGGTTCCGCAGACTTATAAGATAGTTGCTTGTCCGCCCCCCGATTTCAGAGCAGAATTTTCCGATGTATCCAAAATAGACCTGAGCGGATTTTTAGTCAGGGTTCATTATTCTGATAATACTACTAAAAATGTTTCAATTGATGAATGTGATGTTGAAATCGGCAACCCCGATAAAAATGGCAGAACAAAAATCACTATAACATATAACAAGATGTATACAAACATTTTTGTTAATATCCGCTCGAAAGAAGATAAAAATCCTGTTACCCTTAACTCCATTTACGGTACCTTTGACGGTGGCTACAATGTTGAGAGTATGAGTGTTTACGCCGTTTACAGCGACGGCACGGAAAAGGAAATTCCAAAGGGTAAATATACTGTTACAAGGGAATATTCAGAGGATTTTGAGGCAGAAGTTGTTATAGTTGAATACAGCGGTTGTAGCTTTCAGTTTTTACCACAGAATTAAGGAGGCGTGATTATGAAAAACAATAAGTTTTTTAAATTTCTTTCAACTGTTTTAGTTGCAATTCTTATAAT
This sequence comes from Acutalibacteraceae bacterium, assembly GCA_045543035.1. Classification (GTDB taxonomy): domain Bacteria; phylum Bacillota; class Clostridia; order Oscillospirales; family Acutalibacteraceae; genus DTU089. The sequence continues at coordinate 13,702 of JAZQMA010000035.1, read as the reverse complement.
TACAATTGCACCTATAAATGATTCAGTTGCAAGTGAAATGAAAAGCTCCGCCAACAGTCTTATTAAAAACATTGGTGAAGCAGTTGAAAATATTGATTTTAACTTTGCTCCCAAAGCTGAAGCGGCAAAGAATAATTGTACTTATTATTGGAGCTGGCAAACCGCTACACTTACTTTTGTCGGAACAGGTGAAATGCCTGCTTATACCAAAGGAAATGCCCCTTGGAGCCAATATAGTAACGCTAAGCGCGTTATTATTACAGACCAACTGACAAGTATCGGGGCTAATGCATTCAATGGATTTGAAAGCCTTGAAACTGTTATTATAGAAGCCCCCATAACTGTTATATATAATGCAGCTTTCAGTGGTTGTAAATCACTTAAAAGCATTGATTTACCTGACACATTGCAGAAAATTTATCCCAGTGCATTCAGGAACTGCTCAAGTTTAACGAAATTTGTTGTTCCCGATAGTGTTACTGCTATTTATATTGGTGCTTTTTCAGGTTGCTATTTTGAAGAATTAATAACTCCATTTGTAGGTGGCGGGCCTGATAACACAGCTTCAAATAAAAGTAATCAATTGGCTTATATGTATGGTACAACACAAAACGAGAATACATATGCCGTTAAAGCCAGATATGATAGTAAAGTCAAATACTATGTTCCCTATGCCTTGAAAAAGGTTACAGTAACACAGGGACTTTATAAATATGGTTTTGAAAATATAATAGGTCTTGAAGAAGTAATAATTGCAGATACTGTTAAGAGCGAGAGCATTCCTGCCTGCTATGTGCAAGGGTGTACCAATTTAACGAAATTTGAAATTAACACCAATAAAATTGTTACAATCGGAATGTATGCTTTCAGCGGATGCGAAGCTTTGGAAAGCCTTGTTTTGCCTGAAAAGCTGAAGAAGATTATGACTTATTCATTTAAAGACTGTCCTAATCTTGCGAACATTCAATTTCCCAACAGAGATTTTGCGGTTGAACATTATAGCTTTATGAACACCAAGTTTATTGATGATAACACAGATGAATTTTTTATTGTTGGCGATGGTGTTCTTATAGACTATAAAGGAAATGCTGAAAATGTTCAGGTTCCTGAGGGGGTAAAAAGAATTGGTGACGCATTTACCGACTATACAGAAATAGTAAGTGTTTCACTTCCTGACAGCTTACTTTATTTATCTGAAGGCTCTTTCTACGGATGCACATCAATCGAAAACCTTGTTATTCCGAATTCGGTTCAGACAATTGATGCAGAGGCTTTTTCAGGATTATGTAATTTAAAAACACTTTCTATTCCTTTTACAGGTAAATCAAGAGATGCTAAAGCAGAAACAACAGAACCCCTATTCGGTTATGCTTTTGGAGTTGATGATAAATGTCCTGTTTGTAGCAACAAAAACTGCACAACGGATACGCAGAATTATATCAAAGTCAATAATCGAAAAGATATTATATATACCCATACATATAATTTCCCCAAAAACCTGCATACTGTAACTGTTACAGACAGCGTTATCCCTCGCCATGCTTTCAGGAATTCAAATGTAAAAAGCGTTGTTTTAGGCGATGGTGTTACTGCCATTGAGCCTTATGCTTTTTATAGTTCATCCTTGATGAATATTGTTTTTAATGAGGTTATTACCTCTCTGCCGGGGCATGCCTTCAGCGAGTGCTGGTCCCTCCGTTCAGTTGATTTGACAAGCTCTATAAAAAGTATAGGCGGTTCTTTCGAGAAATGTTCAAACTTGACTACCGTTAATTTTGTTGAAGGTCTTGAGAGCATAGGCTCAAAAAGCTTTTTGGATTGCACAAGCTTAAAAAATTTTACTTTACCACAGTCATTAAAAACCATAGGAAGCAGAGCTTTTGGTAATTGCAGGGCAATAAAAGAATTCTATTTTGGCGAAGGTCTGCAGGAGATTTCTACGAGTGCATTTATTGATGATGCGGAGAATTACAGAAGCATTGAAGCATTTTATGTGGATAAGGATAACCCATATCTCTATTCATCAGATGGTATAGTTTATACTTGCGACGGCATTCTGGTTGCATACCCCGAAAATAGAAAAGCAACTTCATTTTATATAAATGAAAATGTTTCAAGGATTTCTCTTGATGCTTTTAACCAGATGGATATTACAAAGGAGTTTACCGTTCATCCGGATAATCAGTATTACACAGCTATTGACGGCATCTTATATAACAAAGCTATAACAAAGGTTATAAGATGTCCGAGAGAAAAAACAGGTGAATATGTTTCTCCCGAAACAGTTATTGATGTTCAGAGCTTAGCTTTTTACAGATGCTGTTCTCTTGATAAAATTGAATTTATCAATATTGATGTAGATTTTGATGATGGTGCATTTCAGAGAGTTTCTGTAAAAGATTTTATCGTTCCCAATCTGAATAACGAAATGGGATATTATTTTGAGAATGATAGTTATTCAACTATTGGCTTTTGTGAGATTACCAATCTTAAAATTACTAATCAAAGGGATAAGATAGAAGATGATTTTACAGATTGTATCTGGGGTTTGAAAACTGTTGAAATAGACGGAACTTATTGGGGTATCGGTAATGGTGCTTTTTCAGGATGCGGCTTTGAGGAGTTTACAATTCCTGATAGCGTCACCTGGATAGGCGAATATGCCTTTGACCAATCTGAAATAAAAAGAGTATATGGCGGCAACAATGTTGAGGATATTGGACGCTCAGCCTTTGCTAATACAGATTTAGAGTATTTCCAGATGCCTGAAGCTTTGGAAACTTTAGGAAGCTTTGCTTTTGCGGGGGTTCATTTAACAGAAGTTGTTTTCCACGATAAGCTTGTTGAAGTTGGCTATCAAGTGTTTAATAATTCTAAGATTAAAAGAGCGGTTATAAATGAAGCAATAAAGCATCTTTCTGACGAGCTTTTTGTGAATTGCTTTGAATTAGAAACGGTTATTATTGGTGGCGCGGTTGAAACAATAGGTGTAGAGGCATTCGGAAATTGCACTGCACTTGAAACTGTTGTTATTCCCAGTAATGTTACTGAAATAAGTGAAGATGCTTTCCTTGATGCAAATGAGGATTTAGTCATTTACTGCAACGAAGGCTCTTATGCTCAGGAATATGCTGCAAAGAACGATATTAAATATACTACCCTTGTTATTGACCCCATAGAAAATCAGGTTTATACAGGTAAAGAGATTAAGCCCGATGTAAATGCTTCTGCCAATAATCGCAGATTAACTCAGGGTACGGAATATACTGTTACTTATAAAGATAACATTAATGTTGGAACAGCAAAGGTTATTGCAAAGGGTCTTGGAGATTTTAAGCATCTTGCCGCAACGGCACAATTTGCCATTACACCGAAGCCATCAGAAAATATAAGAGTTATCAGCGGTAGTTCATCATACAGACCTAAAGGTGTTAAACCCCAGCTTTATGTTTACAGCGGCGCTACTTTACTTGTTGAAGGTAAGGATTTTGAGATAATCGAGAATGCGCTGCTTACAGATGCAGGTGAATATAACATAGCTTTGTCACTTATGGGTAATTATTATGGCATTATTAATATTACCTATGAGGTTTCAAGAAGGTCTATTAAAAGGGCTGATATTGAATATGGCGATACTGTGAAAATCACCTGTGAGGGTGTAGCTCTTGAAGAAGGTAAAGATTACATTGTTACAAAAGAAACTAAGGAAAACGGTGATGTTGTTACTACTGTTGAGGGTATAGGAAACTATAAAGGAACGGATACCCATACCGAAAGAAACAGCAACAGTCAGACATCTTTGAATTGGTTCCAGCAGCTTATAGATGCTATCAGAAGCTTGTTTGATAAATTGTTTAATATAGGCTTTTAAACATAAAAGACCTCGGAGTGAAAGCTCCGAGGTTTTTGCATCTTTTTTGTTAATGTAGGGGCGGGTCTTGACCCTCCCGAGAGATAACCGATAATCTGGCGGGACGGTCAAGACCGTCCCCTATATTAAAAATAACAACTTCTATTTGTTGAGTGGTATAGGCAAGCCTATACCTTACGGTTCGTCTTCTTCTCTAAAACTACTGCCACAACAAGTGCTGTGAAGCCTGCGACGAGCTTTCCTATGATAACGGGAACGATGTGTTCATCGTTATAGGAAAGGGTGAATGCAAGGTGGTCGCCGAAAACGAAGGCGGCGGACACCGCAAAGGCAAGGTTCATAACTCTGCCTTTTCTGTTCATTCTGTCGGCACTTTCCATTGTGGCAATTGAGTTTGCAAGAGTTGCAATAAGACCGATAACGGATGTATCGTCAAGGTTTAACTTTTTGCCCAATGCGGAAAGAGGCTTTTTAAGAAGCTTTGAAATGATTGCAATAAGAGGGAAGGTACCTGCAAGGGTAATGCAGATTGTGAAAACTGTTGCGGCACTTTCCGGTAAAGGTGCGGTGTTTTTGAGAATAACCTTGCCTGTAAGGGTCTGGAAAATTCCCAATGCAAGACCGCAGGTAATGAGAATTGAAATGAATTTTCCGAAAACTGAAAAGATTTTAATTGTGATTTCGGGGAGCTTAAGAAGTCCGATTATGATAATAACAGAAATAAGAATTGCAGGAGCGAGATTTATTAAAACTGTAAGAGGGTTGATTCCCATAGCAAGCCCTGAAACGAAGCAACCGACGGGGATTGTACTGATACCGCAGAGAAGCCCTAAAAGAACATCGTTATGGTGTTCTTTTTTTGATGATTGAAGAGCAACGGGGATTGTGAATGAAATTGTTGCACCAAGCATTGAAGCAACGCAAAGCCCGTGGAAAGAGCCTAAAAGAGCGTCTGTTGCTACAGAATCTGCCAAAGCGGCGCCACCCATATCATTTGCAATAAGAATACCTGCTAATGCACTTGGGTCAAAGCCGAAAAGCTTAGCAACGGGAGTTATTACAGGTAAAAGCAAATCTGCAAGGGCAGGGGCAATAGTCATCATACCCAGCATTGAAAGGGAAAGAGGACCTAAAGTCATTATGCCCTTTTCAAATTCATCACCTAATTTAAGGCGGTTGCCGAAGATTTTATCAAGTGCACCGATTACGGCAAACACCGCCATTATTGTTGCAAGAATTTCTGCCAAAATATCACCTTATTTTTTCTTCACTTTATTAAGCATTGCGTTTACTTCAAGGATTTGTTCTTTTGTGAATTTGTTGCCCATCATCATAAATGCACGTTTGATTGTAAAGCCTTTTACCATTCCGTATAAGGATTTAATCATATCCATATTAATTTTACCGAAGCTGAAGCCCATAACCTCTGCTTTACCATCCTTTGTGCCCTGTGACATAACATTTTTGACAAGCATAAGGATTTTAAAGCAAGCGATTTTACCCTTGAAGGTTTTCATAATATCGCCGATGGTGTCGTTAATAGAATAGTAGCCAACAGGGGTATTGATTTCAAACCAGTTAATAACCTGGTTTTCTTCCTTCATTATGTAGTCTTCGTTAGGAGCTTCAACCTTGTTGATTGTTGCAGTGTCTGTAAGGTCACCGGCTTTAACTTCAAGTGTTGATGTGCCTTCGTTCTTAACATCAAAATAGAAGAAGGGGAAATCACCTTTTTTCTGTTTACCAACGCTTTCACCGTTACGGAAAAGCTCAACCTCGTCACAGTTTGAATATACTGTAACCTTTGTTACATCCTCAACTCTGTCTATATATCTTTTACCACAGATGTGAACCATGGGTTCAGGATTGAGCCATGCCTTATAAGCATAGAAAGCGTCTTTTTTATACTGGCGATCAAAGGTCATAAGTCCTTTGTGGTTCATACCGTTTTCGCCACCCTCTGCACGAGCATCGGCAGCAAAGTCAAACATATTCCATACGTGAGTTGCCCAGATATACGGACGAACAGCGATTTGTTTAATAAGCTCTTCGTGGTAATATGCCTGATATTCTTCAGTATAGTCGCCCTGAGTGGGATTTGATGTGTGCCAGTCAAGTGCTTCGCAACCATATTCACTTAAACCGATTGCTTTGTTGGGGTATTTTTTATGGAAATCATCAAACCATTTGCCGTTCATATCGGTTGTACCGCCATACCAACCGAAATAGTGGTTATATGAAAGCACATCGTTGATATGAACATATTCATTGTCCATTGAACACATTGTAACTGTTGCAATGGTAGTAAGCCTTGTTTTATCCATTTCGTGAACAAGGGTGTTCAAATCCTTGTGGTTTTTAATAAGATGGGGGTCATCTGCACCTGCAATTGTGATTTCATTGGAAAGTCCCCAGAAGCAGATTGAAGCGTGGTTATAGTTCTGAGAAACCAGTTCTTTCATCTGGCTTATGGTGTTATCATAACCGCCTTCCATATGGCGGGAAATATAGGGGATTTCTGCCCAAATAACAAGACCTGCTTCATCGCAAAGGTCATAGAATTCCTGAGCGTGCTGATAGTGAGCAAGGCGGATTGTTGTAGCTCCTACCTCGAGGATTAAATCTATATCTCTCTTGTGGTCTTCAATAGTAAGTGCATTACCTTTTTCAGGGTAGTCCTGATGGCGTGAAACACCACGAAGAGCATATTTTTCGCCATTGAGAATAAAGCCTTTTTCCGGGTCAACGCTGAAGGTTCTGCAACCGAAACGGGTGGTAACTTTATCAAGTTCTTCTCCGTCTTTTGAGAGAACTGCTTCAAGAGTATAAAGATGGGGGTCTTTTCTGCCGTTCCAGAGGTGAACATTTTCGATTGTGAAAGTAACCTTTGTATCTGCTGTGGCGGTTTCTGCAACAACCTCTTCACCATCAAAAATTTTATATGTAACAGTTGCACCATCTGCATTTTTTACGAATGTCTGCACCTCAATATCTGCATTGTTGCCTTTTACGGTTGGAGTTACCATAACACCGGGTGCACCATAATAATCAAGGTCGAAATGAGAAGAGGGCACACTTATGATTTTAACGTCTCTGTAAATACCTCCATAGAAAGTGAAGTCTGCAACCTGAGGGTAAACAGTTTCGTTGGGGGAGTTATCAGCAGAAACAGCGAGAATGTTATTTTCTTCGATTAATTCTGCGGGAATTTTTACTCTGAAACGGGAATAACCGCCGTGATGAACAAGGAGAGACGTACCGTTCCAGAATACTTCTGCAGAAGAGTTTACTGCATCAAATTCAAGATGGTTTTCTTCGCCTGTAAGGTCTGCTTTTGCAATTTCTTTAAAGTACCAGCATTTCTGACGTTTATAGTCATTGCCACCGTCCTGACCATCTTTACCATTCCAGGTATGAGGAAGATTAAGCTCTTCTGCGCCTGCCGGGAGTGCGGAAGGATTTGATTTTTCATTCATTGTGAAAAGCCAGTTTTTATTGATAGAAGTTATAGTTCTCATTTTTAAATCCTTTCGTAACAGATTGATATAAAAATTATAATTTGCTTCTTATTTTACTGAATATTTTAACCTTTTGCTTTGATGGTGCAAAGAGGAAAAGGAGAGGGAATATTTCAAGTCGTCCCAAAAGCATATCTGCTATTAAGACTAGCTTTGACAGAAAACTGAATTCAGAATAATTTCCTGTTGCGCCAACCATATTAAGACCGGGACCAATGTTATTGAGTGTAGCAATAACTGATGTGGTAGTTGTTGTGAAATCAAAATTATCAAGGGAAACAACAAGCACAGATGCCGCGAAAATCATTGCATAAATAAAGAAATATGCAAAGGTGTTGCGGATTGTTTCATCGCTTACTTTGCTTCCTTCAAAGGTTATGATTTTAACGCTTCTCGGATGGGAAATACGGCGGAATTCACGCCTTGCACTTTTTAAAAGAATAATAAGACGAGAAACTTTAAGTCCGCCACCGGTACTGCCTGCGCATGCACCAACGCACATAACTGCAAGCATAATCATCCGGCTTAATTCGGGCCATTGGTTGAAGTCTGTTGTGGCATAGCCTGTTGTTGTCATAACAGAGCTTACCTGGAATGCAGAATGGTGAAGAGCTTCACCGAAGCTTGAGAACATATCTTTAACATTTATCGCTATGACGATTATTGCGGAGAACATTATGGCAAGATAAGTCCAGACCTCTTCGCTTTTGAACGCATCTTTAAATTTCTTGCAAAGGAGAAGAAAATAAAAGTTGAAGTTTATTCCGAAAAGTGCCATAAATACGGTTATAACTCCTTGGCAGAATGGGGAATACGAAGCGATGCTGGAATTAAGAACACCAAAACCACCTGTACCTGCTGTACCAAATGTTAATGTTACACTTTCGAAAAGCGACATACCGCCAAAAAGTAATACTAATATTTCAATTACCGTAAGTGCAAGATAAATTCCGTAAAGAATCCGGGCAGTTGTGCTTGATTTAGGCACAAGCTTTGAAACATTGGGACCGGGACTTTCTGCTCTCATAAGATGCAGGTCACCGCCACCGCCTGCAAGGGGCAGAACCGCCATAATGAAAACAAGAACACCCATACCGCCAATCCAATGGGTAAAGCTACGCCAGAAAAGCATTGATTTTGAAAGTGCTTCAACATCGGTTAAGATGCTTGAACCTGTTGTTGTAAAGCCTGAAACCGCTTCAAAAAGAGCATCAAGGTAGCTTGGAATTTCTCCGCTGAAATAAAAGGGGAGTGCTCCGAAAAGACTCATTAAAATCCAACCGAGGGCAACAATAACAAGTCCGTGACGAGCATAAATTGTTTTGTTTTTCGGTTTCATCGCAACAAGCACAAGTCCTGTTGCAATAAGAAGAGCTATTGTTATGAGGAAGCTTTTTAAAACTGCTTCACCATATATAAGGGAAACAATAGTTGGCAGTAGCATCAACCCTGCTTCACATAAAAGCAATATACCGAGTATATATGCAATCATTCTTTTATTCATTTTCTTTTACCTTATTTCAAAATGTCATCAAGTCGGGTGAGGCGTTCAGAGGTTGTAACAACAACTACGGAATCGCCTTCCTGAAGAATATCTGTACCACGAGGGATAATTACCTCGCCGTTTCTGGTGATTGAACCTAAAAGAATATTTTTTCTGAAATCAAGATATTGAATCTGATGGCCTATCAATCTGCTGTCTGCAGTTACATTGAATTCAATAGCTTCAACCTTGTTATTGATAATTCGGGTTAGTTTATGAACTTCGTTTCTGTCGTTGCCTGCAGCTTGAGCACGAACATATTTCAGAATGATACTTGCAGTTGTGAATTTAGGGTAAACAACACTGTCAATATCCAGTGTCTGAATAACCTCACGGAAAAGTGTATGGTTTACTTTAGTAATAGTTTTAATGTTGGGTGCGGCATTCTTTGCGAAAAGGGAAAGAACAATGTTTTCCTCATCAATACCTGTAAGGCAACAGAAAGCATCTGCTTCAAGAAGTCCCTCTTCAAGAAGAAGTGAACGGTTAGTGCCGTCACCGTGAACAACATTGATATTGTTAAGGGTACTGCTCAGGTTAAGAGCGGTATCAAGATCTTTTTCAATAATTGTTGTGCAAACATTAAGGTGGTTGAGAGCTTTTGCAAGGTAAAGGGCAATTTTACCGCCACCGATAATCATAATATTTTTTATATCATTGGTTCTGTATCCGATTTGTTTAAAGAAGTCAGGTGCAGTTTTTGCAGGGGTGAGAACCGCAACTGTATCATTCTCCTGAATAACAAAATCACCTGTTGGGATGAAAACCTCTTTACCGCGCATAATTGCACAAACGAGAGCTTTGGTTTTGATTTTTGCAAAAGAATCTTTAATCGCTTTGTTGGTAAGAAAGCAATTGTTGTGAGCAACAAAGCTTAAAAGGTCAACCTTGCCGTGACCGAAAAAGTCAACATTTCTGGCAGTGGGGAATTTTAAAATTCGTTGGATTTCCGCTGCCGCTTCTCTTTCAGGGTTAATAGCAAGAGCAAGTCCGAGATTTTCCTTTAAAAGACCAACATCCTTGCTGTATTCAGGGTCACGAACACGGGCGATTGTGCTTTTTGCACCAAGTCTTTTGCCCAGAAGACAGCAATAAATATTAAGCTCATCGCTACCTGTCAGAGCAATAAGTAAATCGCATTCTTCAATGCCTGCGTTCTGCAGACTTCTGCGGGTTGCACCATCACCGATTATGCCAATAACATCAATGTCCTGAAGAGTATCATTTATAACATCTTCATCAGTGTCAATGATTGTTACATCGTGTTCCTCTTGGGAAAGCTGTTCCGCAACAGTATAACCAACCTTTCCCATACCAACTACAATAATGTTCAAGAAGAAAACTCCTTTCACCCCATTTTAATTCAATTTACATTATATAAGGTTTGTTCTTATAAAGCAATAAATTTATACTATTATATATTACCGAAAAATCAGTATAAAAACTGTGCAAGATTTATGTGAATGCGGAATTCGGAATGAGGAGTGCGGAATGATAAAAATAAAGTATTCAAAAACTCTTGATTTTATTTGCTTAATAATGTATAATCCATTTTGCACTTTGCACTTTGCACTTTGCACTTTGCATTTTGCACTTTTATTTCGAATTTCAAATTTCGAATTCCAAATTTGTTTCGAGATGTGTCTCAATTTGGGGACGTTTCCGAGCGCCGCCGGTGGCGGATGCAGCGAGGAATAAGGAGTGGCGCAACAAGAAGTATCGCGAAGTGAACAACGAGCGAGACGACTATGTTGCAACAGGAAGAGCGCTACGTTCGGGAAAACGCAGTCCAGACGGTTCGAGTAAAAAACAAAAACCGCAATAAGCCTTGATACAATTGGGATTAAACCATTTCAGAAATTTTGAAAAACACTTCAAAAAACCGAAATGACCACATAACATCCCACAAACAGAAATTTATCAAAAACTAAATATTTTACACTTCGGGGTGTGGCTCAGTTTGGTCGAGTGCGACCTTCGGTACGAAGATTTTTTCGCAAGAAAAAACGTCAAACTTACAATTTAATATCTATTTCGGGGTGTGGCTCAGTTTGGTCGAGTGCGACCTTCGGGACGAAGATTTTTTCGCAAGAAAAAACGTCAAACTTACAATTTAATATCTATTTCGGGGTGTGGCTCAGTTTGGTAGAGCGCTTCGTTCGGGACGAAGAAGTCGGGTGTTCGAATCACCTCACTCCGACCAAAATAGCAGATAGGCTTTTGCCTACCTGCTATTTTTTATGTTGTTTTAGTTATCAGTTTGTGGTATGATTTATTTATAAAATGTAAATAACGGTGGTGATATTTTGAAATGGTATGAAAAGACTTTAGTTGTAACCGTTGTAATTGTGTTATTGATTGCTTTTTCATCATGTACTAACCAGAAAAATGATTTAGAAAACAATGCCCCTAGTATTGTGTGGGGAAACCATCCAAATGCTCCAACTCTTATACTCAACGGAAAACAATTAGATGTATATACTTCGCATTACAATGTTACAGAGGAATATGCCTCTATTCCTTTGACAGCTTTTCTGCAGTCTGTGGGGGCGGAATATGCCGATTCACCGCTGAATGAATATGGGGTTCAGTGTTACTCTTTTATGGGCAAACGCTACGTAATCAATGGAAGAATGCACCTGTTTATGTTCGAAGAAGATTATAAAGCTTTTTTGAAAGAATTGGATGATACAGGTAAGGAACTTTCAAAGGAAACGGCCTCAGAACGAGGTTTGCTTCCCAAGAATCAAAGTAAGGTTTTATTGAATACAGACGAAACAAATATTGAATATGCAGAAATATGGTGCGACCACGAATCACTGATGAACGCTCTGAGAAAAAGCGGAATTGATATAACTATTGAATACGATTATGAGGCTCGAACTATTACTGTCATTCTGACTGAAAAAAGCAAATAAGAAATTATTAATCAATTCAAGCACAACAAGGAGAAATGAAATGTACAATCATAGCGAATTAAATAACGAAAATATAGTTTTACATGATTGCTATGCTAATAGTATGAACTATGAAAATGGTGTTTTGTCATTTGTGTTTCCTGAGGGTTTTTGGGTTATACCACAGCATATTGAAAATGATTCAGATAAAATTGTTCGTACTGATTTATCTAAAGTGGATTTTGAGCTTTTAGATGGAGTAGCTGAAGATGTACAAGTTTATATTTTTAGAAAAAATGAAAGATCTGATACTATCCGTGAAGAATGGGAATTGGATGGTTTTATAACCAAAGTTAACTCGGGGTTTTTCAAGGTTGAGTTTATTGATGAGTATAAAACCTATCAATCCAATTTATATAAATGCTGGGTTCATTTTGATAATGAACCATATCACTACGAATGCGAGATAATAATTGATACAGAAAATGTTACATATAACTGGAATCAGTTAAGATATGAGTGTGAATGGTAACGCATTTTGGTAAACAACAACCCGTCACGATTGTGACGGGTTCTTTTCTTTGGATTATGCAGTCAAATTTTTTACATGCTCTGCTCGGTTTTCAGTCGTTTTTCTTTTATTGCTTTAGTTGTTGATTGGTGATATAATCAACTCGACAAATAAGAATTTATCGATAACCACATAACACAGAAACGCAAGGGAAATTTTGTCACTTGCGATTGAAAAGAATGGTTACATTGTGCTATAATTATTTCAACGAATCTGCATCCGGGAGGATTTATTCTTATGAAGAAAACCTTAAAACCAAAAATATTCGGAACAATTTGTCTTTTTTTGGGCATCGCTTTTGCAATTGTCGGTTTGTATTACTACCACATGCAATATCTCTGCTTTGAATATACACCGCTTCAGTTTATTCTCGCCTTTGTTGTTTGCCTTGGCGGAGCATTGCTTTCGATACCCTTGAGCAAAAAGATAGAAAAAAAGAAAACAGCATTGAATGCAGTTTTAACGGCTTTGGTTTTTGCTACAATTCTTGTTGGTGGTATGTTTTTGATAAATGCCGTAATCGGCAGCGGTGAGCTTGAGTTGGCGGCAATGGTTATTCCCGTGTATCTCATATTCATTATAACATCTGTTATGGCTCTGCTTTGTGTGTTCAGGATATTTAATAACAAGGTTTTAAAAGTAATTCTCTCCATACTTATTGTTATCGGATTTCTCTTCGGAAGTCATTCGTATATCAAATCTCATATTTATGTTTTACTTTACGAAAATTACACAGCTCCTACACCTGTTATATCAACAGTATCAAAAGAAAAGAATGATGATAAAATGATTATGGGCGATTTTTATGTAAGCACAAATGGCAACGATGAAAACAGTGGTACAAAAGCTTCACCGTTTCTGACAATTGAAAAAGCGGTTGAAGCTGTAAGAAATACCGATAAAACAGGCAAAAACGGAATAACCGTCTGCATTGAAGCGGGTGAATACCGTGTGTCTTCCCTCAAACTTACCAAAGCGGATTCAGGCACAGAGGAATGTCCCGTAACATACTGTTCTTATAACGGTGAGGTTGTTATCAATGGTGGTATAACACTTAATTCCGCCGATTTTAAAAATGTAAAAAATTATCCCGAAATTGCAGAAAGACTTTCTGATGATGCTCAGAAAAATGTTATGGTTGTTGACCTGACAAAAGCACCATATTCGCTCACAAGCGATGATTGGGGTAAGATTTATGCAATCGGCTCTTACCATACAGCAGATAACTATGACGGCGATTATACAGGTCCTCTTTATTGCGAGCTTTTCGTGGATGACATAAGACAAACCGTTGCAAGATAT
>JAZQMA010000034.1:0-38098 GCA_045543035.1 Acutalibacteraceae bacterium | reverse complement strand
TGTGTGGTAAAACAGGTACTGCAGAAATTTCAGACGAAGAAGAGCCACATTCCTGGTTCGTTGGATTTTCAGAAAATCCTCAATGCTCCGTTGCAATTGTTGTTGTGGTGGAAAACGGCGGATGGGGTTCATCTGCTGCTTTGCCAATTGCATCATCTGTAATGGAAAGTGCCTACAAAGTAATGGTATAAATTTACAGTAAATTCAAATTTAAATTTATTGACTTGTTGCGTCATATATAGTAAAATAATAATTCAATGTGTAGTCTGCGGTACTATGTATAAATATTCAAAAAATCCGAAAGGTTGAAATAAATGAGCTTTATAGAATTTGATTCCGTTTACAAAAGATACAAAATGGGCGAAGTTGTTATCAATGCTGCCGATGGTGTTACTTTTAATGTTGAGCAAGGTGAGTTTTGCGTAATCGTTGGTGCCAGTGGTGCAGGTAAAACAACTGTTCTTAACATTCTCGGTGGTATGGATGATTGCGACGATGGTAAAGTCCGTGTTGCAGGTGACCTTATTAACGAATACGATAGCAAACGCCTTATAGAATACAGACGTTATGATGTTGGCTTCGTTTTTCAGTTCTATAACCTTGTTCCTAACCTTACTGCTCTTGAAAATGTTGAGCTTGCAACTCAGATAGGCAGTAAAGCTCTTAATCCTGCAAAGGTGCTTGAAAGAGTTGGTCTTGGTGAGAGACTTAATAACTTCCCCGCTCAGCTTTCAGGTGGTGAGCAACAGCGAGTTTCAATTGCGCGTGCTCTTGCAAAGAACCCGAAGCTTCTTTTGTGCGATGAGCCCACGGGTGCTCTTGACTATAATACAGGTAAACAAATTCTTAAGCTTCTTCAGGATACAAGCCGTGAAACAGGTATGACAGTTATTGTTATTACTCATAACTCTGCTATCACTCCCATGGCAGACAGAGTTATCTCTATGAAGAGCGGTCGTGTTGTAAGTATAGAAACAAACGAAAATCCCATGTCGGTTGAAGATATTGAGTGGTAAGAGGACGGTAATAATGACAAAAGCTTATGTTACAGACAGTTTGCGCTCAATAAAGCGTACATTCAGCCGTTTTGTTTCAATTATTGCGATTGTTGCAATGGGTTGCGGACTGTTCTGCGGTTTGAATGCGGTAGGTCCCGATATGAAAGAAACCGCAAATGAATATTATTATGAATATAACCTTATGGATTTAAGGTTGCAGTCATATATTGGTCTTTATGAAGAAGATCTTGAACAAGTTCGTAATATCGAAGGTGTAAAAGCCGTTCAGGGTGCAAAATTTGTTGATGGCTATGTTCAGACATTTTCAGAGGAAAATGAAGAATATGAGGGTATAGTTGATATTGACGGCTCAGAGCTTACAGTAAGAGTTATGGGTGTTGATTTGTTTCAGGCAGTTGATTTTGAAAACGGTATTGATGACCCGAATTATATTAACCGCTTGAAACTTGTTGAAGGTCGATACCCTGAAGCAGATAACGAATGTGTTATCACCTGTAGCGGTCTTACAACTCCAGAGCAGTTTAAAGTCGGCGGAACGATTAAAGTTGTTGGCGACGATGAAGAAATTACATATTCTCTAAAAAATAATATTTTTAATGTTGTTGGTGTTGTTCAGACGCCTTATTGGGTTTCCTATGAGCGCGGTGTTACAACTGCAGGTAGTGGTAAGCTTGGTGACTTCGTTTATGTTACCAACGATGCCTTTACAGATAAAATCAATTATTATAGCGAAGCTTATGTTACTCTTGAAGGGGCAGATGAATTTGATGCCTATACAGAAGAGTACGATGAATTTGTAAGCGGTATGAGGCAGAAAATTGCCGAAGAAAGTGAAAGCATTGCCGCAGCAAGACGAACAGCTTTAAAAATCGGTCTTAAACAAAAGCTTTCAAATGCCAAAACTCAGATAGACCAAGCAGAAGCAACTATCGGCGCAAAGCTTAAAGAGGGCAAGGAACAGCTTGATTACCTTTATGAAATGGAACGCGACGGCGAAAAAATGCTCGATGAGGCTCAGAAAACTCTTGATGAGGAGTATAAAAAAGCTCAGGCACAGCTTGATAGCGGTAACAGTCAGTATATGTCTGCAGTTAATGAATATAACGAAAAATATACAACTGTTGCTAATAAAAAAGTTGAACTTGCAAATAAGAAATCTGAATATAATTCCAAACGAATGGAAGCAGATAATGCCAAAGGCAAGCTTTCAGAGGCAAAAACACAGCTTTCTTTGGCAGAAGCTGAAATAAAAATCACAGAAAGCCTTATTACAAGTACGCAATCAACCCTTGAAACATTACAGGCTAATCAGAATGTTTCGCAAGAGGATTTGCATCTTGATAAGATTGCAGAACGCCTTGAGGAAACCAATCCCGAGCTTGCAAAAATTCTTCTTTCTGCATCAAACCTTACTGCACAGGGAATGGCAGCAGATGCTATTGTTGAGGTTGAACAGCTCCTTGACCAGTATCAGACAGAGCTTGCAGTAGCTAAACAACAAAAGGATGCAGGTCAGAAAGAATATGATGCTAAAAAAGCAGAATATGATGCTGCAGAAGCTCAGCTTAATTCCGCAAAAAAACAGCTTGATGATGCAGAGGTTCAGCTTGCAGATGCTGAAAGAAAGCTTGAAGAATTCAAAAATCAGATTGAAGCAAGCGGTGATAAGCTTCAGTACGGTTCTATTGAAGCCCAGACCAAATATATGGCAGCTCAGGCAGAGCTTGCTTTGAGAACAACTCAGTATCAGAATATTCAGGCAACTATTGAAAAAGCAGAGAAAGAGTATAAAGAAGCTGAAGAAGAAATAAATACCAGAATTGGTTCTGTTAAAACCGAATATGAAAAAGGACAGAACCTTCTTCAGAATATTGAAGATAGCGTTGGTTGGTCCGTTTATACCCGTCACGATTCTCCCGGTTACACAGGCTATGGCCAGGCGGCAGATAATATGGTTCGCCTTGCATATATTTTCCCCACCTTCTTTTTCATTGTTTCTACTATGGTTTGCCTTACAACTATGACAAGAATGGTTGAAGAAGAAAGAACCCAGTTGGGTACTCTTAAAGCCCTTGGTTATTCCAATAAAATGATTTCAGGCAAGTACCTTCTTTACTCTGCTGTTGCAAGTTTTGTTGGTGTTATTCTTGGTACGATTATCGGTTCTATAGTTATTCCTTTAGCTATATGCGGTGCATGGGGCATTATGTATGAAATGCCTGAAACAATTCTTCAGTTTATGCCTTTGTATATTGTTCTCGGTATTATTATAGCAATCGGTTCAACAGTTCTTGCAGCATTCCTTGCTTGCAGAAAAGAGCTTGCCACAGTGCCTGCGGTTCTTATGCGACCCAAGCCTCCCAAAGCAGGTAAGAGAGTGTTCCTCGAAAATATCAGTGGTATCTGGAGTAAATTGAGCTTTACTTCAAAGGTTACTGTCAGAAACCTTTTCAGAAACAAAAAACGTTTTGCAGTTACTGTTATCGGTATTGCAGGTTGTACCGCACTTATTCTTGCTGCATTTGGTCTTCGCGATGCTATCGGTGGAGTTATTGATAATCAGTATGGTAAAGAAGCCGGTGTTGCACAGTATGACCTTCAGGTTGTTTTCAAGGATGGTCAGATTGATTATGAAAACAGCTCATTGGTTCACGAGGTAAATGAACTTGATGGTATCGAAAGCTCAATGCTCGGTTACCTTAAGGTTTGCACAGGCTTCTCAGACAGGTCTGATAAATCTATGGAAATTGATATTCTGGTTCCGGAAAATCCTGCAGATTTCCAGCAATTTATTGACTTGAAACTCAATAATAATGATGTACCATTGACAGATGAGGGTGCGGTTATCACAACCAAGCTTGCAGATAAAACCAATACGAAAATAGGTGATACGTTAACAGTATCCTGGACCGAAGGTTCAAAAACATATCAGTATGATGTTGTTGTTACAGGTATTGTTGATAACTATACATTCCACTATGTATATATGACACCTTACTATTTCAGTACACTTATAAACAGTCCTATCACATATAACTATCTTTTCTGTAAGGTTGACGATGCTTTCACAACGGAACAGCGAGCCTTCCTTGAAAAGAGCGTTAATGAGATAAATGGTGTGAACGGTTCAGTATTTACAACAGTTGTTATTGATAACTTTAACAATATTGTTAATACTCTTAACCTTGTTATTTTAGTGTTTATTATAGCGGCAATGTCCTTGGCATTTGTTGTTCTTTATAACCTTAATAATATCAACGTTAATGAGCGAATAAGAGAGCTTGCAACCTTGAAGGTTCTTGGCTTCTATAATGGTGAGGTTTCAGCTTATATTTATCGTGAGAACATATTCCTTACTTTTATAGGTATTGCATTGGGACTTGTTCTTGGAATACCTTTGAATATAGCTGTTGTTGGTGTTGTTGATATTGACCAGCTCACATTTAATACAACGCTCAAACCGCTAAGCTTTGTTTTGGCAGTTGTTATGACAGTTGTTTTCGCAATCATTGTCAATGTGCTTATGCACTTTAAGCTGAAGAAGATTAGTATGGTTGAATCTCTTAAGTCAGTTGAATAAAATAAAACCGGTGTATCAAATCTCAAAAGATTTGATACACCGTAAATTTTATTATTCGTAAGAAGCGTAAAGCTGTTTTGTTTTATATGAACCGTTTATATAAACATTAGCGCAAAGCTCTGCAAGGTCACGGGCAGGGATTTTCATACCGTCATCCATCCAGTCAATGCAAACACCAATCATTGCATTAATAACGTAGTTGGAAATGAATTTAGCCGGATTGTTTTCTCCGAAAATTTCCTTTGTGTTAGGAATGTTTGTGAGCATTAATTGCCTTATATATGTATAAAGCTGATTATTAATATCATTGTTTATAATGAATCTTGTTAAAGCTTCGTTTTCTTTGCAATAAGTGAAAAGTCTTTCAGCATATTCTGTAAAGCCTTCAATTGTTGAAACGGAAATAGTTGCTTTTTGAATAACCTCTTTAAAGGTTTCAAAAGCCTCATTCTGAATTTGCTGGAGCATATCAATAAGGTCAGTGTAGTAAAAATAAAAGGTTGCTCTGTTTACATCAGCTAAAGTTGTAAGCTCAGTAACAGTAATTTCATTGATAGTTTTATCTTTGAGTAAAACCAGAAGCGCATCATAAAGTGCCTTTTTTGTTCTTTTAACGCGTCTGTCATTGTTATTCATTTTTCTATGCTCTGCCATAATAGTTCTCCGTCAAGTATATAAAATCCGTCAAATGTATAAAAACTGACAAATTAAGTTTATCATACAATTGTCGGATTTTCAAGAGCAAAAAACTGACCGACACATATTGTGTGGTCAGCTCTTTTTCATTCATTGGTATAGAAATTTTGTGTGCCGTAATATTTATAATCTGCTTTTTCGTTATATGCAAAGCCAACACCTAAATATTTGTATTCAGCGTTCAGAATATTTTTTCTGTGGCCTTCAGAATTATACCACCCATTTGCAATTCCGTAAGGGTCATAATAGCCTGCAACAATGTTTTCTGCGCAAGCAGTCCATTCAACTCCACCTGCGGTTAAACGGGTACCAACTTTCTTGCCGTCAGGGTTTGTGTGGTTAAAGAAATTTCGTGTTGCCATATCGGTGCTGTGGTTTTTCGCAACCGAGCCTGCATCATCGCAGTATTTAAGCTTAGCAACTCCATTTATTGCTCTTAAACCATTGGTCAGATGTAAATTAAGCTTTTCGTTAAGTGTGTAATTGCTTGTTTTTGTAAGGTTATAGCTTTCGCCAACTGTTGCACAGAAGCTGTAATTAAAATTATTGTTAAGTGTATCTGAATAAACAGTTAAAGCAATATCACCGATTTTATCAGGCGCAGATTTGCAATAAAGACCGTAGTGGGAACTGCCTTGTTCAACTCTTGCAGTTGTAGCATTACTGAAAAATTGAGTTAATTTACCATCGGTGAACGTGAAGATAGCCAAATCTTTATAATTTGTGTAATAAACATACACAACAACTGTTTTTTCAGCATTACTGTCCTTATATTTGTTTTGCGGTTCACCCAAAATGCTTTTAACAGAAGATGATGAACATCCGAATTTTATTTCTTTATTGTTATATGAAAGAGTAGGGGAGAACAAAAGCTTGTTGCAGTTTATGCAATAACCCTCGCTTTCAATATGTTCGAGAGGTTCGCCGAAAGCTTCGTTGCAAACGGAACAATAACTCGGTTCGGTGCAGGTAGCAGGAACTATACTGTGACCTGTTTTTTCTAAAATTTTGCTTACTTTTTTCTGACAATAGTAGCAGGTGGATTGAGCAAGACCATCTTGTGTGCAGGTAGGGGGAGTTATTGTTTCCCAATCTGAGAAAAAATGGTCGGGCACATAATCAATATCTGCCGCACCGCGCATTATAAGGCGAACATCTTTAGTTGTGATTTCTCCGTCATAATCTAAATCAGCAGAGTGCTCCTGATGCTCGTCAGGGGTTTCAATGCCTGTTGCAAAGCGCAGGGCAATAACTGCATCTTCAATACTGATGTATTCATCATAGTTAACATCACCATGAAGAGCAGAAGATAAAAGTGCAAGGTTGAACATAAAAAAAGTTGCAATTAATAAAGAAAAGCAAAATTTTAATTTCTTCACAAAATCACTCCCTTACACTTGTTTTATTTAATTATACTATATTATCATAGTAAATTTCAACTAAAAATAAATCATTGAAATTTGTTGATTTTGTCAAAATGTTGAAATTAAAAAAAGTGAAAATAATTGGAAAAATGTGCTTGACAATAATAAAATGTAGTGATAAAATATGTATCAGTTAGCAAAGGCTAACTCAAACGAATAGTCGTGAGGCGAAAACTATGAACTTGAACAACGCTCAGGAGGGTACAGAGTACATCATTAAGGACATTGTTACTGATGATGAAGAGTTGGATTCATTCCTTTTCTCTTTAGGTTGCTACAGTGGTGAACCTATTACAGTTGTTGCCCATAAAAAAGGCGGTTGTGTGGTATCTATTAAAGATAGCCGCTACAACATAGATAGCCAGTTGGCAGAAGCAATCATAATTTGAAAAAGATTTTGATTGGTCAACTGCTATTTTTTCTGAGATTGAGTTAGCAGAGGCTAACTATAAGTTTGTGGAAAAATAAGGAGGAATTATAGTGAGAGTTGCATTAACAGGTAACCCAAACAGCGGTAAAACCACAATGTACAATGCTCTTACCGGCAGAAATGAAAAAGTCGGCAACTGGGCAGGTGTTACGGTAGAAAAGAAGGAGAGTGCTGTTAAAAAGAGCTTATATAATGGCTCAGAGGAAATGGTTGCCGTTGACCTTCCGGGTGCTTATTCAATGTCATCCTTTACATCTGAGGAGAGTATCACAAGCGACTATGTAAAAAATGAAAAACCCGATGTTATCATTAATATAGTTGATGCAACTAACCTCAGCCGTAGCCTTTTCTTTACAACTCAGCTTCTGGAATTGGGAATTCCCGTTGTTGTTGCACTTAATAAAAGCGATATTAATGAAAAAAAGAATACAAAAATAGATGTAAAAGCTCTTTCTGAAAAATTAGGTTGTCCTGTTATTGAAACTGTTGCATCCTCTTCTAAAAATGAAGGCCTTTCAGAGCTTATAAAGCAAGTTGCGCTCAAAAAGGGTAATGGTCAGGTTGCACCGTATTCACAAGGCAACATCAACCTTGCAGATAAAGCTGCTGTAAAGGAAGCTGATAAAAAACGTTTTACTTTCGTAAACAGCATTGTTTCTCAGGTTGAAACACGCAAGATTCTCACCAAAGATAAAAATATCGGTGATAAGATTGACGATATTCTTACTAATAAATGGCTCGGTATTCCGATTTTTGCTGTTGTGATGTTTCTCGTTTTCTGGATTTCTCAGGCAGGTCCCGGTGTTTGGATTGCAGAGGGGTATGAGTTTGCAAACGGAACAACAATTCCCGGTCTTGTAACCTTGCTTGAAATGTTTCAGGGGTGGGTAGCAGGTTTCTTTGAAAATGCTAATCCTTTACTCTCGGCATTGCTTGTTGATGGTGTAATCGGCGGTGTAATTGCCGTTATCGGATTTTTACCTCTTGTTATGGTAATGTATTTCCTTATTGCATTGCTGGAAGATTGCGGTTATATGGCAAGAGTTTCTGTTGTTCTTGACCCCATATTCAAGAGAGTTGGTCTTTCAGGTAAATCTGTAATTCCCTTTGTTATCGGAACAGGTTGTGCAATTCCGGGTGTTATGGCTTGCAGAACAATCCGTAACGAGCGAGAAAGAAGAGCAACCGCAATGCTTGCACCCTTTATGCCCTGCGGAGCAAAACTTCCCGTTATCGCTCTTTTTGCAGGTGCATTCTTTGAAGATGCA
This sequence comes from Acutalibacteraceae bacterium, assembly GCA_045543035.1. Lineage (GTDB taxonomy): Bacteria > Bacillota > Clostridia > Oscillospirales > Acutalibacteraceae > DTU089. The sequence continues at coordinate 29,681 of JAZQMA010000034.1, read as the reverse complement.
ACGTGGGTAGGACCTCTTATGTATTTTGCTGGCATTCTCATTATCTTTATCGGTGCATTGTTAATAAATAAAATTACAGGCAATAAAGCCAAGAAATCCTTCTTTATTATAGAGCTTCCCGAGTATAAAGCTCCCAGTTTAAAAAGAGCAACACTTTCAATGCTCTCTCGTGGTAAAGCATACATAATAAAAGCCGCAACAATAATTCTTGTTTGTAATACAGTTGTTCAGATTATGCAGACATTCTCCTGGAATTTCCAAGTGGCAGAAAGTGCTGACCAATCAATTTTAGCATCTATCGCAGGTCCGTTTTCCTATCTTCTTATTCCTGTTGTGGGTGTTGTTTCATGGCAGCTTGCCGCAGCAGCAATTACAGGCTTCATTGCCAAAGAAAATGTTGTTGGTACATTGGCAGTTTGCTTCGTAGGACTTGAAAACCTTATTGATACAGAAGACCTCGCTCTTATGGAAGGTGCAGGGGCAGAGGTTGCATCGGTATTTGCCATAACTAAGGTTGCAGCTCTTGCTTACCTTATGTTTAATCTTTTCACTCCACCTTGCTTTGCGGCAATGGGTGCTATGAACTCCGAAATGAAGAGCAAAAAATGGCTCTTTGGCGGAATTGGTTTTCAGTTGGGCGTTGGTTTTACTGTTGGTTTCCTTGTATACCAAATCGGTACACTTGCAACAACAGGCTCTTTTGGAAAAGGCTTTGTTGGTGGATTAGTTGCTGTCGCAGTATTCGTTGCAATTCTTGTAGCGCTTATTATAAAAACAAACCAAAAACTCAAAGAAGAAAAAGAGAACAAAATTAAAAGACAGACAGTAACAAAATAAACTTTAAAATTAAGGAGTTGCAGTATGGATAACTTTATCATTATATCAATTCTTGCTGTAATAGTCGGTACGGCGTTAGTTTATGTGATAAAAGCTAAAAAACGCGGTGTTAAGTGCATAGGTTGCCCTGATGGTGCAAAGTGTTCGGGTAATTGCAGTTGTTGCAGTAGCTGTGGCAGTACAGAAGAAACAAACTCCTGAAATAAATTTTAATTAATATACTAGTCATTAGATTTCCATTTTTTCGGAGACAGGCTCGTGCTGTGAAGTGCGGGCTTGTTTCTTTTCTTTTTGTCTTGTTATTTATATTTGTAACTGATATAATCAAACTAGAAAAGTAGTGAAAGGTTGTTTTTATGGTTTCAAAATGTTTTTCCTCTTGGGGACCTTACGGCAAAAAATATATGGGTATTTCAAGAATTGCAGACCATACCTTTAAAAGCGGTATCCGTTTTGACTTTACGGTTGCACCTGCAATTTTTGCTATGAATGTTAAAATTCCTAATGTAACAGTTCCGTCGGGTTGCCACCCTTGGCTTGCAAGCGGTGACTATTCTTTCTTTTCCTATCGTTACGATTTAGAGTGGAAAGATAAGGTTTATGCCGATGTTTCATATTCAAAAATTGGTGATGAAAGTATTCTCGTAAGAACAGAAATCGTTAATAATTCGGAGATTATGCAGAACTGCCTTATCAATTATTTCAGCTCTATTGAATATCCTTATACTCATTACACTAGGCTTGTAACTCCTGAGAAATGTAGCTATAAAGAAGCAACAGACTATGATGAATATATTTATAATTCACCTCGTCCCTGGGATGAAGAAAATCCTGACGGACTTAAAAAGGGTGAATTCAGAAGTTCCGAGTTTATTAATGAAAGCGGTCTTGGTGACAGAGTTGGCAAATGGCATATGCCACACAGGATTATTAAACCCTTTGGCTATGAAAAGGGCGACAGAGTTTCTTATACATTCAATGTAGTGGAAGATTATAAGGATGCTCTTCTTCTTGTTCGCTACCGCACTAGCGATTTGCACTATGAACAGGGCAAAATGGTTGGTGTTAATCTTGTCCCCGGTGAAGAGGATGCAGTTTTCACAATAAATAACGATAAAACAGTTACCTTTATTGCAACGGATGACCTTAAAATTGCTGCAATTCCTTTTGGTGAAATCAAGAAAGGTGACTTGAAACTTTCCTTTGTTTCCGAGGGAGAGGGTGCAATTGAATTTGATTTCCTTTGCTTTGTGGAAAAAGCGGATTTAGGAAAAGTATCAGTTTTCAAAGAGAAAAATGAAACTCTTCCCAAAATTCAGGAAGAGAAAAACGAAAAGGGTTATACCGCAAAATTAAAATATAAAAATATTGACGGTGAATATATTTTAAAAACCTTTAATGATAATACCCGTTTCAGAAAAATCCGGACAGGTGCTCTTGAAGATTGTCTAACAGCTCGTCTTTCCAACTCTGACGAAACCTTTGACGACGTTCTCGAAAGCTTTACCGAAACCTTTTCAAGAAAGCACAGTGATGAAGGCTTTTTCCATAACACAATTGTTCACACAATCTTTGTGAACCCCTGTGAAAGCAAGGTTGAATATGCGGTTATTTCTAAAAATGAAACCAATTATTTAACTGAAAAAGAATACGAAGAAATTTATCTTAAACAAAAAGCAAAAGCTATTAAATTTAATTTAAATAAAAGCGGTAAAAAGTATGAGTTGAGTAATACAATTCTTGCTTCAACTCTTATGACGAATGCGGTTTATCCCATTTATAAGCATGGTGAAAATATAATCCACCATACTCCCGGTAAGAGATGGGACTGCCTTTATACCTGGGATTCAGGCTTTATCGGTCTGGGTATGACAGAACTTTCGGAGGACTTTGCTTTTTACAGTCTCGATACATACCTTAGCGATAAAAATAATCCTGATTATGCTTTCCTTCTTCATGGTTCACCTGTGCCCGTGCAGATGTATCTCTATCTTGAACTTTTGAAGAAAAATAACAATAAAGAAAAGCTTCTTTCTCTTTACCCGAGAGCAAAGCTCTATTATGATTTCCTTGCAGGTAAAATAAGAGGTTCAACAACAGGGAAATTCAAAAGCAGACTTACAACAACTTATGATTATTTCTATTCATCAAGCGGTATGGATGATTATCCTGCTCAGGTTCTGATGATGGATAAAAATGTTCGTGATAAAGCTGCACCTGTGATTTCTTCTTCACAGCTTATCCGTTGTGCAAAAATTCTTAAAATGGTTGCGCTTGCTCTTGGTAAAATCGAAGACAGCGAAGAGTATGAAAAAGATATTAAGCGTGTCAGTGATGCTCTTAATAAATATTCCTGGGATGAAGAATGCGGTTATTATTCCTATGTTCTTCACGATGAAAATTATGAGCCTACCGAAATTTTCAGAACTGAAGCAGGGGAGAATGTAAATAAAGGTCTTGATGGTATTTATCCCTTAATTGCAGGTGTTTGTGACGATAATCAGAAAAAGAGAATTATCTCTCACTTGCAAAATCCCGGGGAAATGCTTTCACCCTATGGTATCAGCGCAGTTGATATGAGCGCAGGTTATTTTAAGGTGAACGGCTATTGGAATGGCCATGTGTGGTTCCCTCATCAATGGTTTATCTGGAAAACAATGCTTGATATGGGCGAAAGCGATTTTGCATATAAAATTGCAAAGCTTGCTCTTGATATATGGAAGCGCGAGGTTGAATATTCCTATTACACTTTTGAAATGGTTAATGTTGTAACAGGTCGTGGGGGCTGGTTTCATAATTTCGGTGGACTTTCTGCACCCATTAACCTCTGGACTGTCGCATATTATAAACCCGGTACATTTAATACGGGCTTTGATGTGTGGGTAGAAAAGCAAGAGTTTTCCGATGATAACAAAGCCTTTGAAGCAGAGTTCAAGTATTACGGTAATAACGAAAAATTCACCGTAATCGTTGCTATGAACGATGAAAAGAAGGATTATAAAGTAACTCTCAACGGCACCGAAGTTCCTTATACCGTAAGAGACGAAAGTGCAATTGAGATTACAATTGATGGTAACGTTGAATTGAGTAAGTTAGTTATAAAATAATTAATGAAAAATGCAAATTTCGGTGCGCGAAAATGCGCCGTAGAAGAAAAAGTTGATGGTGGTCTTGCCTCTCTTCGAAGAGAGGGGGACCACCTTTTTGTTTGTTGATTTTACTAATATTGTTTCAAGCGTGGATGATGTATAGAGTAGGTAATAAAGTTGGACGGGTGGTGGAGAGTTCTTACGCGAGCCCTAGAGCGTCTTTGAAGCGTAAGCTTCAATTGTAATAAACTAATCAATAAAAATAGCTTTATTATAATTTCACCTGCGGAGGAATGTTGTTTCGCAACAAAGAACCTTCCGTCACGAAACAGACAGATAATTTTGAGTCTTCTACATTTGAACAAAATATAAAAAGTAAACTAGAATTAAAAATGTTAATTCAACAATTGACAAAATTAAAGATCTGTGCTATTATTCTGGTGAGGTGAATAGATATGAATCCAATATCAAAATGTCCTGTATGTAAAAATGAATTACACATAGAGAAGTTGAAATGTAACCATTGTGGACTTGAATTGAAGAATGATTTCCAAATAAGTCCATTTGATGCATTAGATGAAGAATACAAATTTTTTTTAATAACATTTTTAAAATGCAAAGGTAATTTGAAATCATTACAAGAAAAATTAGGTATTTCATATCCATATGCAAAGAAAAAACTAAATGATTTGTTGAAAGCCTTGGATTTGTATGAAGAGTTTTGTGATGACTATAATGAGGAACACTATGAGAATATGAAATATGATAAAACAAAATATACAAAAATGACAAATATAGAGAATTGGGTAACAGATATGAATAGTAATAGACCGTCTGAAATTATAAAAACAAAAATTAAAGAAAGTGGCGGAAAAATCGTTGTTCAATCTTATAGTGGAAAGCAGTATGAAATATTCGCGGCGGCGGATGGTGAATCTTTTTTGTCTGATGCTTTACCTATAATTCCTCCCATTAAATATGAAATATTTGATATTATAGTAGATTTTTTGTATGAGAATGGTGGTTCGGCAAGAAAGGGTGTAGGAAGAAATGCTAAACTTGGTGAACCTGGTTGTGAAAAAGATACTATCGTGTATATATTAGGCTCACAATATTTTGGAAAAAAAGATGGCGAATATACATTTGATCCTGTGTTTCTGTTAACAGCTGTTTTGGAATGGGCAGAAATTGTACATAACAAAAGAGGCTATATTACTTTTACATCTTTATATAGAGGTGTCATATGAAAATTATAATAGCAATTATATCAGGTGTGTTTGGCTTTTTTAAACATTTAACAAAAAGATTTAAGTTTTGATATGCAGATGATTTTGTGTATTAGATACGTAAAAAAGGTTATTCAGAAACTCGCTTTCTGAATAACCTTTTAATATAATGCCAACGCAGTTCCGACACTTTGCATTTTGCATTTTGCACTTTATTGTATAAAACCTTTCATCGCATCAATATAAATATTGTTCCTTGTTGTTGAAATGTTTGCAAGGAAGATAATATCATCAACCTGATTATTGGTAGTAAATTCACCTAAAGTGCCTTTGTAGTGGCGGGGGTCAATAACATAAACATTCTTGTAATGGGGTATAAGGAACGGAACAAATGCGTTACCGTAGCTCTCTTTGATAACAAGGCAGCTTGTTTCTTCCTGAATATCAAGATTTTTTATGGTAACCAATGCCTGGTCGCCACCGATAAAGGTTAAGTATTTAAGGTTAGGAGCATATTCCGTAACATCACTTATAACATCCCATTTATATTGGTTGCCGTCCGCTTCTGTTAAAGTGCATTCAACATTGTTTTTTGGAAGGTATGCAACAACTGTATCGGGGGTGTTGCCTAAAGCGGAACTTTGTCCCGAGCTCGAATAGAACGAGCCTAAAAATCCGTCGTAAGAAACTGTTGAATAATCTGTAACGGGCACAGATGCAATACCTTTAGCCTTGCAGAATTCGTCATAGGCATAATATGCACCCAATGCAGTCCAATGGTGGTCGGTTCTGAAGTAGGTGTATTCATCCTTGTGAGCCTTTTCAACGTCAAAAATGCTTGAAACTGCAGTGACATTTTTAAAGGATGAGTTGAAATAATCAAGGGCTTTCTTCTGGTCGGAAGAGTTGATGTCTTTTCTTATAGAATCGTGAAGAGTAATGTCCATGCTTGTTGGAATAAGCATGGAATAAACATTAGCAGTATTTCCTGCAGCAGACTTGATATTACTTACGCAGTTTATGAAATTGGGTGCTAATTTGCTTGAGAAATTATAGTATTCATAAGCACTGTTCCCTGCAACAAGGATTGCCCCCAATGACTGGGTTTTTATATCAGGTTTGGGTTCATCCACCTTTTGAGTTGTGGGAGGTTCAGTGGAAGGCTGTGTTGTCTGTGGAGCTGTTGTTTCGGGTGCGGTTATCTGGGGTTCTGTTTGCTCTTCGGTAACAGGAGAATCCATAGGTGCATCTGGAATTTCGTCACCCAAATCCACATCACCGTGAATAGCAATGGAATCAAAGCCCGAAAGCTCTTTGAGAGAAGTGTTCATCTTCGTCAATTGCTCACGGAAAGGAAAAGTGTCAGAAAACCATGTGCTTATATCGTCAAAATAACTTCCGGAAATAATTGCTTCAAAAGAGAATTCGGGAAATTCCTTCAGGTCGCGCTTTTCGCTTTCTGAGTAAGATGGGCGCAGTGGAATTATGAAAGAGATGGTAGCACCCATATAGAGCATAAGGAAAAATGCAACTACCTTTAAAGCATAGGCTTTATTAATATTCTGTTTTTCTTTTTTACGGCGTTTTTTGCCGCTGGTATGAGGGAATAAACTGAAATCAATATCCCTCGGTTTGTTGTAAATCATTTAAAAACCTCAAAAAATCAGAATTGGAAATAAAGAAACGGATTATAACTGTCACCAACAAGAGCGAGAGTTGAAAGGAAAAGAATTGCCAAAGGTAAAATGACGCTTAAAACCTTGTATAAAACAGCGGGGAATGAACCTTTTTCACTGTTCTGACAAGCAGACCCAAATCTTTTTACAATGGGTGTAACACTGAAGAGAGCAACGATGATAAAAATGATGTTGCCTATTAAAAGTGTTTTTGTTTCAAAGTCTATTAAGGCATTTCCGTTTAAGCCGAAAAGACCTTTAATAACAACGGGAATGTATCTGAAATCGGAGAAACGGAAAAGAATCCATCCGAAGAATACAACAATAAGAAGATATGCGTGGCTGAAAAATGCGGGGATTTTTTCAAGGATTTTCAGAAGTACGATTTTCTCAATAACAAGGAATACAAAGAAGAAAAGTCCCCAAAGAACAAAGTTCCAGCTTGCTCCGTGCCAAAGACCTGTAAGAAGCCATACAAAGAAAAGGTTACGATAAGTGTTGAATTTACCTTTTCTGTTACCGCCAAGAGGTATATAAACATAATCTCTGAAAAATGAGCTTAATGAAATATGCCATCTTCTCCAGAAATCTGTTACGGATTTTGCAATGTAGGGGTAGTTGAAATTCTCTTTGAAATGGAAGCCCACTATAAGACCCATACCTATTGCCATATCGGAATAAGCGGAGAAATCCAGGTAGATTTGAAGCATATAAAAGAGAACACCGAACCACAGACCCAAAGCAGAACGTGAAGAAAGCTCTGCAATAGCGCTTTCGAATGAACTGCCCATTAAAGCATCGGAAACTAAAAGCCGGTCGGAAAGAGAACCGCATACATTTGCAATTAAAGCCTTTTTACCAAGACCAACAACGAAGCGGGTAACACCGGTTGAAACTTCTGTTAAATTAACCTTTCTTTCCTTAATCTCTCTCTGCACATCACTGTAGCGGACAATAGGTCCTGCAATACATTGATAGAAAAGACTTGAATATAAAAGAAGCCAGAAAAAGTTTTTCTGTGCAGGAACTTCTTTTCTGTAAACATCAATTACATAAGAAAGCAATTGGAATGTGTAGAAAGAAATTCCGATTGGTAATGCGATTTTTGGTATAATTTCGGGAATTCCGAAAATGCTTTGAATGTTAGAAAGAACAAAGCCTGTGTATTTGAAATAGCCGATAAGACCTAAATTTACTATAACAGAAATAATTAACCAGAATTTCTGCTTGCTGTGAGATTGTGTTTTTTCAATGAGCAGGGCAGAAAACCAATCCCAAAAGGTCATAAATATAAGAAGCAAAACATAAACAGGCTCTCCCCAAGTATAGAAAAGGAGAGAGAATATAAGCAAAACGATATTTTTACCGTTTATGCCTTTCATAAGAGAATAGAAAATAAGACATATCGGCAAAAACGCGTATATAAACAAAAGACTTGAAAATACCATTTTTGACCTCGCCGATTTATTGCTGTTGATGTGTGACTAATAATATATATTCAAATAAATGAATTATATATTGATAAAATTCCAATATAACATTATATTGGTGTAAATCGAAAAATGCAATACCTTTATATAAAATTAATAAATTTGTCAGGATTTGTGTTATTATTTTGTCAATGCGTTAAGTAGGATTTTACTTGACTTAAAGGACAAGATGTAATAAAATGATATTTGGTAAAAATTTAACATCCGAAAGGAGAAACAGACATCATGAATTATTCACATGAAGTTGAAAAAATGTGTATGGTCAAAAAAGGCCCTCACCATGGTCCCGCTCCCATTCCCGAAGAAGGCAAATGGGTAAAGGCTTATGAAATCAAAGATATTTCCGCTTTCACACACGGTATCGGTTGGTGTGCTCCCCAGCAGGGCGCTTGCAAGCTTTCCCTTAACGTTAAAAACGGTATTATCGAAGAAGCACTTGTTGAAACAATCGGTTGCTCCGGTATGACACACTCTGCTGCAATGGCAAGTGAAATCCTTCCCGGCAAAACAATCCTTGAAGCTCTTAACACAGACCTTGTTTGTGACGCTATCAACACAGCTATGCGTGAGCTCTTCCTTCAGATTGTTTACGGTCGTTCTCAGTCTGCATTCTCTGAAGATGGTCTTTCAGTTGGTGCAGGTCTTGAAGACCTCGGTAAAGGTCTTCGCTCTCAGGTTGGTACAATGTACGGTACAAACCTCAAGGGTGTAAGATATCTTGAAATGGCTGAAGGCTATGTTACAAGAATGGCTCTTGATGATGACGATCAGGTTATCGGTTATGAATTCGTTTCTCTCGGCAAAATGACAGACTTCATCAAAAAAGGCGACGATCCCACAACAGCTTATAATAAAGCTATGGGTACTTACGGCAGGTTTGCAGATGCTGCTAAGTATATCGATCCCCGTGAAGAATAAGGAGGTAAACGAACATGGCATTATTTGAAAACTATGAAAGACGTGAGGCAAAAATCCTCGCAGTTCTTAAAGAATACGGCATTTCTTCAATTGAAGAATGTAAAGAAATCACACTTGCTAAAGGCATTGACTGTGATAAAATCGTTAGAGAAACTCAGCCTATCTGCTTCGAAAATGCTGTTTGGGCATACACAGTAGGTTGTGCTATCGCTATCAAAAAGGGTTGTACAAAGGCTGCTGATGCTGCTGCTGCAATCGGTGAAGGTCTCCAGAGCTTCTGCATCCCCGGTTCAGTTGCTGATAACCGTAAGGTTGGTCTTGGCCACGGTAACCTTGGTAAAATGCTCCTTTCTGAAGAAACAGAATGCTTCTGCTTCCTTGCAGGTCACGAATCATTCGCTGCTGCAGAAGGCGCTATTAAAATTGCTCTTAACGCAAACAAAGTTAGAACACAGCCTCTCCGCGTTATTCTTAACGGTCTCGGCAAAGATGCTGCAATGATTATTTCAAGAATCAACGGCTTCACATATGTTCAGACAGAGTTTGACCCCTATACAGAAACAGTTAAAGTTGTTAATGAAACAGCTTACTCCAACGGTGACAGAGCTAAAGTTCGTTGCTACGGTGCAGATAATGTTCCTGAAGGCGTTGCAATTATGAGACTTGAAAACGTTGGTGTTTCCATCACAGGTAACTCAACTAACCCCACTCGTTTCCAGCATCCCGTTGCAGGTACCTATAAAAAATGGTGTAACGAAAACGGTGTTAAATACTTCTCAGTTGCATCAGGTGGCGGTACAGGTCGTACTCTTCACCCCGATAACATGGCTGCAGGTCCCGCTTCCTATGGTATGACAGATACAATGGGCCGTATGCACTCTGACGCTCAGTTTGCAGGTTCTTCATCAGTTCCCGCTCACGTTGAGATGATGGGCTTAATCGGTGCAGGTAACAACCCCATGGTTGGTATGACCGTTGCTTGCGCAGTTGCTATCGAAGAAGCTTGTAAATAATTGATTTTGTTTTTAGCCTCTCTGTCGGAGAGGCTAAATGTCTTGAAATGAGGTAATAAATATGTCAAAGGTACTTATTGAAACATCTGCTCGCCACGTTCACGTATCAAGAGAAGACCTCGATGTTCTTTTCGGTGAAGGCTACGAGCTTACTCCTAAAAAAGACCTTTCTCAGCCCGGTCAGTTTGCTTGTGAAGAAAGAGTTGCTGTTGTTGGTGCAAAAGGTCAGTTCCCGGCGGTTTCTATTCTTGGCCCTACAAGACCCTCTTCACAGGTTGAAATTTCTGCTTCCGATGCTCGTTCGATCGGTGCAGTTGCTCCCGTAAGAGAAAGCGGTGATGTTGCAGGCAGCGGTTGCTGCAAGCTTGTTGGTCCCAAAGGCGAAGTTGAGCTTAAAGAAGGCGTAATCGTTGCTAAGAGACACATTCACCTTACTCCCGATGCTGCAGCAGAATTCGGTGTTGAAGATAAAGAGGTTGTTGGCGTTAAGGTTGAATCTGACGGCCGTTCACTTATTTTTGGTGATGTTGTTTGCCGTGTTCATCCCAACTTTGCTCCTGCAATGCATATTGATACAGATGAAAGCAACGCTGCTTTCGCAACTCCCGGTATGATGGGCGAAATTGTTAAATTTTAATTGTTGAATAATTATATAACCCCCACTGCAATTTTTTGAAATTGCAGTGGGGGTTATGCATTTTTATCAAACTTTCTTTTCTAAAATCTTTTTAATTATTTCATCATCGTCATCATCTTTGTGTGCTCGATAATAAAGAATAAGCTGAGCTTCTTCCCATGATAAATCAGACATTTTTAAAGTGTTTTCACTGACATCATCAAACAGCATATCGTGTTCTTGGCTGTGAAGAGAAAGGCGAGGGGTGTTGCCGTAAAATTCATCAACCGTAACTTTGTAAAGTTTAGCGAGAGTGGTGATTATATCTATTGTTGGTGTGACTTTGTTGCTTTCAAAATCCTTGTACTCATTTTCGGTGATGCCAAGAACTTCCGCAAGTATTTTGCAATCTAAGTTGTTATATTCTCTGAATTGCTTCATTCTATGACATAATAGCATTTTGCACCACCACACTTTCTCGGATTTGTATTATATTAACATATAATTCGACAAAAATCAACAAAAATGGATTTTTGATTGCTTTGTTCTGAAGTATGATATGAAAAAAACGCGGTAATAGTAATGGCAAAATAAAACAAAAACTGCTTGCTCCTTTAAGAACAAGCAGTTTTCAATTTGATTTTTTATTCTAAACCTAAAAGCCAATTAACGGAAACGCCTAAAACTTCCGATAATGCAATAAGCTCTGTATCGCATACGGAACGAACCTGACCTTCCAGCTTAGAAAGCCCTGATGCATTGAGATCGACACCGCGAATCTGCAATTGAGTTAATAGGTCTTTTTGTTTCATCCCGATTTCCTTGCGTCTTTGTTCGACCTTGGCTCCACAGATGTTGCGGGTGCCGACAGGTTGTTTTCTTACCCTCATATCGGTACCCCTTTCAATTATTGGTGCTGAACTATGCACCTACAACTACATAATATCACATAGAAAATAATTTTTCAATAACAAATACTATTGTGTACGGCAGATTTAAGTAAATATATTGTAAAAATCAGAAAAATATTTGCTATAAGTTATTTAATGTGATAAAATAATAGTTAAGTGAAAATCATTTTGTTTTCGGAGGTAAAGTATGATTTTCGGTAAAGATTTTTTTGCTGACTATAATTGTCTTACTAGTGCAGAAGGGTTGCTTTCTGCCGGTATGGAAAACACCATTGTTACTTATGATATGTTCTTCAGAGAGCTTCCTGATTCAGGCGGTTTTGCTATTATGTCAGGACTTCACCAGTTGATTGAAAAGCTTTCTGATATTTCTTTTGATGAAGATGAATTGGAAAACTTGAAATCAATGGGCTTTTCAGAGAAACTTATAGATTATTTGAGGGATTTTAAATTTTCTTGTAATGTTTATGCCATGCCGGAAGGAACTCCTGTGTTTCCCAATGAACCTATTGTGAAAGTACAGGGTCCTGCTATTCAGGCTCAGCTTATTGAAACGCTTTTGCTTAACACAATAAACCACCAGACTCTTATTGCAACAAAAGCAAACCGTGTAGTCAGAGCTGCTCAGGGAAGAAAGGTTTTTGAATCGGGCGCAAGACGTGCTCACGGCTTTGATGCGGCAATTGATGGTGCGAGGGCAGCTTTTGTAGGTGGTGTTAATGCAACAACTCTTTATCCTGCGTCGAAAAAATATAATATTCCTCTTGTTACAATGATGGGTCACGGTTGGGTTCAGCTTTTTGATGATGAGCTTGAAGCATTTAAAGTTTATCTTGAAGAACATGGAGAAGAGGGTGCTCTTCTTGTTGATACCTATGATACTCTTGACAGTGGCGTAAAAAACGCAATTGAAGCTTTTAACACAGTTCTTGTTCCTAAAGGCTTAAGACCTGCAGGTATTATTATTGATAGCGGAGATATGACATATCTTTCTAAAAGAGCAAGAAGGCTTCTTGATGAAGCGGGCTTCCCTGATTGTGATATTTTTGCCTCAAACTCACTTGATGAAACTCTTATTAAAGATATGCTTAATCAAGGTGCAAAAATTGATGGCTTTATTGTTGGGGAGAAGCTTTTAACCTCTGCATCATCACCTGTGCTTGATGGTGTTTATAAGCTTTGTGAAACTGAAAAAGACGGTGTGAAAACTCCTGCTATAATGGTAAGTAACAACGTCAATAAAATCACAACACCCTGCTCAAAAAGAGTTTGGCGTCTTTTTGATATGGAAAGCGGAAAAGCAATTGCTGATGTTCTTACTCTCGATAGTGAAAATATCAGCGAAGAGAAAAGCTATTCTCTTTTTGACCCTGATTTTACATGGAAAAGAAAAACTGTTGATAATTTTGTTGCAAGAGAAATGCTTGTTAAGATTTTTGAAGATGGTAAATGTGTGTATGATTGCCCGAACCTTGAAGATGTGAGAACATACTGTAACGAACAGGTGTCTGCTCTTTGGGAGGAAGTTACCAGATTTGAAAATCCCCATAAGTATTATGTGGATTTTTCGGGCAAACTCTGGGGTATCAAACAAGCACTGATTGAAAAAATCACCCGTTGTTCTGAAGCGGAGGAGAAGTGATGTCTGAAAAATTCAAGTTGGGTTTAACGCGAAATCGCCTCTTTGAATTTGATAATTGTGTTTGCTTTTTAGGAAAAGTAATAGAAGAATTTGATGTTATCAAATGCCAAAGGGCGTTTAAAACACTTTTGCTTAAAGAACCTGTTCTCACTTGTGGCATTGAGTTGTGTGAAAATGGTGATGCGTTTCTCGTAACAGGGGCAAAAGAACCGTGTTTGGAATTATATCAAGGGGATGAAAAGAGCTTTGTTGATAAAATGAAAGCGGATGGGCTTGATTTCCGTGAGAAACTGTTTTCCTTTGTGATTATAAATAACAGTACTTTAGGGATTTTTGCTCATACGGTTGTGGCAGATGTCCGCGCTCTTATGTATCTTGCGGATGAGTTTGTGAATATTTATAAAAATGATGTGGCTTCTGTTGCTCCTTCGGAAATTATTGTTCTTTCCGAAGTGTCGCAACTGCCATCGAATGTTCTTTCGGTGGTTATTGATAAACTCTCTTCCGAGTTGGATGTTGGTTGGCAGAAGAAAACAAAGGTTTTTAATTATAGTGATTATGAGAATGCCCGTAAGAAATACATAACTGCTAAACAAGAACAGAACAGTATTGTTTTCCGGATTGATGAGAAAACTCTTAGCAATTTGAAAAGCTTTGCTCATAAGGAAAATGTGGATGTTTCGTCGATAGTTGCATTTGCATTTTATGAGAGCTTAGTGAAGCTTGTTGGCGGTAAAAGAAAATACCGAAAACTTAATGTTCAGGCAAATGAAAGAGTGTTCTTCTCGGATGGTTGTAAAATGCAGATTGGTGCATATAACGGAATTGTAACGGTGGGGGGAACTAAAAACAAAAAAACTCCTGCTACTATTGAAAATAAAGCTGAAGCTTTTCATGGGGAGATATATAAGCGAGTTACGAGCGCGTTTACAACCTTCTATAATGAATTTCTCTTTATGCGCCTTCCTGCAAGCTTTGCTGATTCTCAATATATGTATTGTGCCGGAGAATTTCATCATAAGTATTCTAAAAAACTTGCAGAGGTATATGGTTGTGCTAACGAAGTTGTAGGGGAGTTCTGCTCCTATAACCTTAATCAGAAAAAATGGAATAACCTCAGCTTCTTTGATGATGTTGTTTTATCAGAGCCTTTGAAAATGCGTTCAACAACTTTGATTACATTTGTGGAAAATGGAGATAATGCAACAATTGGCTTTGAGTATAAAAAAGATAGAATTTCAAATGAGACAGCTCAGAATATAATGAAAGATGCTGTTGATTTATTAGAAAAATTCAATTGAATTTCAATAAATGAAAAAACCGATAGTTTTAGGCAAAAAAGCCTTGAAACTATCGGCTTTTTTTGTGTAAAACTATTGACATTGTGGGCTAAATTTTCTATAATAGTGGAGCGAAGTGTTCTAAAAAGGGTCAAAGTGTCTCGATTTTAACACTAAAAACACTGTTTTGAAAGGAGTTTGGCTATGTTTTGCGGTCAGTTTAATCATACCCTTGATGAAAAAAACCGTTTTAAAGTCCCTGCCTCTCTCCGCGCAAAAATGGGTGTTGAAGCGTATTTAATAAAATCTCCCGACCCCAGCACAAAGTGCTTGTATATGTATTCCGAAGAGGGTTGGAACGAACTTTACGAACAATTTACAAAAGGCGACCAGCACGATGAAACAACAAGACGTGTTTCAAGAAAAATTCTTTCAGGTGTTGTTTATGGCGAAATTGATAAGGGTGGCAGGCTTACTCTTAATTCCGCACTCAAAGAATTTGCAGGTATCGAAAACGAGGTTTGCATTGTTGGTAACACAAGGCATATTGAAATCTGGTCACCTGCCGAATGGGAGAAAGAAATGGCTATTCTCGATGTTACTCCTACCGCGTCGCTTAATATTGATTTCTAAAGAGCTATGGAATTTAATCATATTTCGGTTCTCCTTGAAGAATCAGTTAATGCACTTGATATAAAACCCGACGGAATATATGTTGACTGCACCGCAGGTGGTGGTGGTCACTCTGCAGAGGTTCTTAAAAAGCTCGATGAAAACGGACGAATGGTTCTCTTTGACCGTGACCCTGATGCTATTGAAACAGTAACAAATCGCTTTAAAGGCGATAACAGAGTTACAATTGTTCACAGTAACTTTTCTGAAATAAAAAAAGTCCTTGCAGAGTTGAATATAACCGGTGTTGACGGAATAATCGCTGATTTAGGGGTCAGCAGTCATCAGCTTGATACCGCTGAAAGAGGTTTCTCTTTTCATTATGATGCACCTCTTGATATGCGAATGAGCCAACAGGGAACAACGGCAGAAGAAATTGTTAACTCTTATTCTCAGAAAGAATTATTTAATGTAATAAGTAAATACGGCGAAGAAAAATTTGCAAGCTCAGTTGCAAATGCAATAGTAAAAGCCAGAGATAAAAAGAGGATAGAAACTACTTTGGAGCTTGCTGAAATTGTTTCCAATGCAATTCCTGCAAAGTTCAGAAGAAACGGACATCCTGCAAGAAAAACCTTTCAGGCAATAAGAATTGAGGTTAATGCAGAATTAACTGTTCTTGAAAATACCTTGCCTGATATGTTTGAAGCACTTAATAAAGATGGTGTTCTTGCAATAATTTCTTTCCATTCTTTGGAAGACAGAATTGTTAAAGATTATTTCAGAACGTTAAAAGAAGGTTGCACTTGTCCCAAGGATTTTCCCGTTTGTGTTTGCGGAAAAAGTCCTAAAGCCCTTGTTAAATCATCGGGTGTGAAAGCAACAGGTAAAGAAGTTACCGAAAATAACAGAAGCCGTAGCGCTAAATTGCGTACGGCAAAGAAATTATAATCAGGAGGAATAGATATGGCAACTTACAGAAGCTCAGCAGCTTATGACCTTTCTTTGTTTGAGCCTCAGGTTATTGAGCAACCAAAGAGAGTTCAGAAAACTACTAAAACTGCAAAGCCTGTTACAAAGGTTGCACCAAAAGTGCAGAAGAAAATAACAACTGCGGTTGAAGTAAATGGTATGAGCCAGACTGTTGACAGAAAAGCCACATCTGTGAAAGTTAATAAACTTGTAAAACAACTTATTCTTACTTGTGTTGCAGGTTGTTTATGCTTCCTTGGTTTGCTTGTGATGGAATCAAGAATCAATGCTCTTGATAAGCAAATTGCTTCCGTTGAAAGCAAAATTGATATTCAGGAGGGTGAAGCTGTAAGGCTTAATGCAGAGCTCAGCAGTAAAATCTCCTCTGATAAAATTGAAAACTATGCAGAAAACGTGCTCGGTATGGTTAAAGCTGAAAATTATCAAATCAGCTATATAGATTTATCTGAGGGCGATGAGATAGTTGTGTCCGGAGACAGAACCGTCGGCGGACAGGAAGATATTTCCAAGAAAATAAAACAGCTGTTTGCATATATTTTCTAAATAAAAATATGTATTTATGGGAGTTGAGTATCTCGACTCTCATTTTGTACTTTTTTTGGTAGGTTTTTATTATGACTCGTGTGAATAAAAATTTGAAAAAAAGATGTATAATTGCGGTTGCAATTCTGCTTTTGCTGGGTTTCGGTGTTGATATTGCCCGCCTTGCGTATTTCCAGATTTTCAATGCTGATGAGTATAGAGTTCTTGCAGAATCAGGTCAGTTAAGCGATACTGAAATCCCTGCGGACAGAGGTGTTATTTACGATAACAATATGGAAGTTCTTGCGGAAAGTGCCTCTGCATGGCTTGTATATGTAAACCCTTCTAAAATAAAAGATAAAAAGCAGAGAACTCTTATTTCAAAAGGTCTTGCTGAAATTCTTAAAGATGATGACCTTACCTGGAAAGATATTTATAATAAAATCGGCAATAAAGATTACGGTTATGTAAAAATCAAGGGCAAAATAGAATACGGTCCGAAAACTAAAATACAGAAATTTATTAACGAAAATGATTTATATGCCATTGTTTGTATAGACCCCGATACAAAAAGATATTACCCCTACGGAAGCTTTGCTTCGACAGTTATCGGTATGACGAATATCGACTCTGATGGCAGAGTTGGTATTGAGCTTAAATATAACGATACTCTTACAGGTGTTCCCGGCAGAATTATCACTGCTCGTGATGGTCATAGCGATTTAATGTCAACAAACTATGAAACTAAATTTGATGCGGAGCAGGGAACAAGTCTTGTTCTTTCTTTGGATAAAACAGTTCAGCATTATCTTGAAAAAGGTCTTTCTCAGGCCGTTAAAGATAATAAAGCTGCATCTGCTTACGGAATTGTTATGGATGTTAATACGGGTGCAGTTCTTGCTATGGCAACAATGCCCGATTATGACCTTAATAATCCAGCGGTTATTACTGATAAAGCCATTTTAAAAGAACTCAAAAAGATAAAAGATAAAGAAGAATATGCCAAAGCATATAACGAGCAGGTTTATATGATGTGGCGTAATAAGGTTGTAAGCGATACCTATGAACCCGGTTCGGTTTTTAAGATTTTTACTGCAGCAGCAGGTCTTGAAGAAGGTGTTGTAACCCCTAACTCAACTTATAATTGCACAGGTGCAATTCAGGTTGCAGATAACAGAATTCACTGTCACAAAAGAGAGGGTCACGGAGTTCAGACAACAACACAAGGTCTTGTAAACTCCTGCAACCCCTTCTTCATTACAATCGGTCAAAGACTTGGTACAGAAAAATTCTATAAATATTTTGAAGCTTTCGGCTTTACAGAAACAACAAAAATAGATTTACCTGCAGAGGCAAATCCCGTTGGTGGTGTTACCTACCATAAAAAAGAAGATATGGGTATTTCTCAGCTTTCTTCAAGTGCTTTCGGTCAGACCTTCCAGGTAAGTGCAATTCAGATGATTACTGCAGTTTCTGCCGTTGCAAACGGTGGTAAGCTTATGGAGCCTTATGTGGTTGCAAAGCAGATTGACCAGGAAGGCAACACAGTTTATGAAAAAACACCAACTGTAAAAAGACAGGTTATTTCAGAAAGCACTGCAAATGCGGTTCTTGAGATGATGGAGCAGGTTGTTGACGGCGGTACAGGTAGAAATGCTTATATTCCCGGTTATCGTGTTGCAGGTAAAACCGGTACATCAGAAAAGCTTACTGTTGACGGGGAGTATATCGCATCTTTTGTTGGTTGCGCTCCTGCTGATGACCCTCAGATAGCAGTTCTTATAATTATTGATGAACCTCAGGTTGATAACCATGGTGGTGGCGCAATTGCCGCACCTGTTGCAGGTGTTGTAATTGAGCAAACCCTTAAATATATGAACGTTGAGCCTGTTTATTCCGATGATGAGTTGGCAAAGCTTAATGCCTCAACTCCCGATGTTAACGGTATGAGCGTTGCGGCGGCAAAGGATACTCTCTCTAAGCATAATTTCAATGCAAGAGTTGTGGGAGATGGTGACAAGGTTATTTCACAGTATCCCGCAAAAGACCAGAGTATTCCTCTTGATGGTGTTGTTATTCTTTACACTCAGACAGGTAATGTGTCAACAACATCAACAGTACCCGAGCTTACAGGTCTCAGTATCAGCGAGGCTAATAAACGCGCTGTGAATTCAGGTTATAATATCAAGGTTGCAGGCGCATCACTTGATAGTGAGGTTGTTTCCTATCGCCAGAGTATTGAAAAAGGCACAAAAGCAGAGCTCGGTTCTACCATAACCGTTTACTTCAAGACAACAAGCGGTGTGCAAGATGACTAATTGCTTGATAAATTTGCGAATTAACAGTTTTGCTCACACTCGCAGTACCTTTGTACAGCTTCGGTTCGCAAAATCTGTTACTTCATCAAATTTCTCTAAGCAATTATAAGGTTATGTAATTTCCGAATTAACAAATTTGTTCTCACTCGCGAAGCTTAATTCCGCATTCCGCATTCCGAATTCCGCATTTAAATTAACGGAGGTTAAAATTATGCTCCTTTCCCAACTTTTAGAAGATGTAAAAGTCCTCAATACTTATGAGGACAGAGAAATAACAGATATTACCGATAAAAGCGGTAATATCAAAGATGGTTGCGCTTTTGTTTGTGTAACAGGTGCTCGGTTTGATGGTCATTCTGTTGCAGAAGATGTTTTGAAGCAAGGCGCAAAAGCCGTAATCGTAACAAGAGATTTAGGTCTTAAAGAGCAGATTATTGTTGAAAATTCCCGCGAAGCTTATGCTCTTATGTGCAAAAATCTTTTCGGCAGAAGTGCCGATAAATTGAAAATTATCGGTATCACAGGCACAAACGGAAAAACAACAACAGCATTCGTTATTAAAGATATTCTTAAAGAGTTAGGCGTTCAGAGCGGTCTTATCGGTACAGTTAAAAATATGGTTGGCGATAAAGATTTCCATACAGAGCTCACCACTCCCGACCCTTATGATATGCACGCACTTTTCAAAATGATGGTTGATGAGGGTATTGAATATTGTGTAATGGAAACCTCTTCGCAGGCATTCCATCAGATGCGCCTTGCAGGTATTCATTTTGTTGTTGGTGCTTTCACAAATCTTACTCAGGACCACCTTGATTATCACGGTACCCTTGATGAATATAAAAAATGCAAGAAAAACTTGTTCCTTAATTGCGATAAAGCGATTTTCAATAATGATGACGAAGCCTCCAACTTTATGCGAGAGGGCATAGAAGCTCCCGCAACAGATTATTCAATCAATGAAAATTCTGATTATAAAGCGGAAAATGTTGAGCTTTTCTCCGATAGAGTTGAGTACGATTTAAACGGTCAAAAGGTTGTTTTCCATATTCCCGGTGGATTTTCTGTTTATAATTCTCTTACCGCAATTTCAGTTGTAAATAGTCTGGGATTTGATTTGGAAAAAGTAATCAATGCCATATTTTATGCAAAAAGTGTCAGCGGAAGAGTTGAGGTTTTAAAGACAAATACTGATTTTAGTATTATAATAGACTATGCGCATAGTCCTGACGGACTTGAAAAAGCAATCAGTGCAGTTCGTGGCTTTACAAAAGGCAGAGTTATAACCCTTTTCGGTTGCGGTGGCGACAGAGATAAAACCAAACGCCCGAAAATGGGCAGAGTTGTTGCAGAGCTTTCCGATATTGTTGTTGTAACAAGCGATAATCCCCGAACTGAAGAGCCTGAAGAAATCATAAAAGATATTCTTCAGGGAATAGATACTCAAAATAAGGAAATAATTACCATTACCAACAGAAGTGAAGCAATAAAAAAAGCTATTTCAATAGCGGAAAAAGACGATGCAATTCTTCTCGCAGGTAAAGGTCACGAAACATATCAGGTAATAGGTAAAGAACGTGTTCATTATGATGAGCGCGAGGTAGTAGCTGAAATTCTTGAAGGTGGTTTTTAATGGAAAAAATATCACTAAAAAAAATAGCAGAATGGTGCGGTGTTAAAACAAATCTTGATGGCTTTGTTGAAAAAATTTCAACAGATAGCAGAGATGTTGACGAAACAACACTTTTCATTGCGCTTAAAGGTGAACGTTTTGATGCGAATGATTTCGTGCCCGATGTGCTTTTGAAAGGTGCAAAAGCTGTTGTTTGTTCAAAATATGATGGAAACGACCATAGAGTAATTCTTGTTGAAGATACAGGTAAAGCTCTTTTAGATATTGCCGCAGGTTATAGGCAGAATTTTAATATTCCCTTTGTTGCTCTTACAGGTAGCGTTGGTAAAACAACAACAAAAGGTATGATTTATGCGGTTTTGAGCGAGAAATTCAATACCTTAAGAACAGAGGGCAATCTGAATAACGAAATTGGTGTTCCGAAAACACTTTTCAGATTGGAAAATTCTCACGAAGCAGCAGTAATTGAAATGGGTATGAACCATTTCGGCGAAATTTCCCGTCTTTCAAAAACTGTTTGCCCTGATATTGGTGTTATAACCAATGTGGGAACTGCTCATATTGAAAATTTAGGTTCAAGAAACGGTATTTTAAAAGCTAAATCCGAAATTCTTGATGGTATGAAAGCAGGTTCACCCCTCGTAATTAATGGTGACAGCGATATTCTTAATAAAGTTCAGGCAGATGATTATAAAGTAATCCGTTTCGGTCTTGATGGTGGGGAGGTTACCGCAGAAAATATTGACCCAACATCACTTGGAAGCGGTTTTACCGTTAAATATAAAAACGAAACCGCAAGAGCATTTGTTCCGTCGCAGGGTATACATAACGTTTATAACGGCTTGTGTGCTATTGCGGTAGGTCTTCTTTTGGGAATGACTTTGGAAGAATGTGTCAGAGGTCTTCGCAATTTCGCTCCCGAGGGTATGAGGCAGAAAATAACATCTGTTAAGGGTATGACATTTATTGAGGATTGCTATAATGCAAACCTTGACAGTATGTGCGCCGCTCTCGAAACTCTCAAAAGCCTAAAAATCAAAAGAACTGTTGCAGTTTTAGGCGATATGCTTGAACTTGGCGATTTCAGTAAAGAAGCTCATATCAGAGTAGGCGAAAAAGCTTTTGAAACAGAATGTGCTCTTGTTGTTACCTTTGGTGAAGCTGCAGAAGATATTGCAAAAGCTTTCATTGAAAGTGGAGGAGTTGCAAAAACATTCAGGAATAAAGCGGAATTAACAAATTATCTGCGAGAAAACCTTAAAGAAGGGGATACTGTTCTCTTTAAAGGCAGTCGCGGAATGAAAATGGAAGAAATATTCACGGCATTGTATAAGGAGTGGGAAGTATGAATATTATAATCGCTTGTGCAGTTGCGGCAGTTGTTGCATTTGCTATATCTTTCGCATTGGGTTATGTAGTAATTCCTTTTTTACATAAACTCAAATTCGGGCAGACTATTCTTGAAATAGGTCCCAAATGGCACAAGAATAAACAAGGTACACCAACAATGGGTGGTATTCTATTTATTGTTGGTACTCTTGTTGCATTCGGTGTTGTTGTTTTAATTGATAAATTACTTGGTGGCGATATTATCGGCACAAATGAAATTGTTGAAAAATCTATGAATATCAAGGTCTGGGGCGGTCTTGTTATGGCTCTTGGCTTTGCTTTCATCGGTTTTCTTGATGACTATATCAAGGTTGTTAAAAAGCGTAATATGGGTCTTACCATTTTGCAGAAAACAGTTCTTCAGATAGTTCTTATGGTAGGCTATCTTCTTACTCTTTTCATAAATGACCCGACAGGCAGTATGTTCATTCCTTTTGTTGGTATGATAGAAACAAAGATTTTCTTCTGGGTAATCGGTGTCGCGGTTATTTATTGCACAACAAACGCAGTAAACTTTACTGATGGTATTGACGGACTTTGCGGTTCTGTAACGGTAACTGCCGCAGTCAGCTTTATTGTTATAGGTGCTCTTCGCAATTGCTTGGGCGTAAGCCTTCTTGCAGCAGCACTTGCAGGCGGACTTGTCGGTTACCTTATCTGGAACTGGCACCCTGCAAAGGTTATGATGGGTGACCTTGGTTCAATGTTCCTTGGCGGTATGATTGTTGCTCTTTCTTATGCAATTGATTGCCCCTTTATTATCTTGCTTATCGGTATTATCTATGTAGCAGAGTTTGGTTCTGATATTATTCAGATTGGTTATTTCAAACTCACTCACGGTAAAAGAATTTTCAAAATGGCACCAATTCATCACCATTTTGAAATGTGCGGTTGGAAAGAGGTTAAGATTGTTAAAATCTTCTCTCTTGTTAACCTTTTAGGCGGTATTGCCGCAATTCTTCTGGTTTATTTCGGTAATTTGAAATAAGAATTTATCAAAAACAATTTTTAGGAGTCGGCTATGAATAAAAAGAACAAGTTACTTTCCGGTTTGTTTGTAAGCAACGGAATGGATATACCGTTTTTTATCATAATGTTGGGGTTGATGGCGTTTGGTCTTGTAATGCTGTTATCCTCAAGCTATGCCTATTCCTATTATGAAACAGATGGTGAAAGCAGTCTTCACTTTTTCTTCAGAGAAATAATATTTATGGGTCTGGGACTTACAGTTATGTATGTTTTCTCCCGACTTGATTATAAAAAGCTTAAACATTTTGCTAATTTTGCTTTGGTAGCTTCCTGGGGACTTGTTATTTTAACTATCATAATCGGTAAAATTAAGGGCGGAGAGATTAACCGTTGGCTAGACCTTGGTCCTTTTGATATTCAGCCATCAGAAATTGCAAAGTTTGCAGTTGTTCTTTTCTGTGCAACAGGTCTTGATAAAAACCATAAGAAAATGGTAAGCACAAGACCATCAAAGGTTAATTGGGCAGTTAAGCTGGCTGATATAACAAACGGTAAAATAGTTTTTACAGAAGGCACGGTTACTCTTTTCTTTTATGCCTTCTTTATAGCTTTGACTGCAGGCTTTGTTCTTTTAGGAAGCCATCTTTCAGGTGCTATTCTTATTCTTCTTTTCGGTGTTGCAATGCTCTGGATGGGAGAAGGTAGAGCAAGATGGTTTATAATAGGCGGTATTGCCGCAGTAATTGTTCTGGTTATCGTAATTAATTTCTATGATGATATACCTGTTTTGAAAGACTATATGGCAGATCGTATCGGTTCATGGCTCAATAAAGACCTTACTGATACAGATAAACGCTGGCAGACAAACCATTCATTGTTTGCTCTCGGTTCAGGTGGTTTCTTTGGTTCAGGCCTTGGTAATTCAAAGCAAAAATATTTCTATGTTTCCGAATCTCATACAGACTTTATTTTCTCAATAATCGGTGAAGAGTTAGGCTTTGTGGGTTGTTGCCTTGTTCTTGGTCTTTTCGCTCTTCTGATTATGAGAGGTATTTATATCGGAATGAGAGCAAGAGACCGCTTCGGAGCGTTACTTGCATTCGGTATTATGATGCAGATTGGTTTGCAGGTTGCTCTCAATGTGGCAGTTGTAACCGATACCTTGCCTAATACAGGTATCAGCTTACCGTTCTTTAGCTATGGTGGCTCTTCAACCCTGGTAACCTTAGGTGAAATGGGCTTCTTATTAAGCGTTTCCCGTCAGGCAGATTTGCCGAGACTTTATTCATTCAGTAAATCGAAAAAGCAAAAGGTGTGAGTTTATGAAAGTTTTAATCGCAGCAGGTGGCACAGGCGGTCACGTTAATCCTGCCCTTGCAGTTGCAGGTGAAATAAGAAAGCAGTATCCCGATGCAGAAATCTGTTTTGTTGGCACTGCTGACAGAATTGAAGCAAAAATTGTTCCTGCAGCAGGTTTCCCTTTAAAGACCATTGAAATTTCAGGCTTTAAAAGAGGCTTTTCTCCTGCAGATATTAAAGCTAATATTAAAACTGTTACCCGTCTTCTTAAAAGCTCAGGTGCAGTAAAGAAGATTTTAAATGATTTCAAGCCCGATGTTGCAGTTGGCTTTGGTGGTTATGTAAGCGGTCCCGTTATTCGTATGGCGGCAAAAATGGGTATTCCAACCGCAATTCACGAACAGAATGCTTACCCCGGTGTAACAAATAAAGCCCTTGCAGAAAAGGTTGATGCAGTAATGCTTACTGTTGAAGCCGCTAAAAAGCATCTTAGTTGCAAAAATGAACCCATTATCACAGGTCTTCCTGTAAGAGGTGAGCTTCTTACTGCGGATGGTGATATTTCAAGAGCAGAGTTAGGCTTTGACCAAAGACATCTTGTTCTTTGTATGGGCGGTTCTTTAGGCGCAAGAGCAATTAATGAAGCTGTTATTGATGCAATTGCAGACGGCAGAAAAGATAAATATAACTATCTTGTTTCCACAGGTCAGTACGGTCTCTGGGTTCCGGACAAGATGCGCGAAAAGGGTGTTGACCCGGATAAAGAAGAAAATATAGATGTTCGTACATATATTAACGATATGGATAGGTGCCTTTCTGCAGCAGATCTTGTAATCTGCCGTGCAGGTGCATCATCTCTTTCAGAGTTTGAGGCTCTCGGTAAACCTTCAATTCTTATTCCTTCACCCAATGTTACAGAAAATCATCAGTTCCATAATGCTATGGCACTTGTTAATAACAATGCCGCAGTAATTATTGAAGAAAAAGACCTTAACGGTGAAAAGCTGGGTGCTGAAATGGATAGACTTCTTTCAGATAAAGCTCTTCTTAAAGAAATCGGTGATAATGCCCGTAAAATGGCAGTTACTGATGCAACTGAAAGAATTTGCGATATTGTTGTAAGTTTAATTAAAAAATAATTAACATTAATTTTTTGAAAGCATATTATGTGTCGTAGAGTGTTTTATCAAAAACCGAAAGGAGCGACACTATGTCTGCTTTCGTAATTAACGGCGGTCGTCGTATAAGTGGTAGTATTCGTGTTCAGGGTTCAAAAAACAGCGTTTTGCCCATACTTGCCGCAACTGTTCTTGTTGAGGGCGTGTCAGTAATACATAATTGCCCTGATTTATCAGATACTGCAGGTACTGTTAAAATTCTTAAAAATCTCGGTTGTAAGGTTTTGAGAGAGGGTAACAGTATTATTGTTGACAGTACAAATATCAGTTCTTCGGAAATCCCCGAAAACTTAATGAGAGAAATGCGCTCATCGGTTATATTTCTTGGTGCTATTCTCGGAAGGATGAAAACAGCGGTTATATCAACGCCCGGTGGTTGTGAAATTGGCTTGAGACCAATTGATTTGCATATTTATGCAATGAAGCAATTAGGCGTTGAAATTGCAGAAGATTACGGGAAGCTTGTATGCACCGTCCCGAATGGTCTGAATGGTAGAAAAATTACTTTTTCTTTCCCCAGTGTTGGCGCAACCGAAAATGCAATTCTCGCATCAGTTACCGCAAAAGGCACAACAACTATTGTCAATGCCGCAAGAGAGCCTGAAATAATTGACCTTTGCGATTTTCTCAATAAATGCGGCGGGGAAATATATGGCGCAGGAGAAAGTGTTATAACAGTAGTCGGAAAAGAAAGGCTCAATCCTTGTGAATATTCCGTTATTTGTGACAGAATTGCTTGCGCTACATATCTTATTGCAGGAGCGGTAACAGGGGGAGATGTGGTTCTCGAAAACACTAATCCCGTTCATCTTAATGCAATAATTCCCCCTCTTGAAGAGGCGGGTTGCCACATTAATATAAGGTGCAAGGAAATACGTCTTAAAGCACCGAGGCGACTTAACAGAATAGATAAAATCATAACCCAACCCTATCCCGGTTTCCCCACAGATGCGCAGGCGCCCTTTACAACACTTGTTTGTGTTGCAAATGGCACAAGTGTTATAGTGGAAAATATTTTTGAAAGCCGTTTCAAGCATATTCCCGAGCTTGTGAGAATGGGAGCAAAAATAAGGATGGAGGGCAGAGTTGCCGTAATTGACGGAGTTGAGAGACTTTACGGTACAGAGGTTGTTTCACCTGATTTGCGAGGTGGCGCAGCTTTAGTTTTGGCAGGACTTTGTGCAGATGGAGTAACAACTGTTAAAAACACAAAATTTATCGATAGAGGTTATGAGGATTTTGAAAATAATCTTTCAATGCTTAATGCAGATGTAAGAAGAAAGGCGAATTGAAATGGAAGACAAAAGCCGTAAAAAATCAAGAAAAAAGACGGTAATAAAACCGCCAAAAAATAACAGAAACACCCAGTTATCACGAGATGAAGTGCGCTCAATAAATAAAAAGAAAATGAATCGCAGAAGAAAGATGAAAAAACATATTCTTTCAATTTTACTGGCGCTTGTTGTTATGTGTGTTGGTCTGGTTCTTGTTTTTTCTCTGTTCTTTAAAATTAATACCATTACCATCAGCGGTGATAAGGTATATTCCGATAAAATGGTTACAGAGAAGAGCGGAATAGAAATAGGAGAAAATCTCTTTAAGGTAAATGAAGAGAAGCTTTCTCAGAAGCTTTCCAAGGATTTGCCTTATATAAAAAGTGTGACTGTTGAAAGGAAATTACCTGATACAGTAATAATAAATGTTGAAGCGGCAAAAGAGGTTGCTGCAATCACAACCAAAAAAGGCTTTGTTCTTCTTGACGAAACAGGTAAGGTGCTTGATAAAAACGCATCTATTTTAAAAGAAAATGTTGCGGTTATTAACAATGTAAAGCTCAAAGAATATATTGAGGGAGAAAAGGTCGTTCTTACAAATGAAAAGAAAACCGAAGCTCTTATAAAGCTTTTTGAAGCGATAAAGAATGCTGATATGCAGCTTCTTACAGAAATTGATTTAAAGAATATTAATGATATTAAAATCAAATATGATGACAGAATTACCTTTGCTGTCGGCAGTCTTACAAATATCGAAACAAAGCTTGCAAGAGGTATGGCTGCTTTGGAAAAAGAAAATGAGATTAATGCCTATTCAGAAGGTACTCTTGATTTGAAAACTGAACCTTATGTATACTTTAAGTCGGGTTCTGATAAGACCGAGAAGAAAGAAAATGCTAAAAAATAACAAAATAAATAAAAATTTCTCAAAAAAACTTGCTATTGCACAAATTGTGTGTTAATATTTATAAGATGTATAATAGTTATACGTGTGCAGACACGTATCGTATAAAATAGGAGGAAGAAAAATGAACTTTGAAATTGCAAACGATTTTGAAGATGTTACTCAGATAAAGGTTATCGGTGTCGGCGGTGGCGGCGGAAACGCTATCAACCGTATGGTAAGCTCAGGTGTTCAGGGCGTTGAATTTATCGCTATCAACACAGATAAACAGGTGCTTACATTCTCTAAAGCAACTCATAAAATTCAGATCGGTGAAAAGGTTACAGGTGGCCGTGGTGCAGGTGCTCGTCCCGAAATGGGTCTTAAAGCAGCTGAAGAAAGCAGAGATGCAATTGTTGATGCTCTCAACGGCGCAAATATGGTATTTATCACTGCAGGTATGGGCGGTGGCACAGGTACAGGTGCAGCTCCCGCTATTGCAGAAATTGCAAAAAGCAACGGTATCCTCACAGTTGGTATCGTAACAAAGCCTTTTGCTTTTGAAGGTAAGAGAAGAATGCAGCAGGCAGAAGCAGGTATCGCAGAGCTTGCTCAGCATGTTGACAGCCTTATCGTTATTCCTAACGAAAGACTTAAACTCGTTTCTGATCAGAAAATCACATTTGCTAACGCTTTCGATGTTGCAGATGATGTTCTTCGTCAGGGTGTTAAGAGCATTTCCGAGCTTATTAAAGTTCCCGGTCTTATCAACCTCGACTTTGCAGACGTTACTGCAGTTATGAAGGATGCAGGTCACGCACATATGGGTGTTGGTCGTGCAACAGGTAAGGAAAAGGCAGAGGCAGCAGCAAATGCAGCTGTTTCCAGTCCTCTTCTTGAAACAACAATTCAGGGTGCAAAGGGCGTTATCATCAGCATTACCTCTTCGCCTGATATTTCTCTTGATGATGTTGATGTTTCAGCAAGCATTATCGCAGCTGCTGCAGATGCAGACGCAAACATCATCTTCGGTGTAGCATTCGATGAAAAGCTTGATGATGAAATGATTGTTACTGTTATCGCAACAGGCTTCGGCAAGGATTCAAATGGTTTTGTAAATAAATCAGGCGCTGCTGCAGAAGCAACAACAGCTCCTGCTGAAGAAGATGACGATATTGTTGATATCCTTGGTCTTTTCAAAAAATAATTCAAATTTTATTAGAGCCGACCAAATTGGTCGTCTTTTATTTTTTATATTTTTATTAATAAATTCTTACATTCTTGTTACAATTGTTTCAATATGTGTAAATATGTGGTAATATATACTTACAAACAAAAGGAGAACAGAGCTCTGCTCTGATACATATATGAAAAAAGAGAAAAAGAAAAGAACAAGTAAAATTATTGATGATATATTAGTAGTAATACCTTTTATTCTTGTTTTGTGTATTCTTTCCCGTTGTATTCCCGACGGAACAGTTCGTCTTGATATAGGTGAAAGTGGTGTAGGGGAAAAAGCTATCGCATTAACTTTTGATGACGGACCTTCGGATTACACAACAGCACTTCTTGATGGTCTGGATTTTTACGGTGCAAAGGCAACCTTTTTTGTTATAGGCAGAAAGGCTGAAAAAAATCCTGAGGTTGTAAAAAGAGCCCACGAGGACGGACATCTTATAGGTAACCATACTTACAGCCACCTTGATTTTTATAAAGCCTCTTTAGAGGAAATACAGGCTGATATAACAAAGGGCGCAGACGCTATTGAGCTTATAACAGAGGAAAGACCATTATTCCTTCGTGCCCCTTACGGTAATGTTAATTTTATACAGCTAAAGCAGCTGGATTCCTTTTTTGTTCATTGGTCCGACTCAACCTATGATTGGTTTAAGCCGGAAGAGGATTACATCTAT